>SFLH01000002.1 GCA_004554585.1 Clostridiales bacterium | reverse complement strand
GCGTGCTGCCGTCCCACTTGATGTTGTAGTTGTTGGCATTTGCGCCATCTTTCACCACTTCTCCGCTTTCGTTTGTGGTGGCGTAAACGATATTGTCAGGACTTCCGAGCTCCCGGCGGTGCGCGGCCCCAGGCCGAGGGGCCTATGGCCGCTGGCCACCGAGATTGTTTGCGTCATTATACCATACTTTTTCTCCTTCCGCCACTATTTTCAAGGAGCCGCGTGGAAATCCCCTTGCCCAAAAAGGGGGACCCTCTTTCCGCCCCGTCCAGCCAGGCAAAGCGCAGAAAAACCGGCAGCGCCCTCTGGCTGCTGCCGGTCTTCCTGGATTATTTAGGATGTGAATACTTGGGGAAGGGGTCAGGCGTCCTTGTGCTCCCAGGGACGGCTGAGGTCCACCAGGCGCTGGTACTTCTCCTGGGCCTGCTTCTCGGCCCGGGCGAAGAGCTCCTTGGCCCGGTCGGGGAAGGTCAGCTGCAAGGAGGAGTAGCGCACCTCGCCGGTGAGGAACTCCTGGTAGTCCATGATGGGGGCCGGGGAGTCCAGCTGGAAGGGGTTGCGGCCCTTTTCCAGGCGGCGGGGGTCATAGCGGAAGAGGTGCCAGTAGCCGGCCTGGACGGCGGCGCTCATCTCCAGCATGGTGTTGTTCATGCCCATCTTGATGCCGTGGCTGATGCAGGGGGCATAGGCGATGACGATGGAGGTGCCGGGGTAGGACTCGGCCTCCAGCAGGGCCCGGAGGGTCTGGCTGTAGTCGGCGCCCATGGCCACCTGGGCCACGTACACGTTGCCGTACTGCATGGCGATGGCCGCCAGGTCCTTCTTCTGCACGGACTTGCCCGCGGCGGCAAACTGGGCCACGGCGCCGGTGTTGGTGGCCTTGGAGGCCTGGCCGCCGGTGTTGGAATAGACCTCGGTGTCCAGCACGAGGATGTTGATGTTCTCGCCGGAGGCCAGCACGTGGTCCACGCCGCCGTAGCCGATGTCATAGGCCCAGCCGTCGCCGCCGAAGGCCCAGACGGACTTCTGGCCAAACATGTCCCGCATGTCGTAGAGGGCCTGCAGGTCGGCGGCGTTGGCCGCGCCCTCGGCGATGGCCTTGGCCAGGGCGGCGGTGAGGGCCTGGCCAGTGGTGCGGGAGCCCTCGGTCTCCCGGCGGTGGTTGAGCCACTTCTGGGCGCAGAGGGTGACGGCGGCGGGGGTGGCCTCGTCCTGGGCGATGGCCCGGGCCAGGTCCGCCGCAGCGGTCTGGCGGGCGCCCACGGCCAGGTTCATGCCGTAGCCGAACTCGGCGCCGTCCTCAAAGAGAGAGTTTTCCCAGGCGGGACCTCTGCCCTGCTTGTTCACCGTGTAGGGGGTGGAGGGGGCGGAGCCGCCCCAGATGGAGGAGCAGCCGGTGGCGTTGGCGATGTACATCCGGTCGCCGAAGAGCTGGGTGACCAGCTTGACGTAAGGGGTCTCGCCGCAGCCGGCGCAGGCCCCGGAGAACTCGAAGAGAGGCTGCTGGAACTGGCTGCCCTTCACCGTCTCCTTGGCGAAGGGGAGGGACTTCTCGCTCACGTGCTCCAGGCCGTAGTCGAAGACCACCTGCTCGTCCAGCTGGGTCTCCAGGGGCTCCATGGTCAGAGCCTTGGTCTTGGCCGGGCAGGCCTCCACGCAGGAGCCGCAGCCGGTGCAGTCCAGCACGGACACGGTCATGGTGTAGGCGTAAATCTCGCAGCCCTTGCCCCGCATGTCGTGCATCTTGGTGCCGCGGGGGGCGTTCACCACCTCGTCGGCGTCCATGACCATGGGCCGGATGCAGGCGTGAGGACAGACATAGGAGCAGATGTTGCACTGGATGCAGTTGTCCTGGTTCCAGGCGGGCACCTTGACGGCGATGCCCCGCTTCTCAAAGGCGGCGGTGCCCTGAGGCAGGGTGCCGTCGGCCCCAGCCATGAGCTTGGAGACGGGGATGGCGTCGCCGCGCATGGCGTTGGCGGGGATCATCACGTCCTGGACGTACTGGGCAAGCTCGGCCCGGTCGGTCTTCACCTGGACGGCAGCGGGCTCGTCCTGGACGTCGGCCCAGCCCATGGGGACGGGGATCTCCTGGACTCCCTCGATGCCGGCGTCCACGGCGTTGTAGTTGTTCATGATGACGTCCATGCCCTTGTGGCCGTAGCTCTTGACGATGGCGTCCTTCATGTGCTGGACGGCCTCGTCCACGGGGATGACCTTGGCCAGCTTGAAGAAGGCAGCCTGGAGGATGGTGTTGGAGCGGTTGCCCATGCCCAGCTCAATGGCCTTG
The DNA here is from genome assembly GCA_004554585.1 of Clostridiales bacterium. GTDB lineage: Bacteria > Bacillota > Clostridia > Oscillospirales > Oscillospiraceae > Evtepia. The sequence continues at coordinate 296,564 of SFLH01000002.1, read as the reverse complement.
TGGGTGGCGTCACACACGAAGACCCGGATGTTGTTCTGGGCCAAGTAGCGCTTGGCGGCGGCGGGCAGGTGCTCCTCCAGCTCCTGGAGGTTCCAGGGACAGTTGAGCAGGAAGGTGCCGCCGGGCTTGATGTCCTGGACGATGTCGAACTTCTCCACGTAGGAGGCCAGGTGGCAGGCCACAAAGTCGGCCTTGGTGACGTAGTAGGATGCCTTGATCTGGTTCTTGCCGAAACGCAGGTGGCTGATGGTCACGCCGCCGGACTTCTTGGAGTCGTACTGGAAATAGGCCTGGACCTGCATGTCGGTGTTGTCGCCGATGATCTTGATGGAGTTTTTGTTGGCGCCCACGGTGCCGTCGCCGCCCAGGCCCCAGAACTTGCAGGCGATGGTGTCGGCATCGGCCACGTCGGGCTCCTCCACCACAGGCAGGGAGCGGTGGGTGACGTCGTCGGTGATGTTGATGGTGAAGCTGCGCACGGGGTCATCGCTCTGGCCGTTGCGGAAGGCGGAGAGGATGCCGCCGGGGGTGGTGTCCTTAGACCCCAGGCCGTACCGGCCGCCGATGATCTTGGCCCCGGCGAAGGGAGTGCCGGCCAGGGCAGCCACCACATCCAGGTAGAGGGGCTCGCCGATGGCGGAGGGCTCCTTACAGCGGTCCATGACCACGATGTTCTTGGCGGTGGCGGGCAGGGCGGCCACGAAGCGGTCGGTGGCAAAGGGGCGGTAGAGACGGACCTTCACCAGGCCCACCTTCTCCCCCTTGGCATTGAGGTAGTCCACCACTTCCTCCGCCGCGTCGCACATGGAGCCCATGGCCACCATGACGGTCTCGGCGTCGGGGGCGCCGTAGTAGTTGAAGAGCTGGTAGTTGGTACCCAGGCGCTGGTTGACCTTGGCCATGTACTCCTCCACCACGGCGGGCAGAGCGTCGTAGTACTGGTTGCGGGTCTCATTGACCTGGAAGAAGATGTCGGGGTTCTGGGCCGAGCCGCGCAGGACGGGGTGCTCGGGGTTCAGAGCCCGGGCGCGGAAGGCGTTCAGGGCGTCCATGTCCACCATGGACTTGAGCTCCTCATAGTCCCAGACCTCCACCTTTTTGATCTCGTGGGAGGTGCGGAAGCCATCGAAGAAGTGCAGGAAGGGCACGCGGCCGCCGATGGCAGCCAGGTGGGCCACGGCGCCCAGGTCCATGACCTCCTGGGGGTTGTTGCTGCAGAGCATGGCGTAGCCCGTGGAGCGGCAGGACATGACGTCGCTGTGGTCGCCGAAGATGGACAGGGCGTGGGTGGCCAGAGCCCGGGCGGAGACGTGGGTCACCCCGGGCAGCAGGCTGCCGGCGATCTTATACATGTTGGGGATCATCAGCAGCAGGCCCTGGGAGGCGGTAAAGGTGGTGGTCAGGGCCCCGGCAGTCAGGGAGCCGTGGACCGCGCCGGCAGCGCCGCCCTCGGACTGCATCACCGAGACCTTTACCGGCTGGCCGAACATGTTCTTGCGCCCCTCGGCAGACCACTTGTCCGACAGTTCCGCCATCACAGAGGATGGGGTGATGGGATAGATTGCCGCAACTTCCGTAAACGCGTAGGCCACGTGTGCCGCTGCGGTGTTGCCGTCCATTGTTTTGCAGGTTCTTGCCACGGTAACTCCTCCTTCTCCCAGAAGCAAATGGCCTGCCGTTTCTGCCATGCCGCTGGTCGTTTCCATATGTTCAGAAAATGGGCCATGCTGCACACGGCCCAGCGTAGTTGTCTGACATGCTAATCGTACCATCCGCGGTCCACTTTTGTAAATGAAAGTTCTACCCAAAGTTCCTGCAGCAAATGGCCGGGAATCCTTCTATCCTGCCGGGGATGCAAAAAGAAAACGATGGCCAAAGTAGTTCTTTGTGCAAATAATCCACATGCAAATTGTCAAGGTTCTGTCAAGGTTTGTGCGGCAGGCGGGGAAGTTTGTCCCCCCGTGTCGGAACACCGAGAAGAGGCGGAGCCGGGACGCCTGTTCCGGGAAGGCCCTTCCCAAAAGGGGGCAATGCCCGCGCGGGGGGCCGGCTTTCTCTGGAGAAAGCAGACCCCCACGGGAGCGGCCCTCTCGCTCTGTTCCCCGCCTGGCGGGCCTCCCAGAAGGGGCGTGGCTTCTCCCCGCCTGGCGCAGTCTATGCCCCCTGTCTGCCACCGGGCCTATGGACGGATTCATCGCCCCTGTAAAATACGTCCGTCGGCGGAGAGGACAACCACCTGCAAGGGGATGGCCTTCTCGCTCCCAGCCACCGCCTGCTGGACCGCCCGCTGGATGCCCCCGCAGCAGGGGACCTCCATCCGCACCACGGTAACGCTGCGGATGTCATTGGCCAGCAGGAGCTGGGTGAGTTTGTCCCGATAGTCTCCCTCGTCCAGCTTGGGGCAGCCGATGAGGGTCACCCGGCCGGCCATGAAGTCCCGGTGGAAGGCCCCGTAAGCATAGGCTGTGCAGTCGGCGGCGATGAGCAGGTGCGCCCCGTCAAAGTAGGGGGCCCGGAGGGGGGCCAGCTTGATCTGCACCGGCCACTGGGCCAGACAGCTGGCCGCCGGGGCGGAGGCCGGCATGGCACAGGGGGCCACCGACTGGGACAGGGTGCGGGCCTGGCTGCCGGGGCAGGCACAGGAGGCGGGGATGGCCTGGGCCGCTTGAGTGCGGGCCACCGCAGCCGGATCGTAAGCCGGCGCCTGGCGCACCTCAAAGGTGATGGCCCCCGTGGGACAGGCGGGCAGACAGTCCCCCAGGCCGTCGCAGTGATCCTCCCGGACCAGTTTAGCCTTGCCGTCCACCATAGCAATGGCGCCCTCGTGGCAGGCCTGGGCACACAGGCCGCAGCCGTCGCAGCGGTCGGCGTCAATGCGGATAATCTTTCTTTCCATGTTTGCCATAATTTGTCAACCTCCAAAATTTTTCTTGACATAGTATCGCCAGTTTAGTAGGATAAGCACGAATTGTCTGTTGGAATTCCAACACAAGGAGAACGTATGAGAGAATCCATGGATCTTTTGTGTCAGTCCCCCCTTTTTCAGGGGATGGGGCGTCAGGACCTGGACCAAATGCTCCCCTGCCTAGGGAGCAGGACCCTGAAGGCCCAGCGGGGTGAGCTGATCTTCCGCGCCGGGGAGCCCGCCCGTTGGGTAGGACTGGTCCTGACCGGCGGGGTGCATGTCATCCAGGAGGACTACTACGGCAAGCGGAACATTCTGGCCACGATCCAGCCACCGGAGCTCTTTGGCGAGGCCTTTGCCAGTGCCGGTGTGGAGGCCCTTCCTGTGAGCGTGGAGGCCGCCCAGGACAGCCAGGTGCTGCTGCTGGACTGCCAGCGGGTGATCCACACCTGCAGCGACGCCTGCATCTTTCACCAGCGCCTGGCCGCCAACCTGCTGAAGATCGTCGCCCAGAAAAACCTGATGCTGACCCGAAAGCTCGCCTTGCTGTCCAAGCGCACCACCAAGGAAAAGCTCATGGCCTACTTGATGGAGCAGGCCCGCCTGGCGGGCAGCTCCGCCTTCACCCTCCCCTATGACCGGCAGACCCTGGCCGATTATCTGGGGGTGGACCGCAGCGCCATGTCCGCCGAGCTGAGCAAGCTGCGCCAGGCAGGTTTGCTGGAGTGCAAGGGACGAAACGTACGCCTCCACAAACCCATTCCATAAAAAAGAAAAGGGAGAGATCATCTATGCGCTTTCTAACCACCAACGGCAGGGGCCTGTTGCTTTGTCTGGCCGTGGCCGTCCCCTCCTGGATCCTGGGCAACCTCTTTCCCATTGTGGGCGGGGCAGTCATCGCCATCCTTCTCGGCATGATCATCGCCATCTTCCTGAAGGACCAGGGACGGATGGCCCCGGGCATCAAGTTCACCTCCAAAAAAATTCTCCAATGGGCGGTCATCCTGCTGGGTTTCGGCCTGGACTTGACGGTGGTGCTCCAAACGGGCAAGCAGTCCCTGCCCATCATCGTGTGCACCATTGCCGTGTCTCTCCTCATCGCTTTCTTTCTCTCCAAGGCTTTGAAGATGCCCTCTAAGATCGCCACCCTCATCGGCGTGGGCTCTTCCATCTGCGGCGGCTCGGCCATCGCCGCCACCGCCCCGGTCATCAACGCCGACGACGAGGAGGTGGCCCAGTCCATCTCGGTCATCTTCTTCTTCAACGTCCTGGCGGCCATTCTCTTCCCCATCCTGGGCAACCTCATCGGCTTCAGCACCACCTCTGGGGAGGCCTTTGGCATCTTTGCCGGCACCGCCGTCAACGACACCTCCTCGGTCACTGCCGCCGCCTCCACCTGGGACAGCATGTGGGGCCTGGGCACGGCCACCCTGGACAAGGCGGTCACCGTCAAGCTCACCCGGACCTTGGCCATCATCCCCATCACCCTGGTGCTGGCCTTCCTTCAGACCCGCAAGGCCAAGCAGACCGGCCAGGGAGAGGGGGGCAGTGTGAGCTTCAAGTCCATCTTCCCCTTCTTCATCCTCTACTTTATCGCCGCCAGCCTCATCACCACCATCGCCGTGTCCATGGGGGTGGATGCCGGGGTGTTCTCCCCCATCAAAACCTTGAGCAAATTCTTCATCGTCCTGGCCATGGCGGCCATCGGCCTGAACACCGACATCGTCAAGCTGATCAAAACCGGCGGCGCCCCCCTGCTGCTGGGTGCCAGCTGCTGGGCCGGCATCACTGTCACCAGCCTGATCATCCAGCACCTGCTGGGGCTCTGGTAATCCCCGGCCAGTTCCTCTCCCCCGCAAGAGAAAAACGCCCTGTGACCCATTGGGTCACAGGGCGTTTTCTATGGGATATCATGGGGTGGGAAGGAGATCTTACTTCTTCTCGTTGTAGGCCTTGATGCCCTTGGCCAGCAGGTCCATGGCACGCTCCAGGTCGGCCTGCTTGAGCACGTAAGCGATGCGGATCTCGTTCTTGCCCTTGCCGGGGGTGCCGTAGAAGGGCTCGCCGGGGGCAAACATAACGGTGTCGCCGTTGTCCTCGAACTCCTCCAGCAGCCACTGCTGGAACTTGTCGGCGTCGTCCACGGGCAGGGCAGCCATCAGATAGAAGGCACCCTTGGGGCATTCGCACACCACGCCGGGGATCTCGGCCAGCTTGGCCACCACGGTGTCACGGCGACGCTTGTACTCGTCACGGACGGCAGCAAAGTACTCGGGGCCCACATTGTACAGAGCGGCGGAAGCCACCTGGTCCAGGGTAGCCACGGACAGACGAGCCTGGCAGTACTTCATGGCCTCGGCCAGCAGCTCGTGGTTGCGGCTGAGGATGGCGCCCACACGAGCGCCGCAGGCGGAGAAGCGCTTGGAAACGGTGTCGATGACGATGACGTTCTCGGCAGCGTCAGCATATTCACCGAAGGACTGCAGGGGCTCGCCGGCATAGACGAACTCACGATAGGCCTCATCGCCGATGATGAACAGGTTGTGCTCCTTGGCGATGTCACACATCAGGCGCTGCTCCTCGGGGGTCAGAACCACGCCGGTGGGGTTGCCGGGGTTGGTGCAGACGATGGCGCGGGTGTGCTCGTTGATCTCAGCCTCGATCTTAGCCCGGTCTGCATAGCGGTAACCCTCGTGGGGAGAAGTGGGGATGGGGTGGATGCTGGCGCCGGTGGTGTTGACCATGGTGGCATAGTTGGGGTAGAAGGGCTCGGGGATGAGCACCTCGTCGCCGTCGTCCAGGATGCACTGGAAGATGATGGACAGGGCCTCAGAACCGCCGGTGGTGATGAGGATCTCGTCCTTCTCGAAATGCATGTTCAGGTTGTCGTAGTATTTCTGGATGGCGTCGATCAGCTCAGGCATACCAGGAGAGGGAGCGTACTCCAGAACAGACTGGCTGAACTCACGCACAGCCTCGAAAAACTGCGGGGGGGTCTCCACATCGGGCTGGCCGATGTTCAGGTGATAGATCTTGCGGCCCTTGGCCTCTGCGGCCACCGCGTAGGGGTGGAACTTCCGCATGGGGGACAGACCGCACTTTTTGACTTTGCTGGAAAACTTCATGTCCTTACCTCCATTGATATCATATTCGCGCCCGCGCCAAAGTACAGGGCAAACATTCGACATTATTGTACGTCTTCCTTGAGAGATTGTCAACTGCTATCCCCGCTTTTCTCCTCGCCAAAGCTCGCCGATTTTTGACCACGGACCCCCTGCCCGCATAGGATATCCCGGGATATTTCCCCGAAGGAGGAAACACTATGGGTGTGACAAATGCCAACAAAACCGTCAACGTCCGGCGGGTAGACTGCGATGGGTCCCTGCAGGTGACCCTGGCCCTCACCGCCGCGCCCAACATCATCGCCAGCCCCACGGACATCGCCCTGGTCCTGGACCGCTCCGGCAGCATGGCCGGCACGCCCCTGACCAGCATGAAATTGGGGGCAAAGACCTTCATCGACATCCTGGCCGAGTCCACCGACGGCGCCGCCGACGGCCAGATCGGCTCGGGCAGCCGCATTGGGGTGGTCAGCTTCGCCAACAGTGCCCGGGTGGACGCGCCGCTGAGCACCTCCGTAGACGCCCTCAAGGCCGCCGTGGATGCCCTGACCGCCGGAGGGAGCACCAACCACGGCGACGCCTTCCAGAAGGCAACCGACCTGCTGGACACCGCCAGCGGCAGCGCCAAGGTCATCGTTCTCTTCACCGACGGCAACACCACCACCGGCCTGCCCCCGGCCCCCCTGGCCCAGGCGGCCAAGGACAAGGGCATCATCATCTACTGCATCGGCCTGGTGGGGTCGGACGGCCTGGATGTGAGTACCCTCAACCAATGGGCCACCCCGCCTGCCGCCACCCACGTATCGGTGACCCCCAACGCCGAGGACCTGGAGGACCTGTTTGCCCAGCTGGCGGCCAACCTCTCCAAACCCGGGGCCACGGAAGTGGTCATCGAAGACGTGGTCAACGCCGACTTTGAGATCATCAGCCTCTCCCAGCCCACCAAGGGCACCGCCGTCCAGCTCTCCCCCACCTCCCTGCGCTGGAAGATCCCTTCCCTGGGGGTAACGGGCAGCGAGAGCGCCCAGGTGGACTTCTTTGTGCGCCACGTGGGCCTGGCCGCTGGGGAAAAGCCGGTCAACGAATCCATCTCCTACACGGACAAAGAGGGCAACCTGGTCCTCTTCCCCGATCCCACGGTAGAGGTCTCCTGTGATGTGGTCACCTACCCCGAAGCCTGCCCCGAACCGGTGGAGTTCACCGTGGAAGGCTGCCAGGACGCCGTGGTGGTGGATATGGGCGAGGTCTATCTGGAGTCCTTGGGGCGTATTCTCCAGCTGGACGTGACCCTCAAGAACGTCTGCCCGGAGACCCGGGTGGCCCTGGCCGCCATTCTCACCGAGACCGATGAGGACGGCATGGAGCACCAGCGGGGCATGAAAACTATGGTCATTCCCGCCCACAGCGCCCCCGTGTGCCGGGATGTACAGGTCAAGTGCATCAAGTTTGTGGTTCCGGACGCTTTGAACACCGTAGAGGGGGAACCTCTGCCTCTCTGCTCCCCCAGAAAATTCACCGCCCGGTTCCTTGCTCACAACATTGACACCGACTACCGCTGCTGCGAGTCCATGGACACCGGCCGCTGAAGACCCCCCAGACCGGCGGGAGCGAAAAAACACGGGCGGCCCCCTTCGGGCCGCCCGTGTCTCTCAGGAGGTCACTGGGCCCCCTGGGTTTGCTTGTATCGCTGGTAAATGATGCGCAGCCCGTCCACAATAAGTTGGCTGTCCACCACGTCGATCAGGTCGGTGTTGTCGGCAATCAGCCGTGCCAGGCCGCCGGTGGCCACCACCTTCACGTCCTCGCCGTAGCCCATCTCCTTCTTGGTCCGGCGAATGAGGTACTCGATGGCCCCGATGTAGCCCATCACCGACCCAGCCTGGATCTGGGTGATCGTGGTCTGGCCCAGCACCGACGGGGGGCTGACCAGCTCAATGCGGGGCAGCATGGCCGCCTGGTGGAACAGGGCATCGGTGGACACCCGGATGCCGGCCAAGATGCAGCCGCCAAGGTAGGTCCCCTCTTGGTCCAGGGCATCCACAGTGGTAGCAGTGCCAAAGTCCAGCACCACCAGGGGCCGGCCGTATTTCTCCATGGCCGCCACGCAGGAGACCGCCCGATCAGCGCCCAGATGGTCCTCCCCCTCGTAGTGAATGCCCGGCTCGATGTCCTCATCAATGATGAGGGGCTTTTTGCCGAAATACTTGACCATGGCGCTGGTGAGGGTGTACATCACCTGGGGCACCACCGAGGCGATGATGATGTCACAGACCTGGTCGGTGGTCAGATTGAACCGGCGGAAGTATTCGCAGACCGTCAGCCCGATCTCGTCGGAAGTCCGGTTGGCGTCTGTCATCAGGCGGAAGCTGCCGATGAGCTTGTCCCCCTCCAAAAGGCCGAACACCATGTTGGTGTTCCCCACGTCGATGGCCATGAGCATGTGTCGTTTCCTCCTAATTTGTCTGTCAGGGATTCCCCAGCCTCACAGGCTGGGCAACGGGGAAATGATAGCACACTTGACGGGCTTTTTCCAGAGGGAATTTTCTTTTTCTCCCTCTTCCAGGCACATTGTCCCTCTCCCAGGCATATACTGGACCAGCAACCCCCGAAAGGAGCCTTTGTCCATGGAAGATTTCAACCAAAGCCTGGGGGCAGACTCCCAGGTCAAGCGGCTGCTGGCCGACCAGAAGGCCGTGCGCCAGCTGCTGAACAATCCAGAGACCCGGAAACTGCTGCAGTCCTTGCAGCGCAAAAACACCCAGCGCTTGCAGGAGGCAGCCAAGTCCGCCCTACAGGGGGACCCCTCCGCCTTGAACGGGGTCCTACAGGAGCTGGCAAAAGACCCCCAGGCCGCCCAGGCCATGGCGGGGCTGGACCAAGCCCTGGGCAGGGACAAAACCAAGGGATAAGAAAGGAGGGGGACCATGGCGGACCTGGAAGAAGCCCTGGGCAACATCCTGGCCGATCCCCAGGCCATGGAACAGATTCTCTCCCTGGCCAGCAAGCTGGGCCTGGATGACCAGGCCCAGGGGCAGGAGGACAGCGAACTAGAGCAGTCCGGTCCAGCGGTCCCCCCTCCCCTGTTCAGCCCGGACCAGCTGGGCCAGCTGGGGCAGTTCGTCTCCCTGCTGCGGGAAGGGACCGATCCCCAGGCTGACGCCCTGCTCTCCGCCCTGCGCCCCTATCTAAACCCCGCCCGCCAGGAAAAGCTGGACCGGGCCCGGCGCTTGGCGGGGCTGTCCCGGGCGGCCCGCCAGGCCTACCGGCTGTGGAAAGAGGGTGAGCTCCATTTATAACGCGTACATACCGGGGCCCGGCCCCTATGAAAAGATCCCGGAGGAATATTCCCCGGGATCTGACACTGTATTCTCGTCTCTGTTGGGCGGCAAGCTCACCGGCGGCAAGGGCCTGTCCGGCCTGCTGGGCAGCCTAGGACTGGACAAGTGGGACAGCGGCGACCTGCTGCTGCTGCTCATCCTCTTCCTGCTGCTGCGGGAGGGAGACCACTTTGATCTGGTCCTCCTGCTGGCCCTGGTCCTTCTGTTTTTACGGGACGGAGACCCCTGAACTCTCATGGACCACGGTGCCGTCGGGCAGGGAGAAGACCGTGCCCTCCTCCAAGGGAGCGGCAAACTGGGTCTGAACCATCTCATAGACCTTTCGGTCCCCCTCGTAGGTCTCTGCCCAGGCCAGCAGGCCCGTGTCTGTGTCGATCCAGTACCGGTCGGTCACCTCATCGGTGACCGACACCTCCACAAAGACGCAATAGGTCTCGTTCTTCTCCTCGTAGCCGGCGCCGGTGATTTGCTCCACCGGCAGATCCAACACATCCTCGTAGGTGGGCACCCGCTGGGCCAGGTCGGCACTGGTGTCGTTGGCGTCGGTCTCCTGCCAGGTTTGGTCTCCGGCGTACCACAGCCGGAGCTTGCCGTCCCCTACCAGGCGGTATTGGGTCACACCACCAGTGCTCATCACCGTGCGCACCCAGCCGCCGTCGGCCCAGATCTCCACTTCCTCCGCCGACTCTCCCCCCTCCCAAAAGAGGCTGACGGTAAGGGTGCGGCGGTAGCTGTCCGGCCGGGACAGGCTGGCGATGACCCCCTGGACGGTCTCCGGTGTGACCTCCACCGGCAGGAAGTTTTCCCCCGCCTGGCTGGTCTGCTGGTTCACATCGGGCAGGGTGACCTCCGGGGCCTTTCCAGTGAGGGCCGGCAGGACCAAGCTAACAAAGACCGCCGCCAGCACCGTGATGGCGATGGCGATGACCAGAAAGGTGCGGTTTTTTTGCTCCATGGGGGTCTCCCCTTTCCAGGCAGCCGCCAGATGGGCAGCCAATAGTCAGACGGAAAACTCCTCTGGGGGCTGATCCGACAGCCCCTCTTTCCAGAGGATGGCGTCCACGATCCGCCGGCAGGCGCAGCCGTCCCCGTAGGGGTTGACGGCCTTGGCCATGGCCTCGTAGGCCGCTGGCTCGGTGAGCAAACGGGCAGCCTGAGCGTAGATGGCCTCCTCCTCGGTGCCCGCCAGGCGGACGGTGCCGGCGGTGACCGCCTCGGGGCGCTCGGTCTCCCGGCGCAGGACCAGCACCGGCCGACCCAAGGCGGGGGCCTCCTCCTGGAGCCCACCGGAGTCGGTCATGACGAAATAGGACCGGGCCATAAGGTTGTGCATCTCATCGGGGGTGAGAGGGTCGATGAGGTGGATGCGCTCATGGCCGGACAGATGGGCCCGGGCCACCTGCTGGACCACCGGAGAAAGGTGGACGGGGTAGACCAGCTCCGTGTCAGGGAAATCCTCGGCCAGGCGGCGCAGGGCCTTCATGATGTTTTCCATGGGCTGGCCGTAGTTCTCCCGCCGGTGGCAGGTGACCAGGATGACCTTCCGCCCAGCGTAGTCCAGGGTATTGAGCAGATCCGTGCGGAAGCGGTAGTCAGCGCGGACGGTGGTTTTCAGGGCGTCAATGACTGTGTTGCCCGTGAGGAAGATGCCCTCGGTGATGCCCTCCGCCTCCAGGTTGGCCCGGTTGGCGGGGGTGGGGCAAAAATGGTACTGGGCCAGATCCCCCACCAGGGTGCGGTTCATCTCCTCCGGGAAGGGGGAGTAGCGGTAGCCGGTGCGCAGGCCGGCCTCCACGTGGCCCACGGCGATCTTTTGGTAAAAGGCCGCCAGGGCGCCGGCAAAGGTGGTGGAGGTGTCCCCGTGGACCAGGACCAGGTCGGGCTTTTCCCGGGAGAAAACCTCCTCCAACCCCAGCAGGCACTTGCTGGTGATGGTGTACAGGCTCTGGCCGGCCTCCATGATGTCAAGGTCGTAGTGGGGGGTGATGGCAAACAGGGAGAGGACATCGTCCAGCATTTGCCGGTGTTGGGCGGTGATGCAGCAGATGCTCTTAATCTCCCTTCGGCTCTCCAGCTCCTTGACCAGAGGGGCCATCTTCACCGCCTCCGGGCGGGTCCCGAAGATCGTCATCACTTTCAGCGGCATGGTCTTCTGCCTCCTTCGTTGTCTGGGATGGGTCCTGCTTGGGCGCGTCGCTCTGCCCCTCGTTGTGGACCAGGAAGAGTTTGCCGGCGATCAGCCCCGCCAGGCACAGAGCGCACAGCAGAACGATGGCCTTCAGGGCGCCGCTGGTGGTGAGTACCACCGCGGATAGGCCCAGGATGGCGCTGACCACATAGAGGATGGCCACCGCCTGCTTCTGGTTAAAGCCCATGTCGATGAGCCGGTGGTGGACGTGGCTGCGGTCGGGGGCCATGGGGCTCTGGCCCTTGGACAGCCGCCGCAGAATGGCAAAGCAAGTGTCAAACAGGGGCAGGCCCAGCATGAGGAAAGGCACGGCAAAAGAGATGATGGTGTAAAACTTGAACAGGCCCTCGATGGACACCGTGGCCAGCACAAAGCCCAGGAAGGTGGAGCCCGTGTCCCCCATAAAGATCTTGGCGGGGTTCATGTTGTAGGGCATAAAGCCGATGCACCCGCCGGCCAGAGCGGCCATCATCAGGGCCACCACGCTGTCGCTGACCAGCATGGCGATGACCAGCATGGTCAAGGAGCTGATGGTGGCCACCCCCACCGCCAGGCCGTCCAGGCCGTCTATGAGGTTGACAGCGTTGGTGATGGCCACGATCCAAATGACCGACAGGGGGACGGACAACGAGCCCAGAATCCAGTAGGGATTGTCGCTGAAAAGGTTGGGGTTGGACAAAACCTCGATGACGTTGCCGTGGAGGACCGCCACCAGGGCCGCCGCGATCTGCACCAGCAGCTTGGGCAGAGCGGGCAGGGCGTAGATGTCGTCGAACATGCCCAGAATCACGATGATCACCCCGCCCAGCAGCATGCCCCGCAAGGGGGTGCTCATGGGCACGAAGATCAGGGTGCTGAGCAGGAAGCCCAGAAAGATGGCCAAGCCACCCATCCGGGGAATGGGGTGGTTGTGCATCCGGCGGTTGTCCTTGGGCACGTCCATGGCGCCCACCATCTGGGCGATGGACTTAACCACCGGGGTGGCGATGAAGGAGATCAACAGGGCCACCACAAGGGCCGCTGCCACCCATCCAATCGCCGTCAGTTCCATTCGCATTGTGTTTCTTTCCCTCCTTTGGGGATGGTGCTCACCGGGGGACGAAGCCCACCTTCTTGTGGACCTTGCGCAGGGTACGGTTGGCCAGGGCGGCGGCCTTCTCCGCCCCCTGGCGGTACAGGCTCTCCAAATACCCCTTGTCGGCCAGCAGGCGCTCGGTCTCCTCCCGGATGGGCCGCAGGGTCTCGGCCACGGCCTCGCCCACGGCGGGCTTAAAGGTGCCGTAGCCCTGGCCGGCGAACTCCTGCTCCACAGCCTCGGGGGTCTTTCCAGTGACGGCGGCGTAGATCTCAATGAGGTTGGACACACCGGGCTTGTCGGCAGAGCGGTAGATGCCCCCTTCGCTGTCGGTGACCGCCCGCTTGAACTTGCGCAGGATGACCTCGGGCTTGTCCATAACCAGGATGTAGGAGTTCTCGTTGGGGCTGGACTTGCTCATCTTCTTCTCCGGCTCGCTCAGGGACATGACCCGGGCGGCCACTTTGGGGATGTAGGCCTCGGGCATGGTAAACACGTCGCCGTAGATGCCGTTGAAGCGCTGGGCGATGTTCCGGGTGAGTTCCACGTGCTGGCGCTGGTCCTCTCCCACGGGGACCAGATCAGTCTGGTAGAGAAGGATGTCAGCGGCCATGAGGCTGGGGTAGGTGAACAGGCCGGCGTTGACGTTGTCGGCGTGGGCCGCGGACTTGTCCTTAAACTGGGTCATGCGGCTGAGCTCCCCGTACATGGTGTAGCAGTTGAGGGTCCAGGCCAGTTCCGCGTGCTGGGGCACGTGGGACTGGATGAAGATGATGCTCTTGTCCGGGTCCAGGCCGCAGGCGATGAACTGGGCAAACAGTTCCAAGGTCTGGCGGCGCAAAGCAGCGGGGTCCTGGCGGACGGTGATGGCGTGCTCGTCCGCCACGCAGTACAGGGCGTTGTAGTCATCCTGCAGGTCCACCCAGTTGCGCAGTGCCCCCAGGTAGTTACCCAGGGTGATCTTGCCGCTGGGCTGGGTGGCGCTGAAAATGATCTTTTTCTTCTCTTGTTCCATAGGTACCTCCATGGGCGGGCTGGGCCGCTGATTGTACTGAAAAAGCCCCAAGGGCTCGAATTTCACGTCTCTTTATCTTACCACAACAACCCGCCGGGCGCAAGAATCGGAGCAATAAACCTTGACAATTCTCCCGGCGAATTTTAGAATATGGGCAAACGATATGACGTATTTCCGTCTTTTCACATTATTCAATAGGGAGGCCCTTTATGGATATGACCTGGTATGACCAGCTGGAGGCCCGGATTCCCACCGGCTCCGTCCGCACTCGGTTCGCCCCGTCCCCCACCGGCTACATGCACGTGGGCAACCTGCGCACCGCTCTGTACACTTGGCTCATCGCCCGCAAGGCAGGCGGCACCTTCATCTTTCGTCTGGAAGATACCGACCAGACCCGGCAGGTGGAGGGGGCCACGGAGCTCATCTACCGCACCATGAACGAGTGCGGCCTGACCCACGACGAGGGCCCCGACGTAGGCGGCCCGGTGGGCCCCTACATCCAGACCCAGCGTCGAGACCTGTATGGCAAGTACGCCCAGCTGCTGGTGGAAAAGGGCCACGCCTATTACTGCTTCTGCGAAAAGGCCGAGTCGGAGGAGGACAGCGGCGCCTTTGACCGGGCCGAGGACCCCTGCCGCTCCCTCTCCCCGGAAGAGGTGGCCGCCAACCTGGCCGCTGGCAAGCCCTATGTCATCCGCCAGAAGATCCCCCACGAGGGGACCACCACCTTCTCCGACGCCTCGTTCGGAGAGATCACCGTGGAAAACAGCACCCTGGATGACCAGGTCCTCTTAAAGCGGGACGGCCTGCCCACCTACAACTTCGCCAACGTAGTGGACGACCATCTCATGGGCATCACCCATGTGGTCCGGGGTAGTGAGTATCTCTCCTCCTCCCCCAAGTACAACCTGCTCTACGAAGCCTTTGGCTGGCCCATCCCCACCTACATCCACTGCTCCCCTGTCATGCGGGACGCCCAGCACAAGATGTCCAAGCGCCACGGAGACCCCTCCTACGAGGACCTGCGGGCCCAGGGCTACCTCACCGAAGCCATTCTCAACTACGTGGCCCTGCTGGGCTGGTCCCCCAAGGGCGAGCTGGCCGAGCGGGAGTTCTTTACCTTGGACGAGCTGGTGGAGGCCTTTGACATCACCGGCATCTCCAAGTCCCCGGCTATTTTTGACCTGGAGAAGCTGAATTATTTCAACAGCGCCTACCTTAAGGCCCTCTCCCCCGACCAGTTCCTGGCCGTGGCGGAGCCCTACCTGAAGCAGGCCATTCACAACCCAGCCATTGACCTGTCCCTGGTGGCCCCCCTGGTCCAGACCCGGCTGAACACTCTCACGGAGATCCCCCCCATGGTGGACTTCTTCGACGCTCTGCCGGCCTATTCCAACGACCTGTACAGCCACAAGAAGATGAAGACCAACCCGGAGAACTCTCTGGAAGCCCTCCAGCTGGTCCTCCCCGTCTTCCAGGCCATGACAGAGTGGTCCTTCGAGGCCATCCACGACGCCATGATCGGCCTGGCCGAGGCCAACGGCCTGAAGAACGGCCGGATCATGTGGCCCGTCCGGGTGGCGGTCTCCGGCAAACCCACCACCCCCGGCGGGGCGGTGGAGCTGTGCCAGATTCTGGGCAAGGAGGAGACCCTGGCCCGCATTCAGAAGGGCATCGCCCAGCTGAGCCCCCAGGGCTGAGGCAGTCAGACCCATGCAAACCGCGCCGCTGGAAAACCAGCGGCGCGGTTTTTGCGCAGGGGCATTTTTTATAAATTTCCTTTACAAAGCCGCCATTTCCTGGTACACTATAACCAAATGAAAGGCATGCATTCCCGCCTTTCCAGGTTCCTCCCTTTTGTTGGTTTCCCAAAAGAAAGGAGAAATCCACCATGACACTGAGTTTCCTCCTGCTCTTTCTCCCAGCCCTGCTGGCTCTATTCTTGGCCTGGAAGAGGCCCTTCCGCCAGCTGTGCCTGTGGGTCATCGCCGCCCAGGGCCTCGGCCTGGCGGTGCGCTTCGTTGGCCTGCCCATCTGGCTGGGCCTGCAGTGGGGCGATCCCAACGCACTCTCCTGGTCCTACCTCACCGCCTACTACAGCGGCCAGCAGCTAATGAGTGCTTTGGCCATAGGGGTCTGTGTGGTCTATGTGGTCATCCTGCTCCTGTGCGCCTGGTCCATCCGCAACAAGCCCCCGGAGGGTCAAGATCCTTCTGCTGCATCGTGAAATGCGTTCCATTTTACAAATCATTCCCTACACAATACACAATGCCCTGGAGGTGTCCCCTCCAGGGCATTGTTGCTGTTGGACGGCGGCTACGTTCCCTTTCCCACCAAAGCCTGGAACCGGGGATCGTCCCGGAGAAAGTCGTAGACCTGGTTTTCCGGGTCGGCCAGCTCCCGCAGGATGCCTCCCCGCATGGTGTGTAGGTCCAGGCTCTCTCGGGCCAAATACCGCCGGAAGGGCGAGGACCCCTGGGGCCAGGGTTCCTCCAGAGCCGCCAACAGCCCCTCCAGAGCGGCCAGGCCCTGGTCCCGGTCTTTGGTCAGGCAGGCCTGCTCCATGCGGACCACCCAGACCGTGTAGGCCGACAGCTGAAAGTCCTCCCCCACCGCCTGGGCCCGCTGGGCCAGGTGGGCTAGGTCCGCCTGCCGTCCCTCCCGGGCGGCCAGCTCCATGAGGGTGAGCAGGGTGGTCTGCACGGCGCTCACCTGTTCCAGCAACTGACTCTCCAGCAGCCGCCCCGCCTGGGCATTGTCCTGCCGGGCCAGCGCCAGCTGGGCCGCCATCTGCTCCTTGTGGTACAGGGGGCGGTCAGGCAGCCGATCCAGCAGTTGCTGGGCCTGGTCATACTCCTGTGACGCCATGGCCTTGCCAAAGAGCATGGCCCTGGCTTGGGCGGCCACCGCCTCGTCCTGGCTGTCCGCCGCCTGATGGTACAGCTCCTCCAGCCAGGCCTGGTCCGCCGCCGCCGGCTCCTGGGCCTGCATGGCCAGCAGCCCCTCCAGGTTCAGTGCCAAAGTCAGGGCCAGGGCGCCGCTGCGGGGAAACTGCTGCCGCTGGGTCCGGGCCAAGGCTAGCGCCGCCGGGACCCCGTCCGCCGCGGCCGTCTGGACCAGCCGGGCGGCAAAGTCCGCTAGCGCCTGGCGGTCCATCTCCTGCTGGAAGGCCAGCAGGCCGTTTGCGTCCGTGCCCAGCAGACGGGCCAGGGGGGCCAGCAGGCCTAGGTCGGGCAGGGTGGTCCCCCGCTCCCACTTGCTTACCGTGGGAGCCGTAACCCCCAGAGCCCGGGCCACCTCCTCCTGAGTCAGCCCCCGCTGCCGCCGCAGGCGGCGGATCTGCTCACACAATGCCATGGGGTGGTTCCTCCTTCTCACGTTCTGCCTCCAGCATACCATGTTTTCGCCTCGGCGGCTATGGCCGGTTGGGTCATTTTCAGGGGGAAAACACTGCCTGTCGAGCAAGGTCCTTTCTCCTGCCAGGGAGCCGCAGCCCTTTCCTGCCCCTCCGCCCCCTCCAGGGGCTTTCTCTTGCGGGGCGGTAAGCGGTGTGCTATAATGAGCTCATTCATTCTTTGGGAAGGAGGGAGCCCATGGCTAACATCCTCTACATCTCCGATCTGGCGGCCCCGGAGCTGGCCCCCTTCGCCCGGCTCACCGAGGCCCAGCTGCGCAGCCGGCGGGACCCGGCGGCGGGAGTCTTCATTGCCGAGAGCCCCAAAGTGATCGCCCTGGCCCTGGACGCCGGCCTGACCCCTACGGCCTTTCTCATGGAAGAGCGCCACCTCACCGGCCAGGGGGCCCCTCTCATCGCCCGGTGCGGGGACGTGCCTGTCTACACCGCCAGCCGGGAGGTCCTCACGGGCCTGACCGGCTATCCCCTCACCCGGGGTATCCTCTGCGCCTTCCGCCGGCCCGCCCCGGACACCCCCGAGGCCGTCTGCGCCGGTGCCCGGCGGGTGGCGGTGCTAGAGGGCATCGTGGACACCACCAACGTGGGGGCCATCTTCCGCTCGGCGGCGGGACTGCACATGGATGCCGTCCTCCTCTCCCCCACCTGCTGCGACCCCCTCAACCGCCGGGCGGTGCGGGTGAGCATGGGCACCGTCTTTCAAATCCCCTGGGCCCGGGTGGACCTGCCCCCGGACCAGTGGCCCACCCAGGGGCCAGAGCTGCTGGGCCGCCTGGGCTTTGCCACAGCGGCTATGGCCCTCAGTGACACCGCCCGGCCCATCGACGACCCCCAGGCCGCCGCCGAGCCCCGGCTGGCCATCTTTTTGGGCACCGAGGGGGACGGGCTGGCCCAGCAGACCATCGCCCGCTGTACCTACACCCTGTGCATCCCCATGTCCCACGGGGTGGACTCCCTGAACGTGGCCGCGGCCAGCGCCGTGGCCTTCTGGCAGCTCCGGGCCCGGAGCTGACCGCCGGTTTTCCGGTGAAAAGGAGGCTTTTTCATGAACCAGACCAACCTTGACGGCCTGCTGGCCGACGCCCTGCCCTTCTGGCCCCAGCTGACCCCGGAGGAGCAGGACCTCTTCCGGCGCACTGCCGTGGACGCCCACATCCCCAAGGGGACCATCACCCACCGGGCTGACCAGGACTGCCGGGGGATCATGCTGGTCCTGTCCGGTCAGCTGCGGGCCTACATCGTCTCCGAGGAGGGACGAGAGGTCACCCTCTACCGGGTCCAGGCCGGGGAGGTCTGTGTGCTCTCCTCCTCCTGCCTGATGGATGCCATCGTCTTTGACGTGCTCATCGAAGCCATGGAGGACACCCAAGTCCTCACCCTCCCCGTCAATGCCCTGGCCCCCCTGACCCAGCGAAAGCCCGAGGTGGAGCTCTTCCTGTACAAAACCGCCAGCGAGCGCTTCTCCGACATCATGTGGACCATCCAGCAGATCCTCTTCATGGGCATGGACCGGCGCACGGCCATCTTCCTCTGGGACGAATACACCCGCCAGGGAGAGGTCATCCCCATGACCCACGACGAGGTGGCCCGGTACATCGGCAGCGCCCGGGAGGTGGTCACCAAAGTGCTGAAATACTTCGCCCAGGAGGGCATCGTGGCCCTGCGCCGGGGGAAGATCACCATTCTCGACAAGAACAAGCTGCGGCAGCTGGCGGGATAACGTAAGTCAATCACATACGGGCCCCCCGTCCTCTGGTATCCTATGGACCAAAGGGCGGGGGGCTTTGTCTGCCTGCCCCATCCCAAGACCAGGAGGAGGACCCTATGCCATCCAAACGCTACGCCCAACCCGACCGCCACCGCTGTGTCTCCTGCGGGGCCTGCACCAAGGAATGTCCCCGGGACGCCATCCACATCTACCGGGGCTGCTACGCCCTGGTGGACGAGGCCGCCTGCATCGGCTGCAAGAAGTGCGCCAAGGTCTGCCCCGCCGACTGCATCGCCATCCTGCCCCGGGAGGTGAGCGCATGAAAGCCAAGAAACACTGGTACGACTATCTCTGGCTGTGGTCCATCCTCTTCTTCGCCCTGGGCTTTTTCAACATCCTCTTCGCCTGGCTGGGTCTGCTGGACCTCTTTCTACCCCTGATCTTCTCTATCTTCGGAGGCAACAAGTTCTTTTGCAACAACCTCTGCGGTCGGGGCCAGCTCTTTGCGGTGCTGGGGGGAAAGCTCAAGTGGTCCCGGAACAAGGTTCCGCCCCGTTGGATGGCCCACAAGGGCTTCCGCTACGGCTTTCTGGTGTTCTTCTTCGCCATGTTCTTCGTCATGCTCTACCAGACCTATCTGGTGGCCGCCGGGGCGGCCTCCCTACGGGAGGCAGTGAAGCTCCTGTGGACCTTCTACGTCCCCTGGGGCTGGGCCTACACCGTGGAGACGGTGCCCCAGTGGGTGACCCAGTTCAGCTATGGTTTTTACGGGGTGATGCTCACCTCCCTGGTGATCGGCCTGGTGGTCATGGCCCTCTACCGGCCCCGGACCTGGTGCTCCTTCTGCCCCATCGGCACCATGACCCAGGGCATTTGCCAGTGCAAAGCCCGGGGCAAGCCCCATCCCTGACCCACACATCCCCTCCCCCGCCGGGGAGGGGGCTTTCTTCTTGACGAGGGAGGAAAAAGGGCCTATCCTAAAGAAAATCCCAAGGAGGTGCATCCCATGGACGACACCCTCGCCCTGTCTCTGGTGACCTTTTTCGCCGGCCGGCCCCAGGAGGAGGCCCTGGGCCGGGCGGTGACCCAGCAGCTGCTGAAGGAGCTGCCCGGCATCGCCGTCCAGGTCCAAAAGAGCCAGATCACCTTCCGGGGCCGGTACGGCTTTGCCGCCCTGTCCCTGCCCCGCCGAGCCCAGGACAAGGCCGCCCACGCCGTGCTGCTCACCCTGGGCCTGCCCGTCCGCCTGGACTCCCCCCGGGTGGCGGTGGCCACCGAGCCCTACCCCGGCCGGTGGACCCACCACATCCCCCTGGCCAGCCCCCAGGAGCTGGACGAAGAACTCCTGGGTTGGGTCCACGCCGCCTATGACTTTGCCGAGAGCAAAGGCCACCGGGGGGAGGGCTCTTGAGATCACCCCACAAAGCGCATAAAGACCGCCGGGCCCCGCGGAAGGGCGCCGGTGGTCTTTGTTGGGTTGGGAGGGATTCACGGTTTCTGCTTGCTCAGCCAGGTCAGAAAGCTGCGGGCCATGGTCAGCTGTTCCGAGTCCATGGGGCTAGACCTGCTCCTCCTCTTTCCCACCGCCGCCCCCGCCACAAAATAACCGGCACGGACACCATTGGTCCGTGCCGGTCTTGTTTTCTTCCCTTGGCGGGTGGGCTGTCTGGCCAGGCCCCGTTACAGGCTGGCCTTCAGGATGTCCAAAATCTCCTGCTGGTCCAGGACGTGGTAACCCCCCTTCATGACGAAGGTGCCCTGGACGATGCCGGGGAGCATGTCCTCGGTGACTCCCAGCTCGGTCAGAGTAAGGGCCAGGCCCAGTTCCTTCATCCAGGCTTCCATGGCGTCCAGGCCCGCCTGGGCGGTTTCCTCGTCGCTCTTGCCTGCCGGGTTGATCCCCCACACGTTTACCGCGAACTTCTTGAACTGGTGAACCCCATAGGGCAGGATGTGCCGGTAATAGGGCAGGGAGACCGCCGAGAGGGTCATGCCGTGGGTGGCGTCGGTGTAGGCCCCCACGGACTGGCCGATCATGTGGACCATCCAGTCGGTGGTCTTGCCCTGGGCCACCAGGGTGTTCAGGGCCCAGGTGGCGATCCACATGATGTTGCTGCGGGCCTCGTAGTTCTGGCTGTCCTGAACGGCCGCGCGGCTGCTGTGGATCAGGGAGCGCATGAGGCCCTCCATGAGATAGTCCGAGGTGCAGTCGTCCGTGTCGGAGAAGTACTGCTCGGTGATGTGGTTCATGATGTCGTAAATTCCCGCCACCATCTGGTACTTGGGCAGGGTGAGGGTGTAGTTGGGGTTGAGGATGGAGAACTTGGGGTAGACCTCAGGGCCAAAGACGTGGCCGATTTTCAGCTTCTCCTGGTGGTTGGTGATCACCGAACCGCCGTTCATCTCCGAGCCGGTGCCCACCATGGTCAGCACGCAGCCCACAGGGAGGATGCGGTTGTCCGGCTCCTCCATGCGCAGGTAGTACTTCTTCCAGGGGTCCTCGTCGCACCAGGCGGACACAGCCACTCCCTTGGCGTAGTCGCAGCAGGAGCCGCCGCCCACGGCCAGCAGCAGGTCCACGTTGTTCTCCTTGGCGATGCGACAGCCCTCATAGAGCTTTTCCACGGTGGGGTTGGGCATGACGCCGGGGTCCTCAAAGATCTCCTTGCCCGCCTCCTTCAGGATGGCTATGACCTGCTCATACAGGCCGCTCTTCTTGATGGAGCCGCCGCCGTAGATGAGCTGGACGCGAGGGCCGTAGTTGGCCAGTTCTCCGGCCAGCTGGTTCAGGGACTCGGGGCCGAAGTGCAGGCGGGTGGGATTGTGATAGGTGAAGTTACCGAGCATGGTTCTGATCTCCTTCTGTATAAACGGTTTTCGCCATGCGCAGGGCGGCCCAAGCTTTGGGCCAGCCGGCGTAGAAGGCGGCGTGGGTCAAAATCTCCGCCATTTCCTCGGCGGTGACCCCGTGGTTTTTGGCGTTCTGGATGTGAAACTGCAGGGAGCTGTCCAAGATCCCCCCGGCCATGAGGGCCGTGACGGTGACGATGGACCGGTCCCGGGCAGACAGTTTCTCCTCGCGGGACCATACCTCTCCAAACAGTACGTCGTCGTTGAGCTGGGCAAACTTAGGGGCAAACGCGCCCAGTTCGTCCCGGCCTGCGCTGACCTTTGCCATGATAACGCATCTCCTTTCTGGCGTCAATGGGCCTCAGCGGCCCAGGCTGGTGATAAACTCCACGGTGGCCGGGTCGTAGTGGGAGAAGAAGGCGCTCTCCTTCTCGTCCAGGGCCTGGATGGCCGCCATGTCTTCCCCGTCCAGGATGAAGTCAAAGACCTGGAGGTTTTCAGCCATTCTCTCCCGGTGGACCGACTTGGGGATGACCACCACTTGGCTTTGCAGCAAAAAGCGCAGGGCCACCTGAGCCACGGTCTTGCCGTGCTTGGCCCCCACGGCGACCAGAATGGGATTTTGGAAAAAGTCCTTTCTCCCCTCGGCAAAAGGGCCCCAGGACTGGTGGACCACCCCGTACTTTTCCATGATGGCGTGGGCGGCGGTCTGCTGGCACAGGGCGTGGGTCTCCACCTGGTTGACCATGGGCCGGATGGCCACGAACTGGCACAGGTCCACCAGCCGGTCGGGGAAGAAGTTGGACACCCCGATGGCCCGGACTTTGCCGGCCCGATAGGCCGCCTCCATGGCCCGCCAGGTGCCGTAGTAATCGTTGAAGGGCTGGTGGATGAGCAGCAGGTCGATATAGTCGGTCTGGAGCTTTTCCAGGGAGGCGTCGATGGAGGCCGCTGCCTTTTCCTCGCCGCCGTTGGAGACCCAGACCTTAGTGGTCAGGAAGAAGTCCTCCCGGGGCAGGCCGCTGGCCTTGACCGCCCGGCCCACGCCCTCCTCATTATGATACGCCTGGGCAGTATCGATGGCCCGGTAGCCCACGTCGATGGCCTGGGCCACGCAGCGCTCGCACGCCTCCGGGACCACTTGATAGACGCCATAGCCCAGCATGGGCATCTGGACGCCATTGGCTAAGGTGATATATTCCATGTGGTTATCCCTCCGTATCGTGGTTGGTTTCCTGGGGGTCCACCCGATAGCGCAGCCAGAGGGCGTTTCCTTCGGCTGCTTGGGCCCCAAGGAGGGTAAAGGAAATGGCCTTGTCGGTACTCAGCCCCTCCTTGGCCAGGAAGAGGGACTGGGTGGTGGGGTTGCCGTCGGCGGCGGGGGCCACGACGATGCTCACCTCGTCGCACAGCCCTGCCTGGAGGAAGGACCAGTTGAGCACGCCCCCGCCCCCCAGCATGAGCACCTGGATGCCGAAGAGCCCCTTGAGCTTTTCCAGCAGCAGGGCGTAGTCCAGCTTGTCCTCCCCGGCCAGCAGGTAGGAGATCCCTTTCTGCCGGAGAAAGGCTTTGTAGGCGTTGCTGGCCTGGCCGGTGAGGACCTCAATGACCTGGGCAGTGGTGGTCTCGTAGGTGACGGTGTTCTCCTGCCAGCCCAGCACCCCCCGGGGGTCCACCGAGACGTAGTACATGGGGGCCTTGCCGGCGATGAAATCCCCAGGGGGCACCGGGGGCGCGGCGGGGTCCAGGTCGGGGGTGCGGTAGTGGGTGAAGTTGTCGTCGGTGGTCACCCGGCCGGACAGCCAGCCCTGGTGGCGGTAAAAGGGCTCGTCTCCAAAGGCGATGTCGTAGAAAAGCTCGCCGGCCGGTTCACAGGCGGGCAGGTCCATGTAGTTGCCCATGATCTTCCCGTCCAGGGAGGTGAGCATGTGGCAAAAGAGATAGGGTCGGTCCATGGTGTCCTCCTTACTTGAGCTGGTCGTATGCGGCCTCGTCCACCGGCTCCAACCACTGGCTGCCGGTGTCCTGGCCGGGGACCTCGATAGCCAGGTGCTGGAAGGCGCTGTCCTTGGCAGCCCCGTGCCAGTGCTTGACGTTGGGAGGGATGTTTACCACGTCCCCGGGGTGAAGCTCCCGGGCGGGCTTGCCCCACTCCTGATAGTACCCTCGCCCGGCGGTGACCAGCAGGATCTGTCCGCCCCCCTGGCTGGCCTGGTGGATGTGCCAGTGGTTGCGGCAGCCGAGGGTGAAGGTCACGTTGCCTACGATCACTTGGTCCAGACTGAGCATGTTCAGGTAACTCACCCCGTCAAAATAGGGGGCGTAGGCGGTGTTCTCCTCCCCCACGGGGAAGAGGCTGTTTTCCTGCAGAGTTTTGATGTCCATGGTTCACATTCCTCCTTTGATCCAGGCTTCCAGAGCCCGTTCCTCCCGGCACACGGTGCTGCCGTGGATGGCCAGTCCCCTGGCCACCTTGGCCCCGGGACACAGGCGGCGGATGTCCCCTTCGCTGCGGCCCAGGCCGCTGCCCTCGTGGGTGCAGAAGGGGCAGATGGTCTTGCCGGTAAAGTCAAAGGCCTCCAGGAAGGTAAACACGCACATGGGCATGGTGCCCCAGTAGTTGGGATAGCCCAGGTAAATGGTGTCGTAGTCAGCCAGGCTCTCCGGCAGGCGTTTCAGGGCCGGCCGGGCGTCCCGGCGCTGGTCGTCCTGGGCCTGCTGGATGCACAGGTCGTATTGATCGGAATAGGACTGGCAGGGCTCCAGCTGGAACAGCGCCGCCCCGGTCAGGGCGGCCAACCGCTGGGCCACCGCCTGGGTGTTGCCCACGGCCAGGTTTTGGATGGCCCCGCTGACGTAGTTCTCTCCCCGCCGGGAGTAATAGACGATGATGGATGCCATTGCCACCAGCCTCCTTTCTTTCGTTCCCTATTGTACCCCCTGGCCCCTTGACAGGGAAGGACCGATCTTGTACCATGGTAACAACCAAAAGTTATTACCGGAAAGGCAGATGTCCTATGGTTAATCCCCAACTGTCCACCTTTCTCCAGGTGGCGGACTGCGGCAGCTTCAACCGGGCCGCGGACAAGCTGTACATCTCCTCCACGGCGGTGCTCAAGCAGATCAACGCCCTGGAAAAACACCTGGATCTGACCCTCTTTCAGCGCACCAACCACGGTGTCACCCTGACCTATGCCGGGCAGGTGCTCTACCGCCACACCAAGGATCTGCTGGCCGCGGCGGACAAGGCCCTGCAGGAGGCCCGGCTGGCCCAGGAGACCTCGGCTACCACCTTCTGCGTGGGCACCTCCATCCTCAACCCCTGCAAGCCCTTCATGGATCTGTGGTACCAGGTCAGCCCCCAGTTCCCCGGCTTCAAGCTCCACATCGTCCCCTTTGAGGACGACCACCAGGGGATCTTGGGGGAGATCGCCGCCCTGGGGGAAAAGTTTGATTTTCTCATCGGAGCCTGTGACTCCCGCCAGTGGCTGGACCGGTGCAACTTTCTCCCCCTGGGGGTCTACCGCCACTGCGTGGCTGTGCCCCGGGACCATCCCTTGGCCCGAAAGGAGAAGCTCACCATAGAGGACCTGTACGGCTACACCCTGATGATGGTCAAGGAGGGAGATTCCCCCACGGTAGACCAGGTCCGGGCCTTTGTGCGCCAGCACCCGGCCATCGCCATTGAGGACACCCCTCAGTTCTACGACATGGAGGTCTTCAACCGCTGTGTGCAGACCCGCCAGCCGCTGATGACCCTAGACTGCTGGCAGGAGGTCCATCCCCTGCTGGCCACCTTGCCGGTGGACTGGGACTTCACCATCCCCTACGGCATCCTCTATACCCTGGAGCCTGACCCCGATATCCTGCACTTTTTGGAATTGGTGAAAGCCCAGTTGGGCATCCAGAAGCCCTAAGGGGCCGCGCTCACGGCGGGGGACCGCTTTCTCTGGAGAACACAGTAGAAAGAGCACCAGGGGCCAAGCCCCCTGACTCCCTCTTAGGAAAGGCGGTCCCTTTCCTAAAAGCCTTTTCTCTGGACTTGGGAATCCTGGGCGGATAGGTGTTCTTTTTTGGTAGACTGGCCTGCGGCCCTCTCAGTGCCAGCCCCAGGGACAGCCGCCCACCAATTGGATGGCTGGCAGCGGGAGAAGGACTCCTTAGGGAACAGGCGAGTCGTGCCCCCGGGGAATGTGATATTTTGAAAACGTGACTTCTTTGAGGGAGGAAACTCCCTTGAAAACCAGCATAAAACAGCCTGCCGCAGATGGGTGCGGCAGGCTGTTTTTGTTAGGGGGCGGTTTCGTCCAGCAGGGCCAGGGCGACGGTCTTGGCGTCCTGGCCGGAAATGGTTTTGGTCTCGTCGGCGAGGTAGACGGCAAAATAGGTCCGTCTCTGGCCTTCCTTCGCAAAGCCCACGAACCAGCCGGTCTCCCCAAAGCCCGTGCCTGTCTTGCCATAGACCTGGCGGGGGCCGTCCTCCTGGGGGCCCATCAGGGACCGCAGGACCGCCACCTCCTCCTGGGTGTACATGGTGCGGCCCTCAAAAATGGCCCGGACCACCTCTACTTGCTCCAGGGGGGAGATCTTCAGGGAGGAATCCAGCCAAAACCCGTTGAGCTCCGGGCTCTGGTTCTGGCCGCCTCCCGCCCACTGGGAGATGTCCTGGTTGCCATAGTCCAGGGCCGCCAGCGCCTGGGCGGTCTGCTCCTGGCCCACCTGGTCGATGACCTGGCGGAAGTACCACACGCAGGAGGAGGAAAAAGCCTCGGCCAGGGTGAGCTGGTGATTCCACGCCGCCACCGGGTACACCACCCCTGTGTAGTCCATGGTGCTCTCCGGCCCGGCCAGCACCCCGCTGTGCAGCCCCATGAGGGTGGAGACAATCTTAAAGGTGGAGCAGGGCGAAACCTGCTGCCGGCACAGCTCCTCCCCGTAGAGCAGGTACCGGTCCTCCTCCGGCTGGTATAGCACCGCGCACCCCCGGATTCCCCCAAAGGCGGCCGTATTCTCCCGGCTCTCCCATTGGGTCTGCTGGACAGGTTGCTCCTGGGCCCTCTCTGCCTGGGGTTCCTCCCCTCCCCCGCACCCGGCCAGCAGGCACAGCAGGAGTAGGGATGCCAAACAAATCCGTTTCATACCCGCTCTCCTCTCCGGCCCCGCCAGTTTCTCCTCGCCGGGGCCTTACACAAATGCCACAGGGCCGGGGAATCGGTGCGATCCCCCGGCCCTGCGGATGGAAAATGGATGGAACCCTTGGGTTCTTTTTACTTCTTGGACAGGTACTCGTCGATGCTCACAGCAGCCAGCTTGCCCGCGCCCATGGCCTTGACCACGGTCTGGGGGCCGGTGACGGCGTCACCGCCGGCGAACACGCCGGGACGGCTGGTCTTGCCGCTCTCGTCTACGGCGATACCGCCCCACTGGTCCTTGTCGATGCCCTTGGTGGTATCCACCACGTCCTCGCTGTAGGAGGTACCGGTGGCGATGATCAGGTTGTCACAGGGGAAGTCGAAGTACTCACCGCTGCTGACGGGACGGCGGCGGCCGGACTCGTCGGGATCACCCAGCATCATCTTCTCACACCGCACGCCGGTGAGCACCCCGTTCATGCTGTAGCACTCCACGGGATTGGTCAGCTCACGGATCTCGATGTTCTCGTCAAAGGTGTGAGCGATCTCGTCCCGGCGAGCGGGAGCCTCCTTAATGGTACGACGATAGACCATGATGGTCTCCGCACCCAGACGGCGGGCGCAGCGCACTGCGTCCACGGCCACGTTGCCGCCGCCCACCACCAGCACGCGCTTGGCGTTCTTGATGTTGTCGGGCAGGCCGTCGGGATTCATGTTCACCTGCTTGAGGTAGTCGTTGGCGGTCCAAACCCCTTCCAGGCTGGTGTCCAGGCCAGCGGGGGTCTGGGGCACGTCGGCACCGTTGCCCACGAACACGGCCTCGTAGCCGGCTGCGAACAGGTCATCCACGCTCTTGTCCTTGTCCACGGGGCTGCTGGTGACGATCTCCACCCCGGCCAGCTTCAGTTTCTCGATCTCCCGGTCTACCACTTCTGCGGGCAGAACGAAACGGGGGATGCCGTAGGTGAGGATGCCGCCGGCGTAAGCCAGCTTCTCAAACACGGTCACGTCATAGCCCAGCAGAGCCAGGTCGCCAGCGCAGGCGATGCCGGCAGGGCCGGAGCCGATGACGGCCACCTTCTTGCCCTTCTTCTCCACCTGGGGCACTTCCACAGGATGACGGGCGGCGTGCCAGTCGGCCACGAACCGCTCCAGACGGCCGATACCCACGGCCTCGCCCTTCAGGGCGTGGGCGCAGTTCTTCTCGCACTGCTGCTCCTGGGGGCAGACACGGCCGCAGATAGAGGGCATGGTGCTGCGCACGGTGATGATGTCATAGGCGCCCTCAAAGTCACCTTCCGCCACCCGGGCGATGAACTCGGGGATCTGCTGGTGGATGGGGCAGCCCTGGACGCAGGGCTTCTTGCGGCAGTTCAGGCAGCGCATAGCCTCGCGGATGGCGTCTGCCTCGGTATAACCCAGTGCCACTTCGTTGAAGTTGGTGCAGCGGACCTCACGGGGCTGCTCCGGCATGGGGTTTCTTTCTCTTACGTTGTTAATCATTTCGCCAGTCCCTCCTTCGGCTCCAGACTGTTGCGTCTCTGGATCAGACTGTCATAACGGTTCAGGGCGTTCTTCTCGGATTCGGCGAAGAGCTGAGCCGCATGATCGGGATTCTTCATGCTCAGGGAGGCATAGCGGACCTCACCTCTCAGGAAGGCCTGGTAATCCTCGTTGGGCTTTGCGCTGTCGATCTGCAGGGGGTTCTTGCCCTCGGCAGCCAGACGGGGATCGAACCGCAGCAGGTTCCAGTAACCAGCCCGGACTGCCTTCTTCATCTCCGGCATGGAGCGGTTCATACCAGCCTTCAGGCCGTGGTTGATGCAGGGGGCATAGGCGATGATGAGGGAGGGACCGTCATAGCTCTCAGCTTCCCGCAGGGCCCGCAGGGTCTGGGCGGGGTTGGCGCCGATGGCCACCTGGGCCACATAGACGTTGCCGTTGGTCATGGCGATCTGTGCCAGATCCTTCTTGCCGGTGGGCTTACCGCCGGCAGCGAACTGTGCCACCGCGCCGGTGGGGGTTGCCTTGGAGGACTGACCGCCGGTATTGGAGTAGACTTCGGTGTCGAAGACCAGAACGTTGAAGTTCTCGCGGGAGGCCAGGATGTGGTCCAGGCCACCGTAGCCGATGTCGTAGGCCCAGCCGTCGCCGCCGAAGATCCACATGGAGGGCTTGCCCAGCAGGTCGGAATTCTTGATGAGGTACTGGGCGTCCTCGTTCTCGGGATAGATCTTGCACAGCTCCACCAGGGCCTCACCCAGGTGGTTAGAGTCGGAGGTGTTCATCTTCTCCAGCCAAGCCTTGGCGGTGCCGGCGAAGGCGGGGTTCTTAGCCAGGCGCTCCACCACGGTCTTGATGGCGTTGCGGCGGGTGCGCATACTCACGGACATGCCGTAGCCGAACTCGGCGTTGTCCTCGAACAGGGAGTTGGCCCAAGCGGGACCGCGGCCGTTTTCATCCACCACGTAGGGCATGCTGGGCACGGAAGCGCCCCAGATGGAGGAGCAGCCGGTGGCGTTGGCGATGATGGCGTGGTCGCCGAAGAGCTGGGTGACCAGCTTGGCATAAGGCGTCTCGCCGCAGCCGGGGCAGGCGCCGGAGTACTCCAGGTAAGGCCGCAGGAACTGAGACTCCTTGACGGTCTTGCCGGAACCTCTCTGCACGCCCACCTTCTTGGCGTACTCGAAGATCTCCTGATCCTTCTTCATCCGGTCGGCGGCGCGCTCCATGGACAGAGCTTTGCCGTGGGCCGGGCACATCTCCACGCAGGAACCGCAGCCGGTACAGTCCTCAGCGGAGACGGCGATCATGAACTTCTTGCCAGGGTTGGTCTTGCTGTCCACGGTGGTCAGGCCCTCAGCGTCCTCAGGCTTGAGCACGAAGGGACGCACCACGGCGTGGGGGCAGACAGTGGAGCACCAGTTACACTGGGTGCAGTTCTCAGCATGCCAGACGGGGATGTCCACGGCGATGCCGCGCTTCTCAAAGGCGGCAGTGCCGGAGGGCACCTTACCGGTGACATAGGGCAGGAAGGCGGAGACGGGCAGAGCGTCGCCCTCCAGGTTGTTGGTGGGGATGAGGATGTTGCGCACGTAAGCGTCCTGCTCGGCGTTGACGGTGTTGAGCTTCAGCTCGGGCTTCTCCTCGTCCTTGGCCTTGGCCCAGCTGGCGGGGACCTTCACCTGCTTGGCGGCGGTCTGGCCGGCCATGACGGCGGCCACGTTCATGTCCACCACGTTCTGGCCCTTGGTGCCATAGTCGTTGATGATGCCCTGCTTCATGTACTCGATGGCCTTGTCGGCAGGGATCAGGTCAGCCAGCTTGAAGTAAGCGGACTGGATGATGGTGTTGATACGGCCCTTCAGACCGATGCTGCGGGCGATGTTCACCGCATCGCAGGTGTAGAACTTGATCTTCTTCTTGGCGATGGCCCGCTTGATATCGGCGGGCAGACGGGCCTCCAGCTCTTTGCCTTCCCAGTCGCAGTTGAGCATGAAGATGCCGCCGGGCTTCACGTCCCGCACCATGTCGTACTTGCCAATGTAGGCGGGGTTGCCGCAGACCACGCAGTCAGCAGCGCCCACGTAGTAGGAGGAGCGGATGGGCTTGTCGCCAAAGCGCAGGTGGCTGATGGTCAGGCCGCCGGACTTCTTGGAGTCGTACTGGAAATAGGCCTGGACGTACTTGTCGGTGTGGTCGCCGATGATCTTGGAGGTGTTCTTGGAGGCACCCACCAGACCGTCGGAGCCGATGCCCCAGAACTTCACGGAAGCCTGGGTGGGATCGTGGGGCATCTCGAACTCGCACTTGTCGATGGACAGGTGGGTTACGTCGTCCTCGATGCTCACGGTGAAGTGGTTGTGGCCGCCCTTGGCCAGGTGCTGGAAGACGGAGTACATGTCGGCGGGGGTGGTGTCCTTGGAGGACAAGCCATAGCGGCCGCCGATGACCCGGATGCCGGTACGACCGGCGTCGTTGAGCACGGCCGTCACGTCCAGATACAGGGGCTCGCCGAAGGCGCCGGGCTCCTTGGTCCGGTCCAGAACGGCGATGCGCTGGACGGTCTCGGGCAGCTCAGAGAGCATATGCTTGGGGGAGAAGGGACGGAACAGGTGAACCTCCAGCACGCCGACCTTGGCGCCCTGAGCGGTCATCACGTCCACCACTTCCTCCAGGGTACCGCAGACGGAACCCATGGCCACGATCACGTCGGTGGCGTCGGGTGCACCGTAGTAGTTGAAGGGCTTGTAGTTGGTACCGATGGCGGCGTTGACCTTGTTCATGTTCTCCACCACAACATCCACCAGGTTGTTGTAGGCGGTGTTGGAGGCCTCACGGTGCTGGAAGAAGGTCTCCGGGGGCTCGTTGGAGCCGCGGTGGTAGGGGTGGTGGGGCAGGTTAGCCTGCTGATGGAAGCGGTCCAGGGCCTCCCAGTCCACCATCTCCTTCAGGGTGTCATACTCCCAAGTGCGCAGCTTCTGGATCTCGTGGGAGGTGCGGAAGCCGTCGAAGAAGTTGATGAATCCCATGCTGGCCTGGATAGCAGACAAGTGAGCCACAGGGGCCAGGTCCATAACTTCTTGGGGCGTACCGGAGGCCAGCATGGCCATGCCGGTACCGCGGCAGGCCATCACGTCCTGATGGTCGCCGAAGATGGACAGGGCGTGGGTGGTCAGGGTACGGGCTGCTACGTGGAACACGCCGGGCAGGCCCTCGCCGGCGATCTTATACAGGTTGGGGATCATCAGCAGCAGGCCCTGAGAGGCGGTGAAGGTGGTGGTCAGGGCGCCGGTGGACAGAGAACCGTGGACGGCACCGGCAGCGCCGGCCTCAGACTCCATTTCCACGATGTTCACACGGTTGCCGAAGATGTTTCTCCGGTCCTGGTTGGCCCATTCATCCACGTGCTCCGCCATGGGGGAGGAGGGGGTGATGGGGTAAATTGCAGCGACTTCGGTGAAGGCATAGGCCACGTGGCCAGCGGCCGCGTTGGCGTCCATGCTCTTAAAGGGTCTGGTGTCTTTCATTTCGCCGCGCCTCCTTTCTGTGCCGCCATGGCACGAACCTGAACATAAGTGAACTCCGGCATCTCCCGTCCGGTGATCACGCCGTTGGGGCAGACATAGGAGCAGATGTTGCAGTCCTCGCAGGCCACGGGCTCAATGACAGCGCGGCCGTCCTCCAGATGGATCAGGCCGTCCGGGCAGTTGTCCACACAGTCGCCACAGCCGACGCAGCCCACCCAGCATAGCTGCTTACGCAGCTCGGGGTCGTCCTTGGAGGCGCAGGGAACCATCTTGGCGCCCTTGTAGGGCAGGATGACAGGCAGCTCCTGGGGGCAGACGTGGACGCAGGCGGTACAGCCGACGCACTTGTCGGGGTTGACCTTGGCGGTACCCTGGACAATCTCCAGTGCGCCAAAGCGGCAGGCCTTCACGCAGTCGCCAAACCCGGCGCAGCCGTAGTTGCAGTGGCCGTCCAGGCTCAGCTGCACGGCCTCGCGGCAGGTGGTGGCACCAGCCTTGGCGTACACCTCGTGGTTGTGCCAGCCGCCGCGGCAGCGGACAAAGGCCACGGTGGACTTGAGCTTGGTCAGGTCGTGATAGGTATCCTCAATGATCTTCTTGCGGCAGGAGACAGTGCAGGCCACGCAGCCCACGCACTTCTCATAGTCGATGGTGGCGCAGTTGTCCACCACGGAGATGGCGTCCTGGGGACATGCCTCCACGCAGTCGCCGCAGCCGATGCAGCTGTGGCCGCACAGACGCAGGGCAACCTCCTCTTCGTCCTGGTTGGAGCAGGGCACGAAGTTGGAGGCGTCGTCGGGCACCATGTGGATGAGCTTCTGCACGCAGGCGTTGGCGCAGGCGCCGCAGCCGTTGCACTTGTCCTTGTCCACCTGGACGTTGCCGTCCACGATGGACATGGCCCCAAAGGTACAGGCGGCCACGCAGGAGCCGGCGCCCACGCACCCATAGGTGCACTCGCCGGGAGCAAAGCCGCTCTTGACGGCCTCCTCGCAGGAGCCATAAACTCTCAGTCTGGACTTCCCGGCGGCACAACCGGAACATTTGATGAATGCCATTTCATGCTTGGCAGGGACCACCTGGCCGCCGGTGAGGGCAGCAATGGCAGCAACGGCTTCGTCCGTGCAGGCCGGACATAGATTGGCCGGACCGCCTTCCGCGATGGCTTGGGCGCATTTGTCACAAGTGGCAAATCCGCATCCGCCGCGGCCGGTGCAGTCTCCGCCCGGAAGGAGCTTCCGAACTTCTTTTGCAAGATTGTTTGGCTGCATACGTAATTCACATCCTTAAATAATGCTTCGCGGGGGTTCCTAAAAATCCAGTGATATTATCCTCCGATCAAGACAGAATGTCAACATGCTTCCCGGCATTTTTTCTGATTTTTTGTTTTTTTCTATAGTTTTTCACCAGAGTGCCCCCTTTTCTTTATTAGCAAGAACTAACTTAGAGGCCGCTACCCCCTGATTTTGCTATCATTTTGCCTATTTCCCCTCTTCTTGACATCCCCGGCATAGTGTGATAGAGTGATTTCGTATGAAAATATCCAGGGAGGGAGCCTGCGTGCCCAAGGTCTTTTTGTCCGGCTACGCCAAACTGCCGGAGAACACCACCGCCCAAAAACTATACAACCACCTGGTGCTGGTGGTCACCGTCCAGACCCCCGAAGGGACCATCCTAGACGCCGACTGCACCATGGCCACCGAGCTGGGCCGCCGCTTCATCCGGGAGCTGCTTACGGGTTACGACCTCCACCGGGGGCCCGAACCCCTGACCACCTTGCTGGCCCAGACCTATTACGGCCATCTCCGCCGGGCCCTGCAGACCTGCATCAAGGGCATCTGCACCCAGTTCGACCAGCTAGGCCACGCCCACCCGCCGGCGCCGTGACGCTGCTCGGTCGGCTTGTATGACCTTCCGTGCGCCTTTGTCCCGTATACTATGGTATTACCACATATAGTATTATATATAATGTAAGGGGGAACCTCCATGCTGCTCTCCGGTGAAGAGATCAAAAAGAACCTGGGTGGAAACATCATCATCGAGCCCTACCGCCCCTCTCAGCTCAACCCCAACAGCTACAACCTACGCCTGTCCAACGAGCTGTTGGTCTACGACACCGACACCCTGGACATGAAGGCCAACAACCCCACAAAGCACTTGATCATCCCAGAGGAGGGTCTGTTGCTGGAAACCAACAAGCTCTACCTGGGCCGCACCCTGGAGTACACCAAGACCGACCAGTTCGTGCCCATGCTGGAGGGGCGCTCTTCCGTGGGACGGCTGGGGCTGTTCATCCACGTGACCGCCGGCTTTGGCGACGTGGGCTTTGCCGGTTACTGGACTTTGGAGATGTTCTGCATCCACCCCATCGTCATCTACCCCAATGTGGAGATCTGCCAGATCTACTACCACACCATCCAGGGGGAGTATGAGAAGTACGACTCGGGCAAATACCAGAACAACACCGGCGTGCAGCCCAGCATGCTTTACAAAGACTTCCTCCGGGACCAGCACAAATAACCACAACCATCACTTCCCCACCCCCTCTCCCAACGGCGGAGAGGGGGTTTTTTGTCCTTTCAGCAGGAGAAAAGACCCCGGACCCTCCCAGAGGGAGGCCCGGGGTCTTTGGGAAAACATCGGTTGAGGTCGCGCTGTAAGGAGTTGCGGGGGAGGATGGGGCAATCAGGCCTTCTTGGCCGCTTTGGCTGCTGCCTTGGCAGCGTCCTTGGCGTCCTGCTCGTCCAGCTCGGCGCGGGTGTTGTGGAGGTAAATCTCGATGCCTTCCTCCACATTGGCGCGGCGCTCCTTCTTGGACATGCCGATGATCTCCATGACGATACACAGAGCAATGCCCACGAACAAACCGTAGGACGGGTTGGCACAGGTGGCGATGGCGCCGGCGGTGATGCCCGCCACACCGCGCTCCACGTTGGTGCGGCACATGTTGATGCCCACGTAGAAGGAGCCGAAGGCCTGGATGATCAGGGTCTGAGCCATGGCCAGCGGCAGGATAGGCCGGATGAGGGCCATGAGAGGCACGATCAGCTGGCAGATCCACTTGGTGGTGTTGAAGGTGCAGGAGCCGCCGAAGATGGAGTACATGTTCTCTTTGCCGGTCTTATAGCGCTCGGCCACAGACACGGTCATAGCAGACCACAGGGGACCAGACATGGTGCAGGTGGGGCTGAAGAAGGCCTCGATGAGGTTCCGGAAGCCGCAGCACATGTTGGTACGGTCGGGGTTGACGTCGATGTACTCGTCCTGACGATAGCGCTTGGTGTCCTCCATGAAGGCGGTGCCGCCAACGATGTCGCCGAAGGCGATGACGTAGCACATGATGGCCATGGGCAGGTCCTTGAGCAGGATCTCCGCAGGAGGAATGCCGATGCCCAGGATGGAGAAGTTGTTCCACACCCACATCAGGCCCGGGAAGGGGTTAAACCAGAAGGAAGTGACGGTGGAGAAGTCGGGCAGATCGCACTCGCCAATGATCATAGCGATGATGCCGGCCACAATGATGGCGGGCACGAAGCCAGCCTTGGTCAGCAGCTTGATGGCCCGGCTCTTGCTGCCGAACTTCACCTTGCCAAAGCCGTTGGAGAAGAGCAGGAACAGGCCCAGTGCGCAGCCGATGGACCAGGAGATGGGGTACTGGAAAAATCCGGCGCCGCCGTCGGCCACAGACTTGAAACCGTAGGTGCCGCAGCAGGCCGCGAAACCAGATCCTATTAGGATGCCCGCTTTTAGGCTCTGGGGACAGATGTCGATGATCTTGGTGGCGATGCCCGTAACACCCAGGATGACGTACATCAGGCCCAGGATGAGCTCCATACCCACCAGGGCGTACATCCGGTCCGTCCCCTCAAAGTTGAGCAGGAAGGCGGTGATTAGAGGTACGGCAGGGGTAATCCAGCCACCGATCAGGGGGTCGCCCAGGGTGTTGTTGACCATGTAGAGCAGCTCATGGACGAACACGATGGACAAGGCCATTTCAAAGGTAAATCCAAACAGGTCCTGCAGATAAGCAGTGGCCGCGGAGCCGGTCATAAAGACGACGCAGGCCTGGATCATTTCTGGAATTTCCCATTCATAATGGATGAAGGGGATGCGCAGGTCAAATTTCCAGATCTTGATGCAGGGCTGCTTCTCACCGTCTTTCCGCCGGGCGGTAGGAAGCATGAGATTCATAAACTTACAGTCCCTCCTAACAAAAGTCTCTTTTCTTGCGCTGCAATGGTTCTGCCGGCAAGGTCGTTATCACGACTTTGCCGGCTCCTTCTGGCGCTTTACCTCGATGCAGTGCTAATTATAGCACGTTCTTCACAAAACGCAATGGATATTCCTTCGTCGTTTTACACGAATATGCATTATTTGCACAAGAAACCTTTTTGTTTTTCGGTTGTTTTTGCCCGTTTTCCCGTTCTTTTTGAAAAATCTTTCCAGTTATTATGTAGAAATTGTTAAGTTGCTGAATATCCTTTCAATGTTTATTCTCTTCTAATGTCTGAAAATCAGGGGTTTTTCTGTCTCCCGCCGCGCAGCGGCGTCCAGAGATGCCATTTTTCTGCAAGCTTGCATCTTTTGACTTGCATCCGAGGCAATCCGTCAGCGCTGTAAAAAAGCGGGAGAGACCGAAGTCTCTCCCGCTGATAGGGATGAATTGGTTTGTCTCAATCGTATTCCGGGGTGGTTGTAGTAGTCGTAGAGGTTCCCGAGGAGGTGCCCTCTTCCAGCGTAAACATGCTTGCATCGGCCCGGACACCCTGTCCGTTGGAATCGTTGACCTGGAAGATGTTCACATCCGCCGGGGTCAGGTCGGTGGTGAAGGGGTTGACCAGCTGGTTGATCATTTGCAGGCTCTCTCCGGGCAGCAGCTCATAGCAGTAGCTGTACCCCTTATAAGAGGTGCTGCCGTCCCCGGGCAGGGAGTTGCCAGTGACCCCGGTGTCCAGATTCACCCCCACGGCCTTGGTGACGAACCAGGTCAAGTCGGTGGCGGACAAGTCGGTCTCGATGTTGCGCTGCATGATGTCCACGAACTGGTCCAGCTTGCCGATATTGGACACCAGCTTCTTGGCCACAGTGACCATCAGGTTGCGCACGGTCTCGCTGCGCTGGATGTCTCCCAAGGGGTAGCCGGTGCCGTCGCCGTTTTTCCGGAAGCGGCAGACCTCCATGGCCTCCTGGCCGTCCAGATGCTGCATGCCGGGCTGGAAGTGGATGCTCAGGTCCTGGGTAGGGTCGTCGTAATACATCTCCACTGGTACGTCGAAGTCCACCCCGCCCACGGCGTCCACCAGCTCCACGAACCCGTCCAGGTCAATGCTGATGGTAAAGTCGATGGGGAAGCCCACCAGGTCCGAGACCACCTCCCGCAGGTTCTCGATGCCTCCGTGGAGGGAGGAGTTGATCTTGGGTACCGACTGGTCCACCAAGGTATCCCGGGGGATGGAGAGCATGCCGATCTTTTGGTTGGGCACGTCATAGGTGACCAGCATGATGGCGTCGGCATTGCCGCTGACTTGGTCTGGGCAGGAGAGCAAGAAGGTATAAGTCTGCTCTTTCCGGGTGTGGTTGCCGGCCTCCATGCCGGGCACATTCTCCACATCCTGGCTGGTGGAGGAGGCGGTTGACTGCTTCATTTCCGGCTCGGGCACCGCCACTTTCAGAAGAGCGTAGCCGATGACGATCACAGCGGCTAAGGCCACAACGGTAATATATACGCCCTTGAGGACGCGGTATCGTTTCTTCAGTCTGCGTTTCTTTTTCTGGGCCACAGTATCGGTCTCCTTTGTGTCTGTTTCCCTGCGAACAAAGGCGCATGAGTGGATATAGTATACATAATTCATTGGTTTTCGGCAAGCCCCTGCCGCCAATTTCCCAATTATTTTATAGATTTTTCAGTTCTTTTTCAGGTTTCTTCCTATTTTCTTCCGAAGGTATTTTTGCAATTCTTTCAAAAAATTCACAATTCTTCACATATTCCACTTCCGCGCGCCACCGGACGCCAAGAGGCCGCTCACCTCGTCGGTTGCCCGTCCACCGCCCTCTCCCGCCGTCCCCAGACAGGGGGGGCTACGATGGGGAATCTTTTCTTTTATGTGGTGTTTCCTCCCAAAAAGACGTGCGGGGCAGGGAAAGAATTGGCCCAAACCCCTTGCAAGATGGCTGGGGCTGTGCTATAATGGGCACACTTGAAAGATGTCAGTTAGGAGAGTGGGGCTTGCCCCGCTCTTTCTTTTATGAGTCGAGCCTGGTCCTCTCCCCCGCCGGCGGAGCGGGCCGGTTCTCTGACCGTTTTAGTTCGCGCGCCGCCGGGCGCAGGGAGGTTTTTATCGTATGTCTAAAATCACGGATCTGACAGCCCAGCTGGCCCGCCCGGTGGTGGAGGCCAACGGCTGCACGTTGTGGGACGTGGAGTACGTCAAGGAGGCCGGTAGCTGGTACCTGCGGGTCTACATCGACAAGGAGGACGGGGTCTCCATCGACGACTGCGAGGCCGTCAGCCGCGTCCTGTCCGACCTGCTGGACGAGGCCGACCCCATCCAGGACCCCTATACCTTTGAAGTCTCCTCCGCCGGAGCCGACCGGGCCCTGAAGCGGCCCGAGCACTTCCAGG
The DNA here is from genome assembly GCA_004554585.1 of Clostridiales bacterium. GTDB lineage: Bacteria > Bacillota > Clostridia > Oscillospirales > Oscillospiraceae > Evtepia. The sequence continues at coordinate 258,167 of SFLH01000002.1, read as the reverse complement.
CATTCCTGGGCGCCCCGGTGGACGTGAAGTTCTATCAGGCCCAGAACGGGCAGAAAACCTGCACCGGCATCCTGGCCGGTCACGACGGCCAGTCTCTCACCCTCACCCTGGGCCAGGACACCGTCACCTATCCCATGGACCAGGTGGCCCTGGTCCGGCTGCACATCGCCTTTTAACATTATAGTAGGAGAAGATCGGTCATGGCTAAGAAATCATCCAAAACCCCAAAGAGCAACGAGCTGGACGGCAAGGAATTCTTTGCCGCCATCGCCCTGATTGAAAAAGAGAAGGGCATTTCCAAAAACTATATGCTGGAGAAGATCACCCAGGCCCTCATCTCCGCCTACAAGCGGGACCACGAGGGCATCAGCGACAACGTCTTCGTGGAGGCCAACGAGATCACCGAGACCGTGCGCATGTTCATCAAAAAGGAGATCGTAGAGGAGGTCACCAACCCCTACACCGAAGTAGCCCTGGACGAGGCCCGCAAGAGCCTGCCCTCCGCCCAAACCGGCGATGTGGTGCGCATTGAGATCAAGCCCCGCAACTTCGGCCGCATCGCCGCCCAGACCGCCCGCCAGGTGATCATCCAGGGCATGCGGGAGGCCGAGCACAACATGATCTACGACCTCTTCAGCTCCAAGGAACACGAGATGCTGGTGGGCACTGTCACCCGCATCGACCCCCGCAACGGGGCCGTGTCCCTGCGCATCACCAGCAACGGCGAGTCCACCGACGCCTACCTCTCCCCCGCCGAGCAGGTCCGTGGGGAGGTCATCCGAGAGGGCGACCGGCTGAAGGTCTACGTGGTGGAGGTCCGCCGTTCCACCCGCGGCCCCCAGGTCATCCTCTCCCGCACCCACCCCGGCCTGGTCAAGCGCCTGTTCGAGCTGGAGGTCCCCGAGATCTACGACGGCACCGTGGAGATCCGCTCCATCGCCCGGGAGGCCGGCAGCCGCTCCAAGCTGGCCGTCTGGTCTGCCGACGAGAACGTAGACCCCATCGGCGCCTGCGTGGGCCCCAAGGGCGCCCGGGTAAACAACGTGGTGGCCGAGTTGGGCAGCGAGAAGATCGACATCATCAAATACAGCGACGATCCCGCTGCCTACGTAGCCGCCTCCCTCTCCCCCGCCGACGTGCTCTCCGTCCTCCCCCTGGAGGGCTCCAAGAGCTGCCGGGTGGTGGTTCCCGACGACCAGCTCTCCCTGGCCATCGGCAAGGAGGGCCAGAACGCCCGGCTGGCCGCTAAGCTCACCGGGTATAAGATCGATATCAAGTCCGCCTCCGCCGCCCACGAGTGGGAGGAAGAGGACGCCGAGGCCGCCCGGCTGGCCGAGGAGGAAGCCGCCCGCCAGGCTGCCCAGCAAGCCGAGGAAGACGCCTGGGACGACGAGGCCCAGGAGGAGGCTCCCCTGACCGACGAGGCTCTGGACCAGGCAGTCCCGGCGGACCAGGACGACGAAGGCCAGCCGGTCTCCCCGGACCAGGAAGGCTTGGAAGACCCCGCTGCTGAGGAAGACACCAACTGGGCCGACTGACCGGTCCCCCACTGACCAAGGAGGTGGCACCGTGCCCCAAAAAATCCCCCTGCGCCAATGCCTTGGCTGCCGGGAAATGAAACCCAAGCGGGAGCTGATCCGCGTGGTCCGCTCCCCCCAAGGAGAGATCTCCCTGGACTTCCACGGGAAAAAACCGGGACGCGGGGCCTACCTTTGCCCCGACCCAGCCTGCCTGAAGCGGGCGCGCAAGTCCAAGGCGCTGGAGCGGGCTTTTTCCCTGCCCATCCCCGATCCGGTCTATGACCAGCTGACCGAGCAGATGGAGGGAGGTGATCCGGATGGATAACATCCCCTCCCTTCTGGGCCTCGCGCTCAGAGCGGGACGGCTTGCCGTGGGGGAGGAGCCCGTCGGGGCCGCCTGCCGGTGCCACAAAGGGTACCTGCTGCTGCTGGCCAGCGACGCGGCGGACAACACCATCCGCCGGGCCCTTCAGTTCAGCCAAGCCGGAAACACCATCTGCCTGACCGTTCCCCTGACCAAAGAGGAGCTGGGCAGCGGCCTGGGACGGCGCTCCTGCGCCATGCTGGCCATCACCGACGTAGGCTTTGCCGCCTCGGTGGCCCAGCAGCTGGCCCTGGCCGACCCCGAGGCCTACGGCTCCGCCTGGCAGACCCTATCCGCCAAGGCCGCCCGGGCCAAAAAACGCCGGGCAGAGAAACATGCCCCCCACAAAGACAAGGGGGCCCGCCGGAAGAAGAACCCCACCGGCGGCACGGGCTGACTCAGCCCTTCCGATCCTATCGTCCCCAACCCCGCCGGCTGCTCCGGCCGGGGAGAGAAAAGAGCAAACAAGCGGTCCTGTCCCTCGGGCAGGCCGTGATGGAGGTGGCTTTATTTGAGTTTTGAGAAATATCGCGTACATGAAGTGGCCAAGGACTTTGGCAAGCAGACCAAGGACATCACACAGATCCTGACAACCTATGCCACAACGCCCAAGAATCACATGCAGGTCCTAGACGACAAGGAACTGTCCATCATTTTTGAATATCTGACCCAGAACAACCAGGTCTCCGACCTGCAGGCCGTCTTTGCCAACGCCCCCAAGGCCGGCGAGGGCGCCAAGGGCGACAGCCGCAAGCCCGCCGGCCAGAAGGGCCACGGCAGTGAGGGTAAGGACCGCGGCCAGCAGGGCAAGGCCGCCCAGCAGAGCAAAACCGGTGGGCAGCAGCCCAGATCCGGTGGCCAGCAGGGCAGAGCCGGTGGGCAGCAGCCTAGATCCGGTGGCCAGCAGGGCCAAGGCAAAGCCGGCGGTCAGCAGGGCAAGGCCGGCGGCCAGCAGGCCAAACCCGCCCAGGCAGAACCCGCCCGTCCCACCACCCGCGTACCCGAAAAGAAGCTGGTGGACACCCGGAAGGCGGGCAACGTGAACCTGGCCCGTTACGACGAGCATCTGGAGACCCTGGCTCCTGAGCGGGCCAACAAGATGCAGAGCGGCAAGCAGAAGATCCAGAGCAAGGGAGCCCACCGTAAAGGAGCCAATTTCGGCAACAAGCGCCGCCAGGAGGAGCAGGAGAAGATGCGCCGGCTCCAGCTGGAGATCGCCAAAAAGACCCCCCTTACCGTGAAGATCCCCGACGAGATCGGCGTGGGCGAACTGGCCAGCCGTATGAAGAAGACCGGGGCCGAGGTGGTCAAGCAGCTCATGAAGCTGGGGGTCATGGCCTCCCTGTCTGAAATCATCGACTACGACACCGCCGCCCTGGTGGCCATGGAACTGGGCTGCAAGGTGGAGAAGGAAGTTATCGTCACCATCGAGGAAAAGCTCATCGACACCGCCGAGGACAAGGAAGAAGATCTGGTCCCCCGCGCCCCCGTGGTGGTGGTTATGGGCCACGTAGACCACGGCAAGACCTCTCTGCTGGACTACATCCGTAACTCCCAGGTGGCCGAGGGCGAGGCCGGCGGCATCACCCAGCACATCGGCGCCTATCAGGTGGATGTGAACGGCTCCCCCATCACCTTCCTGGACACCCCCGGCCACGAGGCCTTCACCGCCATGCGCGCCCGGGGCGCCATGATCACCGACGTGGCCATCCTGGTGGTGGCCGCCGACGACGGCATCATGCCCCAGACCGTGGAGTCCATCAACCACGCCAAGGCCGCCGAGATCCCCGTGATCGTAGCCATCAACAAGATGGATAAGCCGGAAGCCAATCCCGACCGGGTCAAACAGCAGCTGACCGAATACGGCCTGGTCACCGAGGAGTGGGGCGGCGACACCATCTGCTGCCCCATCTCCGCCAAGACCGGCCAGGGCATCGACAACCTGCTGGAAATGGTGGTCCTCACCGCCGAGATGCGGGAGCTGAAGGCCAACCCCAACCGCTCCGCCCACGGCGCGGTCATTGAGGCCCGCCTGGACAAAGGCCGCGGCCCCATCGCCACCCTGCTGGTCCAGAAGGGCACCCTGCACCAGGGCGACGTGATCATCGCCGGCACCGCTGTGGGCCGTGTCCGCGCCATGACCGACGCCAAGGGCCGTAAGATCACCGAGGCCGGTCCCTCCGTCCCTGTGGAGATCACCGGCATGGGTGAGGTGCCCGGCGCCGGCGACGACTTCCACGCCGTAGACGACGAGCGTATGGCCCGGGAGCTGGTGGAACAGCGCAAGCATGAGCACAAGATGGCCGCCAACGCCGCCAGCCAGAAGGTCACCCTGGACGATCTGTTCTCCCAGATCCAGCAGGGCGAACTGAAGGACCTGAACATCATCGTCAAGGCCGATGTTCAGGGCTCTGCCGAGGCCGTGAAAGCCTCCCTGGAGAAGCTGACCAACGAGGAGGTCCGGGTGCGGGTCATCCACTGCGCCGTGGGCGCCATCAACGAGTCCGACGTCATGCTGGCCACCACCTCCAACGCCATCATTGTGGGCTTTAACGTCCGCCCCGACGCCAACGCCAAGGATACCGCTGCCCGTAACAAGGTGGATATGCGCATGTACCGGGTCATCTACGACTGCATCAACGAGATGGAGGCCGCCATGAAGGGCATGCTGGCTCCCAAGTTCAAGGAAGTGGCCCTGGGCACCGTGGAGGTCCGGGAGGTCTACAAGATCACCGGCGCAGGCATCATCGCCGGCTGCTACGTCACCGACGGCAAAGTCCAGCGCAACGCCCAGGTCCGCCTGGTCCGAGACGGCATCGTCATCCACGAAGGCAACATCGCCTCCCTGCAGCGCTTCAAGGACTCGGTGAAGGAAGTGGCCCAGGGCTACGAGTGCGGCATCGGCATCGAGAAGTACAGCGACATCAAGGTCGGTGACATCATCGAAGCCTTCGTGATGGAGCAGATCGAAGTGTGATTTTTGACCCGCTGCGCTGGGCTTCAAAAATGGAAAGCTGCAGCCCCCGGTGAGCAAGCCATGGCCGCAAAGCGGCCATGGCTCACACTTGGGGTTTTGTCGTGAAGTTTAGACCAGCTTCGCTGTGCTCTAAAATTCAGAGAGCGCAGTCCGAACCGCGCCTGGCATTGCTAGGCACTCCCGGGCTGAGCAGTATTTTTCCCCGGCGCATGTACGTGTAAAAATAGATTGCATTTTATTTTCCCGTCTGCGGACGGGAAAACTTCGCGAGGCTTTTCGCTTCGCCAGTTAGATTTCCCTGTACCTGTATGGGGACGGAAAGGAGGGAGCTTATGGCTTCCAATCGCATCGGACGGATCAACGAGGAGATCCAGCGGGAGCTGGCCGCCCTGCTGCGCACCGTCAAGGACCCCCGGGTCCACGGGCTGGTGTCCATCACCCACGTGGAGACCACCCCCGACCTGCGCTATGCCAAGGTCTATGTGAGCCTCCTGGACCGGGGGGACAGCAAAGAGGTCATTCGCGGCCTGAAGTCCGCCGGCGGCTACCTCCGCCGGGAGCTGGGCCGGGCCCTCTCCCTGCGCTATACCCCGGAGCTGCTCTTCCAGGAGGACGACTCCATCGACAAGGGGACCCACATCCTGAAGCTCCTCAACGACATCGAAAAAAAAGACGCGGGAGGCCAGCCATGACCGAGCAACAAACCGCCCAGCGGCTGCTGGCCATGGACCAGGTCCTCATCCTCACCCACCGCCGGCCCGACGGGGACACCATCGGCTGTGCCGCCGCCCTCTGCCACGCCCTGCGCCAGAAGGGCAAGACCGCCTGGGTCCTGCCCAACGAAGACGCCCATGGCCTTTTCGACCCCTATTTTGCCGGGGTCCTGGCCCCGGTGGATTTTGTGCCCCAGGCCGTAGTGGCCGTGGATGTGGCCGCCCTGGGGATGCTCCCAGCCAGCGCCAAGGTCTATCAGGAGGCCATCGACCTGACCATCGACCACCACGGCTCCCAGGAGGGCTTTGCCCGGGAGACCTGTGTGGACCCGGCCTGCGCCGCCTGCGGAGAGCTTCTCTTCCGGATCTTCCAGGCCATGGAGGTCACCCTTACCCCCTCCATCGCCCTGCTACTGTACATGGCCATCGCCACGGACACCGGCTGCTTCGTCTATTCCAACACCACCCCGGACACCCACCGCATCGCCGCCGACCTCATGGCCGTGGGCTTTGACACCCAGTGGGTGAACAAGCGGCATTTCCGGACCAAGTCCTACAAGCGCCTGCAAATCGAGAGCCGCTTGGTACGGGAGCTGGAGCTGGCCCAGCAGGGCACCCTGGTCTTTGCCTATGTCACTCTGGACCTCATCGACGACCTGTCGGCCACCGAGGAGGACCTGGAGGACATCGCCTCCTTCATCGGCCAGCTGGAAGGGGTGGTCAACGCCGTCACCATCCGGCAACTGGCCCCCCAAGAGTGCAAGATCTCTCTGCGCACCGACGGCAAGAGTCTCAACGCCTCCGACGTGTGCGCCCACTACGGCGGCGGCGGTCACCCGGCCGCAGCGGGATGCACCATCTGCGGCACCCCCCACCAGGCCCGGGACCAGATGCTCGCCGCCATCGAGCAGGTGCAGGCCCATGGCTAACGGTATCCTCATCATCGACAAACCCGCCGGCTGGACCAGCCACGACGTGGTGGCCAAGCTCCGGGGCATTTTCCGGGAGCGCCGCATCGGCCACGCCGGCACCTTAGACCCCATGGCCACCGGGGTGCTGCCCGTCTTTGTGGGCCGGGCCACCCGGGCGGTGGAATTTGCCGCCGAGGGGGAAAAGGAATATCTGGCCGGCCTGCGCCTGGGCACCGTCACCGACACCCAGGACACCACCGGCACCGTCCTGGAGACCCATCCCGTCACCGGGGATCGGGCGGCCCTGGAGGCCGTGCTGTCCCAGTTCCGGGGGGAGATCCTCCAGGTGCCCCCCATGTACTCGGCCATCAAGCGCCAGGGACAGAAGCTCTACGAGCTGGCCCGCCGGGGCCAGGAGGTGGCCCGGGACCCCCGGCCCATCACCATCCACGCCCTGGAGGTCACCAGCCAGGTCTCTCCCACGGACTACCTGCTGCGGGTGGTCTGCTCCAAGGGGACCTACGTGCGCACCCTCTGCCACGACATAGGACAGGCCCTGGGCTGCGGAGGCACCATGTTCTCGCTGCGACGGATCCAGGCGGCAGGCTTCTCCCTGGACCAGGCGGTCACCCTGGACCAGATCCAGGCCACGGATGACCCGGCAGCCCTTCTTCTGCCGGTGGACACCTGCTTTGCCGGCCACCCCATCCTCCTGCTCAAGTCCGCCACAGCGGAGAAAAAGATGCGCAACGGCACCCCTGTGAACCTGGAGGCCCCTGACGGGGTCTATCGGGTCTACAGCCGCCAGCAAGAATTTCTCGCCCTGGCCCGGCAGGAAGCGGGCCGCCTGACCACTATCAAAAGCTTTTTCGAGGTGTAATGAACTTGGAACAGAAAAAACGTGTCATCGCCCTGGGCTTTTTTGACGGGGTGCATAACGGCCACGCCGCCCTGATGCGCCGTACCACCCAGGTGGCCCAGCAGATCGGCGCCACCCCCTCGGCCTTCACCTTTGATCCCCATCCCCAGACCGTAATTCTGGGCCGTCCCATGCCCCTGCTCACCTCTCCGGAGGACCGGGCGGACCTGATGCGCAAGTACTACGGCATCCAGGACGTGATCGTGGAGCCTTTCACCCCCCAGCGGATGAAGCAGCCCTGGCGGGACTTCGTCGCTGACACCTTGGTGGGTGACCTGGGGGCCGTCCACCTGGTGGCCGGCCACGACTACCACTTTGGCTACAAGGGAGAGGGCAACCCCCAGCGCCTGCAGGAGATCTGCCGGGAGCTGGGCCTGGGCTGTGACATCATCCCCAAGGTGGAGCAGGAGGGCATCACCGTCTCCTCCACCTACATCCGCACCCTGGTGGCCCAGGGGGAGATTGAGCGGGCCAACGAGTTTTTGGGGCACCCCTACACCCTCAGCGACCGGGTCTCCCACGGCAAGAAGCTGGGCACCATCCTGGGCTTCCCCACGGTGAACCTGAAGCTGAAGGAACACGTCCTCTCCCCTGCCAAGGGGGTCTACGCCACCAAGGTCATCCTGGAGAATGGGGACGTCCACCTGGCCGTGACCAACGTGGGCACCCGTCCCACCGTGGACGACGGCGACCAGCTGACCATTGAGGGCTTCATCCTGGACTTCCACGGCGACCTCTACGGCCAGAAGATTCAGATGGAGTTTTACAAGTACCTCCGGGAGGAGCGCAAATTCCCCTCCTTCGAGGCCCTCACCGCTGAGGTCATGCGCAACGCCCAGCAGACCCGGGACTACTTCGCCCAGCAGGGCAACTGACCCCAAACCGACAAAACAGGAGCCAGCGGGAAGGTAAAGACCTTCCTCACCGGCTCCTGTTTTTTTGTCTTTTCGTCTGCGGTTCTGGCCCTTATAGGTCTTTGCGCCGGCTTAGGCCCCAGTAGATGGCGGCGGGCAGGAGGGTTACCAGCACCGCCTTGAACAGGCCAATGGTGCACAGGGGGGTCTTCCACAGCAGGCCCGGCAGCAGGATGGCTGCCGCCACCCCGGCAAACAGGGCCCACAGGCGCAAAAAGCCCTTCCCCTTGCTCTCCTGCTTGGGCGCGTCCAGCGAGGTCCGGCACACCCACTGCACCGCGGCCACGCCAGTGAGCAGAATGGCCACCATGGAGATCACCTCCCCCACCGTCAGGGTCAGCTCCCAAGGAGAATACCCCGCCAGCAGGGTGTGGACCACCTTGTTCACTGTCCAGATCCCCATCAGCACCGACAGGGCAGGCAGGATAACGCTCACCGCCCGCAGTGCCCGCACCCGGCGGGAACTGCGGGGTACCGCGGCGACGATCTCGTCGCAAAAGGCCCGGTAGTCCGTGCCAATCACCTGGTCAATGGTTTCCCCCCGTCCCTCCGCTTCCAGGACCATCTCTTGGATGTCCCGGCGGATCTCCTCCTGGGCCAGCTCACTCAGGTCCTGGCCTCGGAGATAGACCACAATGTCGGTCATCTTCTCCTGGGCCTGGGGGCTGAGTCCCTTCTCCCGGGCGTTGTTCTCCCGGAGCAGATCTTTGACTTGTGGGTTCATTCTCCTTCCTCCTCTTCCCGAAAACCGGGCAGCCGCGCCACGGCGGCGGTCATTTCACGGAAACTGACCCGGAAGGCCTCCAGCGCCTGCCGCCCCTGCTCCGTGAGGGTGTAATACTTCCGCCGGGGTCCCAGTCCCGAATCCATAAATTTGGCCGACACCAGCCCGCTCTTCTCCAGCCGCAGCAGCAAGGGGTACACCGTCCCTTCCGAGATCTGGCCAAAGCCGTAAGCCGTCAGATCCTGGACGATCTCATAGCCATAGCTCTCCTTCTCCCCCAGGATGGCCAGGACGCTCCCCTGGAGAACCCCTTTGAGCATCTGAGATGGGATCATCCTCACCACCTCCTATCTACTTTGCATCACAAGGTATGGCTACATTGTAATGCAAAGTACTCTGCCTGTCAAGTCCCCCGCCAAAGAAAGGGAACTTTTTTGGCGGGGAAACGTCTAATGTATGCTATTAGAAGGAGCCCTCCCCGTCCTGGCGGTCCTCCCGGCCCAGGCCGGCGGGATCGGGCCGCTTGGAAAAAGCAAACTTCTGCTTGGCATACAGCCCGCCATAGCCGGAGATCAGGAAGCTGGCGGCCACAGCCACCAGGAAACTGGCGGGGTTGCAGAAAGAGAAGACCTCAAAGCCCAGCACCAGGGCCGACAGGGGACAATTGGTCACCCCGCAGAACAGGGCGATCATCCCCACCGCCCCGGCAAAGGGGGCGGGCAAGCCCAGCAGAGGCCCCGCCACACAGCCAAAGGTGGCCCCGATGGCAAAGCAGGGCACGATCTCGCCCCCTTTCAGCCCTGCCCCCAGGGTCAGGGCGGTGAGCAGGAGCTTCCAAACAAAATCCGCAGGCCCCGCCTGGCCGTCGTGGAGTGCGGAATAGATCATGGTGTCCCCGGTGCCCAAGTAGGCCTTGGTTCCCAGCAGAAGGGTCAGCGCAATCACCCCCGCACTGCCCACCACCACCCGCAGATAGGGATTGGGCAGCAGCCGTTCCAGACTAGCCCGGGCCCCACTGAAAACGTGGCAGACCAGAATGCTCAGCAGGCCGCTGGCCACCGAGAGCACCAGCACCTGGCCGTAAAAGACCGGGTCCGGCGAGGAGGCGGTAAGGTAGAAGTTCACTGCCCGCACCCCCAGCTCTCCGGCCACCGCCCCGGCGACGATGGAGGAGACCGCACAGGGGAACAAAGCCCCCAAAGGCAGGATGCCCACGCAGGAGATCTCCAGGGCGAACAGGGCGGCGGTGATGGGGCAGCCGAAAACCGCGGAGAAGCCGGCACTCATGCCGCACATGATGGCCAGGTCCTGGAACTCCTCCCCCATCTTCACCCCCTTGCGCACCAGCTCGGCCAGGGACCCTCCCAGCTGGAGGGCAGCCCCCTCCCGGCCGGCGGAGCCGCCAAAGCAGTGGGTGAGCAGGGTAGCAGCAAAGATCACCGGTGCCAGCAGCCGGGACACAGGCTGCTCCCCCCGGGCGGCCTGAATGATCAGGTCGGTGCCCCCGGCGGTCTTGATCCCGCCCCGGCGGTACAGCCACACCACCGCCAGCCCTGCCAGGGGCAGCAGAAAGAGCGCCCAGTCGGTGCCGTTGCGCACCTGGGCGGCTCCCTCCAGCAGCCGGGCAAACAGCCCGCCCCACAGGCCCACCAACAATCCTACCACCAGGCCCAGCAGCAGACCCCGGCCGTTGATGCGCAGGCTCTCGCCAGTAAAGAACAGTTCGGTCCGCAGGCCCTGCAGGGCCCGGGACCATCCTTTGCCTCTCTCCTTGGCCACACCGTTTTCCTCCCTCTCCGGCCCAGGCCGGCAAATCTTTTCTCGTGCTCTAAGCATATCACATTTCCCTGGCTTTGCAACCGATTTTCCCCTGGGAACCTCCCCGGCTGGGGATCTTGTCACGATCCCAGGAAATATGCTAAAATAACATGTTCCGAGGGGCTTGCCCCTCTCACGCCAACCAACCCTGTAGGAGGTGATCCCCTTTGCGGATCGGTTCTGTGCGAATAGATTCTCCCCTGGTGCTGGCCCCTATGGCAGGGGTGACTGACCTGGCTTTTCGCACCATCTGCCGCCAGCTGGGGGCAGGGTACACCATCACCGAGATGGTCAGCGCCAAGGCCCTGTGTTACCAGGACAAAAAGACCCTCCCCCTCATGCGGCTGGGTGAGGATGAGCACCCCGGCGGGGTGCAGGTCTTTGGCAGCGACCTTACGTGCATGCAGGAGGCCGCCGCCATCATCCGGGAGGTAGCTCACCCGGACATCATCGACATCAACATGGGCTGCCCCGTGCCCAAGGTAGCCAACAACGGGGACGGCTCCGGACTGCTGCGGGACCTGGACAAGGCCTGCCGGGTGGCCGAGGCGGTGATCCGCGGGGCAGGAAACACCCCCGTCACCGTGAAAATGCGCCTAGGCTGGGACCGGGGCAGCATCGTCTGCCTGGACCTGGCCCAGCAGCTGGAACAAGTGGGCGTGGCTGCCATCACCCTCCACGGCCGCACCAAAGTGCAAATGTACGCCGGCACTGCCAACTGGGACTACATCCGGGAGGTGAAGAAGGCGGTGTCCATCCCTGTCATCGCCAACGGGGACGTGTTCTCCGGCCAGGACGCCGCGCGCATCCTCCGCTACACCGGAGCCGACGGGGTGATGATCGCCCGGGGCGTCTTTGGCAACCCCTGGATCTTCCAGCAGGCCCAGGCGGCCATCCGGGGGGAGCCCATTCCGCCCTTGCCCCCTCTGGCCCAGCGGTGCGACACCGCCGTGCGCCAGTTTGAGCTGGCCGCCCAATACAAAAGCGAAAAGATCGCCTGCCTGGAAGCCCGCAAGCACTATGCCTGGTACCTGAAAGGGGTTCCGCACGCAGGATACTGGAAGGGTGAGATCTCCAAAATCACCACGTTGGCCGACGTCTACCGGGTCACCGCCGGCATCAAACGGGAGCTGCGGGATGCCACCGATGTTGGATGACCGGCAGCTGGTGGCCCGGGCCCAAGGCGGAGACCCGGAGGCCTTTTCCCAGCTGGTGGAGCGCCACCAAACCATGGTCTACCGCCTGGCTCTGGGCAAGACCGGCAGCCCCCAGGACGCGGAGGAAGTGACCCAGACCGCTTTTCTCAAGGCCTGGCAAGGTCTGCGGACCTTTCAGGGAAAGGCGGCCTTCTCCACCTGGCTGTACCGGCTGACGGCCAATGCCGCCGTGGATCTGCTGCGCCGGCGGCGGGAGCCCGCCCTCTCCCTGGACGACCCCGACCTGCCCCCCATCCCCGACCAGGCCCCCTCCCCCGAGGAACTGTCCATGGCGGCAGAGCGGCGGCGCCTGTTGTGGCAGGCCATTGACCAGCTGCCCGAGTCCCACCGTCTTCCCCTGGTCCTGCGAGAACTGGAGGGACTGAGCTATCGGGAGATCGCCCGGGCCCTGGATCTGGAAGAGGGCACGGTAAAATCCCGGCTGGCCCGGGGCCGGCTGATGCTGCGCCAGCAGCTACTGGAGAGCGGAACATTTTATCCAACGCAGGCCGCGGAGGCGCCTGCAGGGAAAGGAGGTCGTCGGAAGTGACGTGCGAAGAATATGAACTCCTCCTCAGCGCCCGTCTGGATGGAGAACTCACCCACCAGGAGGAGGCCCTTCTGACGGCCCATCTGGCCCAATGTCCCCACTGCCGCCAGGTGGCCCAGCAGCTGGCCCAGCTCCACGAGGAAATGGCCCTTTTGACCGCCGACCTTCCCGGCCGGCTGAAAAACCAACTAGCCGACCAGGACTGGGCCGCCCTGTCTCTGGCAGAGGATGCCGGACAAAAGGCCGGTGCGGCTGCGCCGGAGCCTGTGGCGGAAGTCCCAAGCATCCCCAACCCCAACCAAGCCCCGTCCTCCCCCAAAAAAGGCGGACGGCCCAAATTTCTCTGGCTGGCCTGCGCGGCCGCTGCCGTGCTGGTGGCGGTGATGGTCTGGCAGCTGACCCTGCCCAACGGCAGCAGCAGCGGTTTCTCCCAGGCAGTAATGGAGGTCTTTCAGAAGGTCTCCCCCGGAGAAAACCAGCAGGCCGCCAAAGAGGACACCCAGGCAGCCCAGGAGAGTGACCAAGAGGCCCAAGACCAGAACCGCGACACCCAGACCGCCAATGACACTGTCCCCGACCAGGAGGACCCCTCCACCCCGTCCATCGACCACCCGGACACGCCGGGGGACACCCCCGGCCCAGAGGACCCCAACCAAGGGGACCCAGGAATCAGCGATCCCGGCACCGACGACCCCGGCACCGATGAGCCGGACCCGCCGGAGAACACCCTCACCCAGCAGCAGGCTCTGGACCTGCTGAAGGACTATCTGGCCCAACAGGGACGCTCCATTACCCTCATCAGCCTGGGTTCCAGCGGCGGCATGTGGCGTTTTTCTGGCAAGGATGCCAGCGGCCAGGTAGTCTCCTTCTTCATGGTTAACCAGACCAGCGGCCTGATCTATGAGGTCCCCGTTCCCCCAAAAGATGAGGGCCCCACCATCGGGTATGGCCCGGAAAGCGGATGATTTGCCTGGTTCTTACAAATTTTTTAGCTATTTTTCATTTTTTCTGTTGTCACTGCCCCTCTCTTGTTGTATACTTATTCCATCACCATGGAGCATGAACTCCGTCGGGGCACAGGAGAGGGTCCATTTCCTCTCCTGTGCGATTTAAAATAAGGAGAGAACTGCTATGAGCTATTCTGTGCAAAACATCCGAAACGTCTGTCTGGTGGGCCACAGCGGCAGCGGCAAAACTGCCCTGGCCGAGAGCCTGCTGTTCATGACCGGCGCCATCAAGCGCATGGGCACCAGCGCGGATGGCAACACTGTCTGCGACTACGACCCCGAAGAGATTCGCCGTCAGATCTCCATCTCCACCGCCGTAGCTCCCCTGGAATACAAGGGCTGCAAGATCAACTTGCTGGACACCCCCGGCGCTTTCGATTTCTCCGGTGAAGTCATGGAGGCCCTCCGTGCCGCCGACGCCGCCATTCTCGTCTGCTCCGCCAAGGACGGCATCTCCGTGGGCTTTGAAAAGGTTTGGAAATACTGCCAGGAGCGCAACATGCCCCGGTTTATCTATATCTCCAAGACCGACGAGGAAAACAGTGATTACAACGCCACCTTCAACGCCCTGCGGGAGAAGTACGGCAACAAGATCGCTCCCCTGGTGGTCCCCATGTGGGATGAGGACAAGAAGACCACCGGCCTGATCGACGTGCTCAACAAGCGCGCTTATGAGATGCAGGACTTTAAGCGGGTGGAAGTGGATATCCCAGCCGACAAGGTAGACGTGGTCAGCGAGTTCAACGAGGCCCTGAAGGAGTCCGTTGCCGAGACCTCCGACGAGATGATGGACAAGTACTTCAGCGGCGAGTCCTTCACCTACGCCGAGATGATCCAGGGCCTGCGCCAGGGCGTGCGGGAGCTGTCCATGTTCCCCGTCCTCTTCGGCTCCGCCATCAACTGCATGGGCTCCCTGATGCTCATGGACTATATCGTGGAACTGCTGCCCAACCCCGCCGAGGGCAACTATCACAAGGCCACCATGCAGGACGGCCAGACCGAGGACTTCGTGGTCTCCCCCGGCGGCGTGCCCACGGCCTTCGTGTTTAAGACCATCTCCGATCAGTACGGCAAGTACTCCCTGATTAAGGTCCTCTCCGGCGTCATCACCTCCGACCTGCCCCTGGTCAATGCCCGCACCGGCGCTGCCGAAAAGCTGGGCCGTCTGTACACCCTGTGCGGCAAGAAGACCGAGGAAGTCAAGGAGCTCTCCTGCGGCGACATCGGCGCCATCGGCAAGATGGACAAGGTCAAGACCGGCGATACCCTGTGCGATAACCGGAAGGTAGTGGCTCTGAAGGGCATCCCCTTCGCCGAGCCCTGCTACTCCAAGGCCATCGCCCCCAAGACCCGCGGCCAGGACGACAAGGTGGCTGCCGGCCTGGCCCGGATGAACGAAGAAGACCCCTCCTTCACCGTGGTCAATAACGCCGAGACCCGCCAGGTGGTTCTCTCCGGCGCCGGCGACATGCAGCTGGACGTGCTGGTCTCCCGCCTGAAGAGCCGCTTCGGCGTGGAAGCCGAGCTCAGCCCCGCCCGCGTGCCCTATCGCGAGACCATCAAGAAGAAGGTCGAGGCCCACGGCCGCCACAAGAAGCAGACCGGCGGTTCCGGCCAGTTCGGCGACGTGTGGATTCGCTTCGAGCCCCAGTATGAGTCCGAGGACATGATCTTCGCCGAGGAAGTCTTCGGCGGCAGCGTGCCCAAGAACTTCTTCCCCGCCGTGGAAAAGGGCCTGCGGGAGGCCGCCACCAAGGGTGTGCTGGCCGGCTATCCCCTGGTGGGCATGAAGGCCACCCTGTACGACGGCTCCTACCACCCCGTGGACTCCAACGAAATGGCCTTCAAGACCGCCGCTCAGCTGGCCTATAAGGAAGGCATCGCCAACGCCAACCCCACCATCCTGGAGCCCATCGGTGAGCTGAAGGTCACCATTCCCGACAGCTACCTGGGCGACGTCATGGGCGACCTGAACAAGCGTCGCGGCCGCGTGATGGGCATGAATCCCACCGACGACGGCAACCAGATTCTGGAGGCTGAGGTTCCCATGGCCGAGATGACCTCCTACGCCATCGACCTGCGCTCCATCACCCAGAGCCGCGGCACCTTCTCCTTCCACTTTGTGCGCTATGAGGAGGCTCCCCCTGTGGCCCAGCAGAAGGCCATCGAGGACGCCAAGGCCATCCAGGAAGAGGGCTGAGCCCCTTCCCTCCCTCTGGGAGAACCCCAACCTGACATAAAACAGGCAGGCACCGTTCCGGTGCCTGCCTGTTTTTTTCCTCCCCATCCTCGGGCGATGCAGTCTAACAGAAGGGCCCATCCGACCAGCAGGCGGAGGGCTTCCTCCCATCGCTTCATTTGACGCAAAAAACGCCGCCCGGGCCGCCAAAGGCGGCTGGGGCGGCGTTTGGGGATGTTCGGAGGTATTCCCCCTATGGGGTGTGGATCAGTCCACCTTGGGCAGGCCGGCGAAGCCCTGAGCCAGGTCGTCGTCGGTGGGGATGTAGTCGCTCATGGTGCCGTTGTTGAACTTCTCATAGGCCACCATGTCGAAGTAGCCGGTGCCGGTCAGGCCGAAGACAATGGTCTTCTCCTCCCCGGTCTCCTTGCACTTGAGGGCCTCATCAATGGCCACCCGGATGGCGTGGCTGGACTCGGGAGCGGGCAGGATGCCCTCCACCCGGGCAAAGTAGGTGGCAGCCTCAAAGACCTTGGTCTGCTCCACGCTGGTGGCCTCGATCAGGCCGTCGTGATAGAGCTGGCTGACCACAGGACTCATGCCGTGGTAGCGCAGGCCGCCGGCGTGGTTGGCCGAGGGGATGAAGCCGGAGCCCAGGGTGTACATCTTGGCCAGGGGGCAGACCATGCCCGTGTCGCAGAAGTCATAGGCGAACTTGCCCCGGGTGAGGCTGGGGCAGGAGGCGGGCTCCACAGCGATGATGCGGTAGTCGGCCTCGCCCCGGAGCATCTGGCCCACGAAGGGGGAGATCAGGCCGCCCACGTTGGAGCCACCGCCGGCGCAGCCGATGATGATGTCGGCCTGGATGCCGTACTTGTCCATGGCCGCCTTGGTCTCCAGACCAATGATGCTCTGGTGGAGCAGCACCTGGTTGAGGACCGAGCCGAGCACATAGCGGTAACCCTCCTGGTTGGTGGCAGCCTCCACGGCCTCGGAGATGGCACAGCCCAGGGAACCGCTGGTGCCCGGGTGGGCCTCCAGAATCTTCCGGCCCACGGCAGTGGTCTCGGAGGGAGAGGCAGTCACGGAAGCGCCGTAGGTGCGCATAACCTCCCGGCGGAAGGGCTTCTGTTCATAGCTGACCTTGACCATGTACACCTGGCAGTCCAGGCCCAGGTAGGCGCAAGCCATGGACAGGGCAGTGCCCCACTGACCGGCACCGGTCTCGGTGGTGACCCCCTTCAGGCCCTGGTTCTTGGCATAGTAGGCCTGGGCGATGGCGGAGTTGAGCTTGTGAGAGCCCGAGGTGTTGTTGCCCTCGAACTTATAGTAGATCTTGGCGGGAGTCTGGAGTTTTTCCTCCAGGCAGTAAGCCCGGACCAGGGGAGAGGGACGGTACATCTTATAAAAGTCCCGGATCTCCTTGGGGATGGGGATGTAGGCGTTGTCGTTGTCCAGCTCCTGTGCCACCAGTTCCTTGCAGAACACGCCGCCCAGCTCTTCGGCAGTCATGGGCTGCATGGTGGCGGGGTTGAGCAGGGGGGCGGGCTTGTTCTTCATGTCTGCCCGCACGTTATACCATGCCTGGGGCATCTCGTTCTCTTCCAGATAGATCTTATAAGGAATCTCTTTCATTGCTGCCATGGTAATAGGCTCCTTTCTGTGTTTTCCGGGACAAAAACAAAAACGCTCCTGTCCCTTGCATTGTTTGCAGGGACAGAAGCTGCTGCTTCTGCGGTGCCACCCGGCTTGGCGCCTTTCGCGCCCACTCAGCGCACTCCAACAAGTGCCGGCACGTGGTAACGGCGTGCTCCTGCCCGTCTCCCCTACTACAGGCCGCAGCCTGATTTGGTTCGCCCTCCCGGGACCATTCCACTGGGTTGCACTTTGCCGCGCTTTCACCCTCCGCGGCTCGCTGGGAAAGGCAAGGTCCAATGTACTCTTCCCGTTCTTCGGTTTATGGGGGGAGTATAGCACCGGTTCTCCCCCTTGTCAAGTCCTTTTTTCTCTTTTTTGTGAAATTGAGGCAGAAGGGTCTCCCTCTTTCGCCTCCTTTTGGGAAGAGAGCCACCGGCCAAGCCGCCGCTGGAGGACAGGCTGAACCCGCTTGGCGATCATCCCCACCAGAATGGCCGCAGCCACGGTTCCCTCCCGGACCCCTTCCAGCTGATGGAGGAAGAGCAGGGAGAGCAGGCTGGCAGTGGCCACCAAGGTCACGTCAAAGGTCACCTTCAGGTTGCCGAAGGGCAGGCCTGTGACCTGGCACACCGCCAACACGAAGCCCTCTCCGGCCAGGGTGACCACCCCGGCCACCACCTCACAGGCCACCCCGATGCCCACCAGCAGGATGCCCACCAGGCACAGGCCCCACTGCCCGGCATAGGTGGCGACGTGCAGGCCCTGAATGGCCCACACCCCGAAGTCGGTCAGATAGCCAAACACCAGGGCCACCGGCAGCTGCATGAGCTGGATGGGCTGATAGTTCCGGCGCAGAATCAAAATCTGCAGCAGGATAAGGACCACATGCAGACAGATGGTGGCGGTGCCCACGGTCAGGGGGGTGATGAGACTGACTACATAGGGCAGGCTGGAGATGGGCGAGGTACCCAGTCCCCCCTGAATGGAAAAGCCAATGCCAAAGGCGGTAATCATTAGGCCCGCCGCCAGCAAAAGATAGGCCCTGCACAGGGCCGCTGCTTTCTTAGTCACGACACAATCCCTCCCTCCCCCCGGCCAGGAGGCCCCTGGCAGAGGATGTGAAAAAGCCCGGGCACGCCCCTCGGTGCGGCGTGTCCGGGCCCATGTAGTTTTTTACTCCCAGCTGGTCACATAGGCCCAGAGGATCTCGTCCCCCTCCTGGACCGTCTGCACATCGCAGCTTTCCATAATCATTTCTCCATCCACGGTATACGTCCAGCCGGACATATCCCCGTGGGCACCGGCAGCCAGCCCGCCGATGGTGGTCACGTAGGCCGGCGAGCCCTCGGTCACCACCGCGGCATTGGCCTGCCGGGCGGCATCCTCCAGGGCGTCCAGAATGGTGGCGCCCTCCGCGACAGAGACGGACGCGGAGAAAAGGGTGCCGTCCTCCTCCACCGAGATGCCCTCCTCCTGAAGGGTGGGCAGCAGGGTCTGGTCCTGGCAGACCACAGTCACCGTGCAGGAGATTCCGCTGGCTTGCTGGGTATCTTCCTCCTGGCTGGAGAATGCCTGGCGCAGGGTGGGCCAAAAGGGAATGGCCACCAGGATCACCAGAATGACCACCGCCAGGATGATATTGCGTGTGCGCTTGCTCATGTATGTCCTCCTTCCAGCTTCAGCACAGCGGCCTTGGCTGCCGCCTGCTCGGCTTCCTTCTTGCTCCTGCCCTGGCCAGCGCCGATGGGCTGGCCGTTGAGCAGGACCTCCATGGCAAAGACCTTGTCGTGGTCGGGGCCGCTCTCACCGGTCAGGTGGTAGGACAGGACCTGGCCGCTCTCCCGCTGAACCAGCTCCTGCAGGGCAGTTTTATAGTCCCGGCCGGCGGCGGTGCGCTCTTCTTCCCGGTTGAGAACCAGCCGGTGGATGAGCTTTCTTGCCTGGCCGATACCTCCGTCCAGATAGACAGCGGCCAGCATGGCCTCCACCGCGTCGGCCTGGATGGAGGGCCGGGCCCGGCCGCCGCCGTGGTCTTCCCCTTTGCCTAGTTTCAGGTAATTCCCCAAGTCCAGGCTCCGGGCCACTTCCACCAGGCTGTTCTCACACACCAGGGCCGCCCGGATGCGGGTTAGATCCCCCTCGGGCAGGTCGGGCCGGGTGCGGTAGAGGTGGTCGGCCACCACCAGCCCCAGGATGGAGTCCCCCAAAAATTCCAGCCGCTCATTGCTGGGCACACCCCCGCCCCGATGCTCGTTGGCATAGGAGCTGTGGGTCAAGGCATTTTCCAGCAGTTGCCGGTCCCGGAAGGAATACCCGATTTTTTCTTCCAATGTCTTCATCCAATTCCCCCCTCAAACGACGATCCCCCCGGCCACTGGACGGGGGGTGTCACGCAATGCACACCAGGACGGCCGCAGACGCCGCCCGGAGCCGGGGAGAAGAGGCCACGCCTCTCTCCCCCACAGGGGCAGCCAACAGGACCGAAGTCCCGTTCCTCACATGTCCAGCTGCTTCTGCAGATACCGGACCAGATCTCCCACGGTCTTGATGGACGCCAGGTCCTCCTCGCTCATCTCGCCGATGTCAAATTCCTCTTCCAGGGCCAAGGACAACTCCACGATATCCAGAGAATCCACGCCCAGATCTTCCTCAAAGTTGGTGTCCATCGTAATGCCGGACCCATCGACGCCCAACTGATCCGCAATCAAGCTCTGCAATTTCTCTAAAATCATTTCCAATTGCTCCTTTTAGGAATTCGGTTCTCGCGTTTATGCTGTACATTAATATAGGGACTATTTTAGCTTCTGTCAATACCAAAATAGAAAAATCATGCCTCTTTCTGGTCCAGGCGCATATGGGCCACGTTGGCCGCAATGTCCTCCACTACCTTGGTCTCGGCCACCACCTTGGCCTGGCGGATGGCATTGAAGAAGGCGTAGCCGTTAGAGGAGCCGTGGGCCTTGACCACCGGCTGGGAAATGCCCAGCATGGCGGTGCCCCCCACCTCGTTGGCGTCAAAGCGCTTTTTGAACTGCCCGATGCCGTCCTTGAGCATCAGGGCGGCCAGCTTGGTCTTGGTGCTGCCCAGGAGCATCTGCTTCAGCGCACCGCTGAAGAGGATGGCCGCGCCCTCCACGGTTTTGAGAAAGATGTTGCCGGTAAAGCCGTCGGTGACCAGCACGTCCACCCCCTGGCTCATTGCCTCCCGGCCCTCGATGTTGCCCACAAAGTTCAGCCGCCCGGCCTCATGGGCCTGGGTGAGCAGAGCGTGGGTCTGCTTTTGCAGGTCCATACCCTTGCTGGGCTCGGCGCCGATGTTCAGCAGCGCCACCCGGGGGTTGGCAATGCCCAGGAAGCGCTGGGCGTAGTAGGAGCCCATGTAGGCAAACTGCAGTAAGTACTCCGGAGTACACTCGGCAGTGGCGCCACAGTCGATGAGGACCATGTTCCCCCCGGCATTGGGCACCACCGGGGCCAGGGCGGCCCGCCGGATACCCCGGATGCGCTTGACGATCAGGGTGGCAGCGGAGAGCAGAGCGCCGGTGGAACCGGCGGAGACAAAGGCGTCCCCACTCCCCTCTTTCAGCAGCTTCAGGCCCACCGTCATGGAGGAATCGGGTTTCTCCTTAAAGGCCCGGGCCGGATTGTCCTCCATGAGGATAACCTGGCTGGCCGGGGCAATCTCCACCCCTTTGGGGATGGTCTTGTGGCCCAGCTGGTCCAGGCAGGACAGGATCTCCTCCGTCCGGCCGGTGAGCAGGATCTCCACCCCCAACTCTTTCTGGGCCCGCAAGGCGCCCTCCACAGGGGCCAGAGGGGCATTGTCGCCACCCATGGCGTCCACGATAATTTTCATAGCTCTCTCGCCTTCTTTCTCACAGTTCTCCCAGCCCCGCCAGGGCCTCCAGGGCGCGCTGGGACAGGGCGGCGTTCTTGTTCCGCTTTCCCTTCACCCGGTAGCCCAGAGGGGGCATGATGCCAAAGTTCACGTTCATGGGCTGGAAGTGCTCCACCGTCTCATTGCTCACATACAGGGCCAGGGCGCCGATGGCGGTCTCCTGAGGAAAGTCGATGGGGGGCCTACCCTCCAGCCGGCGGGCCAGCTCCAGGGCTGCCAGGCAGCCGGAGGCGGTGGACTCCACATACCCCTCCACGCCGGTGATCTGGCCGGCAAAGACCAGCCGGGGCTGGGTGCGCACCCGGTAGTACCGGTCCAGCAGCCGGGGGGAGTCCAGATAGGTGTTGCGGTGCATGACCCCGTAGCGGACGAATTCCGCGTTTCTCAGGGCGGGGATCATGGAAAAGACCCGCTTCTGCTCGGGCCAGGTCAGGTGGGTTTGAAAGCCCACCAGGTTGTAGATGGTGCCGTCGGCGTTGTCCCGCCGCAGCTGGACCACCGCATAGGGCTCCTGGCCGGTCTTGGGGTCCCGCAGGCCCCGGGGTTTGAGGGGGCCATAGCACAGGGTCTGCTCCCCTCGCCGAGCCATGACCTCCACTGGCATGCAGCCCTCAAAGACGTTCTTGTCCTCAAAGCCGTGGACGGGGGCCTCTTTGGCCTGGCAAAGGGCGTCCCAAAAGGCCAGGTACTCCTCCTGGGACAGGGGGCAGTTGATGTAGTCCGCCGTCCCCTTGTCGTAGCGGGAGGCAAACCAGGCGCTGTCCATGTCCACACTCTCAAAGGTCACCAGGGGGGCGGCGGCATCGTAAAAGTGCAGATGTCCCCCCTGTGGCAGCTTTTGGGCGATGTCTTGGGCCAGGGCATCGGCGGTGAGGGGGCCGGTGGCCACAATCACCTGGCCCTCTTGGGGCAGTTCGGTGACCTCCCCCTCTTTCACGGTGATGTTGGGATGCTGGCGGATGGCGTCGGTGATGGCCTGGGCAAAGGCCGTGCGGTCCACCGCTAGGGCACCCCCAGCGGCCACCCTGTGCTCGTCGGCACAGCGGAGGATGAGGGAGTCCAGCCGCCGCAGCTCCTCTTTCAGCAGTCCCACGGCGTTTTCCAGCTGATCCGAGCGCAGGGAGTTGGAACACACCAGCTCCCCGAACAGGTCTGTGTGGTGGGCGGGGGTCTTCCGCTGGGGCTTCATCTCCCACAGGACCACGGGGATGCCCCGCTTGGCCAGCTGCCAGGCGGCCTCGCACCCGGCCAGGCCTGCCCCAAGGATGGTGACGGTCTCAGTCATGGCTTTCCTCCCCAGGGGTCTCTCTGACGGACTCAGGGGCCGGGGCCTCCTTTTCCGCCGTCTTCTTGGCCACGGTCTTTTTGGTGGTGGTTTTCTTAGCCGCCGGCTTTTTCTCGGCGGTCTTTTTGGTGGTCTTTTTCGCCGCCGGCTTCTTCTCAGCGGTCTTCTTGGCCGTCTTTTTGGCGGTGGTTTTCTCCTCTGCCGGAGCGGCCTCCTCCGGGGCAGCGGCGTCGGTCTTGGCCTCCTCGGTCTTTTTCTTTCGGTAGCCCCCCCGCTTCTCCTCGGGGACAAAGGCAGGGCAGGACTCGTTGATGCAGAATGGCTTCTTAAAGCCCCGGCCGGACTTCTTGAACATGGTCCAGCCGCACTCGGGGCAGTTGTCCTTCACGGGTACGTCCCAGGTCATAAAGTCGCAGGCCCGGCCCAGTTTGTCACCGTTGCGCTCGCAGCCGTAGTAGGTGTAGCCGTTGCGGGAGGTCTTCTTCAGCAGCCGGCTGCCGCACTTGGGGCACTTGCCGGGCATCTCAATGACCAGGGGCTTGGTGAAGGTACACTCCGGGAAGCCCGGGCAGGCCAAAAAGCGGCCGAACCGGCCGGACTTGACCACCATCTGCCGGCCGCACAGGTCGCAGACCTCGTCGGAGACCTCGTCGGGGACCTTGATGCGGGTGCCGTCCAGGTCCTGCTCCGCCTGGACCAGCTCCTGGTGGAAGTCCTGGTAAAAGTCCCGCAGCAGCTGCTTCCAGTTCTCCGCGCCGCTCTCCACCTTGTCCAGGCGGCTTTCCATGTCGGCGGTGAAGTCGTAGTCCACAATGTCGTGGAATTTGTCCTTCATCAGGCCCGTGACCACCTCTCCCAGAGGGGTGGTGTGCAGGTACTTGCCGTCCTTGACCACATACTCCCGGTTCATGATGGTGGTGATGGTGGGGGCGTAGGTGGAGGGGCGGCCGATCCCTTTCTCCTCCAGAGCCCGGATGAGGGTAGCCTCGGTGTATCGAGTGGGGGGCTGGGTGAACTTCTGTTCGGGCTTGGTCTCCCCTCGCTTCAAGGGCTCTCCCTCCTGGAGGTTGGGCAGACGGGTCTGGACCTCCTCCCCGTCGTCGTCCCGGCCCTCCTCATACACAGCCAGAAAGCCCGGGAATTTCACCTCCGACCGGCTGGCCTTGAAGACATAACCAGCGCTGGTGACCTCGATGCCCAGGCTGTCGTAGACGGCGGAGGCCATCTGGCAGGCCAAAAAGCGGCTCCAGATGAGCTTATACAGGCGGAACTGCTCGGTGGTCAGGTCCTTTTTGATGCTCTCCGGGGTCAGAGCCACGTTGGAGGGCCGGATGGCCTCGTGGGCGTCCTGGGCACCGGCCTTGGTCTTGAACTGCCGGGGGGCGGGGGGGAGATACTCCTGGCCATACCGAGCGCCAGCAAAGGACCGGGCTGCGGCGATGGCCTCGTCGGACAGACGCAGGGAGTCGGTTCTCATGTAGGTGATCAGACCCACGGTCCCCTCCCCCTGGATGTCCACGCCCTCATACAGCTGCTGGGCAATGGACATGGTTCGCCGGGGGCTCATGTTCAGCTTCCGAGAGGCCTCCTGCTGGAGGGTGCTGGTGATGAAGGGGGGCGCCGGGGCCCGGTTCTTGTCCTGTCGTTTGATGCTGCTGACGGTAAAGGGGGCGTCCTGGATGTCGGCCAGAATCTGGTCCACCTCTTCCTTGGAGTGCAGCTCCATCTTCTTCTCCCGACCGTAGAACTGGGTGCGGAAGCTGCCCTGGTTGGGGGCCACCCGGTCCAGGATGACCTCTAAGGTCCAGTACTCCTGGGGCACAAAGGCCCGAATCTCCTCCTCCCGCTCGGCCACCAGGCGGGTGGCCACCGACTGGACCCGTCCGGCGGACAGGCCCCGGCGGATCTTCTTCCACAGCAGGGGGGAGAGCTCATAGCCCACGATCCGGTCCAGGATACGCCGAGCCTGCTGAGCATCCACCAGGTTCTGGTCGATCTCCCGGGGGGCCGCGATGCTCTCGGTGACCACCTTCTTGGTGATCTCGTTGAAGGTCACTCGGCTGGTCTTGCTGTCGGGCAGGTCCAGCAGCTCCTTCAGGTGCCAGGAAATGGCCTCTCCTTCCCGGTCCGGGTCGGTGGCCAGGTAGACTTTTTCGCTGTGGTCTGCCGCGTCCTTGAGCTCGGCAATGGTCTCCTCTTTACCCTTAATGGGCTGGTAATGGGGGGTGAAGTCGTTGTTTTCCAGGTCCACCCCCATCTTGCTCTTGGGCAGATCCCGGACATGGCCCATGGAGGCCAGCACCTGATAGGTGGGCCCCAGATACTTTCCAATGGTCTTTGCTTTGGCCGGTGACTCTACGATGACTAAATTTGATTTCGCCACGCGATTTCCTCCGAATTCTTCTCTGGCCGGACCTGGGTCCGGCACAGCATCTATCCTCCGGCAGGGCCCGCAAGAGGGCCCGCCGGGCTGCGATCCGCCCGCTTATTGGGGCGGTTGGATGTCTTCTCTCAGCTCCACCAGGGTGGTGAAGCGGCGGTTCTCCTCGGCCACCATCTGGCGCACCTGGAGAATGGTCAGGGCGGACAGGACCCGCCGGGCAGGCAGGCCGGTGGCCTCCACCAGCTCGTCGGCGGTGTGTCCCTGGCCCCGCTGCAGCGCCCGCAACAGGGCGGCCTGGTCGTCGGGCAGGGCCTCCGGGTCCTTGGCCAGGTCGATGACCAACCGCGCCGGGGCCTCTTCCTGGGCAGATACCGGGGCCTCCCCTGTCTCTTCCCGGCCGCCTGTCAAAGGGCGGGCAGGGGCTGCCGGCAGATGCTCCAGCCGGGCCTGGGCTGCCGGATGAGACAGCGGGGTTCGTGGACGGAGTTTGTCCGGGTAAAGCTCCCGGTATTCCTCGATCACGTCCCAGGCGTCCTGGACCAGCTTGGCCTCGCTGCGGCGGATCAGGCCATTGGGTCCCCGGCTGAGTGGGGCGTCGATGCTTCCGGGCACGGCGAACACGTCCCTGCCCTGCTCCAGGGCCCACCGGGCGGTGATGAGGGAGCCGCTGGTCTCCGTCCCCTCCACCACCAGCACCCCCAGGCACAGCCCGGCGATGAGGCGGTTGCGGACGGGAAAATGGCTGCCAGCTGGCGGGGTTCCCGGGGGATACTCACTGATCAGGGCTCCGGCGGCGGCCACGTCCTCGTACAGGTCCCGGTGATAGGGGGGATAGATCACGTCGATGCCGTTGCCCAGCACCGAGATCACCTGGCCGCCACCCCGCAGGGCCCCCTGCAGGGCCGCGGCGTCCACTCCTCGGGCGCTGCCGCTGACCACCAGAACCCCCTGGCGGGCCAGGTCCAGGCCCATCCGCCCGGCGGCCATAACGCCGTAGGGGCTGGCCTGTCGGGCGCCCACAATGGCCACAGCGGCCTCCTGGTCGATCTGGGGCAAACGCCCCTTCACATACAGCACGCAGGGG
Source organism: Clostridiales bacterium (assembly GCA_004554585.1). Taxonomy (GTDB): domain Bacteria; phylum Bacillota; class Clostridia; order Oscillospirales; family Oscillospiraceae; genus Evtepia. Next base: position 232,087 of record SFLH01000002.1, on the reverse strand, counting down.
GCGCTGTCCAGCTGGGCCAGCCGCCGGGGAAAGGCGGCATCCTGACTGGTCAGCACGTGAATGCCCAGGGACTGGCATTGGGTGAGGATCTGGTCGGCCTGGGACAGGTCCTTGTCCTCCAGGGCCTGGCGCACCTTCTGGGGCACCCCCTCCAGATGGGCATACTCCGCCGGGTCGGCGTAATAGGCCCTCTCCGGGGTGCCGAAGTGGTCCAAAATCCGGGCGGCATACATCCCCGGGGCAGACCCCCGGGTGCTCAGCCACAGCCAGTGCCGCAGATTGCTCATGCCGGGCCCTCCTTTGTCGCGCTCATCCTCGGCCGCCAAAGCCCATCTGCCACAGCACCACCGCGCCGGCGGCGGCGGCGTTGAGGGACTCACAGCGGTCGGTCATGGGAATTTGAATGGTCTGCCGGCTGGCCGCCAGCACTTGCTGGCTGACCCCGTGTCCCTCACTGCCGATGACCACGGCAGCCCGGGTCAGGTCAGCCTGGCGGATGTCCACGGTGTCCGCCTGCAGGGCGGTGGCGTACAGGGGCAGTCCCGCCCGGTCCAGCCGGGGCAGAAGCTGCTCCAGCGTCCCCTCCCACACCGGCAGCCGGAAGCAGGCTCCCATGGTGGCCCGGAGGGTCTTGGGGTTCCAGGGGTCGGCACAGCCAGGCAGCAGCACCAGGCCGTCTGCCCCGAAGGCGTCGGCTGTACGCCACAGAGTGCCCACGTTCCCCGGGTCCTGCAGGCCGTCCAGGACCAGGTAGCGGGTGCCGGAGAGGTCCTCCGGCAGCCCATGGTCCGGCAAAGCGCACAGGAAGAGCACCTGCTGGGGGGTCTGGGTGGGAGCCACCGATCGCAGCAGGTCGGCGGGTACGGCCGCCTGCCGCACCCCATCGGGCAGCTCTTGGGTGGGCTGGACCCCCTCCTGCCACAGGACGGTCTCCAGCCGGGCTTGCCAGCGGATGGCCTCGGCCAGCATTTTGGGTCCCTCGCACACCATGAGTCTCTGCTGCCGGCGGAACTTGCGGTCAGCCGTGAGCTTGCGGATGCGGGTGATGAGGGAATTGGTTCTGCTTGTAATGGTCTCCATGGTCCCTCCAAGGCCCGCCGCCGGGCGCGCCGGCGGGAGAGGGCAGGTAATGTCAGAACATACCGACAGGAGACCCTGCCGGTATGTTGTCTTTGCGAGATTGGCTTCTTTCCGGGCCGGGCAGGGAATCCCCGGCACGCCAAATTTTCCCCAAGCGGGAATGGACTCCCTCCTGTGGATTTCTACAAAGTTAACTATAGCATACCCCTCGGGCATATTCAAGTCAACGATTTTTCGCCGGCCTCCTGGATTTTCATACCTTATATATAAAAAGGCCAACGCCGCGCCAAGGGAACCGTTACAAATTAAACAGGGGGTCAGGGCGGACGCGGGGACACCCCCGCCCCTTCCCCGGAGGGAAGTCTCCCTTCCTCGACAGGGGGTGACAGAGCTCCCCTGCCCGCCGGCCAAGGGACAACTCTGACGCCGGCCTCCCCCCGCCAACCGCAGCAGGGACCGACACGCCGTCCCGCCCCCCAGACTCTCACTCCCCGGTCCGCCACTGGGGCGTGACCCCGTACAGAATCAGCCGGTTGGCCAGCTCCGCCACGTCCTCCGGCGGCTCCGGAAAACCGTTGGTGGCCCAGGCACGGATGAGACCCACCGTGCCGGAGACCACAAACTCCAGCACGTACCGGGGGGCCTCCCGGTCGGCGGTATGGTAGAGTTCCTTCCACTCGTCGAGACATTTGCGGTAGATGAGCTGGTTGAGCCGCTGGAAGAAGCGGTCCGCCGACTGCCGGGTCAAAAACACCCGGCAGAGGTTTTGGTTCCGGCCCACAAACCGAAAGACCTCCTGGAGCACCGCCGCAATGTCCCGCTGGACGATCTCCGAGGTGTGCAGGTCCAGCAGGTCCTCCAGCTCCGAGAAGATCTCGTTTTCCACCTGATCGATCATGTCGTAGATGTCTTTGTAATGGGTGTAAAACGTGCCCCGGTTGACGTCGGCCAGGTCGGTCAGCTCCCGCACGGTGATGCTGGAAAGGTCTTTTTCCAGCATCAGCTGGGTCATGGCCTGCCGCAGCCGGGCTTTCGTGCGGCGAACCCGGCGGTCCGTTCCTTTTTCTTCCATGTCTTCACCTTTTTTCTTCCATGAAAATCCAATTTTTCAACACAGTTCCTGGAAAGTGTTGATTTCTAAACACATCCGCGCCAATTGACGGTTGTAACTATCTCAAACTTTATTATACTGAAACTAACAAGATTATCAACACCTGTCTTATAACCAACAGAGGTGATCCCGTGTCTTACATTTCCATGGACCATGTGGTCAAGCGCTACCACATGGGCGAAGTGACCATTACCGCCGTGAACAACATCACCTTCGACATCGAGCGAGGGGAGTTCGTGGTCATTGTGGGCCCCTCCGGGGCGGGCAAGACCACGGTGCTGAACATTTTGGGGGGGATGGACAGCTGCACCTCCGGCTCCATCCTGGTGGACGGCCAGCAGATCAGCGCCTACACCCCTAAGCAGCTGACGGCCTACCGCCGCTACGACATCGGCTTTGTCTTTCAGTTTTACAACCTGGTGCAAAATCTCACCGCCCTGGAAAACGTGGAGCTGGCCACCCAAATCTGCAAGTCTCCCCTGCCCGCCGCCGACGTGCTGGCCCATGTAGGCCTGCAGGACCGGCTGGGCAACTTCCCGGCCCAGCTCTCCGGCGGCGAACAGCAGCGGGTGGCCATCGCCCGGGCCCTGGCCAAGAACCCCAAGCTCCTGCTGTGCGACGAGCCCACCGGCGCGCTGGACTACGTCACCGGCAAGTCCATCCTCAAACTCCTTCAGGACACCTGCCGCCAGCAGGGCATGACGGTAGTGGTCATCACCCACAACACCGCCATCGCCCCCATGGCCGACAAGGTCATCCACGTGAAAAACGGCCAGGTGGAAGCCATCGAACACAACGAGACCCCCACCCCGGTGGAGCAGATCGAATGGTAACCCCTTCCCCAATCCCTCAGAAAGGAGGCGCGCCATGAAGCGGAAACCCAACCGACTGCTCACCGACACCGTGCGGGAGATCCGCCACACCTTTACCCGCTTTCTCTCCCTGCTCATCCTCTCCGCCCTGGCCGTCTGCTTCCTGGCTGGCCTGCGGGCGGCAGCGCCGGACATGAAGCTCTCCGCCGATCAATACTTCGACCAGCAGAAGCTCATGGACCTGCACATCCTCTCCTCCCTGGGACTGACCGAGGGAGACATCAAGGCCCTGGCGGCCCAGCCAGACATTCTGGCGGCCCAAGGCTCCTACAGCATTGACGCCATCCTGACCCTGGATGCCCGGGACCTGGTGGTGAAGGTGATCTCCTATGAGGAGGGAAGTGAGATCAACGTCCCCGCCCTCCAGGAGGGCCGCCTGCCCCAGGCCGCCGACGAATGTCTGGTGGAGCCCCTGCTGCTGGAGGAGACCGGCCTGTCCATCGGCGACACCATCACCCTGGACACCGGGGACGGAACCTACCAAGACGCCCTGTCCGTGGACGAGGTCACCATCGTCGGGGTGGCCACCTCTCCCCTGTACATCTCCATCGACCGGGGGACCTCCTCCCTGGGCACTGGAAAGGTCTCCGCCTATCTGATGCTCCCCTCCTCCGCCTTCACCATGGACTACTACACCGACGCCTACCTACTGGTGGACGGAGCAGAGGAATTGGAGACCTACTCGGAGGAATACAGCCAGCTCATCGATGACTGTGCCAAGGAGCTTAAACCCCTGGCCTTGGAGCGCTGTCAGCTCCGCCTAGAGGACGCCAACGACCAGATCACCCAGGCCGAACAGGCTCTGGCCGAAGGCGAAAAAGAGACCGAAGCTTCCCTGCAAGAGGGACAGGAGGAGCTGGATGCCGCCCGCAAAGAACTGGACGACGGCTGGGCCGACTACCAGGAGGGCTTGACCACGTTCCAGGAAGAGAGTGCCGCTGGCCAAAAACAGCTGGACGCTGCCAAAGCCCAGCTGGATGACGCCAAAGCTCAGCTGGATACCGGCGAGAAAGCCTACCAGGAAGGCATGGCTTCCCTAGAGGCAGCCAAACCGGCCCTGGAAGAAGCCCGGAACGAACTGGATGCCGGCTGGGTGGAATACAACAGTGGCAAAGCGCAATATCAATTGGGCCTGGCTCTCTACCAGGCCAGCACCGTAGCCTTGGAGACAGAGGCCGCCTCCCAAGCGGCCATTCAAGCAGCCGCCCAGGCAGCTTCCCAGGCCGACGCCCAGGCTAAAGAGGAAGCCGCCGCTGCCGAGGCCACCCAGCCAGGCAGCTACCAGTTGGTCTACTCTAAGGTCTACGCCCAGTGCTATAGCAAATATTACGCCGCCGCCTACGATACACTTTACGACCAGGCCTACAACGACCTGCTATCCTCCTCCCGCTATCAGGATCTGAAGGAGCAGAAGGCAGAACTGGACCAGGCAAAAAAGCAACTGGACGCCGCCAAGGCCCAGCTGGACGCCGGCGAAGCCGAATATGAAGACGGTCTGAAAGAGTGGGAGAACAGCTCCCAGACCCTGGCCGCCACCCGCAAGAGCCTGGATGAAGGTTGGGAAGACTATAACAGCGGCTTGGAAGAACTCACCGCAGGACAAAAAACCCTGGCCGAGGAGCTCAAACAGGGCCAGGAACAGCTGGACCAAGCGAAAGAACAGCTGGAAGAAGGCGAAGAGGAATACGCCCAGGGCGTGCAGGCCTACCAAGAGGGCGAGGAAGAAGCGGAAGACCAGCTCAACCAGGCCCGCAAGGAAGTGGAGCAGGCCAAGCGGGATGTGGAGCTGCTGGAAGAGGGCCAGTGGTACATTCTGGACCGGGACACCAACGTGGGCTACGCCAGCTACAGCATGGACGCCGACCGAATGAGTTCCCTGTCCACCGTCTTCCCCCTCATCTTCTTCCTGGTGGCCGCTCTGGTCTGTCTGACCACCATGACCCGCATGGTGGAGGAGCAGCGCACCACCATCGGTGGTCTGAAGGCTCTGGGCTTCTCCAAGCGCTCCATCGCCGTGAAATATGTTGGCTACGGCTTTTTGGCCAGCGCCATTGGGGCCGTGATCGGCCTGGCCATCGGCCTGACCCTGCTGCCCTGGATCATCTGTACCGCCTGGCTCATCCTGTACTCCATTGGCGACATCCTCTACAGCTTTGAGCCCATGACCTCTCTGCTGGCCTGTGTGGCCTCCATCGGTACAGTGACCCTGGCCGCTCTGGCCGCCTGCATCTCCACCTTGTCCGCCTCCCCAGCAGAACTTATGCGCCCCAAGGCCCCGCCCATGGGCAAGCGCATCCTTCTGGAGCGGATCACCCCCCTGTGGCAGAAGCTCTCCTTCCACTATAAAATTACCTTGCGCAACCTCTTCCGCTACAAGAAGCGGTTCTGGATGACCGTCATCGGCATTGGCGGCTGCGCTGCCCTCATCGTCACCGCTTTCGGCCTGCGGGGGTCCATCTTGGGAGTCATGGATATGCAGTACGATGAAATCTACCACTACTCCGCCCAGGTGGGGCTGGTGGACAAAGTCACCCCCTTGGAGCAGCAGGAAGTGGAAGACGCCCTGGACGAGAGCAACCTGGTCAGCGGTTATCTCACCTGCCACACCGCCTCCTACACCGCCCAGAGTGAGACCTACTCTGTGGACTGCTACCTTCAAACTGCCGAAAGTCAAGAGGCTCTAGCCCCCTTCGTCTCTCTGCGCCACCGCACCAATGATGACCCAGTGACCCTGCCGGACGACGGCGCAGTAATCACGGAAAAGATGGCCATTCTTCTGGACGTAGAACCGGGAGACACCATCACCCTGGAGGGTGACAGCCGAGTGACCATCCGGGTGGCTGACGTCACCGAGCACTACATTCAGCACTACATCTACCTCAGCGACACCTACTATGAGAAGGTCTTCGGAAGCCCGCCGGAGGACAACACCATTCTGGTGGACCTGTCCACCGACACCGACCAGGCCGAGGAGCTGGAGAGCCAGCTGGTGGCCCTGGACGGGGTGACCTCCCTCACCCTGATCACCGACACCCGGGACACCTTCACCTCCAGCCTGGAGAGCATCGACTACGCCGTCATCCTCATCATCGTCTGCGCCGCCGCCCTGGCCTTCGTGGTGCTGCTGAACCTGACCAGCATCAACATCACCGAGCGCATGCGGGAGCTGGCCACCTTGAAGGTCTTAGGGTTCTACGACCGGGAACTGTCCTCCTACGTCTACCGGGAGAACGTCTTTCTGACCATCTTCGGGGTGGCCCTGGGGATGGTACTGGGGAAGCTTCTGCACCAGTGGCTAGTGCTCACGGTGGAGATCGACATGCTCATGTTCGGCCGGTCCCTTAGCCTTTCCAGCTACCTCTGGGCTGCCCTGCTGACCGCCGCCTTCTCCCTGTTGGTCAACCTGGCCGCCCACCGAAAACTGAAAGATCTAGACATGGTGGAGTCCCTCAAAAGCGTGGAGTAGCTCCTTCCGCAAGACAACAAGGCAGCGGCAGGCATCCCAAAGGATGCCTGCCGCTGCCTTTTAAAAAGAAACAGGGCCGGCCTGTCTCCGAGGCCGGCCCTGTGCGGTTGTATTTCCGGTGCTCCCAACGTCTCTCTCAAACTCCGCCGGTTCCCACAGCTTAGTACAGCTTGGCGCCGGCAGGAATATGGGGGTCCACCATGAGCAGGTGGAGCCGCTCGGCCCCCTCCTCGTGGTGCACCGCCGAGATGAGCATCCCGCAGGAGTCGATGCCCATCATGGGCCGGGGGGGCAGGTTGGTAATGGCGATGCAGGTCTTGCCCACCAGCTCTTCGGGCTCATAGTACTCGTGGATGCCACTGAGGATCACCCGGTCGGTGCCGGAGCCGTCGTCCAGGACGAACTTCAGGAGCTTCTTGCTCTTCTTTACCGCCTCGCAGGCCTTCACCTTCACTGCCCGGAAGTCGGACTTGCTGAAGGTCTCAAAGTCCACGAAATCGGCGAAGAGGGGTTCGATCTCCACCTTGGAAAAGTCGATCTCCTCGGCCGGGACCGAGGCCTCTGCGGGGACCTGGGGGGCCTTCTTCTCTCCCTTGGGCAGGTCCAGGGGCTTCATGGTGGGGAAGAGGATCACATCCCGGATGGAGTCGGCGCCGGTGAGCAGCATCACGCACCGGTCGATGCCGATGCCCAGGCCGCCCGTGGGGGGCAGGCCGTACTCCAGGGCGTTGATGTAGTCCTCGTCCATCATGCCGGCCTCTTCGTCGCCGCCTTCCCGCATCTCCACCTGCTTCTGGAAGCGCTGCTTCTGGTCGATGGGATCGTTGAGCTCGGAAAAGGCGTTGCCCATCTCGCTGCGGCAGATGAACAGCTCAAAACGCTCGGTGAGACGGCTGTCCTTGGGGGAGCGCTTGGCCAGGGGGGACACGTCCACCGGGTGCATGGTGATGAAGGTGGGCTGGATGAGCATCCCCTCCACCTTCTGGTCGAAGCACTCGTAGAGGGCGTGGCCCCAGGTGGGCTCCACCCCGTCCATGTCCACCCCCACGCTCTTGGCAGCGGCCACGGCGGCGCCATCGTCGTCGATGGTCATAAAGTCCACGCCCAGGTACTTCTTCACGGCCTCAGCCATGGTCAGCCGCTGCCAGCCGGGGGTCAGGTCAATCTCCTCCCCCTGCCAGGTGACGTGGTAGGTGCCCAGAATCTTCTGGGCGGCGGAGGACAGGAAGTCCTCAAACAGGTCCATCATGTCGTTGAAGTCGGCATAGGCCTGGTACAGCTCCACGGTGGTGAACTCGGGGTTGTGCTTGGTGTCCATACCCTCGTTGCGGAAGATCCGGCCGATCTCATACACCCGCTCCAGGCCGCCCACGATCAGGCGCTTGAGGTGGAGTTCCGTGGCGATGCGCATATACATGTCCAGGTCCAGGGTGTTGTGGTGGGTGATGAAGGGCCGGGCCGTGGCACCGCCGGAGATGGTGTTGAGCACCGGGGTCTCCACTTCCATGTAGCCCCGTCCGTCCAGGAAGGCGCGCAGATAGCTGACGAACTTGCTGCGGATCTCGAAGTTTTTCCGGCTGTCGGGGTTGACGATCAGATCCACGTACCGCTGGCGGTAGCGCAGTTCCTTGTCCTGCAGGCCGTGGAACTTCTCCGGCAGGGGGCGCAGGGACTTGGACAGGAGGGTAACGTTCTTGCAGCGCACGCTCATCTCCCCCCGCTGGGTGCGGAAGACCTCGCCTTCCACCCCCACCAGGTCGCCGATGTCGTACTTCTTAAAGGCGTTGTAGACTGCCTCGTCCATCTCGTCCCGGCGGGCGTAAAGCTGGATGCGGCCGGTCTTGTCCTGCAGGTCGCAGAAGCTCACCTTGCCCATGCCACGCTTGGACATGAGGCGCCCAGCCACGGTGACCGCCTGGCCCTCCATCTGATCAAAGTTGTCCTTGATCTCCTGGGTGTGGGCGGACACAGTAAACTTGGTCTGCTGGAAGGGGTCCTTGCCCTCGGCCTGGAGGGCGGCCAGCTTATCCCGGCGCACCTGGAGGATCTGGGAGAGGTCCTGGACCTCTTCCTGTGCCGTTTCCTTTTTGTTCTTCTCAGCCATCTTCAGCCGCTCCTTTTCTCTCTGTTATCTCTGGATCTCCACGATCTGATAGCGAATGTTGCCGGCGGGGGCTTCCACCACCACCTCTTCCCCGGCCTTGCGGCCCAGCAGCGCCCGGCCGAAGGGGGAGTCCTCGGAGATGCGGCCGTTCATGGGGTCGGCCTCCTGGGAGCCCACGATCTGATACTGGAGCTGTTCGTCAAACTCCAGGTCCCGCACCACCACGGTGTTGCCCACGTGGACCAGGTCCATGTGGTTCTCCTGCTCCTGGATGAGGGTGTAGTTGGAGAGGATCTCCTCCAGCTCCGCGATGCGGGAGTAGAGCTTGCCCTGCTCGTTCTTGGCCTCATCGTACTCACTGTTCTCCGACAGGTCGCCGAAGGAGCGGGCTTCCTTGATCAGCTCCGCCACTTCCTTTTCCCGCACGGTCTTCAGATAGGTCAGCTCCTGCTTGAGTTCCTCCAAGCGCTCGGCGCTGAGTGTGTATTCTTTTGCCATGGTTTTTTTAACACCTTTCGATTTTTGATTGGTCTGTTTTCCTATGCAGCAGGCCCAAGGCCTACACATTTATAAAAGGTAACCAGGATAGATTCCTAAGTATTATAGGTACTTTCTCCCGGTCTGTCAAGGGGAAGGGCCCCGCCTTTGGACCCCCCGGGGGGATTTCCCGAAAAAAGGCTCCCCGCTCCGTCAAGACTGGCCAGAAAGAGCTTGGAGGGCCGCCTGGAGCTGGGCATCCTCCTGGGGCGCCAGGGTACCCGCCAGGAGCTTCTCCTGGTCCTCCTGGCTCAGAGAGACGGCCGGGTCGGGATTCAGACCTGTGCCGATGAGAGACACCCCTCCGCCGGTGTAGTACCGGGCGGTAGACAGGCCGATGGAGGACCCATTGGGCAGGTCGAAGAGGACCTGGGAATACCCCTTTCCGCTGGTCTGCTCCCCAGCTACCACCGCCCCAACGGACTCCCGCAGCTGGGCGGCCAGGAATTCCGCGGCACTGTAGCTTTCGCTGTTCACCAGCACCGCCATGGGCAGGTCCACGCAGGCAGCGTCGGAGGAGTAGACGATCTCCTCCCCGTCCACCGTGCGCTCAATGAAGATATCCCCCTCCGGCAGCAGGAAGTCCAGAATCTCCGTCAGCTCCGAGACATAGCCGCCGGGGTTGTTGCGCACGTCAAAGACCAGGGCCTGGGCCCCCTGGTCCACCAGCTCATTTACCCCCTGCTTCACCAGGTCCGCCGTGCCGGCGTAAAAGCTCTGGATGGTCACCAGGCCCACTTGGCCGTCCAGCATGGTCCAGGCAGCGGTGATGCCGTGGATCTGGGCCCGGGTAACCTCCACCGTCCGTCTCACGCCGTCGGTCCCTTCCACCTCCAGGGTCACCACGGTGCCCTCCTCTCCCTGGATTGCGTCCAAGGCCTCCTGGCGGTTTTCCTCCGTGATAGACATGCCGTCCACACCTCGGATGATCTCCCCGGAAACCAGGCCCGCCTCTTCCGCCGGAGCGCCGGCGGTGACCCGGAGAATCTGCAGGCCGTCGGCCGGCTCCGTGCCCACGGTGATGCCGATGCCCACATAGGCATTGCTCCGCTGCTGCTTCACCTGCTGGGTTTCCTGGGGGTCCAGATAATAGGACCACCGGTCCCCCAGGGACTCCACCATCCCTTCCAAGGCTGCGTCCAGGGTTTTCTGGTCGTCGTGCTCCCCCACAAACTGCTCTTGGATGAGGCGGTAGGCTGCCGTCAGGGTCCTGCCCTCCGTGCCCTGGAGCTGCCAGACAGCCGCCAGGGCTATCACACCCCCCAGCAAAAAACACAGCAGGCAGAGCAGACCGGTCTTTCCCCGCTGGGATAAGGTCTTTGGGTTTTTCTTGCGCATGGTATCTTCCTCCTTATCGCCACGCCGTCTGGCAAAAAGCAAGCGGCGGCCGAAGCCGCCGCTTGCCGCATCCGTTGTTTTCTTGGGGTCCTCCCTTTAATAAGGCAGCACCGTAACCACCAGGGAGAGGACCAGGGACAGACACAGGATCACCGCCAGCACGGCGGCAAACCGCTTCTGCCGGCGCATGGGGTCCCGGTTTTTGGGTTTCTGTTTGGACATTGCCGTACACCTCACGGATCAAACTTTCAGGAACTTGCGAATGGCCATGGCCGATCCGCCGGCGCCAATGGCCACGCCCACCAGCAGGAAGACCAGCAGCACCGCCGGGGCCATCTGCTGGAAGGGCACCACGTTGATGATGCTCAGAATGCCGCTTTTGTTCACCGCCTGGACGATCAGGCCGTAGACCCCCCACTGGCACAGGTAGGCGATAACGCCGCCGGCCAGCCCCAGGATCACCCCTTCCACCAGGAAGGGCCAGCGGACGAACCAGTTGGTGGCGCCGCACATCTTCATGATGGCGATCTCCTCCCGCCGGGTGAAGGTGGTCAGCTTGATGGTGTTGGCCACGATGGAGATGGAGATGATCACCAGCATCACCACCAGAATGATGGCCAGAGCCGTGGCCACGTTGCGCAGCATGACAAAACCGTCGGCGATCTCCATGGCGGCCCGCACGTTGGCGATGCCGCTGATCTGGCTCACCTGGTCCACCGTGTCCTGCATGAGCTCGATGTCCTCCACGTGGATCTCATAGCGGTCCCGCAGGATGTCCGAGTCGCTTTCGTTGAAGGCGGACTGGTTCTCCTGGTCGGCAGTAAAATCCTCCCAGGCCTCCTCTTTGGTCACGAACGTAACCTCAGACACGTTGGGCACGGCCCGGATCTGTTCCTCCAGGGCTCTGCCCTGCTCCCGGGTGAGGGAGTCGTCGATGTAGGCCAGGAACTGATTGTCATCCTCCAGATCCTGGAGCATCTGATTGGCGTTGACGGCGATGAGGGAGAAGGACCCCATGATCAGCAGACAGGCCACCGTCATGCACACAGCCGCAAAGGACATGAGCCCATGTGCAAAGATACTACGGCACCCCTCGCGGATATGATAGAAAATTTGTTTATCTCCCATTGCCGTAATATCCTCCTGCCGCGTCGCTGATGATCCGGCCGCTCTCGATGGCAACCACCCGCTTGCCAAAGCGGTTGACCAGCTCCCGCTCGTGGGTGACCACCAGGATGGTGGTGCCCATGTCGTTGATCTTCTCCAGTAGCGCCATGATTTCCAGGGACCGGGCGGGGTCCAGGTTGCCCGTGGGCTCGTCGGCGATGATGACGCTGGGGTTATTGGCCAGGGCCCGGGCAATGGCCACCCGCTGCTGCTCGCCGCCGGAGAGCTGGGTGGGCAGCTGGTTCTCCTTGGTGCTCAGGCCCACCAGGCCCAGCACATAGGGGATGCGCCGGCGGATCTCGCCGGTGGTGGCGCCCACAGCCCGCATGGCCACCTCGATGTTTTCAAACACGGTCTTCTTGTCGATCAGGCGGAAGTCCTGAAAGACCACGCCGATGGTGCGGCGCATGAGGGGAATCTGTTTTTCGCTGATGTCGTTGAGATTGTAACCGTTGACCATCAGCTTGCCGCGGGTGGGTTCGATCTCCGCGGTAATGAGCTTGATGATGGTGGACTTGCCAGAGCCGGAAGGGCCCACCAGGAAGACAAAGTCGCCGTCGTCAATCTGCAAGCTCACGCCCTTGAGGGCTTTCGTGCCGTTCTGATATTCCTTATGCACTTCGCTCAGGCGAATCAAAGTAACACTCCTTTTTTGTCAAGTCGTCGCGTTGGCGCGGAGCTGGTCCCCGCCGTTCAGGATTCGATGCCCCGGCTGACCAGGTACTTCTTCACCATCAGAGCCACCTTGAAGGTGATGGCGTCGTCAAACTCCCGCAGGTCCAGGCCGGTGAGCTTCTTGATCTTCTCCAGGCGGTAGACCAGGGTGTTGCGGTGGACGAAGAGCTTCCGGGCGGTCTCGGAGACGTTCAGGTTGTTCTCAAAGAACTTGTTGATGGTGAACAGGGTCTCCTGGTCCAGGGCGTCGATGGGGTTCTTCTTAAAGACCTCCTGAAGGAACATGCCGCACATGACGGTGGGCAGCTGATAGATCAGGCGGCCGATGCCCAGGTTCTCATAGGTGATGATGGTCTTCTCCGTGTCAAAGACCTTGCCCACATCGATGGCCACCCCGGCCTCCTTGTAGGCCCGGGCCAGGTCCCGGATGTGGTTGACCACGGTGCCGATGCCGATGGTGGTCTTGAGCTTCAGGTTCTGGGCCAGGGCATCCTCGATGCTCTTGGCGATGCGGTAGATCTCCTTGCCATCGCCCCCCTCGGTGAGGGTTTTGATGACGGCGATGTCGGTCTCGTTGATGGAGATAACAAAGTCGTCCTGGCTGTCGGAGAACAGGTTCTGCACCACGTCCACTGCGGCGATCTCCGCCGAGCCCACCTGGCGCACCAGGAAGACGGCCCGGGGGGCCTCGGAGGCAAAGTGGAGCTCCTTAGCCCGCACATAGATGTCGCCGAGCAGGATGTTGTCGGAGATGATGCTCTTGACGAAGGCGGTCTTGTCGTGCTTCTCCTCATAGTAGGCCTTGGCACTGTTGAGGGCCACGGTGACCATGGAGCAGATGAGCTTGGCCTGCTCGTCGCTGCCCTGGACAAAGGCGGCGTAGTCGTAGTGAGAGCCCCGGCTGGCCAGGGGCTTGAAGGTCTTGTCCCCATAGATGACCACCGTGGTCTCATTGACAGACAGGGCGGAAGCAGCGCCCTCCCATTTTTCTCCGATCCAGGTCAGCTGGTTGCAGGAGACCACCGTGCCCTGGTCGTCGATGACGCCGATGACCCGGTCGGTACACTCCTTCATCTGCAGCACGATGCTTTGAAATACTCTGCTGGACATGTCCATTTCCTCCTCATAGTTGCTATCGGACAGGGACTTCCACACTTTCTACGTCTGAAAATTAGAATTCCCCAGATTTGCTTCATAGAATAGCCTTTATTATAGCGGTTCTTTCGCTCGATTTCAATAGCTTTTTTATGAATATTTGTGGAAAATGCCGAATTCCTTCCCTTTATCGGCCCAAGCTGGCCAGTTCCTCCTGGCGCAGGGGACGCCAAGCCCCTGGCGCCAGGCCGGGGTCCAGGGCGATGGGGCCCATGGAAAGACGCTTGAGATAGGTCACCGGCTTGCCTCGGCTGGCCAGCATCCGCTTGACCTGGTGGTACTTCCCCTCCCCCAGGGTCACCAAGCACTGGTGGGCCGGCGAGAGGATTTCCAACTTGGCCGGGCGGCAGGCCGTGCCGTCTGCCAGGGTGATCCCCTCTTGAAAGGCCGCCTGGTCTGCCTGGTTCAGCAACCCCTCCACCCGGGCATAGTAGACCTTCTCCACGTGCTTTCCCGGCGCCAGCAGTTCGTGGGCCAGGGGGCCGTCGTTGGTCAACAGCAGCAGGCCCTCGGTGTCCTTGTCCAGCCGGCCCACGGGAAACAGATCCAGTCGCCGCAGGTCCCGGGGCAGCAGGTCAATCACCGTCTTCTCCCGGGGGTCCTGGGTGGAGGAGATCACCCCGGCGGGCTTGTGAAGCATCAGGTAGACGTACCGCTGGGTCACGATGGGCCGGCCGTCCACGGTTACCGTGGTCCCCTCCTCCACCTTGTCCTCCGGACCCTGGGGCAGCTGGCCGGCCACCAAAACCCGCCCCTGCTTCACCAAAGCCTTGGCCTGCTTCCGGGACCAGCGCCCCGTGGCTGCCAGCAATTTGTCCAATCGTTCCATCCTTGTCTGCCTCCCCTAAGATTCTTTCGTCATTGTAGCATATTTTTTCTTTGGGGGACATAGGGTAAGGGGAAGATTTCCGCCGCCGGGCCCCTACTTGGCTGCCGCCGGCGCTGAGAGGAGCTGTCCAACCATGATCATCGTCGCCAAGAAACTCCGCCCCCGCCGCCTGATCGCGGTCCTGTTCCTGTTCGTTCTGGCCTTTGGCGTGCTGGGGACGGGCCTGGGTCTGATCCAGGACATCCAAAAAGCCGAGGCGGTGGCCAGCCTTCAGGCAGACCCCCGGGACATCGACTCCAACGAGGACCGGGTGTCCTATCTGGAGTCCTACGGATGGATCGTCTCCGACGAGGCGGCCGCCGTGGAGGATATCCGCCTGCCGGACACCTTTGACGCCTCCTACGACGAGTATCTGGCCCTGCAGCGAGAGCAGGGCTTTGACCTGGAGCAGTACTCTGGCAAGACCATCCAGCGCTACACCTATCAGGTCATCAACTACCCCGGCCTGCAGGAAAACATCTGGGCCTGCCTTCTGCTGTACAAGGACGAGGTCATCGGCGGCGAGGTCTACTGCAACCAGGGAGACGGCTTCATGCAGGGGCTGGCCTATCCCATCCAGCAAGAATGAATGGCTACAAAAGCGCCGGCACCGGCTCTGCAAAGAGAGCCGGTGCCGGCGCAAGCGATCTCTGGGCGGTTATTCCCGGCGCAGCTTGACTTCCATGTGAGGATACGGGATGGAGATCCCCTCCCGGTCAAAGGCCACCTTGATCTGCTCCAGCAGATCGTGGTAGACCGTCCAATAGTCTGCGTTGGCGCACCAGGCCCGAACTACATATTCCAAGGCGCTGTCCCCGTACTCCGACAGCCGGGCAAAGGGGGGCGGGTCGGACAGGACCAGGTCGTGGGCATTCACAACCTCCTGAATGGTCTGCTTTACCCGCTCCACTGACGCGTCGTAAGAGGCGGTCACCTTCAAGTCTACCCGCCGCAGGGGCTCAGCGGTGTAGTTGGTGACCTCCGCGTCCACCACCACGCTGTTGGGCACCAGAATGCGGCGGTTGTCCACGGTGGTCAAGCTGGTGTAAACCAGGCCGATCTCCTGAATGGTACCGCTGTTGGACCCGATCTCCACATAGTCCCCCACCTTAAAGGGACGGGTACCCAGGATAGTCAGGCCGCCCGCCAGGTTGGACAAGCTGTCCTTCACCGACAGGGAGACCGCCAGGCCCAACACACCCACCAGGGCCAACAGGGAGCTGGCGTTGATGCCCAGGGCGTCGGCCACCACCATGAGAGTGACAAACCACAAGAGGATGTTGGCCATGGAGCGGATGAAGGTGTGCAGGCTTTTCTCCACCTGGGTGAGCCTGTCCAGGGCCCGGTCCAGCAATTTCAGTAGGATGGCCTTGACCACCAAGCAGACCACCAGCAGCAGCAGGGCGAAGAGAATGGTTTTCAGGGCCCCCTCCCAGCCGCTGCGGAAGAGGTTGTCCACCCCGGCCTGGACGCTGTTCTCCAAGGTCTCGGTGTCGATGGTTTCCGTGCTCATAGGGACCTCCTTTCACAGGGGCAGAAAAAGCAGAAGGGCAAAGCCGCAGCTTTGCCCTTCTGAAATGAGGGAGAAATTACTCCTCGGTCTCAGTAACAACGCCGGAACCCACGGTACGGCCGCCCTCACGGATGGCAAAACGCAGGCCCTTCTCGATGGCGATGGGGGTGATCAGCTCCACGTTCATGACCACGTTGTCGCCGGGCATGCACATCTCAACGCCCTCGGGCAGGGAGATGACGCCGGTCACGTCGGTGGTACGGAAGTAGAACTGAGGACGATAGTTGTTGAAGAAGGGGGTGTGACGACCACCCTCGTCCTTGGACAGGACGTACACCTGGCCGGAGAACTTGGTGTGGGGCTTGATGGAGCCGGGCTTAGCCAGAACCTGGCCTCTCTCGATCTCCTTCTTGTCGATACCACGCAGCAGGGTACCAACGTTGTCGCCAGCCTCAGCATAGTCCAGCAGCTTGCGGAACATCTCAATGCCGGTGATAACGGACTTCTTGCTCTCCTCGGCAAGGCCCACGATCTCCACGGCGTCGCCCATCTTGATCTGGCCACGCTCGACTCTGCCGGTGGCCACGGTGCCACGGCCGGTGATGGTGAACACGTCCTCGACGGGCATCAGGAAGGGCAGAGAGTCATCACGGGGAGGAGTGGGGATGTAGGAGTCAACAGCGTCCATCAGCTCCTTGATGCAGGCATAGTCGGGAGCGGCGGGGTCATCGGACTCGCAGGTCAGAGCGTTCAGAGCGGAACCCTTGATGACGGGCAGGTCGTCGCCGGGGAACTCGTACTTGCTCAGCAGCTCACGCACTTCCATCTCGACCAGCTCCAGCAGCTCCTCGTCGTCCAGCAGGTCGACCTTGTTCAGGAAGACCACGATGGCAGGCACGCCCACCTGACGGGCCAGCAGGATGTGCTCACGGGTCTGAGCCATGGGGCCGTCGGTAGCAGCGATAACCAGGATAGCGCGTCGGTCTCGTACTCCACGTGAGCGGTGTTGATGGTGATACCACGCTCTCTCTCTTCGGGGGCCTTGTCGATGCTGGAGTAGTCCTCGAACTGGGCCTTGCCCTGCAGAGCCAGGAACTTGGTGATGGCAGCGGTCAGGGTGGTCTTACCATGGTCAACGTGACCGATGGTACCGATGTTTACGTGGGGCTTGGTTCTTTCAAACTTTTGCTTGGCCATGATTGATAATCCTCCTCAAAATACAGACAAAGCTGTTTGCTATGTGAGTTGTACTCGTAGTCCTTATTCTACAGGATATTTTTTGAAATTACAACGGGAAAATCATCTTTTCTCGCCGAATTGCAAGAAATGCCCGATTATTCAGCACCGTTGCGCTTTTCGATGATCTTATCGGTGATCGACTTGGGGATTTCCACATAGCTGTGGGGCTCCATGGAGTACTGACCGCGGCCCTGGGTGCGGCTGCGCAGGTCGGTAGCGTAGCCGAACATCTCGGACAGGGGCACCAGTGCGTCGATCTGCTGAGCGCCGGGGCGGGCCTCCATGCCCTGGATCTGACCACGGCGGGAGTTCAGGTCGCCAATGACGTCGCCCATGTAATCCTCGGGAACGATAACAGAGACTTTCATGATGGGCTCCAGCAGGCAGGCGTTGGCCTTCCGGCAGGCTTCCTTGAACGCCATGGAACCGGCGATCTTAAAGGCCATTTCGGAGGAGTCCACCTCGTGGAAGGAGCCGTCGTACAGGGTGACCTTCACGTCCACCACGGGATAGCCGGCCAGAATGCCGGACTCCATGGCGCCCTGAATGCCGGCGTCCACGGCGGGAATATACTCCTTGGGGATGGCGCCGCCCACGATCTCGTTGACGAACTCGTAACCCTTGCCGGACTCGTTGGGCTCCACACGGATCTTAACGTGACCGTACTGGCCCTTACCGCCGGACTGACGGGCATACTTGGTATCCTGCTCCACGGACTTCTTGATGGTCTCCTTGTAGGCAACCTGAGGTGCGCCCACGTTGGCCTCCACCTTGTACTCACGGAGCAGACGGTCCACGATGATCTCCAGGTGGAGCTCACCCATGCCAGCGATGATGGTCTGGCCGGTCTCCTCGTCGGTGTAGGTCTTGAAGGTGGGGTCTTCCTCGGCCAGCTTCATCAGGGCAATGCCCATCTTCTCCTGACCAGCCTTGGTCTTGGGCTCGATGGCCACGCGGATGACGGGCTCGGGGAATTCCATAGACTCCAGGATGATGGGAGCCTTCTCGTCGCACAGGGTGTCACCGGTGGTGGAGTTCTTCAGGCCGACCACGGCGGCAATGTCGCCGGAGTAGACGGTCTCGATGTCCTCCCGGTGGTTGGCGTGCATCTGCAGGATACGGCCAATGCGCTCTCTCTGCTTCTTGGTGGAGTTGAGCACGGAGGTGCCGGTGTTGAGCACGCCGGAGTAGACACGGATGAAGGACAGCCGGCCCACATAGGGGTCAGCGGCGATCTTGAAGGCCAGAGCGGAGAAGGGAGCCTTGTCGTCGGCGGGACGCTCGTCCTCGTCACCGGTCTCGGGGTCCACGCCCTTGATGGCGGGGATATCCAGAGGAGAGGGCATATAGTCCACGATGGCATCCAGCAGCTTCTGCACGCCCTTGTTGCGGTAAGAGGTGCCGCAGGTGACGGGAACCAGCAGGTTCTCAATGGTACCCTTGCGCAGGGCAGCCCGGATCATCTCGGTGGGGATGGGCTCGTCCTCCAGGGCCAGCATCATCAGCTCCTCGTCCAGGTCGGCGCAGGCGTCGATGAGCTTGGTGCGATATTCCTTAGCCAGGTCCATCAGATCCTCGGGGATCTCCTCCACCCGCATGTCCTTGCCTTCGGCGTCGTAGTACACGTCGGCCTTCATCTCCACCAGGTCGATGATGCCCTTGAAGGTCTCCTCACTGCCGATGGGCAGCTGGATGGGCACGGCGTTGCACTTGAGGCGGTCGTGGATCATGTTCAGGACGTTGTAGAAGTCCGCGCCCATGATGTCCATCTTGTTGACGTAAATCATGCGGGGGACTTTATAGTGGTCGGCCTGACGCCACACCGTCTCAGACTGGGGCTCCACGCCGCCCTTGGCGCACATGACGGTCACAGAGCCGTCCAGCACGCGCAGGGAACGCTCCACCTCCACGGTGAAGTCCACGTGGCCCGGGGTGTCGATGATGTTGATGCGGGTCTGGGGGAACTGACCGGCGGTACCGGTCCAATAGCAGGTGGTAGCAGCAGAGGTGATGGTGATGCCGCGCTCCTGCTCCTGGGCCATCCAGTCCATGGTGGCGGTGCCGTCATGGGTCTCACCGATCTTATAGTTGACGCCGGTGTAGTACAGGATTCGCTCGGTAGTCGTCGTCTTACCGGCATCGATGTGGGCCATGATGCCGATGTTTCTGGTATTTTCCAGGGTAACTTTACGTGCCATTCTTCTCTATCCTCCCGATTACCAGCGGAAGTGTGCGAATGCCTTGTTGGACTCGGCCATCTTGTGGACCTCTTCGCGCTTCTTCACAGCGCTGCCGAGGTTGTTGGCGGCGTCCATCAGCTCAGCTGCCAGACGTTCCTTCATGGTCCGCTCGCTGCGCTTGCGGGCATAGGTGGTCAGCCAACGCAGGCCAAGGGTCTGGCGGCGTTCGGGGCGCACTTCCATGGGCACCTGATAGGTGGCGCCGCCCACACGGCGGGCCTTAACCTCCAGGGAAGGCATGATGTTTTCCATGGCAGCGGTGAAGACTTCCAGGGGGTCCTTGTCGGTCTTTTCCTTGACGATGTCAAAGGCGCCGTAGACCACCTTCTGTGCTACACCCTTCTTGCCGTCCAGCATAATGCTGTTGATCAGCTTAGTTACCAGTACGGAACGATACATAGGATCGGGCAACACTTCCCGCTTGGGTACGTTTCCTCTTCTGGGCACTTTGCTTCCCTCCTTCATAAAAAAATGATTTCATAGGTACTCGAAAGGCTTTCGCCTTCCGTGTGGGGCAAGGCATCCCTTGTCCCGTGCCTGCCTTGAGAGCTTTCCCAATCCCCTGTACGAATGGTACCGGTTTTATATTGGTGAAGCGACTCGCGGCAAAGCCTTTGCTTTACGCTGAGCGCAAAATTGCAGTGAAACAGTGAGTTGGGCAGAGCTTACTTCTTGCCAGCCTTGGGCCGCTTGGCGCCGTACTTGGAGCGGGCCTGCATCCGGCCGTTGACGCCCTGGGTATCCAGGCTGCCACGGATGATGTGGTAACGCACACCGGGCAGGTCCTTAACACGGCCGCCGCGGATCATGACCACGGAGTGCTCCTGCAGGTTGTGGCCCACACCGGGGATGTAAGCGGTGACCTCGTAGCCGTTGGTCAGACGCACACGGGCGATCTTCCGCAGAGCGGAGTTGGGCTTCTTAGGAGTAGAAGTACGCACGGCGGTGCACACACCTCTCTTCTGAGGGGAGGGCAGATCGGTCTCCTTGTTCTTCAGGGTGTTCAGGCCCTTCTGCATGGCGGGAGAGTTGGACTTGTAGGTGGCCTGCTCTCTGCCCTTGCGAACCAGCTGATTAAACGTAGGCATATGGTTCCTCCTTTCTTGAAAAGTACAATATTATTTTATATTCTATCCGTTTGGGCGGCTGCCCAAACGGCGAATACCGAAAAATACCGGGGTCACTCCACAATGGCGGCCACGGCGCTCCCCACGGCGATGCCGCAGGCGGCGCCCAGTGCTGTCATGGTGGGCACGGCCTCGGTCTGGATCCCCTGCTCCCGGCAGAGGTTCTCAATGGGGTCGATGACCCGGGGATCGGCGTCCTGGGCCAGGAAAACCCGGCGGGCGGCGCCGTTCTTCAGGGCGCGGGTGACCTGCTTGGCTCCCGTGACCTTTTTGGCGGACTTCAGATCGGTCAGCATAGCTCTGCCTCTCCCCTTTCCAGGCCAGCCAGGCCGGCCTCACTCTTCCATCTTCCCCATTTTTCTGGGGAAAATAGTTCATCGCAATCTCGGATTTTATCACACTTTCCCTTTCCCGTCAAGTAGTGACTCTGTGGGAAGATCGTCCTTTCCAGGGCCTGGCCTTGGTCACTTTGTCCTCCCACGAAGGATTCTCAGGGAAGGAGCAGCCCCCGAAAGGTCCACGCCAGCAGCAGGGCAATCTGGAGCACCAGAATCCCAGGCATCCCAATCCGAAAGGACCAGTGCTGGGTTTTGTGGCGAAAGAGGCTCATGCCCACCATGGCCCCCACGCTCCCGCCCAGAATGGCCGAGAGGAAGAGGACCTTTTCCGGCACCCGCCACTGGTTCTTGCGGGCCTTTCTCTTGTCCACACCCATCAGCGCAAACGCAATCAGATTCCACACCAGCACCCACATGAGCAGCCAAGCGTTCATTTCCCTTTCTCTCCTTCCTCTTCCCCCTCGTCCCCGGTGATGGACCGGGCGGTCCGGGTCTGGCGGGAGGCATAGCCGATGACATCGGCCCCGAATTTTTCTCGCAGCTGGTCCATAGCCCGCTCCATCTTCTCCTGCTTTTGCCGGCGCTGGGCGGCCTGGGGGGCAAAGAGGTCCATCTGCTCCCCCGCCTCCTCCTCGCTGACCAGCCCTGCCGCGGTGATGGTCATGGCCCGCAGGGGAGCCGACCAGTTCCAGGCCCCCTCAATCAGCTCCATGGCGCACTGGCCGATGACCCGGGAGACGTTGGTGGGCGACGGGGCAGCTTTCTGCCGGCTGACCGTCTTAAACTCCGGGCTGCGCAAGGCCACCTGTACCGTCAGGCACTTGAGCTGGTGCCGCCGCAGCCGGGCGGCCACCCGCTCACAGAGCAGCTGGACCCCTGCCCTGATCTCTTCCCTCCCCACCAGGTCCCGGCGGAAGGTCAGCCCGTTGCCCACGGACTTGGGGGGTGGGGTCTGGCCCGCCGGACGCACAGGGCTGTGCTCGGCCCCGGTGGCATAGTCGTGCAGTTGCAGGCCATGCTTGCCCAGCAGACGGCCCAGCCCTTCCCGGTCGGCCCGGGCCAGGTCCCCAATGGTATGGATGCCCCGGCTCTCCAAGGCTGCGGCGGTGGCCCGGCCCACAAAGAGCAGATCGGTTACCGGCAGGGGCCACACCAGCCGGGGCACGTCCTCCCGGCGGATGACGGTGGTGGCGTCGGGTTTTTTGTAGTCGCTGCCCAGCTTGGCAAACACTTTATTAAAGGAGACCCCCACAGAAATGGTCAGGCCCAGCTCCTCCTTCATCTCCCGCCGCAGACGGTCGGCCAGGGCCCGGGGATCCCCGCCGAAAAGGTGGAGGGTCCCCGTCACATCCAGCCAGCTCTCGTCGATGCCAAAGGGCTCCACCAGGTCGGTGTACCGGCCATAGAGCTCCCCGGCCAGCCGAGAGTAGTAGCGGTATTTGTCGTGGTGGGCGGGCAGGAGAGTTAAGTCAGGGCATTTCCGCTTAGCCTGCCAGATGGTCTCAGCCGTCCGCACGCCCATGGCCTTGGCTGCCTCGTTCTTGGCCAGGATGATGCCATGGCGGGCGGCGGGGTCTCCGCACACCGCCACGGGGGCCTGGCGCAGCTCGGGGTAGCTGAGCAGTTCCACCGAGGCGTAAAAGGCATTCAGATCGCAGTGAAAGATTACCCGTTCCATCCTCTTCCCCCTTTCCGCCCAAATAGACAGAGCGGCGAGTCCTCCCGCCGCTCTGTTTTCCGGCCGCCTACGCGGCCCATACCGTTTCTTGTCTTACTGTTCGTTGGGTTGTGCTGCTTGGCCCAGGTTGGGCTTTTTCTGCCAGCTCTCGCCATGGATCAAATGACGGGAGACGGTCTTATACACCAGGAAGGTCACCACCGAATTGATGCCAGCCTTGATGAGGTTGAAGGGCAGAATACCGGGCAGAAGCAGGGCATCCAGAACCTCCGTGGGCACGCCCATAAAAACAGGGGTAATGAAATGGTTGGCTGGCAGCATCACCAAGGCCATGGCGACGGTACCGCAGACCAGGCCCAGGATTGCGCCCTTCTTGGTGTGTCTGACCCGATAAATTCCCGAAGCCACCAGCACCAGCACGGAGGTAGCGATGATGTGCATGATGATGCCATACAGACCGCTGGAAGCGCTGACGGTAAGTCCCTGAATCACAGAAGTCACCACCGTCAGAATGATGCCAGCCACAGGGCCGTAAGCAAAGGCGCCGATGAGGATGGGGATGTCCGCCGGATCATACTCCAGGAAGGGTACGGCAGGGATCAGGGGCACATGGATCACGGAGACCAACACAATAGAGATGGCCACCAGGATGGCCATGGTCACCATCTTACGAATTCTTTCGCTCATAAAAAAACACTCCCGATTTTCCTAATGTAACACCCGAAAAACAATGTCTTCCAGGTGCCAACAGGCCAATCGGGGGCACTCCAAAGGCGCAAACCCGCACAGCGGCTTTACACCATGGCACCACGCAAAAGGGTGCGTCAGCACGTCTTCTCCCATCCAGACTATCACTGTCGGTCCCGGAGTCTCACCGGGTCAGCTGCCTTTGGCAAACCAAAGCGCTCGCGGACTGTACCGCCGGTGGGGACTTTCACCCCGCCCTGAAGACATTCTATTTCGTTGTCCGTCTTTATTATATCCATTCAAGAGAAAAATGCAAGCCCCAAAATCACCATCCACCCCCAAAGTATACCAAGATTTTTCGTTGACTTTCTCTAGGCCCCGGGGTACCATAGAGCACAGAGAGGAGGGGTTCCATGACCCCAGAAATCACCTGCTGTTTTTCCGGCCATCGGCCCCCCCGCCTGCCCTGGGGAGACCGGGAAGAGGACCCCCGCTGCCAGGACCTGAAAGCCCGGCTGGCCCAGGCCCTGGACCAGGCTTATCAGGAGGGGTACCGCCACTTCCTGTGCGGCATGGCCCAGGGTACCGACCTGTATTTCTGCCAGGCAGTGCTGGACCTGCGCCAGCGCCACCCGGAAGTTACCCTGGAGGCCGCCATCCCCTTTGCCGGCCAGGCCGACCGCTGGCCCACCGCCGACCAGCGCCGCCGCCTGGCCCTGCTGGATCAGTGCGATCTGGAGACGGTGGTCCAGCACACCTACTCCCCCGGCTGCATGAGCCGGCGCAACCGCTACATGGTGGACCACGCCTCTCTGCTCATCGCCGTCTACGACGGCATCCCCCAAGGGGGGACCTTGAACACCCTGGCCTACGCCATCCACAAAGGGGTGCGCACGGTCATCCTGCCTGTGGATGCAGACGAAGAACCGTAAAAAAACACAGCCTGTCCCAGGACAGGCTGTGTTTTCGTTTTCGCAGAAAGAGACGGCTTACCGCTCCCGGTTGAAGATCTTGAAGATCTCCTTATAGGGATCGTCCTCCTCGTTGGAGGAACTGTCCGCGGCGGCCCGGCCGCCGGAGGAACGGGTGTTCTTCTCGGGGGCGGAGGCGGACTTGTTGTTCATGATCTTCTCGTCAAAGCCGGTGGCGATGACGGTGACGCAGATCTCGTCCTCCAGGTTCTCGTCGAAGGTAGCGCCGAAGATGATCAGTGCGTTGGGATCGGCGGCCTCCTGGACCAGGTTGGCAGCAATCTCCACTTCCTCCAGGCCCACGTCGGTGGAACCGGTAACGTTGACCAGCACGCCCCGGGCGCCGTTGATAGAGGTCTCCAGCAGGGGGCTGGAAACGGCCCGGCGAGCGGCCTCCTCGGCCTTGTTCTTGCCGGAGGCGCGGCCCACGCCCATGTGGGCCATACCGGCGTCCTTCATGACGGCGGACACGTCGGCAAAGTCCAGGTTGATGAAGCCGGTGTTCTTGATGAGGTCAGAGATGGACTGCACGGCCTGCCGCAGCACGTCGTCGGCCACCTCGAAGGCGTTGGCCAGGGTGATCTTCTGCTCGGTGACGAACTTCAGCCGGTCGTTGGGAATGATGACCAGGGAGTCCACCTTGGTGCGCAGGTTCTCAATGCCCAGCTCCGCCTGCTGCATGCGCCGGCGGCCCTCAAAGGAGAAAGGCTTGGTAACCACGCCCACGGTGAGGATGTCCATCTCCTTGGACAGGTCAGCCAGGATGGGGGCTGCGCCCGTACCGGTGCCGCCGCCCATGCCGGCGGTGATGAAGACCATGTCGGTGCCCTCCAGGACCTTGGAAATCTGGGTGCGGCTCTCCTCGGCGGACTGACGGCCCACCTCGGGGTTAGAACCGGCGCCCTGGCCCTCGGTGAGCTTTTCGCCGATCTGGATCTTCTGGTTGGCACTGGAGATGGCCAGGGCCTGCTTGTCGGTATTGACCGCAATGAAGTCCACGCCCTTGACGCCGGACTCCACCATGCGGTTGACCACATTGCTGCCGCCGCCACCAACGCCGATCACCTTAATATTTACAACGGACTCTGCTCCCGTATCTAATCCAAACGCCATGATCGATCCTCCTAAGTGTGTTTATCTGAAAGTATGAGACATTTTTAGATTTTCCTTTATTGTATCGCCCTTTCCCCGACAGGTCAATAGAAAACTTCGAATTCTTCCCCATCTTTTTGAAAAAATCCGCCGTTCCATTCTTCCCCTCCGGGGGAGCTCAGCTCTCCGGGGAGTAAATGATATCGTCCGTTCCCTTCATGTTGATGGTTCCTCGGGCGTCCTCTCCGACCACGGCAATGACCTGCTTGAGGGCCTTGAGCTTGCGGTCGAAGTCCACATTGTTGAGCACCTTCACCGTCAGCCGGTCCTCGTAGGTCATCACGATCTCCGTGTTGGAGGAGATGTCGATGGCGGTAACCCCTTCCATGAGCCCGCAGGACTGCAGGGCCGTGGTGAAGGCCACCAGCCCCTCCAGCTTATCCTGGTTTTCCAAGGTGGTCTGGGCCAGGGCTCCCTGCTCGGGTTCCAGCAGTTCCAGGCCGGTGACCGGCGGGTAGGTCTGGGCTAAGGTCTCGTCGGCCTGTTCCAGCAGCTTCCCCTTGGCGTCAATGACCCAGGCCGAAGCCGCCCCGGTGATCACCGCCACCGGCTGGCACTCGGTGATGACCAGGTTCACCGTGGTGGGAAAGCGCTTTTGCACCTCCACCTGGTCCACGTAGGGCAGGGCGCTGGTGACGGCGTCGGCGATCTGCTGGGACGGCGTAAGGATCATGTTGGCCCCCATCTCGACGGAGGCCACCGACAGGATCTCCTCGGTGCTGTAGCGCTCATTCCCCTCTACCGTCACCGATTCCACCCGAAAGAAAACCGTACAGGCGGCCACCAGAGAGGCAGCAATGAGCACCACGGCCACAGCGGCGTAGAGGATGCCCCCCCGCCGTCTGTGGTACTTAACCGTCTTTTCCGTTTTGTTCGCTTTTTCTTTCTTTGCCATATCCGTTTCCCTTCGCCCCCGGCCACCTTGGGGCCTTATGGCCGGTCTATTCTTGCTTCCGCCAGACCCAGCCCCCCAGGGCCCGCAGGTCCCTGTCCAGGGCTTCGTAGCCGCGGTCAATGTGCTCCAGTCCTCCGATCCGGCTCTCCCCCTGGGCCGCCAGTGCGGCCACTGTCAGGGCAGCGCCCCCCCGCAGGTCCGTGGCCTCCACCCAGGCACCCCGCAGAGGACGGCCGACAATGGCGGCGGTGTCCCCACGCACCTGGATGCAGGCCCCCATCTCGGCCAGGCCCTGGACATAGCGAAAGCGATGATCGAAAATCGTCTCGGTGATCCGGCTCTTTCCCCCTCCCCCAGCCAGCGCCGCCGCCAGCAAGGGCTGGGCGTCGGTGGGAAAGGCGGGATAGGGGCCGGTCCGCAGGGCGCCGACCCCGCCCAGGGGGCCCTTGCGCCGAATCCAAAGGCGGCCCTTTTGGCCGCCGATCGCACAGCCGGCCCCTTTCAGAGCAGAGATCACCGGTGCCAGATGGGAGGCCTGGGCCCCTCGCAGCTCCCCTTCGCCGCCAGCGGCGGCCACGGCACACAGATAGGTGGCCGTCACAATCCGGTCGGCCATCACCGTATACTCTCCCGGGTGCAGGCGGTGTCCGCCCTCCACCGTGATCCGGTCGCTCCCTGCCCCGGTCACCCGGGCGCCCAGGCAGCGCAGGAAGCCCTGCAGGTCCACAATCTCCGGCTCCCGGGCGGGGTTGTCGATCACCGTCACCCCCTGGGCACCACAGGCAGCCAACATGGCGTTCTCAGTGGCCCCCACGCTGGGGATGGGCAGGGCCAGGCGGCGGCCCGCCAGACGGGGCGCCTGCAGGGAGAGCTGGCCATTCCAGCTGCGTACCTGGGCGCCCAGGGCCTGAAAGGCCCGAATGTGCAAGTCGATGGGCCGGGCGCCCAGGGCACAGCCTCCGGGCCAACAGGCCGCTGCCGCTCGGTCCCGGGCCAGCAGGGCCCCCAAAAACAGGACCGAGGCCCGCATACGTCCCATGAGCCCGTCGGGGATGACGTGCTCCCGGCGGCAGGTGGTGTCCACCGTCACCGTGGTCCCCTCCCGGCGCACCCGGCAGCCCAGGCAGCGCAGAATCTCCAGGGCCGCGGCGCAGTCGGTGAGGGCCGGGCAGTTATGTATCACGCTCTCCCCGTCGGCCAGCAGGGCGGCCGCCAGTATGGGCAGGGCACTGTTCTTCGCCCCGTGGATGGTCACGCTCCCCTCCAGAGGGTGCCCGCCTTCCACCGCGAAATACTCCATCATATCCTCTCCCCCGATCCTGGTCGATGTGGTCTCAGCACAGTCTATGCCGACCGGCGGGGGATGGTGCGGCGGATCAGGCTTTCACCAGATCCACCAGGGTCTCATAGATCCGTTCTGCCGCCTGGGGGATGCCCATGGAGGCCATGGCTTCGCCCATGGCCTGGCGGCGCTGGGGATCGGCCAGCAGGTCTTTTGTGGTTCTATATAAGGTCTCGCCGCTGCACACCGGCTCCAGCAGAACCACCGCGCCCCCCTGACGGGCCAGCACGTTGGCGTTCTTCTCCTGGTGGTGGTTGGTGACGTTGGGCGAGGGCACGATGACGGCGGGCTTGCCGATGGCCGTGAGCTCCGACAGGGTGGACGCGCCCCCCCGGCAGAGCACCAAGTCGGCGGCCACCATCACTGTGGGCATGTCGTAGATATACTCCCGCAGCTGGAGCTCCGAAGGCAGAGCGACGTCCGACAGGGCGGCCTGCATGGTCTGGTAGTTGCGCCCCGCCCCGTGGATGTGGTGGAAGGGGGCGCCCTCCTGGGCGGCCAAGCGGAGAAAATCGGTCATATAGCCGTTCATCACGTCCGCCCCCAGGCTGCCCCAGTAGGACAGCACCAGAGGTCGGTCGTCCTTGATACCCAGAGCGTCCCGGGCCTGCTGGCGGGTGGTCTCGAAAAAGGCCCCACGGATGGGGGTACCGGTGACCACCACCCGGTCCGGGCGGCTATAATACTGGCGGGAGTCCTCATAGCCCACCATCACCCGGTCGGCCACCTTGGACAGGCGCTGGGTGGTCAGGCCAGGCACCGCGTTAGAGTCGTGAATGGCAGTGGGAATTCCCCGGCGGGCGGCTTCCTTCACCACGGGGTAGGAGGCATAGCCCCCGGTGCCCACCACCAGGTCCGGCTGAAAGCCGTCCAGAATCCGCTGGGCCTCCTTCTGGGAGACCGACAGATTGCGCAGGGTGCGCAGGTTGTGCCGAATGGATGCCGGGCTTAAGCTGCGCCAGAAGGAGCTGATGGTCACCGACTCCAGGGCAAATCCCTCCCGGGGAACCAGCCGCTCCTCCATGCCTCCCTTGGCCCCCACGAAGAGAACCTGGCAGTCCTCTACCCGTTCCTGGAACATCTTGGCCAGGGCCAGGGCAGGATTGATATGTCCTGCGGTGCCGCCGCAGGTGAATAGAATCTTCATTGGCTACCTCACTTTCCGGGCCCGTGGCCCTGCCCGCTAGGTAACGGGATTTTGCCGGCTGATGCTCAGGATGAGCCCCATCTCCGCCAGCTGGATGATCAGGGCCGAGCCCCCCGAACTAAAGAAGGGCAGGGAGATGCCTGTCACCGGGAAGAGGTTGGTGACCACCGCCACGTTAGCAAACACCTGGAAAGCAAACAGGGTGGTCACGCCCACGATGACCAGGGAGCCGAACCTATCCCGGGCGTGCAGAGCCAGCCAATAGCCCCGGATGATGAGTAGGGCGAACAGGGCCAGAATCAGACAGGCGCCAATGAGGCCCAGCTCCTCGCAGACCACAGCGAAGATGAAGTCGTTCTGGGCCTCCGGCAAATAGAGGAACTTCTGCTTGCTGTTGCCCAGGCCCAGGCCCGTGACTCCGCCGGAGCCGATGGCCAGCAAGGACTGGATGGCCTGCATGCCCTTGCCCAGAGCGTCGTCCCAGGGATTCAGCCACATGGTGATGCGGGAGGTCATGTAATCGGTGCCCATGATGATCACCGCCAGAGCCGCGCCCACAGTGATGCCGCCGGCAATGAACCAACCCACAGCAATGCCGCCGGCAAAGAGGATGGCCGCCGCGATGACCACCATCTGGATGGTGGCGGACATGTGGCTCTGGATGGCCAGAATGCCCACCATGATCATCAGCACGAACAGATACGGAATCAGCTCAAAAAAGCCGATGCGCTCCAGCCAGTTTCCGAAGCGGCCAATGGCGGTGTTGCGCCGGAAGGACAGGGGCCGCCGCTGGTCCCGGTTGGACAACCGGGCGGCAAAGTAGAGGATCAGCCCCATTTTGCCCAGCTCCGACGGCTGCCACTGGATGGGGTATTTCAGCCAGCGGGTGGCGCCGCCGGCCTCCACCCCCAAGCCGGGAACTTTCACCGCCAGCATCAGCAGGCAGGCCACCACCAAGATGGTCACGGCTAGGCCTCGCAGGCCCTGGTAGTTGAGCCGGGAGACCAGATACATGACGGCAAAGCCCAGCGCGGCGTAAACCGCCTGGCGCTTGAAGTAGTAAAACGGATCGCCGCCAGTGGTGCCCTTGATATCATAGTAGGCCGAGGGATAGGAGGCCGACAGGAGCATGATCAGCCCGATGATGACCAGCAGGATGGTCAACATCAGGAAGGGGATGTCCACCTGGCCTCGGACCCGCTGGGCCCGGGGCAGCTCCGTCGCTGGCTGCTTTGCTTTGGTTTTGAAGAATGGATTTGCCACGAAAGGTTCCCTCCCCATAGGGGGCCCAGGGGGCTCACAGGACGGGGAAGCGCCCTATGGCCCCAAAGTAGGCCAGGATACAGAAGACCAGCGAAATGCCGGAAAACACGAACACAATCTTTTTCTCGCTCCAGCCGCCCATCTCCAGGTGGTGGTGGAGGGGGGCCATGCGGAAGATCCGCTTGCCATGGGTGGCCTTGAAGTAGAGGATCTGGATGATGTCGGACAGGGTCTCAATGATGTAGATGATACCCACGGGAATCAGAATGAGGGGCAGGTCCAGGGCAAAGGCCATGCCGCACACGGCGCCGCCCAGAAACAAAGAGCCCGTATCCCCCATGAAGACCTTAGCGGGATAGAAGTTGTACACCAAAAAGCCCACAATGCCGCCGAAGAGGGCCGCAGCAAACACCGTCATGGCGGTGCTGCCCGGCCGGTCCCAGTGGATAGCGGCATAGGCAAAGGCGGCGGTGAAGAAAGCGCACACCGGCAGGGTCACCGTACCAGCCAGACCGTCCAGGCCGTCGGTAATGTTCACCGCGTTCACCGAGCCAGTGATCACCAGGGCGGCGAAGATCATGTACACCACCCACGGCAGCTTCCACTCCACCCCAAAGAAGGGCACGTAGAGGTTGGGAGACAGCACCCCCGCCCAGCGCAGCACCACAATGAACAAAATGGCCGCGGCCAGCTGCAGCAGGAACTTCTGGCTGGCCGTCAAGCCGGTGTTCTCCTTCTTGCGGATCTTGGCATAGTCGTCCAGAAAGCCGATCAGGCCGAAGACCAGGGCCAGCAGGAGCACAAAGACGCTAGTCAGATCCCCTCCCAGGATGGCCGGGCCGTTGAGCACCAGCACCACCACGACCACTGCCGCGATGAACATCAGGCCCCCCATGGTGGGGGTCCCCTGCTTGGACATGTGCCAGGTGGGGCCGTCCTCCTTAATGGACTGCCCCGCCTTCAGCCGCCGCAGGGCGGGCACCAGCCACTTGCCCAAAAGGGCGCTGACGGCAAAGCCCAGCACCGCCGCCGCCAGGATCTTCATCAGAATGGGATCCATTCCTTACACCTCCGCAATTTTCTACTTCCGTTCTCTCTTTTTGATTTTCCCTGGCCCTCCCGTAGGAGAGCACAGGGCAACAAACGTGTATTATACCGTATTCCAGCGGAAAAAGGAAGCGATTTCTTCCCTTTCGTCCAGAGGAATCCGATTTTTTCCGATCTCCTGCTCCGTTTCATGGCCTTTCCCGGCCAGCAGGATCACATCGCCCGGCCGGCCCATGGCCAGGGCCTGGCGGATGGCCTCCCGCCGGTCTGGCTGCCGCACCCAGGCGCCAAAGCC
Source organism: Clostridiales bacterium (assembly GCA_004554585.1). Lineage (GTDB taxonomy): Bacteria > Bacillota > Clostridia > Oscillospirales > Oscillospiraceae > Evtepia. The sequence continues at coordinate 200,780 of SFLH01000002.1, read as the reverse complement.
CGGGGGGAAGCCCTCGGCCACCTGGTCCAGGATGGCCTCCGGGTCCTCGGTGCGGGGGTTGTCAGAGGTCAGAACCACAAAGTCTGCCAGCTCCGCCGCGATCTCTCCCATCACCGGCCGCTTGGTCCGGTCCCGGTCGCCCCCGCAGCCAAACAGGCAGATCTTCCGTCCCCCCGGTTCGGGGACCAGGGCGGGCAGGACCTTGGCCAAGGCGTCTGGGGTGTGGGCGTAGTCGATGACCACGGTGTAAGGGGCGGGCACAGGGACCACCTCCATCCGTCCCCGGACCCCCGATGCCTGGGAAAGGGCATCGGCGATCTCCGCCAGGGGCAGACCCAGCTCCAAACAGCAGGCAATGACCCCCAGGGCGTTGGCCACGGAAAAGCTGCCGGGAATAGGCAGGGCTACCTGGGCGCTACCCTGGGGGGCCTCCACCTGGAAGGACACCCCGTCAGGAGCCAGACGGATCTGCCGGGCGGCCACCTGGGCCGCCCCGGTGCCAAAGGTCACCCGGCGGCAGGGGGCTGTCTGGGCCAGCTCCTCCCCCACCGGGTCGTCTTGGTTGAAAATCCCTGCATGGCACTGCCGGAACAGCAGGCTCTTGGCCCGCTGGTACTCGGCCATGGTGCCATGGAAGTCCAGGTGGTCCCGGGTCAGGTTCGTAAAGATCCCCGCCCGGTACCACAGGCCCGCCGTCCGGCGCAGGGCCAGAGCGTGGGAGGAGACCTCCATGACCACGTGGGTGCACCCCGCCGCCGCCATCCGAGCCAGCAAGTTCTGAAGGGTGTAGGCGTCGGGAGTGGTCCGCTGGGCCGGCAGGACCTGGTCTGCGATGAGGTTCTGGTTGGTGCCGATGAGGCCCACTTTGGCCCCGGCCGCCCGCTCCAGCCCCCATTTGAGCAGATAGGTTGTGGTGGTTTTGCCGTTGGTACCAGTGACCCCCAGCAGGGTCATCCGGTCCCCCGGCCGGCCAAACCAGTTGGCCGCCATCTCCCCAAAGGCCCGCCGGGGGTCTGGGGCAATGAGCCAGGGGCCGGGCAGGTCCGGCGGCGCGGCGCACAGCACCGCCGCCGCCCCCCGCTCCAAGGCCTCTGGAATGAAGCGGTTGCCGTCGGTCTGGGCCCCGGGAAAGGCGGCGAAGAGGCCGCCGGGGGTCACCGTCCGGCTGTCACAGGTGAGGGATGTGATTTCCACGTCCTGACCGATCTGGTCCGTCAGGGCTATGCCCCGGATGAGCCGGGATAACTGCAAGGGTCCACCTCCATGAGTCACGGCCGCGCCCCCGCTAGGGGGGCGGGACCTGGGTAGGCTTCGTCCCTTTCACATCCGCGTCTTTTCTTTGTCCTGTCTGTTTGCCGGGCCGGTCCATGGGACTGGCTCAGTCGTTCTTTTTGTCCTCACTGGCCCACTCACCGCCGGTGGTCAGGCCGTTGTCCTGGGGAATGTTGTCGGAGAATTTCACTTCCACCGCCGTGCCTACTTCCACCAAGGTGCCGGCGTTGACCGACTGGCTGAACACCGTGCCGCTCTGGCCGGTACCGGTGGCCTCCAGATACAGCCCCACGTCCTCCAGGGCCTTTCTGGCCTCGTCATAGGTCATGCCGGACAGGTCTGGCATTTCCACCGTGTCTGTGGGTTTCTGCTCTCCCAGGTACAGGACCGTGGAGCTTCCCTCCGGCACGGTACTGCCTGCCGAAGGCACCTGGTCGGTGACCACGGAGCCCTCGCCGGACAGGCGCACGTTCAAGCCCAAGTCGTTCAGGGTAGACTGGGCCTCCTCCGCGGTCTTGCCCACCAGCTGGGGAATGGTGACCCCATTGTCATTGGCGGAGCTGCCGGACTTTTCATAGCCCAGGTAGTCCAGAATGTTGGCGATGAGCTCGCCGGCCATGGGGGCCGCCATGTTGCCGCCGCTGATATAGATGCCGTCGGCGGTGGTGTTCTGGCCGGGGGCCGCGGGTTCGGGCCAGTCGTAGCCCAGCAGCACGATGACCTCCGGGTCGTCGGCGGGGGCAAAGCCCAGGAAGGAGACGATGATGTGGTCCTCGCTGTCCAGGGTCTGGGAGGAACCGGTCTTGCCGCCGATGCGGTAGCCGTCCACCTTGGCGTTCTTGCCGGTGCCGCCGGGATCGTTGACCACGCTCTCCATGTAGGAGCGCACCAAGTCCGAGGTCTCCTGGCTGATCACCTGGCGGACCTCCTGGGGCTCGTGGTAGCTGACCACGTTGCCGCTGGTGTCGGTGACCGACTGGACCACGTAGGGCTCCATCAGGTGGCCGCCGTTGATGACCGCGGACAGGGCGGTAATCATGTGGATGGGGGTGGTGGTGAAACGCTGGCCGAAGGAGGCGGTGGCCAGCTCTGTGATGCCGGAGGGACTGATGAATTTATCTTCGTCCCAGAAATCGCTCTTGTTCTCGCCGGGCAGCTCAATGCCCGTCTCTTCGGTAAAGCCGAAGTTTTCCCAGTATTCATAGAACTTCTCCGCCCCCAGCAGCTGGCCGATCTTGATCAGCGCCGGGTTGCAGGAATTCATCACTGCCTTGCGCAGGGTCTGGGTGCCGTGGCCGCTGCGGTTGGAGCAGCGGATGGTCCAGGTGTCGATCTGCACCGAGCCGCCACAGTAGAAAGTGCTGTCGTCGTCGATGACCCCCTCTTCCAAAGCGGCGGCCACCACCACCGGTTTGAAAGTGGAGCCAGGCTCATAGGACAGGCGGAGGTTCTTGTTCTCCCACTGTTCCAGCTGGGCGTCGTTGACCGCCTCAGCATATTCCTCCTCGCTGACGGTGGGGTCCTCCTTCAACTCGGCCAGCATAGCCGACTTGGTGGCATCCACCACGGCGTTAGGGTCGTTGAGGTCATAGTCCGGGGAGCTGGCCATGGCCAGCACGGCCCCGGTGTCCGGGTCCATGACGATGCAGAAGCCGCCGTTGATGACATCGAACTTCTCGATGCCCTCTTCCAGGGTCTTCTCGGCATACATCTGAATGGTAGCGTCGATGGTGGTCTGGATGCTGTAACCGTCCATGGCATCCATGTAGCTGGAATAGGAGGAGAGCATCTCTGTCCCCGAGGCGTTCTTCATGGTGATGGTCTTGCCGTCCACTCCCGACAGCTCCAGGTTGTACAGAGCCTCCAGGCCGTAAGCCCCTTCCCCGGCCCGGTTAACAAAGCCGATGACCTGGGAGGCCATGGTGGAATAGGGGTAGTAGCGCTTGGTATCCGCCGTCAGATACAAACAGCTCTCCAAGTCGTTCTCGTCGATGAAGGTCCGCACCTGGTCTGCGATGTCGTCCTCCACCTTCTCCGCCAAGACCTGATAGGCCGACTGGGTCTTTTCCAGGCGGGTGATGACCTCTTCCCGGTCAATGCCCAAAATGCGGGACATGTTGTCGGCGATCAGGTCATACAGCTGCTGGGTTTTGGTCTCCCTCTCGGCGTCGATGGCGGTCTGGGACCGGGCATTGCCGAACTCGTCCTTCTCGTCCACCTCTACAGCTTTCAGCACGTCCCGGGGGGAGAGGATCACATTCTGTACCGAGCCGCTGATGGCCAGCACATCGCCGTTGGCATCGTAAATGGTGCCGCGGTTGGCGGTGGAGGTGATCTCTCGGGTCTGCTGGGAGATGGCCTTGTTTTCCAGGGTTTCATGCTCCACCACTTGCAGCTGCCAGAGCTTGGCAAACAGGACCACAAAGGTCAGCACGCCGAAAATACCGCCCAGGACCACGATCCGCTGCATTCCTCGCCCGCTCAGCCGCCGCCAGGGAGAGGATCTGCCGTCTCGGTTTGGTGTCTTTTGTTGGTAAGCCATTGTACGGTTCCACCTGCTTTCTGTTCTTGTCGACGGTAAGATGAGGGCGCAAGAAATCCCTTTTCTCACGCCCTCACCATTTCTTTCCTCATCTTATGTATCCCACGCTTAGAAATATTCCTTCACCGCAGTGACTAGGTTCTTCGCGAAGGAAGTCAACTGCTGGACAAAGTCTGACCCCTGGTAGTATTCCACCGCGTCGGGCTCCGCCAGCTCCAGGGTATAGGTCTGCCAGCTCTGGGCCTTCATCATCTGGCCGCTGCTGAGCAGCTGCTGTTCGATCTCCTGCAGGTCGTAGGCCAATTCGTATTGGGCCTTGAGCTGGGTCTCTTCGCTCTGCAGTTCGCTCAGATCGCTGCGCAGCGCTACCACCTGGTCATTGACCATCACCAATTGGGCATAACTGGCCAAGGTGACCACCACCACCAGGGCCACCGCCAGGATAGCCAGCACGGCCCCCGGCACAGTCCACTGGGCGCTGCGGTCCAAAAGGGAGACCGCGCTTTGCGCCGTGTCTTCCTTTTTTCCCTTGGGCTTCTTTCGCAGGAAGCGCTTTTTTCGGGCCGGCACTTCCACCTCGGCCATTTTCAGCGCGCCCGTCCCATCATAGGCCGCGGCGCCCTGGAATCCTTTGGCTGTCACGATCCGATCCACCTCGTCTGGTTGGTTTTCTGTCCTGTCGTTTCGTTGGGTCCCATGGTTTCTGCTTGGTCTGTCTGTGGAGGATTATCCCTCCAGCTTTTCCGCCAGGCGCAGCTTGGCGCTGCGGGCCCGGGGATTCTCCTCCAGCTCCTGGGCGCTGGGCAGAATGGGCTTGCGGCTGACCAGGCGGACCTGGGGCCGTTTGCCGCACACGCACACCGGGAAAGAGGGGGGGCAGTCGCAACCCTTGGCTGCGGCGGCCAGCTCGCTTTTGACGATCCGGTCCTCCAGGGAATGGAAGGAGATCACCGCCAGCCGTCCTCCCGGGCGCAGCCGGGGTACGGCGGCCTGGAGCATCCGGGAGATGGCCGTCAGTTCGTCGTTGACGGCGATGCGGATGCCCTGAAAGCTCCGTTTGGCCGGGTGCTGCTTTTCCCGCAGGGCGGCAGCGGGCAGGGCGCCCCGGATGATCTCCACCAGCTGCCCGGTGGTCTGAATGGGGGCCTGCTCCCGGGCCCGCTCGATGGCGGCGGCGATGGCGGCGGCGTAGCGCTCCTCGCCGTACTGGGACAGCACCCGGCGCAGTTCCTGCCGGGGCCACTGGTTGACCACCGTCCAGGCGGTCAGGGTGTCCTCTCGGTCCATGCGCATGTCCAGGGGGGCGTCTGCCATGTAGGAAAAGCCCCGCTCGGGGTCGTCTAACTGCGGGGAAGAAACCCCCAGGTCAAAGAGCATCCCGTCCACCTGTTCCAGACCGGCCCCATCCAGTAGGGCAGCCAGGTCGGCAAAGTTGCCGTGGAGGAAGGTAATCTGCCCGGCCCAGGGGGCCAGCCGGACCTGCCCGGCCTCTAAGGCCTGCCAGTCCCGGTCAATGCAGATCAGCCGGCCGCCGGCGGTGAGTCGTTTCACGATCTCCTCCGAATGTCCCCCTCGGCCCAAGGTCCCGTCTACGTAGACCCCGTCCGGGCGGATGGCCAGGCCCTGGATGCACTCCTCCAGCAGCACAGGACGGTGTGTATATGCTCCACTCATTGGCGTAAAAGCTCCTCAAGGGGCACAGCCCCAGGTGAATTCCTCCGAAAAGGGGCCTGCCCCCTTCCGGCCCAATCCAGCTTCCTTTCGCCGGCATTGGTCCTTTTATTATAGAAGCCTTCCCTGTAAAAAGCAACTATTTTTTGGACCCGGCCGGTTTTTCTCCCTTTTGACCGGGGCCGCTTTCCCCTCCCCTGCAGCCTCAATCAAGCCCCAAAAAACAGGCGTCCGGCCCGGAAGGCCGAACGCCTGTTTTTCTGCTTTGAAAGGGTTTATCACTCTGCCAGGCTCTGGACTGAGCCCTGGCGGCAGTCCATGGAGACCTTCATGCCGTCCTGAAGGGTGCGGGTGGCGCCGATGGCCCCCACGATGACCGCCTTGTTCAGGCTCAGGCCCACCACGGCGGCGTGGCTGCCCAGGCCGTTCTCCTCGGTGATCACCCCGGCAGCCTCCCGGATATAGGGGAGCATCTCGTTGTTGGTGTGGGGCACCACCAGGATCATCCCCGGGCGGAACTTCAGCTTCACGTCCTCCAAGGTGCGGCAGACGCAGAGGATGCCTTTGACGTTTTCATCTCCCACGCCGGCGCCGTTGATGAGGCTGCTGCCCACCAGGTGGACCTTGATCATATTGGTGGTGCCGGCGATGCCAGCGGGCACCCCGGCGGTGACTACGGCGATCTCCCCGTCTTGGATGAGTCCGGCCTTCTTGGCCACGGCCACAGAGCCCTCGATCATTTCATCGGTGCTCTGGACGTAGGGCATGATCAGAGGCCGCACCCCCCAGGTCAGGGAGAGCTGGCGCTGGACAGGCTCGTCCATGACGCAGGCGATGATGGGCGTCTCCGGACGGAAGCGGCTGATGAGCCGAGGAGTAGCCCCGCTCTTGGTGACGGTGATGATGGCCGAGGCGTTGGTGTCGGTGGCGGTGGTGCAGGCAGCGTGGGCGGTGGCCCCGCCGATGCCCAGGCGGATGTCGGGGGTCATGTTGCGCATGCGGCCGAAGTAGTTGATGTCGGCCTCGGTGCGGCAGGCAATGGCCGCCATGGTCTTGACTGCCTCCACCGGGTACTTGCCGGCAGCAGTCTCCCCGGAGAGCATGACGGCCGAGGTGCCGTCGTAGACGGCGTTGGCCACGTCGGTGATCTCCGCCCGGGTGGGGCGGGGGTTGTTGATCATGCTGTCCAGCATCTGGGTGGCGGTGATCACGTGCTTGCCATAGCCCAGGGTGTAGGCGATGATGTCCTTCTGGATGACGGGGATCTCGGTGAAGTCGATCTCCACGCCCATGTCTCCCCGGGCGATCATCACCCCGTCGGCCACGGCCAGGATCTCATCGACGTTGTTGACCCCTTCCTGATTCTCCAGCTTGGCGATGATACGCATGCTGGAATGGTGCTCGTCCAGCAGACGGCGGACCTCCATGGCGTCCTGGGCGCTGCGGCAGAAGGAAGCCGCAATAAAATCAAATCCCTCCTGGATGCCGAAGAGAATGTCCGCTCGGTCCTGGGCGCTCATATAGGGCATAGACAGGTGGACGCCGGGGACGTTGACCCCCTTGCGGTCCTTCACCGGGCCGCCGTTTTCCACCAGGCAGATCACGTCGGTCTCCGTGCGCTCGAGGACCTTCATGCTGATCAGGCCGTCGTCCAGCATGATCTGGCAGCCCACATAGACGTCCTGGGCCAGATTTTTATAGGTAACACTGCAAATCTCCTGGGTGCCGGTGACCTCCCGAGCAGTGAGGGTAAAGCGCTGGCCCGCCTCCAGGGTAACCTGGCCTTTCTCAAATGTTTTCAGGCGGATCTCAGGGCCCTTGGTATCCAGCAGGGCGGCCACGGGCAGGTTCAGCTTCTTCCGCAGAGCCTTGAGCATTTCCAAGCGTTTCTTATGGTCCTCGTGGGTCCCATGGGAGAAGTTAAACCGGGCCACATCCATGCCGTTTTTCATCATGGCTTCCAGAACCTCCGGAGAATCCGTGGCCGGACCCAGGGTGCAGATGATCTTCGTTTTTCTCATTGGGCAGCACCTCCATTTGGCTGTCGTACTTTTTTCTTCGATTCGGACGCCTTATTGTACACCTTTTGGGAGAAAAAGGCAACGAAAATCCTTCCCGCTTTCTAGGATTCAGGGCCCGCCGCAGGCCCTCTCCCACCAGCAGCAGGGCCAGGGCCGTGGCTACAATACATAGACCCGGCGGCAGCCAGGCCCAGGGGCGGGTAGTGAGCGTAACCAGCTCCATGGCGCTTTGAGTCAGGTTGCCCCAGGAGGCTTGGGGAGTGCGCAGGCCTACCCCCAGAAAGCTCAGGCTGGACTCGGACAAAATAGCCCGGACCACCTTCAGAGGCAGCGTGGCCCACACCGGTGCCACCACATTGGGCAGGATGGTGCGGAACAGGATGTCCCGGTCACAGGCCCCCAGGGCCCGGGAGGCCTCCACATACTCGGTTTTCTTGGCCGACAGAGTGCCGCTGTACACCAGCCTGGCCACCGAAGCCCACCCCAGGCCGCCGATAACCAAAATAATGTTCCACACCGAAGGGCCCAGCAGGGAGACCATGGCCAGCACCAGAATGATGCTGGGAAAGGACTGGAAGGTGTCGCAGGCCCGCATGATCCAATATTCCCATTTTCCCCCCTTGTATCCGGCCAGCAGCCCCAGAGGAACCCCCAGCACCGTGCCCAAGGCCGCCGAGGCAAAGCCCACCAGCAGGGAGATCTGCCCGCCGTACAACAGGCGGGCGAAAAGATCCCGCCCCACGTCGTCGGTGCCCAGCAGGTGTTCCCGGCTGGGCGGGGCCCAGAAGCCGGCATTCCGGTCGGTAAGGTTGGGGTCCTGGTCCAAAAGCAGGGGCAGCAGCAGGACCAGCAGGATCTCCACACAGAGAAACAGCCCCGCGGCCACCGCCCGCCGGTCGGACAGGAAGGCCCGCCAGGCAGGATGGTCCCTTCTCATGATGCCTCACCTCCCCAACCCACGCCGGGATCGGCCAGGCGATAGACCAGGTCCATGAGGATGCCGGTGACCAGCACCGTCAGGGCAATGACCACGGTGATGCCCATGATGACCGTATAGTCCCGGCTGGAGACCGAGGTAAACAGCAGGCTGCCCATTCCCGGCCAGCCAAAGATCCGCTCCACCACCAGGGAACCGCCGATGATGTGGGGGATGTGGTTAAGCACCGTCGTGACCACCGGCAGAAGGGCCGTGCGGAAGCCGTGCTTCCACACCACCGCCCATTCGGGCAGTCCCTTGGCCCGGGCGGTGCGGATGTAGTCCTCCCCCAACACCTCACCGCAGGCGCTGGCGGTCTGGCGCACCAGGTTGCCCAGGCTGCTCAGACAGACCACCGCCGCCGGCAGGAACAGGTGATAGGCCAGGTCTCCCAGGCTTCCGCCGCTGCCAGAGGAGTACATCCCCGCTGCGGGCAGCCAGCCCAGCTTCACCGAGAAAACATAGATCAGCAGCACGCACAGGAAAAAGCCCGGAGCGCTGTAGCTGAACAAGGTCAGTCCCCCAGCCAGCCTGCTCCATCCAGAGCCCGGCTTCCAGGCGGCCATCACCCCCAGGGGGATGCCAATGACCACCGCCGCCGCCACCCCGGTCCCCGTGAGGATCAGGGAGGGCACCACCCGCTGGGCGATCATACCCAGCACCGGCTGGCCGGTGCGGTAGGACAGGCCCAGGTCCCCTTGGAGCAGCTCCCGCAGCCACAGCAGATAGCGCACGGGGACGGGCTTGTCCAGGCCAAGATTGGCCTCCAGAGCAGCACGGGCGGCTGCGCTGGAGGCCTCTCCACCCCCTGCCGCGTCCGCAATGGTGGCAGGGGCCATATTCATCAAAAAAAAGACAAGAAGGGTGATGCCAAAAAACACCGGCAGAGCGCCCAGGATACGTTTTACCACATAGTTTGCCAATGGAAATTCCTCCTGCACTTCCGGCCCCGCAGGGCACAGGTCCCGGAAAGGGACCTTACGGAGGTCAAATGATTCTTGGTTTCTTTCTCAGACAGCCCCGCCCGGGAGGAGATTCTCCCAGGCGGGGGCATCCGGCTTGTTCGATCAGGGCAAGGGGTTCAGGCCGTCTTCTGCCACTGCCAGACGTTCTCGTTGCAGCAGGCGGCGGCGGGGTAGTCGATGCCGGTCACCGTCTTGGACTGCACGTGCAGCGCATTGCCGAACCACAGAGGCACGAAGGGCATCTCTTCCTTCAAATAGGCCTCAAACTCATCCACCAGGGCCACCCGGGCGGTCTGGTTGGTCTCTTGGTTGATGGCATTGAGAAGGGTGGTGTAGTTGCTCAGGTCGGCCACCCGGAAGATGTTGTTCTGGGGGGTGAACCGGGCACCGGTAAACCACAGGGGCAGGCTGGTGGGGGTATGGCTGGCCAGGCCCATGTCATAGGTGCCGTCGTTCATGCCGGCAAACATGGTAGCCGAGTCCACGGTCTCGATCTCCACCTTCAGGCCCACGGCCTCCAGGTTCTGCTGCACCAGCGCCGCCAGGCTGGCCCTCTGGCTGGTGCAGGCCAAGGTGTAGGTCTGGCCATCGTAGCCCGCTTCGGCCAGCAGCTGCTTGGCCTTGTCCGGGTCATAGCTGCTCTGGGCAGCGGGGCCAGCGTAGTCGGTACCGGGCAGGATGGAGGAGTCGGTGATGGTCCCCAGAGAGCCGGTGCTCTGCTGGCACAGCAGCTCCTTGTCCAGGGCCGCTGCCACCGCCTGGCGCAGAGCCGCGCTGGACAGGGTCTCGTTGTTGAGCATGAGCTCATAGAAGGTGCTGGGCACCGTGCCCTCCTGGACGGTAAAGCCCGCCTCTTCGGCCACCGGCCGGTCCTCCTCGGAGATGCTGCCGCCGAAGGTATAGTAGTCCAGATCTCCGGCGATGAGGGCGGTGAGCAGGTTGGACTTGTCCATGACGGTAATGGTCAGGGTGTCAAACCCGGGAGCCCCCAGCTGGTAGTCGGGGTTGCTCTCCAGCACCAGGCTGCTGCCAGAGATCTCGGAGACGAACTTGCAGGGGCCGGACCCCACAGGGTTGAGCCAGAAGTCGTCGTTGACCAGGTCCGCCGGTGCGATGTCCTGGAGCAGGTGGGTGGGCAAGACGTAGATCTCCCGGTTTTTATCCACCAGGAATTCCTCGGGAACCACGGGGTTTTTGAAGGTCAGCTTCAGGGTGTAGTCATCCACTGCCTGCACGCCCAGGGTCTCCCCTGCCACGGCAGCACCCTCCTCGTCGGTGCCCGTGAGGCAGGCGAAGGTCCCTCGGCCCAAAATCTGGCACTCCGGGTTGGTGACCAGGGCAATGGTGTCCACCCAGTGCTGGGCCGTAACCGGGGTGCCGTCGTGGAAGGCGGCCTTCTCATCCAGGTGGAAGAGGATGGCATAGCCGTCCTCGGCACTCTCCCAGCTGCTGGCAGCCCGGGGCAGGCAGGTGCCGTCGGGCTGGACATAGGCCAGGCGGTCATAAATCTTGTCGTAGATGATCCGGGAGTAGTTGCTGCCGGAGACGCTGTAGTAAGGCATCAGGGAATCCCAGGGGTTGGAGATGCCGTAGTTAATGTTTACCCCCTGGGCAGTCTGGGTCTCTTCCTGGGTGGTCTGGGTCTCCTGCTGTCCGCAGGAGGAGAGAAATAGGCTGCCCAGCAGGGCAGCGGCCATGGCCAGGGCAGCCAGGCGGGTTTTGCTGTGCTTAATCAAAGGGTATCCTCCTCTTCGCCGCTGAGGCTCTCGTATTCGTCGTAATCGTCTGCTGCGTCCAGCTGGGAGCTGAGCATCATCTGCTCGAAGTGAGCGTCCAGCTGCTTGGCGAACTCCTGGGCCGCGTTGTAGCCCATGCGCTTGTGGCGGTTGTTCATGGCGGCCACTTCCACAATGATGGCCAGGTTCCGGCCGGGCTTGATGGGGATGGTGATGGCAGGAATCTTCATGTCCAGGATGGTGGTGAACTCCTCGTTGGTGCCCAGGCGGTCGTAGAAGACCTGGTCGTTCCACTGCTCCAGGTTCACCACCAGGTTGATGTCCTGGTCCTCGCGGACGGCGGACATGCCGAACAGCTGCTGGATGTCCACCACGCCGATGCCGCGAAGCTCGATGTAGTGGCGGATGAGCTCGGGGGCCGAGCCCACTAGACGAGTGCCGATGTGGCGGATCTCTACCGCGTCGTCGGCCACCAGGCGGTGGCCCCGCTTGACCAGCTCCACGGCGGTCTCGCTCTTGCCCACGCCGGAGTCGCCCATGAGCAGCACACCCTCGCCGTACACGTCCACCAGCACACCGTGGCGGGTGATCCGGGGGGAGAGACGGGCCTTAAGCCAGTCGGTGAAGTTGGGGATGAACAGGGAGGTGTCCTCCTTGCTGCGCAGGATGGTCCGCTTGTGCTTGACCGCCATGGCCATGAGCTCCGGGAAAGGCTCCAGGCTGCGGGTGAGGATGAGGGCGGGGATGGGCTGGGCAAGGAAGGCGTCAAAGCACTTCTCCCGCTCCTCCGGGCTCTGGTTGTTCAGATAAGTCCACTCCACCTTGCCGATAACCTGGATGCGGTCGGGGGCAAAGTAGTCGAAAAAGCCCAGGATCTGCAGGGCGGGGCGGTTGATGTCGTCGGCGCGGATGAGGCACCGATCGTAATTTTTGCCCTGGTTGAGCACTTCCAGCTCGAACCGCTCCACCAGCTTGGTTAGTTTGATTGCCGATTGGGATGCCATGGTTCCTCCTCTTCTCTGTCGCCCACGGCGTTGACGTGGGCGTAATCTGTAGAACGGGAATCGTATCTGCTGGCACTGCGCCGCCCCGGGAAAAGGGCAGCGGGGACATGGGGCGAACCCTGTCTATGACAGCTGTTTCGCGGCTATTATAGCATAGCGCCCCAAGTCTTGGCAAGAGACGGTATTCCCCTTGCCGGAAAAGGAAAAAGCACAGGCCGGTGGCCTGTGCTTCTCGTCAGCTCGGTTGTCGGATCAGACAGCGCGGGTAACTTTGCCCGAACGGAGGCAATGAGTGCACACATAAACGTGCTTCGGGGTGCCGTTGACGATCGCCTTAACCCGCTTGACATTGGGCTTCCAGGGACGATTGGAGCGGCGGTGAGAGTGGGAAACCTGAATGCCGAACACGACGCCCTTGTCACAAAATTCACATTTAGCCATTCGCTTGAACCTCCTCGCTGGTTTATGACTCCACCGAAAGGGTTTCCCCTGCCGGTGTGTTGTTACTGAAAAAGCATCGTTTAGTATGATAACAGAAACCCCAGAAAAAAGCAAGTCCTATTTTACAGATTTCTGAAATTTCCCCGTTCTTCCTCCACGACTCTCCCTCGCACCCGCCGTGCCGCAGGCACCAAAAAGCGTCGCAGACTTCCAGCACCCGCAGACGCCGAAATAAATTCAAAGGAATTTTTCCCAGACATGCGCTGGGGAAAAATCTCTCTCAGCTGCAAGTGTGAACCATGGCCGCTTCGCGGCCATGATCTGCGCACAGTCGGCCGCCGCCCCCAATTTTTGAAGGCCAGCAAAGGGGGGGCAAAAATGCTCACACCCACGTGTCCTCAATCTCATGCCGCTTCTCCCGGCGCATGAGGGACTGCAGGGCCTCCCGGGGGTCGCGGTTCTGATAGAGAACCTCATAGGCGGCTTCGGTGATGGGCATTTCCACCCCCATCCGTTTGGCCAGCTCCCGGGCGGAGTCTACGGCGTAGTAGCCCTCCACCACCGCGCCGATCTTGGCGATGGCCTCCTGGACCGGGACCCCCTGGCCAATGAGGATGCCCGCCCGATAGTTCCGGGAGTTCATGGACGTGCAGGTGACGATCAGGTCCCCCATCCCTGCCAGGCCGGCGAAAGTCTCCCGCCGGCCGCCCAAGGCAACCCCCAGCCGGGCCATCTCCACCAGGCCCCGGGTCATGAGCATGGCATTGGTGTTGTCCCCAAAGCCCATGCCCCGGCAGCAGCCGGTGCACAGGGCCATGACGTTTTTCAGGGCCGCGCCCAGCTCCACACCCACCACGTCGCTGCTGCTGTAGACTCGGAAGCGGTCGTTGAGGAAGAGGTCCTGGACGGCTTCCGCTGCCGCCCGGTCAGGACAGGCGGACACCACCGCCGTGGGCACCCGCCGGGCCACCTCCTCCGCGTGGGAGGGGCCAGAGAGGGCCACCACTGGGCACTGGTCCCCAGTGGCCTGGCGGATGATCTCCGTCATACGCAGGGAGGTCCCCTTCTCAATGCCCTTGGAGACCGAAATGAGGATGGTCTGGGGCGTGAGGAGGGGGCGGATCTGCTCCGCCGTGGTGCGCACCCCAAAGGAGGGGGTGGCCATCACCACCGCACCGCAGCCCTTCACGCAGGACAGGTCCCAGGTGTAGGTGAGGTCCTGGGGCAGCTTCACGCCAGGCAGCAGGGGGTTCTCCCCCGTCTGCTGGAGCTGCCGGGACTCCTCCTCCAAATAGGACCACAGGGTCACCTCGTGGCCGTTTTCCACCAGCAGCATGGCTAGGGCCGTGCCCCAGCCGCCGCTTCCCAAGACTGCGATCTTCATGGCCAGTACCTCACTTTCCCGTTCGATGGAATGTAAATTTGGACTCGTTGCCCGCCGCCAGCCGCTGCAGGTTGGTACGGTGCTTGAAGATGATGAGTCCGCCGATGATGATGGATAGGATCAGAATGAGCCAATCCTGATAGACAATCCAGGTGATGATGGGCAGGGTGATGCCCGTGGAGCTGGAGCCCAGGGAGACATACCGGGTGAGGATGGCCAAAATCAAGAAGCCCCCCCACACCACCAGGGCCACGCGCCAGTCAATCATGATGGCGATGGTACCGCCGGAGAGGATGCCCTTGCCCCCCTTGAACTGAAACATGAAGGGGAACATATGCCCCAACAGACAGAACAGGCCTGTCCAGTACTCGGCCATGGCGGTGGCCGTCTGCTGGGCCGCCTGATCCGGGATGGGCAGCAGCTGTCCGGTGAGCCACACACCCACCAACACGGCCACAATGGCCTTGAGCACGTCGGTGAGAATGACCACAAAGGTCAGCGGACCGCCAAAGGTCCGATAAAAGTTGGTCAGCCCCGCATTGCCACTGCCATGGGTGCGCACGTCGTCCCGCAGGATGTACTTAGAGACGATCACCGCCCCGTTGAAGCAGCCGCAGAAGTAGGCGATGGCCGCTGTGACCACCGCCGGAAGCCAGACCGATGCCCCCCATTCCCCCAGCAGGGAGAGGGTGCTTTGCGTCAAACCCATGGTGTTTAGTCCTCCTTGTCGCCCTTCTGTCGAATGGTCAGCCGGATGGGGGTACCCTCCAGGCCAAAGGTATTGCGGATCTGGTTTTCCAGATAGCGCTGATAGGAGAAGTGGAAGAGCTTGGCGTCGTTGCAGAAGCACACGAAGTGGGGCGGCCGGATGCCGGTCTGGGTCATGTAGTAGATCTTCAGTCGCCGTCCCTTGTCCGTGGGGGGCTGAACCCGGGCGGTGGCATCAGCCAGCAGGCTGTTGAGCATGCCCGTGGTGATACGCATGGCCGCTTGGTCGTCCACATACTTGATCAGCTGGAAGATCCGGGGCACCCGCTGGCCGGTGAGGGCGGAGATGAAGACGATGGGGGCGTAGGTCATGTAAGACAGGTCCCGGCGGATGTCCTGGCGCATGCGGTCCATGGTCTTGTCGTCCTTTTCCACCGCGTCCCACTTGTTGACCACGATGATGCAGGCCTTGCCCGCTTCGTGGGCCATGCCGGCCACCTTGGTATCCTGTTCCGTGACCCCCTCGTTGGCGTCGATCATCACCAAGCACACGTCAGCCCGCTCAATGGCCATGGCCGCCCGGAGGACGGAGAACTTCTCGATGGCGTCGTTGACCTTGGACTTTTTCCGCATGCCGGCGGTGTCGATGAAGAGGAACTTGCCCACCTCATTTTCAAAATAGCTGTCCACCGCGTCCCGGGTGGTGCCGGCTACGTTGGAGACGATCACCCGCTCCTCCCCCAGGATGCGGTTAATCAGGGAGGACTTGCCCACATTGGGCTTGCCGATGACCGCCACCTTGATCACATCCGGGTCCTCTTCCTCCCCGTCGTCCTCGGGGAAGTACTCGAAGCAGGCGTCCAGCAGGTCCCCGGTGCCGTGGCCGTGGACGGCGGAGACGGCGATTGGGTCACCCAGGCCCAAATTGTAAAACTCATAGATGTCCGGGTTGGTCATGCCCACCTGGTCCATCTTGTTCACTGCCAGCACCACAGGCTTCCGGGCCCGCAGGAGCATATTGGCCACGTCCTGGTCCGAGGCGGTCAGGCCGGTTTTGATGTCGCACAGAAAAACGATCACCGTGGCATTCTGGATGGCGATCTCTGCCTGCTTGCGCATGAAGGCGAGAATCTCCGTGGTGGTGCCCGGCTCAATGCCGCCGGTATCCACAATGTCAAAGGTCCGTCCCCGCCACTCGCACTCGGCGTACAGGCGGTCCCGGGTGACCCCGGGGGTGTCCTTCACGATGGACAGCCGACGGCCCACCAGCTTGTTAAAGAGCATGGACTTGCCCACGTTGGGCCGGCCCACGATGGCCACAAGAGGTTTTGCCACAGCAGCAGCCTCCTTTTCGAAATGGTAGTATCACCGGGGCAGTCACACCCCGAAAATGGCCTCGAACAGGTCGAAGCCGTCTTGGTTCACCGGGATCACCGGCACGCCCAGGCCCTGGGAGAGCTCCTCCAGGGTCATGTCGTCCAGAAAGACCGTCTCGCCGTGGCGCAAGGTGTTCTGGGCCAGTAGGACCCGGGTGCCCAGGTTTTTGCCTTTCAGCTGGGCCAGCAGGTCTTGGCCAGTGAGCAGGCCGGCCACGGTGATGGTCTCTCCAAAGAAATGGTTGACCACAGGATAGATCTGGTAATCTAATTTAGTATGACATTTCGCAGCCGCCCTGTCAATGATTTCTCGCAGGAAGGGGGCGGCAGCCACCCCCGTAGCAATGGAAAAGGGGGCCACCGGGATATTCTCCGGGGCACCTAGACAGGCCCCATGGAGCTCCACCGCCAGCAACCGGAGCATCCCCACACCGTTTTCCAGCTGGGTGTACTCCTCATAGAAGTCGTCCTCGGGCAGAGGAAGCTCTCCTTGGAGATAGAACTCGTCCGAGCACCAGAAGATCCGGCTGCCTCGCTGGGCCAGGCACGTCTCTCCGAAGGCCTCCACCTGGGCCACCACTTCCCGGGCTTCCTCCCGGGTGTAGGGGCGCAGAGGATAGAGGCCCTGGCGGTACTTGGTCAGGCCCACGGGCACTACGGAGACGCTCTTGACCTGGGGATACAGGGCAGCCAAGTCCTCCATGCTCTGCTGAAGCACTGCCCCGTCGTTGAGCCCCGGGCAGGCCACAATCTGGCAATTCATCACGATGCCTGCCTGGGCAAAGTTCCTCATGATCTCCAGGCACTCGCCCCCCCGCCGCCGGTTGCCCAGCAGCACCCGGCGCACCTCTGGATCGGTGGCGTGGACGGAGATGTTGATGGGGGAAATGTGCAGGTCACAGATCCGCTGAAGTTCCCGCTTGCTCAGGTTGGTCAGGGTGATGTAGTTGCCCATGAGGAAGGACAGCCGGGCATCATCGTCCTTAAAATATAAGGTATCCCGCATCCCCTGGGGCATCTGGTCCACAAAGCAGAACACACAGTGGTTGGCGCAGGAGCGGGCCCGATCCATGAGGTAGGTCTCAAAGGTCAGGCCCAGGTCCTCCCCCACGTCTTTGGACAGGGTCACCTGCCGCTGGCCTCCTTCGGTCTCCAGAGTGAGCTCCAGTTCGGGGTCGTAGGAATAGTATTTGTAATCCAGCACATCCACAATGGGATGGCCGTTGATGGCCGCCAGGGTCTCCCCCGTCCGGACCCCCGCCTCCTGGGCAGGAGAGCCGGGGGCCACGGCCTGGATCTTCGTCCGGGACATCGACACCTCTCTTTCCTCTCCGACGGCAAGACACGCCGCCGGGATCAAAAAAGAGAAAAAAAGAAGAGGGGCTCTCCCCCTCTTTCTTTTTCCCTATTAGTTCTCCTGCTGCACCTGGCCGAACACCTTGCCGTCATAGGTCATGCAGGCCTTGCACAGCCGGTGGGGCAGCCGGAACGCGCCGCACTTGGGGCAGGTCGTGACTGCGGGAGCTGCCAGCTTCCAGTTGGCACGCCGCTTATCCCGTCTCTGCTTCGAGACTTTACTCTTCGGAACCGCCATTTCGAGACACCTCCTTGGTGATGCCCTGTCGGGCAAAGTGGATTGGTTACTACTCAGTTTTTATTAAGTAGCTGCTCGAGCGCGGCCCATCTGGGATCGGCCTGCTTCTTGCACCGGCAGGGCTCCTGGTTCAGGTTGACGCCGCAGCCGGGGCAAAGACCCTTGCAGTCTTCTGAGCATAAGTGTTTTGTGTCCATATCGAGAATGAAAGCCGTATAGGCCAGCTCACCCACGTCGACCTCGCCCTCATCCAAGAGCACGATCTCGCCGTCGTCCTCCCCTTCCAGCGTTTCCGCCAGCAGGAAGCGCAGACCAACGACCTTCTCTCGGCTGAATCGGCTCATGCACCGGTCGCAGGTATAGTCCAACAGGGACTTGGCCTCGCCCTCCAGCATCAGCACATCCGCCACGTTTTTCACGAACCCCTCCACCGTTACCGGCCGAGAGATGGGACGCTCCCCGAAGAACTCCTCCTGGCTCAGATCCAGGGAAAAGGAGAAGGGAATACTGGCACCGGGTACATGAATGATCTTTCGAAGATCCAGTCGCATAGCACACTCCTCACATGGTACAGCAAATATTATATCAAAAAAAGAAGCGGTTGTCAAATACTTTCTTCAATTTTTTCGTGATCCGTGGTATACTGGGAGCAACCAAACACGAAAAACCTCAGAACCGCCGCTAAATTGATAGAATACACCACTTTTTCCCCGGCGTCAAGAGGAAAATCCAATTTTTAAGGAAAGGTTGTGAGCCCATGCGGGAATTTACCGTCGGCCCCAACGACGCCGGCCAGCGGCTGGACCGGTGGCTGGCCAAAACCCTCCCCCTGCTGCCCGGACCGCTGGCCCAGAAGTACATCCGCCTTAAGCGAGTCAAGCTCAACGGCAAGGGGGCCAAGCGGGACACCCGGCTGGTGAAGGGGGATGTCCTGCAGCTGTACATCAACGACGAGTTCTTCGACACCCCCACCCCGGAAAACGCCTTCCTGTCGGTCTTCAAGCCCCAGCTGGACATCCTCTATGAGGACGAGAACCTGCTGCTGGTGAACAAACGCCCGGGGCTGGTGGTCCACCCGGACGAACACGAGCGGGTCAACACCCTCATCACCCACATCCAGGCCTACCTTTATCAAAAGAAGGAGTGGAGCCCCTATTGGGAGAATTCCTTCGCCCCTGCCCTGTGCAACCGCATCGACCGCAACACCGGGGGCATCGTCATCGCCGCCAAGAACGCCGAGACCCTGCGCATCATGAACCAGAAGATCCGGGACCGGGAGGTGGAAAAGTCCTACCTCTGCCTGATTCTGGGGTCCATGAATCCCCCGGAGGGGAAGCTGGAGGGTTTTCTGCTGAAGGACGAAACGAAAAAACAGGTTTCCGTGCACAAACACCCCGTTCCCGGGGGACGCACTGCCGTTACCCTCTACCGGACCCTGGCCAAGGGCCACGGCCTGTCCCTCATGGAGTGCCGCCTGATCACCGGCCGCACCCACCAGATCCGGGCCCAGTTTGCCGCCGCCGGCCACCCCCTGCTGGGGGATGGGAAGTACGGCCGGGAGCGGGAGAACAAGCGCTACGGCCGCACCGGGGGGCAGGCGCTATACTCCTACAAACTGGCCTTCCGCTTCACCACCGACGCCGGCTGTCTGGCCGATCTCAACGGCCGAGTGTGGACCGCCAATCAAGTAGATTTCGTCCAGGAATACTTCCCGGATGTTCACCCCCAGTGATCCCCTCGCCTCTCTTCTCCTTTTTTCTCTCCTTTTCTTGACAGACGAGTTTTTTTCTGTTAGAATGCTTCCATCTTAAATTGGAAAATCAGGTTTTTGAGTCTTTCCAAAGCAAGACGCGACCGCCGGACGGGCAGGTTCCTGCCCCATGGCTAAGGCCACACGGACAGCCGGGTCGAATGCCGAGTTCCGCAGATGCGGCGGCAACTTCTGTTGCCTTATTGATTGGGTTCGAAGCCCAAGTTTTATAAGTTGGTAACTATAAACCAGTGCTCAAACGAGCACGCAGCGCCTGAACGGGCATGCAAACTTGTGAAATGGTCAATAAGAGTAGTAAAAGTAAGTTTCTTTGCTATATAGACTCTCATCTCCTGCTTTCTCCACCGTTCTTTCCGCTCCCCTGCCCGGGGGTGTTTTGTGGAGCCTTTCCAAGTGACTGCGTGCCATTCGGCACACAGTCACTTTTTTATTTTCAGGAGGGCGCGTATGAAGAAAATCATCGAACTGAAAAACATCACCAAGTCCTTTGACGGCGAGCCGGTGCTCCAGAACGTCAACCTGGACATTTACGACAATGAGTTCATCACTCTGCTGGGGCCCTCCGGCTGCGGCAAGACCACCATGCTCCGCCTCATCGGCGGCTTTGAGACCCCCGACGAAGGGGACGTGATCTTCCTGGGCAAGCGCATCAACGACGTGCCCCCCTACCAGCGCAACGTGAACACCGTCTTTCAGAAATACGCCCTCTTCCCCCACCTAAACGTCTTTGAAAACGTGGCCTTCCCCCTGCGGGAGAAAAAAGTGCCCAAAGCCGAGATCGAAGCCAAGGTCACCGAGATGCTCTCCCTGGTGGCCCTGAAGGGGTTTGAGCACCGCTCGGTCACCCGTCTCTCCGGCGGCCAGCAGCAGCGGGTGGCCATCGCCCGGGCCCTGGTGGCCCATCCTCAGGTTCTGCTCCTGGACGAGCCCCTGGGCGCCCTGGACCTGAAGCTGCGCAAGGACATGCAGGTGGAGCTGAAAAAGATCCAGAAGCAGACGGGCATCACCTTTGTTTTCGTCACCCATGACCAGGAGGAAGCCCTGTCCATGTCCGACACGGTGGTGGTCATGTCCGAGGGT
Source organism: Clostridiales bacterium (assembly GCA_004554585.1). Lineage (GTDB taxonomy): Bacteria > Bacillota > Clostridia > Oscillospirales > Oscillospiraceae > Evtepia. Next base: position 180,239 of record SFLH01000002.1, on the reverse strand, counting down.
AAGATCCACCAGATCGGCACCCCCATCGACATCTACAACGAGCCTGTCAATGCCTTCGTGGCCGACTTCATCGGCGAGAGCAACATCCTCGACGGGGTGATGCTGGAGGACTATAAAGTCTCCTTCTCCGGCCAGACCTTCCAATGTCTGGACAAGGACTTTGGCAAAAACGTCCCCGTGGACGTGGTGGTCCGCCCGGAGGACGTGGACATCGTTCCCGTGGAGAAGGGCCAGCTCACCGGCGTGGTCACCTCGGTGACCTTCATGGGCGTCCACTACGAGATCATCGTGGATGTGGGCGGCTTTAAGTGGATGATCCAAACCACGGACTTCGTGGACGTGGACGAGCACATCGGCATTGAGCTGGAGCCCGACGCCATCCACATCATGAAAAAGTCCGAATACTCCGACCTGTACGGGGACTACTCCTCCTTCTCCAACGAGCTGGATGAGCTCTCCGAGGTCAGCGAGGAGGATGAGGAATGAAAACTTCCGTCACCCGGGACCGGCGCCGGGTCCTGCGGGCCGATCACCTGTCCCTGGCCCCCTACACCGTCTGGGCGGTGCTGTTCGTGCTGGTGCCCCTGGTCTTTGTGGCCTACTACGCCTTCACGGACAACAACTTCCAGTTTACCCTGGAAAACATCCAGCGGTTCTTCGTCTCCACCTCCAGCGTCATCCAGGACGACGGATCCACCCAAGAGGTGCGGACCTATCTTCTCATTTTCTGGCGCTCCTTAAAGCTGGCAGTGATCTCCACCGTCATCTGCCTGGTGCTGGCCTATCCCCTGGCCTACATCATGGCCCGGGCCAAACCCCGCACCCAGAAGATCTTCCTGACCATCGTCATGATCCCCATGTGGATGAACTTCCTCATCCGCACCTACGCCTGGATGACCATTCTGCAGGACACGGGCATTCTCAACAACTTCCTCTCCCTGCTCCATCTGCCCAATGTCCACATCATCGGCACCGAAACCGCCGTGGTCATCGGCATGGTCTATGACTACATTCCCTACATGATTCTGCCCCTGTACTCCATCATGGCCAAGATGGACACCCGTCTCATTGAGGCGGCTCGGGACCTGGGCTGCAACTCCCTGGGAGTCCTGCGCCGGGTGATCTGGCCTTTGAGCCTGCCCGGTGTGATTTCAGGCATCACCATGGTCCTCATCCCCTCGGTGAGCACCTTCTACATCTCCCAAAAACTGGGTGACGGCAAGATCATGCTCATCGGTGACGTGATCGAGGGCCAGTATGTGGCCAACAACCTCCACTTTGCCGCCGCCATTGCCTTCGTCCTGATGATCCTACTGCTGGTGTGCATGGCGATCATGCGGAAGTTGGCCGGACGTCACGTGGAAGGAGGGCTGTAAGAGATGAAATCCATCGCCAAGGTCTATACGGCCATCATCTTCGTTTTCCTCTTCGCCCCCATTGCCATCCTGCTGGTCTTTTCCTTCAATGAGGGCAACAGCCTGTCGGTCTTCTCCGGGTTCTCCCTGTACTGGTATGAGGAGCTCATCGGCGACTCCAACACCTTGGAGGCCCTGCGCAACACCCTGGTGCTGGCCCTGTGTTCCTCTATCCTGTCTACCATCATGGGCACCGCCGCCGCCGTGGGCATGAACAAGCTGCGCAGCAAGCCCATGCGGGCTGCCATGAACACCGTGACCAACCTGCCCATGGTCAACCCCGAGATCATCACCGGCATCTCCCTGATGCTCATGTTCGTCTTTGTGGGCCGGATGATGGGCCTGGCCACCAGCCTGAACTTCGGCACCATCCTCATTGCCCACATCACCTTCAGTCTCCCCTTCGTCATCCTCCAGGTGCTGCCCAAGCTGCGCCAGATGGACAAGGCCCTGCCCGAGGCCGCCATGGACCTGGGCTGCACTCCCCTGCGGGCCTTTTTGAAGGTGGAGCTGCCAGAGATCTTTCCCGGCATTCTCACAGGCTTTATCATGGCCTTTACCCTCTCCCTGGATGACTTCGTCATCAGCTACTTCACCACCGGCAATGGCTTTGAGACCCTGCCCATCCGCATCTACAGCATGACCAAGAAGACCGTGACCCCCAAGATGTATGCCCTGGCCACCATCATCTTCTTCGCCATCCTCATCCTGCTGCTGCTGAGCAACCTGGCCGACCGGGACGAAAACGAGCGGCAAAAAGCCCGCCGGAAGGAGAAGGCAGATCGCTGATTTCCCTGTATCCTCTGCCGCAAACGCGGTTACGATAGCAAACCCCACATTTGATGAAAAGGAGAAACGAGACATGAAAAAGAAACTTTTGGCGCTGGCCATGGCTCTGGTGATGACCGTGAGCCTGTGCCTGTCCCTGGCCGGCTGCGGCGGGGGCGACACCCTGACTCTGAACGTGTACAACTGGGGCGAGTACATCTCCGACGGCTCCGACGGCTCTCTGGACACCATCAAGGCCTTTGAGTCCTGGTACAAGGAGACCTACGGCCAGGAGGTGAAGGTGAACTACACCACCTTTGCCAGCAACGAAGACATGTACGCCAAACTCAAGAGCGGCGCTGTGAGCTACGACGTCATCATCCCCTCGGACTACATGATCGCCCGGCTGAAGGAAGAGGACATGCTCCTGCCCCTGAACTTTGACAACATCCCCAACTATGAGTATATCAACGAGAGCTTCCGCGGCCTGTACTACGACGAAAACAATGAGTACTCCATCCCCTACACTTACGGCGTGGTGGGCATCATCTACGACGCCAACCAGGTAGACGAAGCCGACGTAGGCGGCTGGGACCTCATGTGGAACGAGAAGTATGCCGGCAAGATCCTCCAGTTCAATAACTCCCGGGACGCCTTTGGCACCGCCATGTATAAGGATGGCATCGACGTGAACACCACCGACAAGGCCCAGTGGGACCAGGCCCTCCAGTCCCTGCTGGACCAGCGCCCCCTGGTGAAGGCCTACGTCATGGACGAGATCTTCAATGCCATGGAGTCCGGCGAAGCCTCCATCGGCGCCTACTACGCCGGGGACTACTTCACCATGGTGGACGCCCAGGCGGACAACGTGGACCTGCAGTTCTACTATCCCGAACCCACCAACTACTTCGTCGACGCCATGTGCATCCCCTCCTGCTGCCAGAACCAGGAGCTGGCGGAGATCTTCATCAACTACATGCTGGGCGAAGAGGCCGCCATCGCCAACGCCGAGTACATCTGGTACGCCTCCCCCAACTCCCTGGTCTATGAGAACGAGACCTACCAGGAGGATATGGGCGAGGAGGCCATGGCCATCCTCTACCCCGACACCGCGGACTTCTCCACCAAGTACAACCAGCTGGCTTACCGCAACCTGGACAACGAGATGCTCGATTACATGAACACCCTCTGGGAAACTTTGAAGATCAACTAATCCCATCCGTCCGCCTCCCTCGCTCGTCGGGGGAGGCGGCTTTTCCATGTTTGCAGCGGCGCCGTTCACCGTGAGCATGGATGGGAAATTAAGACGGCTGGTTATGCAGCGCTCTCCTCAGTGGCACAGAAATAATCGATCAAATTTTGCAGGTTACCCGTTTCAGTCTGGTAGAAAAACGGGTCCTTTCGAATGGTTTGGGCCCCATTTACAATGATCTCCCTTGCCACATCTCCTTGTTCATCCAAAAACGACAGCGTAAACCACGTCCCCATCCGAAACAAAGACAGCCCCTCCCTGTGAAAGGAAGCGCTCTTGATCTCTCTGACTATGTACGCGATCTCCTCCTCCGCGGTCACCTCAAATGCCTTGCCTGTGTGACCATCGCGAACAGCGACAGCAGAGACCTCTTCTGCCGTTATGGAGGAGAGAAACGTCGTCTCACGATTCCACCAAACAAAGGCGGCCGCCAGCAGCAACACAACCGCCACAAAAATATATCCACATTTTTTCTTCATGCTGACGCCTCGCTCTTCAAAATGGTTTTGTTGCTCGAATCAGGTACCCTTGATAATGCTAGCATACTTAACGTGCGGTCATAAATCAAGGTTTTGCCTTGCTTGCAGGCGCTGAGTTCCCTGCTGCTTTCCAACAGGACAAACCAATGCAGAAAGAAAAAATTTTTTTGAAATGATGAATGGATTCCCCCTGCTGGGTCGTATTCCTTATGAAGACAAAACCCCAACACAGCAAGGAGGAATTTAGAATGAAAAAGAAAATACTGGCGGGAATCCTGATCGGCTTGGTGGTGCTGGCCGTCGGCGCCACCAGCGCCTTTGCCGCCGGCACCGGCGGGTGGCACCACCTCTCCGGCGGCCGGGGCAGCTGCGACGGCACCGGCATCTGCACCAACTGCGGCAGCACCGGCTGCCATGGCAGCTGCTATGTGGACGCCGACAACGACGGTATCTGCGACAACCGCGATACCGCCAACTGCGCCAACTGCGGCAGCGCCAACTGCGACGGCACCTGCTACACCGACGCCGACAACGACGGCCTCTGCGACAACCGCGGCACCGCCGCCTGCGCCAACTGCGGCAGCGCCAACTGCGGCGGCACCTGCTACACCGACGCTGACAACGACGGTGTCTGCGACAACCAGAGAGCTGTCCGCCTTGGCTGGCACGCCGGCAACAACAGCTCCGGCGGCCACAGCGGCCACGGAAGCCAGGGAGGCTGCCATCGCTGAACTAGGTTTGTAAGGAGAGATCTGTCATGCGGAGCGAACAAGAGGTGAACAGGGCCATTGAGCGGTACGGGGACACCGTCCGCCGGCTCTGTATGATCCACCTAAAAAATCACGCGGACACCGAAGATATTTTTCAAACGGTATTTCTAAAATATCTCCTCAGCACCGTCTCTTTTGAAACCCAGGAACATGAGAAGGCCTGGCTGATCCGGGTCACCATCAATGCCTGCAAAGACCTGCTAAAAAGTTTCTTTCGCAGCCGCACCGTCTCTCTGGACACCCTGCTAGACCAGCCCGCAGCCATGGCCCCGGAACATCGGGAGGTTCTGGAAGCGGTGCTGGCCCTGCCACAGAAGTACCGAGATGTGGTCTATCTCCATTACTACGAGGACTACACGGCCCCGGAGATCGGCCGCATCCTAGGCAAAAACGTGAACACCATCTATACCCTTCTGACCCGCGCGAAAAAACTCTTGCGGGAAACCCTGGGAGGTGACGACGATGAAGGATAAGCTGAAAGCCGCCTTTGACCAGGTCCAGGCGGAAGAAGCCCTGAAGGAGAAGACCCGTGCTTACCTGGCCGACCACGCCCAGAACCGCACCCCTGCTAGAAAGCACCCTGTGGCACGCCGGCTGGTCCCTGCCGCCGCCTGCCTGGTGCTGGTGCTACTGGGCGGAAACTGGCTCTACTTCACCCCCACGGCCACCATCAGCGTGGACATCAACCCCTCCCTGGAACTGGCCGTCAATCGCTTTGACAAGGTGCTCTCCGTGAACGGCTACAACCAGGACGGCCAAGCCCTGGCGGACACCCTGGACTGCACCTTTGCCAGCTACACCGAAGTGGTCGACGCCATCCTGGCCGACGAGCAGGTGGCTGCCCTGCTCTCCGACAACGGCGTACTGACCATCACCGTGGTGGGAGACAACGAGACCCAGTCCGCCCGCCTCCTGTCGGGGGTGGAGTCCTGCACCGCAGGCCAGAAGAACGCCTATTGCTACTGCGCCCACGGCGAGGAGATGGAACATGCTCACCAGGCCGGCCTCTCCTATGGAAAATACCAGGCTTATCTGGAGCTCCAGGCCCTAGACCCCACCGTCACCCCCGAGCAGGTTCAGGGGATGACCATGCGAGAGATCCGCGAGCGGATCAGCACCCTGTCCGGCGCCTCTTCTGGCAGCGAAACCAGCACCAGCAGCGGCAGCGCCCACCACAGCCAGACGGAAAACGAGCACGGCCACAACGGCCGCCACCAGGGAAACGACTGAAGGGCCTAAGCGCCAGACACTGCCAGACGGCTCCCGTTCTAGAAGACTATATCGTCTAGAACGGGAGCCGTCTGTTCATTTTCCCGCAACATACACCGCGGTGAGAGTTTTGGGCTGCCACGGGCAAAGCCTCCCTCCCACCACAGAGGGGGCTTGTCCGGGCGCCTGGGCAAGGCCGCAGGCCCTCACCAAAGGAACAAGGAGGTTATCCTCGTGCCTTCCCCTTGCGGCAGGCATAGCACAAGTCCTGAGGGCCCATCGGAACCCGCGGCACCCAGACTGGGCAAGAAAAAACCCCAGCCGAGAACTCGGCTGGGGTTTTGTTTGTCAGACACGGAATGTCGTGCCCAGAACAGGAAGCACTAAGGATTAGTGGCCCTTGCCGGACAGAACAGCGCCAGAGATAACGATCTTCTGGATCTGGTTGGTGCCCTCGAAGATGCAGTAAGCCTTGATGTCGCGGAACATCTTCTCCACGCAGTCTTCCTTCATGTAGCCCTTGCCGCCCATCAGCTGGATGGCGTCGGTGCAGACTTCCATAGCGCTCTGGGTAGCGAACATCTTAGCCATAGCAGCCTCCTTGGAGAAGGGCAGGCCCTTGCTCTGCAGGTCGTTGGCGTGGGAGACCAGCTGACGGGAAGCCTCGATCTTGGTGGCCATGTCAGCGATCATCCACTGGATGCCCTGTCTCTTGGAGACGGGAGCGCCGAAGGTGACTCTCTCCTTCACGAAGGCAATGGCCTCGTCCAGAGCACGGCGAGCGATACCGACGGCCAGAGCGCCGACGCAAGCGCGGGACTTGTCCAGAGTCTTCATAGCGAAGCCGAAGCCCTTGCCCAGGCCAGCCTCACCACCAACCAGGTTGGAAGCGGGAACGCGGACGTTGTCGAACTTCAGGGAGCAGGTGGAGATGGTGCGGAAGCCGCTCTTGTCCTCATACTTGGTGACAGAGAAGCCGGGCAGGCTGGTGGGAACCATGAAGGCGGAGATGCCCTTGGCACCAGCGGTGGGATCGGTAGCAGCGAACACGCAGACGATGTCAGCCTCGCCGCCGTTGGTGATGAAGCACTTCTCACCGTTGATGACCCACTCATCGCCGTCCTTGACAGCAGTGGTCTTCACGTTGGAAGCGTCGGAACCGGACTGGGGCTCGGTCAGAGCGAAAGCAGCGTAGCCCTTGCCCTCCAGGATGTGCTTGGAGAAGTACTGAACCTGCTCGGGGGTGCCGCCGATCAGAATGGGCTTCAGAGCCAGGTTGGTGGTCTGCATGACGGAAGCGAAGTTGCCATCATAGTAGCCCATCTCTTCGTACATAACCTCAGCAGTAGCCAGGTCGACCTTGTTGCCGCCGTACTCCTTGGGGATCTCGAAGGAGTTCAGGCCCAGCTTGAAAGCCTTAGCATAGGGCTCAAAGGGGATAGCCTTGGAAGGATCCACGACCTTATCCCAATCCAGCATGATGGGCTCGATCTCCTTCTTGCAGAAATCGCCGATCACTTCTACCCAATGCTTCTGTTCTTCAGTCAGTAACCGCATGATAATCTACCTCCATAAAATAAAGTTTCGCTGACAAAGATCGCCCGCCCTTTGCGGGGCAAGCTAAAACACTGCCCAGTCCCGAACTTGCCGGAGCAAGGCAATTGTTCTCATAAAATATCGGTGTCCTGAATGGCCTCCCTGCCGCCATGGCTGGAAAATCTATCCGTTTCCCCTTGCCCGGCTGTGGCAGACACATTCATTTTCATATTCAATGATACTGCCTAATTTCAACAAAATAAATCGGACTGATTAACTAAATTCTTTATTTTTGTACTGCATTTATCTAGTACATTTCTTCTGCCGCTTGGCCGGTCCTTAATACTGGTAATCGTGGTCCCCCAGCGGCAGGATCACCCGGCGATAGGCCCGGCGCAGGTAGTACAGCGCCAGCAGGCCCGCCAGCACTTCTGCCACCGGAAAGGCCCACCAGACCATCTCCAATTTCCCTGTCAGGGAGAAGAAATAGGCCAGGGGAAGCACCAGAACCAGCTGGCGGAAGATGGAGATGGACATGCTCAGCAGGCCACGCCCCAGGGCCTGAAAGACCGAGGAGGAGACGATGGTAAAGCCGCCGATGATGAAGCACAAGCTCAGGATGCGCAGGGCGGGCACACCGATCTCCAGCATCTCCGGCGAGGCCTGGAAGAAGCCCAGCAGCTGCGTGGGGAAGATCTGAAAGACCGCCACCGCCGCCACCATGATGATGAGAGCATAGGTGATGGCCAGCTTGATGGTTTGAAGAATCCGCTCCGGCTTTTTCGCCCCATAGTTGTAGGCAATGATGGGCACCATGCCGTTGTTCATGCCGATGATGGGAAGGAAAGCAAAACCCTGGAGCTTAAAATAGACACCGTAAACGGCGGTAGCCGTCTCGGAAAAGGCCACCAGGATCTGGTTCAGGCCGAAGATCAACAGGGAGGACACCGTCTGAAGCAGGATGGAGGGCACACCCACGCTGTAGATCCGGGCGATGATGGGGGCGCTGGGGCGGAGCTGGTTCAGGGAGAACTGGATCTCCGGGTTCTTCCGCAGGTTGTAGTACAGGCCCATCAAGGTGCCCACCACCTGGCTGATTACCGTGGCCAGGGCCGCTCCGGCCACCCCCATGGCGGGGAAGCCCAGCAGGCCGAAGATCATGATGGGGTCGAGGATGATGTTGAGCACCGCACCTACCATCTGGATGACCATACTGTAAAAGGTTTTGCCGGTGGATTGGAGCAGCCGGGACAGTAGAACCTGGCCAAAGCAGCCGATGGACAGGATCAAGATCACCGACAGGTAATCCTGGCCCATTTGAATGATCTCCGGATCGCTGACCTGAACGGTGAAGTAGATCCGAGAGCCAAACAGGCCCACTAAGGCAAAGACCACATAGCTGATCAGCCCCAGGAAGATGGCATTGCCCGCCGTGCGGTTGACTATGGGGAAATTTTTTTCTCCCAGGTTCCGGGACAGCAGGGCGTTGATGCCCACGCCGGTGCCGGTGGCCACGGCAACCATTAGGTTCTGCATGGGGTAGGCCAAGGAAACCGCCGTCAGGGCGGACTCGCTGATATAGGAGACAAACATGCTGTCCACCACGTTGTACAAGGCCTGGATAAGCATGGAAATCATCATGGGCCCCGACATGCTCAGCAGCAGTCGGTTGATGGGCATGTCGCCCATTTTGTTTTCCTGGGGCGGCTGGGATTTCTCTCTCACTGCGCTCTTCCTCCCGTTACTTCACCGCCACATCCGGGAAAGTTTCCGCCGCGTGCTTGAGCACTTCCACGGCGAAGTCCACGCCGTACACACTGCTGATGGCCAGGTGATAGTGGCGGGAGTCGCCCCACTTGTTCTGGGAGAAGTAATTGTAAAAGGCCGCCCGCTTCTTGTCCTTCTTCCGCACAAAATCCTCGATGTTGCCTGCCTGCTTTTCATAGACCTTCTGGGCCCGCTGGGCGCGGAAGGACAGGGGGGCATGGATGAAAACGCTGAGCAGATCCTTCCGCTCCCGCAGGACATAGTCGGCACACCGGCCCACGATGACGCAGGGGCCCTCTTCGGCCACCTGGCGGATGATCTTGCTCTGCACCAGGAAGATCTGGTCATTCATGGGCAGCTGCTGGGCTCCCATGTACAGGCCATAGAGGAAGCTGGTGGACTTCATCTGCTCGGTCTTTTTGATGTACTCTTCCGACAGCCCGCTCTCCTTGGCCGCCATGAGGATGAGTTCCTTATTATAAAAAGGGATCCCCAACTCCTTGGCCAGCCGCTCGCCGATGGCCCGGCCGCCGGAACCGTACTCTCTGGAAATGGTAATGACTGGAATGCTCATGGTGTTCCTCCTTCATGGAAAAGAAAAAACCTCTTTTCAAAAAGCCCACAGGTCTCCGCAGGGCGGAAACCGCATGGGCCTTCTGAAATGGTTTTTTGGTGCAAGTAAGCCTATAAGCCGGGTTCTGTTTTGACAGCCATCTATCTAGGCGTGCCGTTGCCGGCACGCTCCAGCCACCTCCCCGGGGAGACCGGGCCGGTCACATTCCCCTCCACGGTGTTGCTCCGAATAGAGTTTACAGCACCGGACACTTCCGCGCCGGCGGGTGAGCTCTTACCTCACCTTTCCACCCTTACCCGGCCAAGGCCGGGCGGTATCTCTCTGTTGCACTTGTCCTGAAGTCGCCTTCGGCGGGCGTTACCCGTTATTCTTGCCCTGTGGAGCCCGGACTTTCCTCACGGACGGCCTTTCGGCCTGTCCCCGCGGCTGTCCAGCTTGCTTGCGACTCCTATTTTAACGCAATTGCGCCCCCCTTGTCAATTATGGCAAAGGCTCCCAGGGGAATATTTTTCTCCCCCTGGGAGCCCACAATCCTTAGAGCGCTCTGGTGTTTTAAGGGGCGCTGCCCACGCCACCTTGGTCCGGCGGCTCCCCAGAGAATGGCCTTTCCCCCGTGCCGGCGGCAGTATCCTGGGCAGCACTGTCTCCCTGTGCGGACATACCGCCCCCGTCAGGAGGTGTGCCCGAGGCTGCCTCCTCTGCAGGAATCTCCCCCGCTCCGCCGGCTGGGCTGTCCATCCTTCCGCCGCCCATGGCACCGGCGCTGTCGGCGCCGCCGTTCATGGTCCCCATGTCGGAGATATTCAGGTGAGAGGCGTCCACCAAGGCACTGCTATCAGCCTGCTGGCCGTCGCTGGTGGCAGGGATGGTGCCGTCCAGCTGACCTTGGACGCTCTCGGCTCGAAGCTGGCAGAACTCCTTCAGCGTGGCCACGCCGGTCTGGAACTCCTCATAGGTACAGAATTTGGTGGGGTCCTTTTCCACATAAGGGGAAATGAGTTCCACCACCCGGTCAAACTCGGCGGCGAAGGTGCCGCTGTCAAAGTACTCCGTGAGGAACTGGGCAAACAGGTCGTGGTACTGCTGGGTGTAGGTTTCGTCGTTAAAAATCCAGGCGATCATAGGCCGGTCGTCCATGCTGCCGCCGGAGACGGGGCTGTCGATGGGATAGTTGACCATGCTGGTGGCGTCGCTGCCTCCTTGGAAGCCCCCGAAAGCCAGGTTATAGTCCCAGGGGATCATGGACAGCACTCCATCCTCCTCGTAGAGGTAGTAGTTGTGGATCATGGACCCGGTGTAGCTGTCAAAGTTGCAGACGAAATTGTGGACCACAAAGTATCGCAGGACCTCCTCCACATCCACCACAGAGGCAATGTTCTCCCCCTCGTTGAGGGTTTTCAGGGACTGGATCAGCCGGTCCTTGTCGGCATCGGTGATGTCAGTCTTGGCGTTGTCGAAGATGTTGCTGTAACTGTCGTAGTCGTCGTCGGTATAGAGAAGCTTCACATCGTCCGACCCCATGCCGCCTCCTTGACCGCCCTGGCCGCCCATGGCCTCTCGGTCACCGCCGGGGAAGTCCTCCGGCATTCCTTCGGGCGCCTCCCCTGCGGGCAGTTCTCCGTTGTCAGGGGGCTGGCCACCCATTTCGCCGCGGTTCCCGAAGGGCTGACCGTCTGTCTGGGCATCCCCCCCGGTCTCCTCCTCCCCGCCTGCAGGGAGGAGGGCATCGTCGGCGGGGTGCTCTCCTCCCTCCTGGGTGCCCTCGTCCGCCTGCCCGGTCTGGTCCGTCTGGTCAGTGGGAGCGGTCTGTTCGCTGCCGTCGGCGGCAAACTCCTCGGGCATTTCGAAGTCCGCCCCGGCTCCCCGGCCGCCGCCCATGTCGGTGCTGTCGGGTTTATAGAGCTCTCCAGCGTCTGTGCCATAGTTGCGCGCCAGGAAGCTCTCCTCCACTCCCTCCACGGCCAGGTAGAGGCCCCAGTCCTCCCCGTTGACGGTGAGGTAGATGTAGCTGCACAGGGGGGTATCCACCCCAAAGGCGTTCATCATCTGATAGGTGAGGTAGTCCTTCATATAGGTGTTGTCCTGGATGATGTTGTTCAGGCTCAGTTTGTCCAGGCCCTGGTAGTTACCTCCATCCTGATAGTGGTCAAACTCCAGCTTAAAGCTGTAGCGGTCGTTGCCGTAGCTTTGGACCATAGACAGAGAGGTGTTCCCCTTGGCCCGGATGCCTACGCTCTGCACGGTCTCTCCGTCGATGGTGACGTCGCACATGACGTACTCCTCGTTCTCACACTCGGCCAGAAAGCCTTCCCAGTCGTCGATGGTGATGTCCAGGGTGTGGACAACAGAGGTGTCAAACAGCCCAGTCTCATACTCCTGTTCCTCGCTGCTCCGGCCTACATCCCAGCCCGCCATGGCGAACAGGGCGAGCACCCCGGCCAGAATGGCCAGGATCAGGATGCCGCACAGCAGGTCCACGCGTTTATGGGTCGACATAGGCCCGCCTCCTTATCCCATATAGTCGCCGTTGTAGCTGACCAGCACCGCGCTGGCGACCCCTTTCTGGCTGGCCAGCTCGTTGATAAAGCCCGTCTCGGCCTCCCGCAGGCGGACCTCCAGGTTGAGCTCCACGCTGCCCGGCTGGACGGTCTTGCTCTTGACCACACAGCGCTGGACATGGGCCTTCAGGTACTCCACTGCTGCCCGTTCACTCTCGGCCCCGTCGCACTGGAGCACGGCAATATAGGGGCGCACATGGGGCTTGCGGTTGGCAAACAGGAGCAGGATGGCGCCAATCACAGCGCTGCCAATGACCGCCAGAGGGAGCATCCCCGCCGCCAGCACGATGCCCACGGCGATGGACCAGAAGAGGAAGGCGATGTCCAGGGGCTCCTTGATGGCCGCCCGGAACCGGACGATGGACAGGGCGCCCACCATGCCCAGGGAGAGGACCACGTTGGAGGTCACCGCCAGCATGACCACCGTGGTGATCATAGACAGGGCCAATAGGGTCACCCCAAAGCCCGAGGAGTACATCACCCCGGCGTAGGTCTTTTTATAAATGAGGAAGATAAACATCCCCAGGGCGAAGGACAGGGCCAGGCAGATGCACAGGTCCGGAATGCTGACGCTGGTGATGTTTTCCAGAAAACTGGATTTGAAAATGTCTTGGAATGTCATGGAAGCACAGTCTCCTTTCTCGACGGTTCAGTCATACAGACGGCATGCGGCGTACTTGGAAAAGGCCGACGCCCGGCGGCCAGGGATCTGGACGGCGTCCCGGATGACATCCGGGAGGAAGGCGTCCCACTTGACCTCCAGCAGGATGGGCGCGTCCCGGGCGGCGATGGTGACGCAGCGGGGGTTGAGAAAGTCCACACTACCCAAACCGGTGCGCAGGTCGTAGTCCAGGGTCACCCGGACGTTGCCGGGGGCGTAGACGTAGGGCTCCCGGCGGTAGTCCACGATAGTACGGGGGCGCAGGGCCTGGACCGTCATCTTCCAGTACAGTTCCTGCAGCAGGGGGGGCCGAGTAATTTTCATCCATCCCAGGTTTCCGGTGAGGATGGCCTGGACCTGGTCAGGGGTCAGGGGGACTTTTTCCTTGTATCCCAATCCATTCCGCTTGCGTTTCTTCTCTAAATGGATCAGGGACAGGTCCCCGTTGTAACAGCGCAGGCGGAATTTTTCCCGGTCGTTCACCCCGTCCAGCTTCTCCCGCAGGGCCTTGTCGCCGGGGGTGTCGAAATAGAGGCTGCGGATCTGATAGCATCCGCCCACCGCATAAGGGTCCGGTTTTGCGATCAGGCGCAGGCGCTGGCGCAGGACCGGCAGGTCCTCCGGCGCCAGGCGGTGCTTCCACTCATGGCGCAGGTGCATGGGCCTCAACTCCTCTCGAAAATTGTACCGAAATTTTACCCAAGGCACCTTAGATTTAACTTAGAAAAAACGCTTTCAAGGATGAACGACCTTGAAAGCGTTTGTAAATCTTTTGGAATATTGTGTCAAAAAGTCACCGTAAAGACCATGGTGTTCTCCCCGGCTGCCTCAGCAGCGATGGTACCGTGCCAGGCCTGGACAATGGCCTGGGCGGCGGACAGGCCGATGCCGTAGCCGCCGCTCTTCTGGCTCCGGGCGGGGTCGGCCCGGTAAAAGCGATCGAAAAGCCGGGACAGGTCCCCCGCCGGCACCTGGGTGGGGCCGTTGGTCACCCGCAGGCGAAGCCTGCTCCCCTCCTGGGTGAGGGTGAGGGCAATCTCTCCCCCGGGCTCGGTATACTTCACGCCGTTGTCCAGCAGGATCGACAGGAGCTGGACCATGTGCTCCCGGCTGGCTGGCAGGGTCAGGCCGGGGGCGATCTCCCCGGTGAGGGTCACCTCCCGGGCTCCGGCCGCCTCCTGGAAGGCCTCTAGGCTCTCCTGAGCCGCTTGGCTCAGGTCCACCTTCTGGGGGGGCGGCAGGCGGGCCTCGTCCATCCGGGCCAGAGTGAGCAGGTTCTCCATCAGGCCGGTGAGCCGGATGGTCTGGGCCCGGATATTCCGGCTCCACTTGCTCTGGCCCTGGTGGAGCTCCAGGGCCTCGGTGTTGGCCTGGATGATGGCCAGAGGGGTCTTGATCTCGTGGCCGGCGTTGGTGACAAACTGCCGCTGCTTCTCCATCCCCCGCACCACCGGGGCGATGGCCCGGCGGGAGAGAAGGGCCACTAGGAAGAAGGTTCCCAGCCAGCAGGCCAGTCCCACCCCCACAGACAGGAGCAGGACCACCAGAATGGACTGCCGGCTGTCGGAGACGTCCAGAAACAGCAGGACCTCCCCCTGGCCGTCGCGGGTGGCCGCCCGGCAGAACCGGAACCGGTCCACGGCCCCCTCCTGCTGGCCTTGGCACTGGTCGGCGTAGGCCAGGGCCTGGCTCTCGCTCACCGTGGCAATCTGGCCCACATCCACCCGGACCACCTGGCCGCTCTGATCATAAAAGATCTGGAAAAAACGGGCCGCGCCCCGGGTATCCGCGTTGAAGGGCTGCCAGAGGGGCCCTCGATCACTGGGTCCCTGGTCTGCCGGGGGAAGTTCCTCCTGGAGCAGGAACTGGAGCATCTGGTCGGTCTGGGCCCTCTCCTGCCACCAGTTGGCCAGGTTAATGCTCCCCAGCAGGACCACCAGCAGGGCGGTCACCGCCACCATGGCCGTGCGGATGAACTTTCGCTGCAGGGCCTTGGTCATGGGATCACCTCCAGGGTATACCCCACCCCCCGGCGGCCCCGGATGGCCACATGGGCCCCCAGCTTGGCCAGGCGCTTGCGCAGATAGGACAGGTAGACCCACACCACCCCCAGCTCGGCCTCGGCGTCATAGCCCCAGACCTTCACCAGCAGGTCCTCCGAAGAGAGATAAATCCCCTGGTTGCCCATGAGGACCTCCATGAGCCGGTACTCCAGCTTGGGCAAGGTCACCGACACCCCGCCGCAGCTGAGCTGAAAAGTGGCCTGATTCAGGGTCACATCCCCGCAGCGCAGGACCTCCGGGGTAAAGGCCTCCCGCCGTCGGAGCATGGCCCGCACCCGGGCCAGCAGTTCCCCCATGGCGAAGGGCTTGGGCAGATAGTCGTCGGCCCCCAGGTCCAGGCCGGTGATCCGGTCCTCCACCTCCCCCTTGGCCGTCAGCAGCAGCACGGGAATGCGGTTTCCCTCCCGGCGCAGCTGGGCCAGCACTTCCAGGCCGTCCATCCGGGGCATCATGATGTCCAGGATGAGTCCGTCATAGTCCCCCGTCCGGGCATAGGCCAGGGCCTCCTCCCCATCGGCCACCCGGTCCACCAGATAGTGATGATAGGTGAGGATATCCTCCACCGCCTCGGCCATGGCCGGCTCATCCTCGGCATAGAGCAGCTTCATCCTCTGCCTCCTTTCCGCATTCCAAAGGAAAAGGGCGGGTCCCCCGCCGTTTCAAGCCGGCGGGGGGCCCGCAGCCCTTCCAGTGCTCAATCTTACTTTGTCCGCAGCTTCAATTGCTGCCGTACCGCTTTGCTTCCCGGCGCTTGTGCTCGCTGCGGGCGTGGTAGCGGTCGATGATGGCCTTGTCGTGATCGTTGGCCTGGCCGGTGGTGATGTAGCGGTCGATGGCCGCGTAGGTCACGCCCATGTCCTCCTCGTCCGTCTGGCCCTCAAACAGGCCGGCGGAAGGGGCCTTGGTGATCACCGCCTCGGGCGCCTTCAGATACCGCAGGAACTCAAAGACCTCCGTGGCCGTCAGGTCCGCGATGGGGTTGAGGTCATAGGCCCCGTCTCCCCACTTGGTGAAGTAGCCCATGTAGTACTCGCTGGCGTTGCCCGTGCCGGCCACCAGACGGTTCTCGCTGGCGCCGATGGCGTACAGGGTCATCATCCGCAGGCGGGGGGCCAGGTTGCCGATGGCCGCCTCAGAGAGGGTGGCCGCCTGGGAGAGAGTCTGCATGGCCAGCTCCTTCTGGGCCGTCAGGTCGATGACCCGGGTCTTGATGCCGAATTGGTCGGCCACCTCCATGCCGTCGTCCTTGTCGATGGTGAAGTTGCGCTTGGAGCTGCAGGGCAGGATGATGCCCTCGGTGTTCTCACAGGCCATCTTGCACAGGATGCCCACCAGGGCAGAGTCCTTGCCGCCGCTGTTGCCAAAGATGATGCCGTCGGCGTGGGCTTCGGCCACCGCCTGACGGATGAACTGGATTCGCTTTTCCGTCTCTTCCGCGTAGTTTCGCACGTTGGCGCACTCCTTCCTTATTCCACCGTGACCGATTTGGCCAGGTTCTTGGGTTTGTCGATGTCGCAACCGTTGGCTTTGGCCACATAGTAGGCGAACAGCTGCAGGGGGATGATCTCCGGCAGGGAGTTGAACAACGGATCGGTCCGGGGCACGAAGATCACGTCGTCGGCCTCGGCAAAGATCTGGCGGTTGCCCTCCAGCACCACGGCCAGCACCTGGGCGCCCCGGGCTTTGACCTCCTTGATGTTGCTCATCATCTTATCAAACAGGGCCTCGTGGCAGGCCAGCGCGATCACCGGCCGGCCCTTTTCGATCAGAGCGATGGTGCCGTGCTTGAGCTCCCCGGCGGCGTAGGCCTCCGAGTGGAGGTAGGAGATCTCCTTGAGCTTCAAGGAGCCCTCCATGCTGGCGCCGTAGTCCAGGTTGCGGCCGATGAAGAAGATGTCGTTGTGGCCGTGGTACTTCTCAGCCAGGGCAGGCAGGTTGGGGTTGAGGTCGATGGCCCGCTGGACCAGGCTGGGGAACTGGCCGATGGCCTCGATGAGCTCCCCATAGCGCTTGTCGTCCAGGCGGCCCAGCCGGCGGGCCAGGTAGACCGCCAGCAGGTCCATCACCGCCACTTGGGTGGTGTAGCCCTTGGTGGTAGCCACGGCGATCTCGGGCCCGGCCCAGGTGTAGATCACGTCGTCGGCCAGCTTGGCAATGGTGCTGCCCACCACGTTGACGATGGCCAGCACCCGGGCGCCCCGGGCCTTGCACTCCTTCATGGCGGCAATGGTATCCGCCGTCTCCCCCGACTGGGAGACCACCACCAGCAGGGTGTGCTCATCCACCAAGGGGTTGCGGTAGCGCAGCTCCGAGGCCAGGTCGGCCTCCACGGGGATGCGGCAGAGTTCCTCGATGACATACTTGCCCACGCTGCCGGCATAGAAGGCCGAGCCGCAAGCAGTAATCATGATCTTGTTGATCTTTTTCAGATCCTCGTCAGTCAGGGAGAAGTCGTCCAGCACCACTTCCCCGTTCTGGATGCGGGGCTCGATGGTGGACTTGATGGCGTTGGGCTGCTCCATGATCTCCTTGAGCATGAAGTGGTCATAGCCCCCCTTCTCCGCCGCGGCGATGTCCCAGGCGATGCGGGTGATGGACTTCTCCACCGTCTTGCCCAGGCTGTCGTACACCACGATGCTCTCGGGGGTGATGTCGGCAATCTCCCCGTCCTCTAAGTAGATGACGTTCTTGGTGTGGGCCACCAGGGCGGTCACGTCCGAGGCAAAGTAGTTCTCCCCGATACCCACCCCCACGATCAGGGGAGCGGCGTGGCGGGCGGCGATGAGGCGGCCGCCCTCCTCGGCGCACAGGATGCCCAGGGCGTAGGCCCCCTCCAGGCGGGAGACGGTCTTGAGCACCGCCTTCTTCAGGTCGCCCTCATAGTACAGGTCCAGCAGGTGGACGATGACCTCGGTGTCGGTCTCGCTTTTGAACTGGAAGCCCTTGGCGCGCAGTTCCTCCCGTAGCTGGGCGTAGTTTTCGATGATGCCGTTGTGCACGATGGCAAACTTCTCGTCGTTGCTCATGTGGGGATGGGCGTTGACGTCGGTGGGCTCCCCGTGGGTGGCCCACCGGGTGTGCCCGATGCCCGCAAAGCCGGGCAGGGCCGCGCCCCCTTGGGTCTTGCTGTCCAGGTTCTTGATCATCCCGCTGGTCTTGACCATCTGGATGCCCTCTTGGCCCAGCACTGCCATGCCGGCGGAGTCGTATCCTCTGTATTCCAGCTTCTTAAGCCCATCGAGCAGGATGGGCGCCGCGTTATGGGTGCCGGTAAAGCCGACGATTCCACACATATTGGTGTTTCCTCCTTATTTCCGTGCGCCTGCGGCGCACGTCTCATGGCCGCCGAAGATCAAGCCTTGTCTTCCAGCAGGCGGCGCATCACTTCTTGATAGGCGTCCTCCACGTGGCCCAGGTCCCGGCGGAAGCGGTCCTTGTCCAACTTCTCGTTGGTGTCCTTGTCCCACAGGCGGCAGGTGTCGGGGGAGATCTCGTCAGCCAGGATGATGGTGCCGTCACTGGTCCGGCCGAACTCCAGCTTGAAGTCCACCAGGCGGATGCCCGCAGCCAGGAAGAACTCCTTGAGCAGGTCGTTGATCTGGAAGGACAGGCGGACGATGGTGTCGATCTCCTCTCGGGTGGCCAGCTTTAGGGCCCGGGCATGGTAGGAATTGATAAGAGGGTCTCCCAAGTCGTCATTTTTATAGGAGAACTCGATGGTGGGCTCGTCAAAGACGATCCCCTCCTCCACCCCATAGTTCTGGGCAAAGTGGCCGGCGGAGATGTTGCGGATGATGACCTCCAAGGGCACGATGGAGACTTTTTTCACCACGGTTTCCCGGTCGTTGAGTTCCTGCACAAAGTGGGTGGGCACCCCGTGCTGCTCCAGCATCTGCATGAGCAGGTTGGTCATGCGGTTGTTCACCGCACCCTTGCCCAGGATGGTCCCCTTTTTCTGCCCGTTGAACGCGGTGGCGTCGTCTTTGTACTCCACAATGAAGCGCTCCGGGTCATCGGTCCGAAAGACCTTCTTGGCTTTTCCTTCGTAGATCTGCTCCAGCTTTGTCATGTTCATCGACCTTTCTGTCTCATTCACCCGTGACGGGGACGGGGCCCCGCGCCTATCGGTTTTTGCAATACTTGTTTATTTTCCCACAAACCCGAGGAATTTGCAATGGTTTCCTGGGGCTTTCTGCCTCGATTTCATGATTTTCCACCATGCCACCAGAGGGTAGGGAAGGTTTCCCCGCCATCCTGTCCAAATCCCCTGTCTTCCTTTTAAGCAGAAACTTTTTCCCGTGACTTTTTCCTTGACAGGTCTGCCCAGGGATACTATACTCTAAACGAGCGGACGAGCGCTTCGGAAAGCGAAGCTTACTGGTCCTTTTTTCGTTGTGAAAGGGGAACTGATCTATGAGCAAATACACCAAGGAAGATATTATCCGACTGGTCGAGGAGGAAGGCGTTGACTTCATCCGCATGCAGTTTACCGACATGTTCGGCCAGGCCAAAAACGTGGCCATCACCGCCTCCCAGATCCAAAAAGCCGTCAACAACCAGATCTCCATCGACGGCAGCTCCATCGAAGGCTTCACCCGCATTCACGAATCCGATCAGTACCTCTATCCCGACCTGGACACCTTCACCATCCTGTCCTGGTACGAGCAGCAGGGCCGAGTGGCCCGTCTGCTGTGCGATGTCTGCAACCCCGACGGCACCCCCTTCATTGGAGACCCCCGGGGCGCCCTGAAGCGGGAGCTCAAGCGGGCCGCTGACCTGGGCTATACCTTTAATGTAGGTCCCGAGTGCGAGTTCTTCCTCTTTGAGATGGACAAGGACGGCAAGCCCACCACCAAGACCGGCGACGAGGCCGGCTACTTCGACCTGGGCCCCATCGACCACGGCGACCACACCCGCCGGGAGATCTGCCTGGCCCTGGAGGCCCTGGGCTTTGAGATCGAGGCCTCTCACCACGAGTGCGCCGCCGGCCAGCACGAGATCGACTTTAAGTACGCCGAGGCCCTGGCCGCCGCCGACAGCATCATCACCTTCAAGCAGACGGTGAAGAAGATCGCCTACGCCAACGGCCTGCACGCCACCTTTATGCCGAAGCCCATCTACGGCACCGCCGGCTCGGGCATGCACATCAACATGTCCCTGTTCAAGGACGGCAAAAACATCTTCTTTGACCCCAACGGAGAGCGGCAGCTCTCCCAGGACGCCTACCACTTTATCGCCGGCCTGCTGGCCCACGTGAAGGGTATGTGTGCCATCACCAACCCCCTGGTCAACTCCTACAAGCGTCTGGTCCCCGGCTACGAGGCCCCCTGCTACCTGGCTTGGTCGGCCTCCAACCGCTCCGCCCTCATCCGCATCCCCGCCGCGCGGGGCCAGTCCACCCGGGTGGAGCTGCGCAACCCCGATCCCTCCTGCAATCCCTACCTGGCCCTGGCTGTGTGCCTGGCCGCTGGCCTGGACGGCATCGAGAAGAAGATGATGCCCCCCGAAGAGATTACCGAGAACATCTTTGAGATGGACGCCGACGAGCGCGCCGCCAACGGCATCGAGGACCTGCCCGGCTCCCTGGAGCACGCCCTGTTTGCCCTGGAGGACGACCCCCTCATGGCCCAGGTCCTGGGCCCCCACATCTATGCCCAGTACATCGCGGGCAAGGAGAAGGAATGGAACGAGTACTGCACCCGTGTCTCCAGCTGGGAGATCGCCAAGTACATGGTCCTGTATTGACCCTGTGATCCCAAACCGGGAGAAACCAAGTCTGGTTTCCCCCGGTTTTTTGCGGAGTATTGTATATTTATTCTTGTATTCTCCATTTTATTCATTTTATCCGTCGTTTTTACCAAATTAGTGAAAATTTACCCGCGCAGTTTTTCACCCCGCCCATGACTTTTACATTGACGGCAGCGGGATTTTCCAGTATACTTAAATGTTAGAAAATTACGGTTTTCCCCGAAACTTCCCAATGAAAACAACCGTTTGATTCCGATTAAGGATGGAGGGACACGATGAAAAAAGCATATCTCTATTTGGAAAACGGTCAGGTCCTGGAGGGGCAGAGCTTCGGCGCCTCCGGCACCGCCATGGGCGAGCTGGTCTTCACCACCGGCATGACCGGTTGTGTGGAAAGCCTGACCGATCCCAGCTACTACGGCCAGTTGGTGGTATACACCTTCCCCCAATTTGGCAACTACGGCATCTGTCATGAGGACAAGGAAAGCCCTCACTGTCAGATGGGCGGCGTGGTGGTCCGGGAGTATTGCCAGGCCCCCTCCAACTTCCGCTGCGAAGAGACCGTCGACGCCTTTCTGAAGGAACAGAACGTGGTGGGCATCGCCGGGGTGGACACCCGGATGCTCACCCAGCTGCTGCGGGATGGCGGCGTGATGAACGCGGTGATCACCACCGAGGAGACCAAGCCCGACCTGGAAGCCCTGAAGGCCTACCGGGTGGAACAGTCCGTGGAGAACACCAGCTGCACCGAGCCGGAAACCCGCCTGCCCCAGGGAGAGGCAAAGTACTCCGTGGCCCTGTTGGACTACGGCGCCAAGGAGAGCATCTGCAACTCCCTGCTGGCCCGGGGCTGCAAGGTCACCGTCTACCCCTACAACACCCCCGCGGAGGACATCCTGGCCGCCGGCCACGACGGCGTGATGCTCTCCAACGGCCCCGGCGATCCGGCGGACAACACCTTCTGCATTCAGCAGATCCAGAAGCTCTTCGGCAAGCTGCCCATGTTCGGCATCTGCCTGGGGCACCAGATGATGGCTCTGGCCGCCGGCGCCAAGACCAAAAAGCTCAAGTTTGGCCACCGGGGCGCCAACCAGCCCGCCATGGACCTGGAGACCGGCGAGGTCTCCATCACCAGCCAGAACCACGGCTATGCCGTGGACGAGGCCACTCTGCCGGGCACCGAGGGGAAGCTGCGGTTCGTCAACGTCAACGACGGCACCTGTGAAGGGGTGGACTATCCCGCCTACCACGCCTTCTCCCTCCAGTTCCACCCCGAGGCCCACGGCGGTCCCCTGGACACCCTGACCGCTTTTGACCGCTTTACCGACATGATGAAGGAGGGCTTGTAATGCCGAAGGATACATCTATTAAAAAGGTACTTGTGATCGGTTCCGGCCCCATCGTCATCGGCCAGGCCGCTGAGTTTGACTACGCCGGCACCCAGGCCTGCCGGGTGCTCAAGCAGGAAGGAGTAGAGACCATCCTGGTCAACTCCAACCCCGCCACCATCATGACCGACAACGCCATGGCCGACGCCATCTACTTGGAGCCCCTGACCACCGAGACCATCAAGCGCATCATTCTGGAGACCAAGCCCGACAGCCTGCTGGCCGGCCTGGGCGGTCAGACTGGTCTGACCATCGCCATGGAGCTGGACCACGAGGGCTTCCTGAAGGAGCACAACGTGCGCCTGATCGGCACCAACGCCGACGCCATTGACAAAGCCGAGGACCGGCAGCTGTTTAAGGACGCCATGGCCAAGATCGGCCAGCCCACCATCCCCTCGGACACCGCCAACGACATTGAGACCTGCATCGCCATTGCCGATCGCATCGGCTACCCCGTCATCATCCGGCCTGCCTTCACCCTGGGCGGCGGCGGCGGCGGCGTGGCCTACAACGAAGAAGAGTTAAAGGAAAAGGCCGCGGTGGGCCTGGATTACTCCCCCATCACCCAGGTGCTCATTGAGAAATACATCTTCGGCTGGAAGGAAATCGAGTTCGAGGTCATGCGGGACCACAAGGGCACCGCCATCACCATCTGCTCCATGGAGAACTTTGACCCTGTGGGCATCCACACCGGTGACTCCATCGTGGTGGCCCCCGCACTGACCCTCATGGACAAGGAGTATCAGATGCTCCGCTCGGCCGCCCTGAAGATCATCGAGGAGCTGGGTATCGAGGGCGGCTGCAACTGCCAGTTCGCCCTGAACCCTGACAGCTTTGAATACGCCGTCATCGAGGTCAACCCCCGGGTCTCCCGGTCCTCCGCCCTGGCCTCCAAGGCCACCGGCTACCCCATCGCCAAGATTACCGCTAAGATCGCCCTGGGCTACTCCCTGGACGAGATCAAAAACGACGTCACCGGCGAGACCTACGCCTGCTTCGAGCCCGCTGTGGACTACGTGGTGGTCAAGTTCCCCAAGTGGCCCTTTGACAAGTTCCACGGGGCCAGCCGGAAGCTTGGCTCCCAGATGAAGGCCACCGGCGAGGTCATGTCCATCGAGCACACCTTCGAGGCCGCCCTCATGAAGGCTGTCCGGGGTGCGGAAATCAAGTTGGATAGCCTCCACCGCCAGGACACCTCCGGCCAGTCCCTGGACGAGCGGCTGGCCTCCATGGACGACCTGCGGCTGTTCACCATCTTTGAGGCCCTCTCCCAGGGGGTGAGCGTGGAGCACATCCACGAGATCACCCGCATCGACCCCTGGTTCATTTCCAAGCTGCAGAACCTGGTTGACTTTGAGAATGCCCTGAAGCAGGGCGTCACCGAGGAGAACTATCTCCAGGCCAAGAAGTACGGCTATCCCGACAAGACCATCGCTCGGCTGGCCGGAGTGGAAGAGGCCTCCCTCCCCCACCGGCTGCCCAGCTACAAGATGGTGGACACCTGCGCAGCCGAGTTCCAGGCCCAGACCCCGTATTTCTATGCCACCTACGACGACCACTGCGACGCCCGGACCTTCCCCCGCTCCGGTCGGGACACCGTCATCGTTCTGGGCTCCGGCCCCATCCGCATCGGCCAGGGCATCGAGTTCGACTACAGCTCCGTCCACTGCGTGCAGACCCTGAAGGACCTGGGCTACGACGTAGTCATCATCAACAACAACCCCGAGACCGTCTCCACCGACTACGACACTGCCGACCGGCTGTACTTTGAGCCCCTCACCCCCGAGGACGTCATGGGCGTCATCGCCGTGGAGAAGCCTGTGGGTGTGGTGGTGGCCTTCGGCGGCCAGACGGCCATCTCCCTGACGGAATTTTTGGACAAGCAGGGCATCCCCATCCTGGGCACCTCCGCCGACGGCATCGACATGGCCGAGGACCGGGGCCGCTTCGACGCCCTGCTGGAGGACCTGAACATCCGCCGGCCCAAGGGCATGAGTGTAACCACCCTCCAGGAGGCCCTGGATGCCTCCGAGGCCCTGGGCTTCCCCGTCCTGCTGCGGCCCTCCTACGTCATCGGCGGCCAGAACATGGTCATCGCCCACGGCCAGGACGACGTGGAGAAGTACATGAAGGTCATCCTCTCTGGCGGCTTTAAGAACGACGTGCTGGTGGACAAGTACATGCCCGGCACCGAGCTGGAGGTGGATGTAATCTCCGACGGCACCGACGTGCTCATGCCCGGCATCATGGAGCACATTGAGCGGGCAGGCGTGCACAGCGGCGACTCCATCGCCGTCTATCCCCCCTACAGCCTCACCGACAAGATGACCCAGGTGGTGGTGGAGTGCTCCGAGAAGCTGGCCCTGGCCCTGGGCACCAAGGGTCTGGTGAACATCCAGTACCTAGTCTATCAGGGCGAGCTCTTCGTCATTGAGGTCAACCCCCGTGCCTCTCGGACCGTGCCCTACCTGAGCAAGGTCACCGGCATCCCCATGGTGGACCTGGCCACCAAAATCATGATGGGTGCCACCCTGAAAGAACTGGGGTATGCCACCGGTCTGTGGAAGATTCCCCCCTACTACGCCGTGAAGGTCCCCGTCTTCTCCTTTGAGAAGATCACCGACGCCAACTCCCTGCTGGGCCCCGAGATGAAGTCCACCGGCGAGGTGCTGGGCCTGGGCCGGACCTTCAACGAGGCCATCTACAAGGGCTTCGCCGCCGCCGGCTACCGCCATTACGCCGGCAAGGGGGTCCTGCTGAGCGTGGAGAACCACGAGCTGCCCGAGGTGGTGGGTCTGGCCAAGAAGTTCCACGACCTGGCCATGCCCATGTACGCCACCGCGGACACCGCCGAGGCCATCCGCTCCCTGGGCATCCAGGTTCATGAGATCCCCCACATCACCCCCGGCTCCGCGGCGTATCAGCTGATGGAAGAGGGCAAGATCGGTCTGATCGTCTACACCGGCGCCCTCTACGACGACACCATCCGGGAGTACATCGAGCTGCACCGGGAGGCCGTGCGCCACTCCATCGCCTGTATCACCGCCCTGGACACCGCCAACGCCATGGCCAACATGATGGCCAGCCGGTTCCACCTGTACAACACGGAGCTGGTGAACCTGAACAACATGCGCAAGGAGCGGCAGACCCTCCCCTTCGCCAAGATGCAAGGCTGCGGCAACGACTACATCTTCTTCGACAACCGGCAGGGGCTCATCTCCAGCCCCGGCTCCCTGTGCGTGAGCCTGTGTGACCGGCACTACGGCATCGGCGGCTACGGCATCGTCCTCATTGAGGACTCCCAGGTGGCTGACGCCAAGATGCGCATCTTTAACCGGGACGGCACCGAGGGCGGCATGGCCGGCAACGCCATCCGCTGCGTGGGCAAGTATCTGTACGACAAGGGCATCGTCCCCAAGGAGTACATGACCATCGAGACCGCCGGTGGCATCAAGAGCCTGCTGCTCTACACCCGCAACGGCAAGGCCAACACCATCAGCGTGGGCATGGGCAAGGCCGACCTGGACACCCGCAGCCTGCCCACCACCCTGCCTGGCACCACCATCATCAACCGCCCGGTGGAGATCGCCGACAGCACCTACCACATCACCTGCGCCAGCGTGGGCAACCCCCACTGCGTGGTCTTCTGCGATGACCCCTCCGCCTTGGACCTGGAGACCCTGGGCCCCAAGTTCGAGTACGCCAAGTACTTCCCCGAGCGGATCAACACCGAGTTCGTCCGCATCGTCAACGGCGACACCCTGCGCATGCGGGTTTACGAGCGGGGCAACGGGGAGACCGTGGCCTGCGGCACCGGCGCCTGCGCCGCTGTCATCGCCGCCACCGAGAACGGCTATGTGGAGAAAGGTAAGGACATCACCGTCAAGCTGGTGGGCGGCGACCTGGTGGTCAATTACACCGACCATGAGGTCATCCTCACGGGTGACGCTGTGATGGTTTACGAGGGTACTGTGGAATACTAAGGCTCTGTATCCCCTGCCTGGAAAACCGAGAAACATGGGACCGCTGCAAGTTCGCTTGCAGCGGTCCTTTTTTTCCGCGTGAACAGATCCCCGCCCGGCGGGGAGGAGGAGCAGAGGGCGCTGCCCGCGCGGGGGTCCGCTTTCTCTGGAGAAAGCGGAGGAAAGAGCACCAGGGGGTGCTGCCCCCTGGACCCCCGCTCAGGGGAGGAGGTTCCTCCCCTGAGAACCTCTTCTCTGGTTTTTTCGGGGCTGGAAGGGGGTTCTTCTTTCCAATTAACCGGCCTGCGGCCCTCTCAGCGCCAGGCTCCTAAGGAGAGCCGCCCACCGATTGGGCGGCTGGCACCGATAGTACGTACCCTTCGGGAACAGACGTGGGCGTATCTGCTTTTCCGCTATTTTTCTTCTTGTCATTTCGATTTTTTCCGTTTTCCCCACAGGGACAAGAAAAGCGTCCCCCAGCCGCCCAAGTGGTGGGCGGCTCGCCTTGGGGCCTTCCGCTGTGTGGGCCGCAGGCCAGTTACGCCGACAGAACATCTCCCCTTCCCGTTTCCACAACCCAGAGAAGGGGAGCGTGAGGGGAGGAACCTCCTCCCCTCACGCCCGGGGTCCAGGGGCCGCAGCCCCTGGTGCTCTTTCGTCTGGGCTTTCTCCAGAGAAAGTCCAGGCCCCTGCGGCAGCGGCCCCCTGGAAGGCAGGTTGCCTTCCCCGGCTTCCCCGCCCGGCAGAGAACCACAGCCAAGCAGGGGGCGCCCCACCCCCGCACAGACTGCCAGGCACACCATTCCCCATCCTTCGTCATAGGATGAACTGTCTCCTGCCAAACACCCGGCAGGAGACAATCGATCCTAAGGAGGAATTCGATGCTCGACGGCTTTTTCCAGCTGCCTTACCCTGCCCAGGCCCTGTGCGCCACCCTGGTCACCTGGGCGCTGACCGCTCTGGGCGCCTGCGTGGTCTTTCTCATGCGGCAGCCCAACCGAAACGCCATGGATGCCATGCTGGGGCTGGCCGGCGGGGTGATGGTGGCCGCCTCGTTCTGGTCCCTGCTCTCCCCTGCCATCGAGATGGCGGGTACCCTGGGCATGATCCCCTGGCTGACCGTTCTGGCAGGCTTCATGGGGGGCGGCATCTTGCTGTTTTGGGGAGACCGTCTCTTCAACCGCCTGACCGAGAAGCGCGCCATGCTGGGCCAGAGCCCAGCATCCAAAAACGGCCTGAAACGCTGTGCCATGCTGGTCTTCTCCATTACCTTACACAACATTCCCGAGGGCATGGCCATTGGCGTGGCCTTCGGCTCTCTGGCCTATGGCCTGGAGGGGTCCACCCCCGCCGGCGCCTGGATGCTGGCCATCGGCATCGGCCTGCAGAACCTGCCGGAGGGCATGGCGGTCAGCCTCCCCCTGCGCCGGGAGGGCTACACCCCCAAGCAGGCCTTTTTCTACGGCCAGCTCAGCGGGGTGGTAGAGCCCATTGCCGCCGTGCTGGGAGCTCTGCTGGTGCTGAAGGTGCGCACCTGCCTGCCCTTCCTGCTGGCCTTCGCCGCCGGGGCCATGATCTATGTGGTGGTAGAGGAACTCATCCCGGAAAGCCAGACCAATGAGAACAAAGATTGGATGGCCCTCTTTACATTGGTGGGCTTTTCTGTCATGATGGTATTGGACGTAGCCCTGGGATAACGGGCCCGTCCCACCATCATCCAAAGGAGGCGCTGCAAATGGGAATCCGTTTGAATGAAGACCAGGAACTGGTGGCCCAGATCCGCGAGGGCCTGCGCCAGAAAAATGGCCACTGTCCCTGCAAGCTGGAGGTCACCCCCGCCACCAAGTGCATCTGCCAGGAGTTCAAAGACCAGATCGCCGACCCCAACTACGAAGGCTACTGCCACTGCATGCTCTATTACAAAACCAAAGACTGACCCCACACCGGCATAGTTTTCCCGGCCCATTCATATAGTTCAGACAGTCAAGGAAACTTTGGAGGCGGTCTGAACATGGAACAAAAGGAAAACCGGGCGGTCCTGCGGGGGACCGTCGCCGGAGATGCCGTCCTGTCCCATCAGGTCCACGGCATCGACTTCTATCGCTTTCCCCTGGCAGTGCCCCGGCTGTCCGGGCGGGAGGATGTGCTCAACATTCTCTGCCCCGGCCCACTGTCGGCCCTGCCACCAGCCGGGGAGTATGTGGAGATTACGGGCCAGGTCCGCTCCTTCAACAACCGCAGCGGCGTGGGCAGCCGGCTGGTCATCACCGTCCTGGCCCGGTCGGTGGCCCCGGGCATCGGAGAGCCCTGCAACCAAGTGTTTCTCCAGGGCACCCTGTGCAAGCCCCCGGTCCTGCGCCAGACGCCCCTGGGGCGGGACATCTGCGACCTGCTGCTGGCGGTCAACCGTCGCTACCGGCGGGCCGATTACCTGCCCTGCATCTCCTGGGGGGCCCTGGCCCTGCGCTGCGGGCAGATGACCACCGGTGACCCTCTTTGCCTGGAGGGCCGCCTGCAGAGCCGGCTCTACCGCAAGACCATCGGCGACACCGTCCAGGAGCGGACCGCCTTTGAGATCTCCGTGACCTGCCTGACCCCGCCCGCAGAGGAGGAGCCGGCAGGCGCCTGAGCAAACCCAACCGCGCGCGAAGGACCTTGCTCGTCCTTCGCGCGCTTGGCGTTTTTCTCGTCCCGCAAGGCCGGAAAGAGAGGCTGCATGGGGGAAGCCTGAATTCTAAAGGCCCTTTAAGAAATCGTTTACAAAACCGTCACGGAATTCATAATTTGGCCACATGGTTCCAATATTTTGGTCACAATTCTCTTGTAGTATAACACCTGTAAGAAGCAGAGAACAAAACCTTCTGACTTTACTTACACACTCTCTTTTCTCTCTCTTTTCTCTCTTTAAAAAAGGACGGCAGCGATCTGGGAAGTCGCTGCCGTTCCTTTTTGTTGTGTTTTCAAAGAAAAACAGCCATTTTGTTGCTTTTCGAAAAAATTCCCCAGGAATCTGACTTTTGCGGGCACCAGAAAGAGGCAAAAAATATTTCTTTTGCACAAAAAAACCATGGCATGGCGTTGATTTTCACCATGTCTTGTGGTAATGTGTACCTGTACAATTTGTCCTCGGCCGGAAACGATTGTCCAGCACTCTGTCGACTCTGACAGCGCTTTCAGTCAGGTCAGTTGGTCCTTACCAATCAAAAAGGAGACAATGCCACCATGAATTTTGAACTGAACGAACAGCAACTTTCGATCCAAAAGATGGCCCGCGAATTCACCGAGAAAAAGGTCGCTCCCAAGATTCTGGAGCGGGACGAAACTCGGGAGTATGACGTGAACCTGTACAAAGACCTCTGCCAGATGGGCTTCATCGGCCTGCCCTATGCCAAGGAATACGGCGGCCAGGGCCTGGGCTACATGGAATATGCCCTGGCAGTGGAAGAGATCTCCAAGGTAGACCCCTCCCTGAGCGTCTCCTTCTCCGTGGCCACCTCTCTGTACGGCGGCAGCCTGTACTTCTCCGAGGCCACCGACGAGCAGCTCAAGCGCTTCATGCCCCCTGTTCTTCAGGGCGGTCACCTGGGCTCCTTCGGCCTGACCGAGCCCACCGCCGGCTCCGACGTGAGCGGCATGCTCACCTTCGCCCAGCGGGACGGGGATGAGTTCATCATCAACGGCAGCAAGTGCTTCATCACCAACGGCCCCCTGTCCGATTATTTCTGCGTTTACGCGCTGACCGACCACGAGCTGGGCCCCAAGAGCATGGCCACCTTCGTGGTGGAAAAGAACACCCCGGGCTTCACCATCGGCGCCCGTCACAACACCATGGGCATCCGCAGCGCCATGGTCAGCGAGCTCCACTTCACCGACGTGCGCGTGCCCGTGGCCAACATGATCACCCCGCCCGGCAAGGGCTTCGCCGCTGCCATGAAGACTCTGGACGGCGGCCGCATCGGCATTGCTTCCCAGGCTCTGGGCATTGCCGAGGGTGCTTTTGAGATCGCCCGGAAGTACCTCATGGAGCGCCAGCAGTTCAAGAAGCCTCTGTACAAGAACCAGCACCTGGCCTTCCGGATGGTGGACCTGGCCAACGAGATCGAGATGGCCAAGTACATGGTCTACAAGGCCGCCTGCGATAAGGATAGCCACAAGCCCTTCTCCGCTTCCGCCGCCAAGGCCAAGCTCATCGCCGCTGAGACCGCCATGCACGTGACCACCGACGCCGTGCAGATGCTGGGCGGCAACGGCTACATGAAGGAGTACCACGTGGAGCGCCTGATGCGGGACGCCAAGATCACTCAGATCTACGAGGGCACCAGCGAGGTTCAGAAGATCGTCCTGTCCAAGGGCCTGTTCGCCTGAGCTTCCTGCCGCTCCCCATTCCAACAGCCAAAACGGCCGGACCTGTTTGGTCCGGCCGTTTTTTCCGCGCGCAAAGACTCTTCCGCATAAAATATCCGCCCGCCGGCAAACGCCGGTGGGCGGGTGTTTTCTTATTTCAAATTCACATCATAGCCGGCCCGCTCGCCGCCAATGTACTTGGGGCGCACCCGGGCGGCCAAGAGAATAGCCTGGCCCACGTTCTTCTGCTCCAGACGGACGGGAACGGCCACCCGCTTGAGATGCATGCCGATGAGGGTTCCACCAATGTCCAGGCCCGCGTCGGCCCGGATGCTCTCCAGAGCAACGGGATGCTGGAATCCGTGGTAGGCGGCGGTGGCAAAGGAGCCTCCCGCCTTGGGCTGGGGAACCACGTTGCAGATTTCCGCCTGGCCGGCGGCCTCGGCCTCCACGATGATGGCCCGGTTCAAGTGCTCACAGCACTGGGCGGCCAGCCAGATCCCCTTGGGCTGGAGAACCTCCTGAATGCCCTCGTAAATGGCCTGGCCGATCTCCGGGCTGGAATAGCTGCCCACGTTGTGGCCACCCACCTCACTGGTGGAGCAGCCCACCACCAGGATCTGTCCCTTTTGCAGCTTTGCCGCCTGACAGATCTGCTGGGCGGCCTGACGGGCTTCCTGCCGAATTTGTTCTAACATAGAAAATAGCACCTCGCTATCGTATCATTTGCGTTGCGGGAGAGGGTATCTTTCCCCTATGGGGAAGGAGGGATTTGAACCCTCGTGATCTCCAAGGCCCTCTCCTGGCTCCGTTCCCTATTATAGCGGCTTTTGACCTTTTTCACAGACCCAAAAAGAGATTTTTTTATAAGGTCAGATTTCCCTCATCGGGAGGGGGGCAGGCGGCGGCAGATGAACTTTTCCCGGTGGAAATAGACCCACAGAACCACTCGCACGATCTCCGAAGCAACGAGGATGCCCACTACGATGCCCATGGCCACCATGCCAGTCTCCTTCCCCTTGAGGATGACTGTCTCCATGTCTGTGGCGATCAGGGCGCTCATGGTGTAGTAAAGGCTGCCGCCAGGCAGCAGGGGGATGATGCCGGGGATGAGAAAAATGGTGGCGGGCGCTTTGCGTACCCGGGCAAAGGTCTCCGCCCAAAGGCAGACCACCAGAGAGGAAACCAAGGCCGCCACAAAGACATTCCCTCCGCCAGCCAACACCGCCAGATAGAGCACCCAGGACAGGGCGCCTCCCAGAGTGGCCAGCAGCAGATGGCGGGCTTGCACGTGAAAGAACAGGGCAAAGCCGAGGGTACCCAATCCCGCGCAAATAACCTGTAACACTTCCTGTCTCATCCAAATTTCCCCCCCAACATCAGTGCCACAGCATAGCCTGCCGCGATGGCCCCGGCAATGAGCAGAGCCTCAATGAGACGGTAGACCCCGGTGAGGATATCCGCGTAAAAGAACTCCCGCACGCCGTTGACGATGACCAGCCCTGGGATAAAGAGCATGATGTCGCCGATCATGATTCGGGCCAGGTCACTGCCAAAGCCCAGACCCACGCACCCCTGGGCCAACAGCCCCGAGAGGAAGCAGGCCACAGAGGTATAGATGGCCCGGTTCTGGTGGTGCACCCGGCGCACCTGCTCCATCAGGTAAATGAGCCCCCCGATGAACCCAGACGCCAGGCCGTCCAGAAAGCCGCCGCCAAAGAACACCGCAAAGGCCCCGGCCCCCAGCACGTACCCCAGCAGCTCCCGCCAGGACCAGCGGGCCGCCCGCCGATTCACCGACAGGGGCAGGCAGTCCAAGGGGGGCGGCTGCTCACAGATATGCCGGGCAGCGGCGTTGAGGATTTCCAGCCGCTCCAAGTCCGTGCCCGTCTTGTCGGGCAGGATCATACAGGTGCTGGTGTAGTGTTCACCGGCGGCGTTCTTCACGGTTACCGCCGCCTGGGTGGCCATCACGTGGGCGTCCAGCACCTCCAAGCCGTAGGCTCGAAAGATGCGGGCCATGGTGTTTTCCGCCCGCCAGGCCTCGGCGCCGCACTCCATCATCTGCCGGCCGATGTTCAAGGTGTATTCCACCAAGGTCTCCTGTTCCTGTCTGGTCATAGGCAGACTCCTCTCCTGGGATATGAGGGTACCTCCCCGGGTTAGACCCCGTCTGGAAGGATGCCATATCTTACCCCAACAACAAAAAAAATACAAGGGGCGAATCCCACAGAAAGACCCCCCTCCTCCCCAGGGGTTTTCATGGAAAACCATCGGGGAAATCTCTCCTTGACTATCCCGGACCGGTATCCTACAATGAAACTATCAGAGAAGCCCTCTTATGGCCCTGCTATGAGAAAGGAAGTCTCGCTCCGGGGCTGAGCATCCACAAACCTGCTGGTCTGTCTCCGCCCCTCCTTCCGCGCCGTCCCCCTCCAAAGCCAGCCGCCCGGCGGCCAGTCCCCGGGCCCCCGAAAGGAGTTTTCCATGAAACGCCTGCTTTCCTTTGCCCTTCTCCTGCTCCTTGCCCTCTCCCTGGCCGCCTGCGGCGACCAGCCGGACGAGGCCGCTGTCCCCATGCCCACCGACGGGGGCGACGAGGCCCAGATCCAGCTGGACCCCAGCGATCCCCTGGCCAATTACCTGGACTTAAGCAAACTGCCGGAGGAGACCGTCTCCGCCGCCATCCAGGAGCTGAACCTCACCAGCCAGGACGGCGGCTGCCAGGCCACCCTGCAAAAAGCCCTGGGAGACGCCATGACCCTGTACCTGAGCCTGGAGGTCACCTATCCCGAGGGGACGGACCTGTCCGATCCCACCAACCCGGCCCAGGCCGCAGACTACAAGAGGGGCGATCGGGTCCTTCTCGCCGAGGGCACCATCACCGACCCGGCCCAGATGCCCGACAAGATCAGTGACACCGGCATTTCCAGCGTGTCCTTCCAGGGTTCCCAGACCGGGGATCGGACGGCCACCTATCTCATCGCCATCTCTTACCGGGACGCCGTGCTCACCCCCGGCAAAGAGGTCACCCTGCTGTATGAGGACAGGCTGACGGACACCACCCACTTGTTCCACTGGACGGTGGAAAACCAGGCCCCCGTGCGCCAGGCGGAACTGAAAGACCAGGCGGGCAATGTAGTGGGCACCGGGATGATCTCCCCCTTTGCCGCCTGCCTGACCATCCAGAACAATGCCATCGCCACATCCATGGAGCCCGACCAGCTGCTGGATCAGCTGGCCTTCCTTGGAGAGAACGGCACACCCATCGACGGCTTCCGGGGCGGCGGCGTGAACAACGACTCTGCCCCCATGATCTTTGAGGCCATCGCCTTCGTGCCCGTGCTACCCGACCAGATCTCCTCCGTTCAGCTGGGGGAAAACACCCTGCAGATGGTCTGGACCGACGACAACGGCTAACAGGCCCCCAAGCCGGCGGGAGATTCCCGCCGGCTTTTTTGTTGCCGTTTGGATGCCCGTTCAGGGTATCCTATTTTCATCGAAAAGGAGGGAGCAGACATGGTCAACATTCTCATCGCCGAGGACGAGGCGCCCATCGCCCATCTGATCGCCCTGGCCTTGAAGGAGGCAGGCTATCGCTGTGACTGGGCCGCCGACGGGGAACAGGCCGCAGACCTGGCTGGGGCAGGGTGCTATGATCTGGCCCTGGTGGACGTGATGCTCCCCGAGGCCGACGGCTTTGCTCTGCTGCCGTATTTTCAGTCCCTGGACCTGCCAGTGATCTTCGTCACTGCCCGGGCTGCCGTGGCCGACCGGGTGAAGGGACTCAAGCTGGGGGCCGAGGACTACATCGTCAAACCCTTTGCCGTGGACGAGCTGTTGGCTCGGGTGGAGGCCGTCCTGCGGCGGTTTCACAAGGCCGAGGACGTTCTCACTCTGGCGGGCCTGCGGGCCGACCCCAGGGCCCGGAAGGTGTGGCGGGGAGAGCGGGAGATTGCCCTGACCCCCAAGGAGTTCGACCTGCTCCTGCTTTTCCTGCGAAACCCCAACGCCGCCCTCTACCGGGACACCATCTACGAGCGGGTGTGGGGCGGGGAGCTGGCCTACGGCAGCAAGACCGTAGACCTGCATGTCCAGCGCCTGCGGAAAAAGGTAGGCTGGGAAGGACAGCTGCGGGCGGTGAACAAAATCGGCTACCGTCTGGAGGTCCCCCGATGAAGTTTCGCCTCAAAATCACCCTGGCCCTGGTCTGCCTGCTCTCCCTTCTCTTTGGCGGAGGGAGCAGTGCCCTGATCTCCCTCTCCTTCCAGAACGCCCTGGCCCGGGAACAGGCCGCCGCCAAGGCCTCCTATGACCAGCTCCTGCACACCTTTCAGCTGGTGGAGCGGGTGGAGGTCTGGTCCCAGCCCCAGGACGCGGTCCAGGTGGTCCAGCAGCTCTCCGCCCAGGGCGGGCAGTCCTGGGCAGCGCTGTCTCTCACCGCCGGAGAGGATGTTCTTGTGACCCAAGGGGTTCCCGCCCAGGGTTTTCTGGACCTGAGCGGCCTGGTGAACCCCAGCCACTGCGCCCAGGGCGCCTTTGTCCACTACGACAAACACTACCTCCAGCTCACCGGCCAGCTGGACATTCAGGGCAGTCCCCTGCTGCTGAATGTGGCCTATGACATCTCTCCCATCTACCAGACCCGCCAACAGCAGCAGGAGACCTTTGGCAAGATTTTCGCGGCCCTGCTGGCGATCTGCGCCCTGCTGTCCTACACTGCCGCCCGGCTGCTCACCCGTCCCCTGGACAAGCTGGCCCAGGCCGCCCAGGCCCTGGCTGCCGGGGACCTGGCCCGCCGCTCGGGGGTGACTAGCCGGGATGAGATCGGCGCCCTGGCCCGGGAGTTTGACGCCATGGCCGCCCGGCAGCAGGAGCACATCGCCGCCCTCCAGGCCACCATGGAAGGCCAGGACCGGTTCATTGGCAGCTTTACCCACGAGCTGAAAACCCCCATGACCTCCATTCTGGGCTACGCCGACCTGCTGCGCCGGGGGACCCTCTCCCCCGCCGAGCAGGCTCAGGCCGCCAACTATATCTTCTCCGAGGCCAAGCGGCTGGAACGGCTGTCCTTAAAGCTGCTGGACCTCTACCTGGCCGAGCACCAGACCCCAGAACTTCTCCCGGCCTCCCCCGCCGCCCTGCTGCGGGACCTGGCCGCTCCCCTGACCCCCGTCCTGGCCCAGGAAGGGATTTCCCTGGTGGTCCAGGGAGAGGAGGGATTGTGTCTTCTGGAGCCCGACCTCTTCCGCTCTCTGGTCCTCAACCTCCTGGACAACGCCCGCAAGGCCATGGAGGGGCCAGGGACCATCACCGCCACCGTGACCCTGACCGATTCGGGCTGCCGCCTCACCGTCCAGGACACCGGCCGGGGGATGCCGCCGGAGGCCCTGGCCCATTTGACTGAGGCCTTTTACCGAGTGGACAAGTCCCGCTCCCGGGCCCAGGGCGGTGCGGGGCTGGGCCTGACCTTATGCGACAGAGTCGCCGCCCTCCATGGGGGGCAGCTCCACCTGGAAAGCCAGCCCGGCCAGGGCACCACCGTCACCGTCACCCTGAAAGGAGGTCTCCCATGCCCGCCAGACTCGTCCCCCTGCTGATCCTGCTGGCCTGCCTGCTCACGGCGGCGGGTTTCTCCCTGCCCTGGGTTGTCTCCGCCTGGCAGGACCGCCAGACGGCGGGCCAGGTGGCTTTGTACGAGACCACCCCCTTGGCCCAAGCCGACCTGATGGAGCACTTGAAGCTGGCCGCCAACGGCTATCGCACCGTGGCTCTGTCTCAGGCCAACGCCGCCTACCTGTCCTCCCTCCAGGCGGGGGAGGCTGCCCAGGCCGCCCTGAAAACCATGTACGAGAAGGGGCTGTTCTTCCTGGACCGGCAGGACCTGTTTGCCCCGGATCGGTGGAGGCTGTCCGCCGCTGTCCCCTTTGTGGCAGTGAGCAACGGTGCCCTGTCCCCTTTTGACGGGATTACCGTCACCCCTCAGAGGGCGGTGCGGCTGGGCGAGACCATCACCTCAGACCCGGCGGCAGCAGTGGTGTTCTGGCGATGTACCTTCTGTGACGGACAAGGGGAGTGGCTGGACCTGATTCTGGACGACACCTTTCGCAAGATGCTGGCCTTCGGCTACCGGGTTCCCCTCCCCTATGAGGAAAGCGCCTTCACCTTCTCCATGGAGGATGTCCAGCGGATGGCGGCCTTCTGCCAGACCTATTACGCCATCGCCCCCAGCCAGTTTGCTCAGCCGGAGTCCCATGCCCCCCTGGGCTACCTGTTTCCCTTCCTGGACAGCCAGGGTGAGACGGTGAATCTCAACATGGCCACCAACACCACAGGCCTGACCAGTGGGGACACCGAGAACCGCTATTTGATTCTCTCCTTCAATTCTCGGGGGGCATGATGCCGATTGGAGGGGAAATGGAAGGGATTTGGCCGCTTTGCCGGGGTATTGTCATCTCATCAGGAGGTGACAACCATGACACGCCGCGTTCTCTTTCTCTCCCTTTCCCTGTTGGCCGTCCTGCTAGCTGGGCTGGTGGGACTGGTCTGGCTGGTCTTTCCAACCAGCGGCCCCACGCCTTCCTCGCCGCCCCCCGCCGGAGCAGATGTCCCTGCCCTGGCCGTCCAGGAGGAGTCCTCTGCGGCTCCCGACCCCAGCGATTGGCGTCTGACCCTGGTCAACCCCTGGACCCCTCTGCCGGAGGGATTCCAGCCCCAGCTGGCCACGGTCACTGGCGGCTACCAGGTGGACCAGCGGTGCGCCGGGCCGCTGGAAGCCATGCTGGCCGCCTGCCGGGCCGCGGGGCACAGGCCGGTACTCTGCTCGGCTTACCGCACCCAGGAAAAGCAGGACAGCCTCTACCAGGCCCTGGTGACCAAACGTCAGGCCCAGGGGCTCTCCCTGGCCCAAGCCCAGGAGAGTGCCGCCACGGAAGTGGCAGTGCCCGGCACCAGTGAGCACCAGCTGGGGCTGGCGGTGGACATCGTGGATGCAGACTATCAGCTGCTCAACCACGCCCAGGAGGACACCGCCGTCCATCAGTGGCTTTTGGAACACTGCTGGGACTACGGCTTCATCCTCCGCTATCCTGCGGACAAGGGCGATGTCACAGGCATCATCTACGAGCCCTGGCACTACCGCTATGTGGGCCGGGAACACGCCCAGGCCATCCGGGCCGCCGGCCTGTGTTTGGAAGAATACCTCTCCCCATGAAAAAGCACCCGCACCGGAAGGCTCCGGCGCGGGTGCTGTCTGTTTTTCGTGTTCAGTTCAAGAAGTCCTTGAGCTTCTTGGACCGGCTGGGATGGCGGAGCTTCCGCAGGGCCTTGGCCTCGATCTGGCGGATGCGCTCCCGGGTGACGTTGAACTCCTTGCCCACTTCCTCCAGGGTGCGGGTGCGGCCGTCCTCGATGCCAAAGCGCAGCTTGAGGACCTTCTCCTCCCGGGGGGTGAGGGTGGACAGCACGTCCACCAGCTGCTCCTTGAGCAGGGTAAAGGAGGCGGCCTCCGAGGGCTCGGAAGCGTCCTCGTCGGGGATGAAGTCCCCCAGGTGGGAGTCCTCCTCCTCGCCGATGGGGGTCTCCAGGCTCACGGGCTCCTGGGCGATCTTGAGAATCTCCCGGACCTTGTCCACGGGCATGTTCATCTCCTCGGAGATCTCCTCGGGGGTGGGGTCGTGGCCCAGCTCCTGGAGCAGCTGCCGGGAGACCCGGATGACCTTATTGATGGTCTCCACCATGTGCACGGGGATGCGGATGGTCCGGGCCTGGTCGGCAATGGCACGGGTGATGGCCTGGCGAATCCACCAGGTGGCATAGGTGGAGAACTTATAGCCCTTGGTGTAGTCGAACTTCTCCACGGCCTTGATCAGGCCCAGGTTCCCCTCCTGGATCAGGTCCAGGAAGAGCATGCCCCGGCCCACATACCGCTTGGCGATGGAGACCACCAGGCGGAGGTTGGCCTCGGCCAGGTTCTGCTTGGCCCGCTCGCCGGCCTTGATGAGCTTCTCCATCTCCCGCTTGGCCTCGGGGTCCAACTCCACCCCTTCGGCCTCCATCTCTTCCAGTTGGCGCTTGGTCTCCTGGCCGGTGACCATGGTCTGGGCCAGGGCCACCTCCTGCTCGCTGGTGAGCAGGTCCACCTTGCCGATCTCCTTTAAGTACATGCGTACCGGGTCGTCGATGCCGAAGGAGTCCACCAGGGTGTTGGGGTCCACGATCTCCTCTTCGGGAATCTCCTCGATCTCCTCGATGGGGGGCATGTTGTCGCCGCTGAGCTCGGGCAGGTAGTCCTCCCCGGCAGTGTCGATGCCCATGTTCTCCAGCACGTCATAGATCTTGTCCATCTGCTCGGATTCCAGGTCGATCTCTTCCAGGGCGTCCATCAGCTCCGCCGAGGACAGGCGGCCCTTCTTCCGGCCCTTGTCCAGCAGGTCACCCAGCTTTTCCGCCCCGCTCAGGCCGGCCACGATCTTCATGATCTCCGCCTTGCCCGCCTGGAGCTGCTCCTCGGTGACGTGGATCAGTTTTTCCTTTTCCCGCTTGTTTTCCGGTGCTTTTTTTTCGCTCATGGTATCCATCTCCTATATGCCTTTCTTTTTCCGATAGTTGTCACGCGCGGCCAAAAGCACCGCTTCGTCCGTGGTGGTTTGCTGTTTCATCCGCTCGGTCTCCATCACCGACCGGTAGTCGGCCATGGCGGCCGCTCCATTCTCCAGCGAAGCCGGCCGGCCCATGATCTCGGTGAGCAGGGAGATTTCCTCCCCAGACAGTTCTCCTTCCAAAGCCCCCAGCTGTAAGGAGCGGCCCTGGTCCATCCGGTCCCGCAGGACCCCGTAAATCTTTCCCAGCACCGGGGCAGTAAAGTCCGCCGGGGTCAGGTCAGAAATCTGCTGGGCCAGGCTGCTGTCCAGCATTAGCAGTCGCAGGATGCCCTCCTCCGCCCGGGCAGAGCGGGGATTGTCGTAGCGCATCTGGCGGCTTTTGGGTTGGATCTGGTTGACGGGGGTCAAATCCCGCCGCTCCTGCTTCCGCTTGGCCTGGTAAAACCGCTGCTTGCGGAAGCGCTGGATTTCCTGCAGCAGGGCGTCCTTGCCCACGCCGGTGGTCTGGGCCAGCTGGCCGGCGTGGACTTCCCGCTCCACAGGGCTTTCCAACTGGGAGATCACCTCCGCCCCCGCCCGGGCAAACTCCGCCCGCTGGATGGGATCGGTCAAATCATACTTCTCCTGGAGCTGGCGCAGGTTGTAGTTGACGTAGTTCTCCGACTGGTCCAGCAGCTTGGCAAAGGCGTCCGGCCCGAATTTTTTCAAAAACTCGTCAGGGTCCTTGGCCCCGTGGACCCGGACCACCCGCACCTTCAACCCCGTCTTTTCCAGCAAGGGAATGGCCCGGTTGGCCGCCTGGATGCCGGCGCTGTCGGCATCGTAACAGATGACCACCTCTTTGGTAAACCGGGAGAGCAGTTTGGCGTGGTACGCCGTCAGGGAAGTGCCCAAGCTGGCCACTGCGCAGTCAAAGCCCGCCTGGTAGAGGGAAATGGTGTCCATATAACCCTCGGTAAGGACGATCCGGCCCAGCTTGGTGTTCTTGGCCAGGTTCAGGGCGAAGAGGTTTCGGCTCTTATTGAACACCGGGCTGTCCGGGGAGTTGAGGTATTTCGGGGCCCCGTCCCCCATCACCCGGCCGCCGAAGCCGATCACATCTCCCCGCAGATCGATGATGGGGAACATCACCCGGCCCCGGAAGCGGTCGTAGATCCGCCCTTTCTGGCTGCTCACGGCCAGGCCGGCCTCCAGCAGGTCACCCTTTTCATATCCCTTCTGGGCCATGGCTCGGATGAGGCTGTCCCAGTTGTCCGGGGCAAAGCCCAAGCCGAAACGGGTCATGATCCCCCGGGACAACCCCCGCCGCTGAAGATACTCCAAACCCTGCCGTCCGGCGGGGCCATGGAGCTGACTGTGGAAGAATCGGGCCGCCTCTTTGTTCAGCTCCAGCAGACGCGCCCGCTTCCGGCGGCTGCGCTGGTCCATGTTCTGCTCGGGAAACTCCACCCCCGCCCGCTTGGCCAGCAGGCGCAGGGCGTCCAGGTAGGGCAGGTTCTCCACCTCCATGACGAAGGAGATCACCCCACCGCCCTTGCCGCAGCCAAAGCAGTGGTAGTTCTGCTGGTCAGCCCGGACGTGAAAGGAGGGGGTCTTCTCCCCGTGGAAGGGGCACAGGCCCCAGTAGCTTCCCCCTTTGGGGGTGAGCTTAACGTAGTCGGAGACCACATCCACAATGTCACTGCGGGCCACCAGGTCGTCAATGAACGAGGATGGGATGGCCATAGAGACCGCCTCCTTTCCGTGGGCTCACTTCACCGACCAGGCCAGGGGGATGAAGGCGTCGCAGTATTTCTCCACGGCGTAGTGGTCCGTCATCCCAGCGATGTAGTCGCACACCGCCCGGTCCACCCCTTCCCGCAGGCGGATGTCCTGGTAGTCCGGGGGGAGCTGGTCGGGATTTTTCTGATAGTA
Source organism: Clostridiales bacterium (assembly GCA_004554585.1). Lineage (GTDB taxonomy): Bacteria > Bacillota > Clostridia > Oscillospirales > Oscillospiraceae > Evtepia. The sequence continues at coordinate 139,228 of SFLH01000002.1, read as the reverse complement.
CTCAAACAAGCGGGCGATCATCTCCTGGGCCTTGGACTCCTCCCCCTTGGCCCGGGGGTTGCGGTAGACGGCCTCAAACATGAACTCCCGCAGCTTGGCCATGGCCTGTCCACAGGCAGGGGACTGGACAATCTCATTTTTGCCCTGGCTGGCCTGGATCACGTCCCCGGTGAGGGTGTTGATCCGATCCCCGTGGTCAAAGCCCAGCACCTGGGAGACATCCAGGGGAAGATCCAGGGGGTAGATGATGCCCCCCCGCATGGCGTCGTCGATGTCGTGGTTGATGTAAGCGATTTTGTCGGCGATCCGGACGATCTGGCCCTCTAAGGTCTCGGCCTTGTCCGGTCCCGTGTGGCAGAGAATGCCCCGGCGGACCTCATAGCAGAGGTTCAGCCCATCCCCGCCCTTTTCCAGCCGGTCCACCACCCGCAGGGACTGCTCGTTGTGGCGAAAGCCCCCGGGGAGGATCTCATTGAGCACCCGCTCCCCGGCGTGGCCGAAGGGGGTGTGGCCCAGATCGTGGCCCAGAGCGATGGCCTCGGTCAGATCCTCGTTGAGTCGCAGGCCCCGGGCAATGGTCCGGGAGATCCGGGCCACTTCTAATGTGTGGGTCATCCGGGTGCGGTAGTGGTCCCCCTCGGGCTGGAGGAAGACCTGGGTCTTGTGCATCAGCCGGCGGAAGGCCTTGGAGTGGACGATGCGGTCCACATCCCGCTGATAGCAGGTACGAATCTGGCAGGGCTCTATGGGCCGCTGCCGGCCCCGAGATTCCGCCGCCAGGGATGCGTAGGGGGACAGATGCTGGCGTTCCAGCTGTTCGGTGAGCTCTCGCAGGGACATGGGCTCTCCCTCCCCTTCTTTCCGTAAAATCGATGGGATCGTAAAAAGATCTCTTTTTATTATACGAAAAAAAATTTCATTTTCCTGCTTTATTGAAAAACTTTTTGTGAATTTCCCGGGTCCCCAGAGGAATTTTCGTGGAAAGGGCCCCTCATTCTCCCGCCACAGGGGCCGCCTGGAAGGTCTCCCCCAGCTTTTCCGCCTGGAGCTTCCCGGCTGTGACTTCGGTGATCCGGGCCTGATAGGCCGGCCAGTGCTCCACGGGCAGCAGGGCGGGGATGCGCACCTGGGCGCCGTACTCGATCTCCCCCAGGATGCCCTGGGCGGCAGAGATCTCCTGCTTCATCCGCTCCAAGAGGGGGTAGGGGCACTCCACCACAGTCTGGGCCCACTGGCGCACCACGGCGATGCCCGCCTCTTGGAGGGCGTCCTTGGCCGAGCGGGTATAGGCCCGCAGCAGGCCGCCGGTGCCCAGCAGGACACCGCCAAAGTAGCGGGTGACCACACAGCACACGTTCTCCACCCCTTCCCGGCGGAAGACCTCTAGCATGGGCTGGCCGGCGGTGCCCTGGGGCTCCCCATCGTCGGAATAGCGGGTCACGCCCCCCTCCCGCAGCAGGTAGCACCAGCAGTTGTGGCGGGCATCGTAATACTTGGCCTTCATCTGGGCGATTTTCTCCCGGGCCTCCTCCTCGGTCTCCACCCGCCAGAGGTGGCCGATGAACCGGGAGCGCTTTTCCGTGAACTCGGTCTCGCTGTCCCGGGCGGGCACATAGTATTCCGCCATGGTCTCAATCCTCCCAGAATTCTTTCGGCGGCTGCCAGCCGTCGACGATATACGCCCGGATCTGGCCGGCGGTCTTCTCGTTGCACACGGCCACCACCTGGATGGTCTCGCCGTACTCCACCGACTCCACCTTGGCCTCCCGGTAGAGCATGTCCACCAGCCCCCCCTTGTCGTAGGGCAGGGAGAGGGTCACCCGGTGAAAGCCCGTGTCCAGACGCTTGCCGATCATGGCCAGCAGCTGGTCCAGGCCCTCCCCGGTCTTAGCAGAGATGGAGACGATGTCCTCCCCGTGGGGGCGGATCTCCCCCACATAGATGTCAGACTTGTTGAACACGTCGATGCGGGGGGTGGCCTGGGCCCCCAGCTGGCCGATGAGGCTCTCCACCACCGCCGCCTGGTCCCGCCACTCGGGGTTGGAGGCATCGATGACGTGGAGGATGAGGTCGGCGTAGGCCAGCTCCTCCAGGGTGGCCTTGAAGGCCTCCACCAGGTGGTGGGGGAGCTTGCGGATGAAGCCCACCGTGTCGGAGATGAGCACCGTGCAGGTGTCGGAAATCTCCAAGGTCCGGGTGGTGGTGTCCAGGGTGTCAAAGAGCCGGTTGCGGGCGGGGATGCCCGCGTCGGTCAGGGCATTGAGCAGGGTGGACTTGCCGGCGTTGGTGTATCCCACGATGGCCACCACGGGGACCTCGTTCTTCTCCCGCCGGTCCCGCTGGACCGCTCGGATGCGGCGGACCTCCTCTAAGTCCTCGGTGAGTTTGGCGATCTTCCGGCGGATGTGGCGCCGGTCGGTCTCCAGCTGGGTCTCGCCGGGGCCGCGGGTGCCGATGGGGGACTTGCCGCCGGAGGCCGTCTGGCGCACCAGATGGCCCCACATGCCCGTCAGGCGGGGCAGCAGGTATTTGTACTGGGCCAGCTCCACCTGCAGCCGGCCCTCCTTGGTTCGGGCCCGCTGGGCAAAGATATCCAGGATCAGCCCCGCCCGGTCGATGACCTGGGCCCCCACCTCTTCGGTGAGGACCCGCTGCTGGGAGGGGGAGAGCTCGTTGTCGAAGACCACCAGGTCGGCCTCCTGGCTGCGCACCAGCTCGGCCACCTCGGCCACCTTGCCCTCGCCGATGAAGGTGCGGGCCTCGGGGGCCTCCCGGCTTTGCAGGACACTGCCCACGCACTCCCCTCCTGCGGTCTCCAACAGGGCCTCCAGCTCTTCCAGGCTGGTCTCGCTGGCGTTGTCCTCCCGGGGCAGGCTGTTGGCCCGCAGGCCCACCAGCACGGCCCGGTTGCGTTTCTCTTCGGTGATATGGTCGGTCATAGGGATCTCCTTTGTGGTGTTCTCAGGCACGCACCAGCACTTGGGTGATTTCGCCCACGTACATGCGGTGGTAATCCTTGGCCTGGTAGTGGCTCAAAGCCTCCGGGTCCATGTGAGCCGGGTCCAGATCGTTCCAATAGCGCTTTTTGCACACCAATACCAGGTCGGCCTCCTGAATGTAAGGGGCCTGGTCCGCCGCCGCCACGTGGAAGCCGCAGGCGGCAAACTTGTCCTCATCCCGGCCGCTGACCGCCCCGCAGTGGGCCAGCTGCTTCTTCCACTGGGGGGAGAAGAAGGAGAGGGTGAAGGTGTCGTACTTCTCCAAAAACTCAAAGGTATACCGCTGGGGCCGCACGTAAATGGTGGCCACGGGCTTGTTCCACAGCACCCCCAGGCCGCCCCAGCTGGCGGTCATGGTGTTGCAGCGGCCGGGGGTGCCGGCGGTGATGAGGGTCCAACGGTCAGCCAGGAGAGAAAAGACGTTTTCCGTGAGCTGTTTGGGATCGATGGTCTGAAACATGATGCTGCCTCCTATCGGCGGGAATGGAAAAATCGTTCGCTCCAGTGTATGCGCCGGAGCGAGCCTGGAGCCCCGGTTTTTTTCGACAAATGCAACGGAAAAACCCGTGCCGGGAGGGCACGGGTCCAAAGACAGGATCTTTTAGTTTTCCAAACCGAACTTTTTGTTGAAGCGGCTGACGCGTCCGCCAGTATCCACCATCTTCTGCTTGCCGGTGAAGAAGGGGTGACACTTGGAGCAAACTTCTACTCGGATGTCCTTCTTAGTAGATCTTGTCTCGATCACGTTGCCACAAGCACAACGGATTGTGGTCTGCTCATAATTGGGATGGATGCCTTCCTTCATGCGTGTTCACCTCTTTCTGTTGTCAAAAAATACGCGCGCCCCAATAAGCGCGTAATGTATGATACCACTTTCTCAGGAAAAAAGCAACTCTTTTTTTCAGAATTATGCGCTTTTTTTCTCAAGATAGGGTCACACCCACCCGGGGTACCAGGAACCACAGTACTCGACGGACCACAGGACGGCCCGTGACCTGCTCCAAGGCATAGGCGTAGGCGGCCAGCTGGCCCTGATACCGCTGGCTCCGCTCCCGGGCGGCCTGGGCAGAGACGCGGTCGGTCTTGAAATCCACCAGGGTGATCCCCTCCTCGGTCTCAAACCAGCAGTCGATGACCCCCTGCAGCAGCACCTGCTCCCCTTCCAGGGCCTGGGGGAAGAACCGGCTGGCGTCGGCCAGCACGGAGAAGGGGTACTCCCGGTGAAGGCTGCCGCTGGCGCGCAGCTGCCGGCCCAGGTCGCCGGCGAAAAAGTCGGTCACCATGGCCGGGTCCACCGACTGGGCCTGCTGGTCGGTGAGGTATTCCTGGGCGGCCAGGCGGGCCAGTTCGCCCTGGACCTGCGCCACGGTCTCCGTTCGATCCAGGCGGATGCACTGCATCACCGTATGAGCCGCCGTTCCCCGCTGGGCGGCGGTGAGGCCCAGGGTCTGCTGGGCAAACTGGGGCCGGTAGAAGGGGGCGGGCTCTCCCGCCTCTTTCTCCCGCAGCAGGAAGATCCCGGGCTCCTCCTGGTCCTGCTCCGCCACCTGGGTGGCGGTGACCTTGGCAGGGGTGGCGGCTGCTGGGCGATGGGGGTCCTGCCAGCTCAGACGGGCCAGCAGTTCCTCCACCGAAAGGCTCTCTTCCGGGGCCTCTTCCCCCCGGGCCGCCGGGCGGACCACCTCCTGGGAGACGGCGCCACCGTGGTAGGCAATCTTCCAGGCAGGCCCAAAGGAAGCGGGGAGCAGCGGGAGGTCCTCCCGGTCCATGGCCCGGCGCAGAGCCTCTCCCTCCGGCCGGGCCAGGGCGGTGAGCAGAATCCACTGGCCCACGCTGGTGCAGCCGGCCAGCACCCGGGGGTCGGCCGGGACGCTGACGCTCTCTGCCAGGCTCTTCAGGTCCGCAACCCCGTAGGACAGGCTGTGGGTGAGGATGAGCTTTTCCTTGGCCCGGGTCATGGCCACGTACAGCAGGCGCATCTCCTCGGCCAGCAGCTCCTTCTTCAGAGCCAGGGCCACGCCGGTCCGGGCCAGGGTGGGAAAGGTCACCATGGTCTCCCGGTCCAGCCCCTTGGGGCCCAGGCCCAGCTTGGGGTGGAAGAGGACGGGCTTTTGCAGATCGGCATAGTTGAACCGCCGCCCCAGGCCGCACAGAAAGACCACCGGGTACTCCAAGCCCTTGGAGCGGTGGATGGACAGGATCTTCACCCCCGCCTCCTCCTTGGGCGTTCCGGGGGGCTGACGCAGACCGCCGCTGTCCTGGACCCGGTCCAGGTGGAGCAGGAAACCAAACAGCCCCTTGTGGCCGGTACCCTCAAAGCGGCGGGCCAGCTGGTAAAAGGCCAGCAGATTCTCCCGGCGCTTTTCCCCGCCGGGCATAGCAGCAAAGACCTCCAGCATATCCGTGCGGCGGTAGAGGTCCCACAGCAGCTGGTGGCTGCTCTGCTCCCCCGCCCCAAAGCGCAGGGCGGCCAGCTGGTCCAGAAAGGCGGCGCAGTCGGGCCAGCCCCTGGCCCCAGCCTCGGTCAGGGCGGTGTAGAAATCCCCCTGGGCCAGGGCGCGGATCTCCGCCAGCCGGTCCCCGGAAAAGCCCACCAGGGGCGAGCGGAGGACGGCCAGCAGGGGGATGTCCTGCCGGGGGTTGTCGATGATCTGCAGCCAGGACAGGGCCACGGAGACCTCCGTGGTCTGGAAGAGGTCGCCCCCCTCCTCGGCGGACCACCCCACCCCCTGCTCCTCCAAGGCCAGGGTGTAGTAGTGGCGCACCGGGCCGGGGGAGCGCAGAAGGATGGCCACGTCCTCCGGCCGCAGGGGCCGGGTGCCCCCCTGCCCGTCGGAGACCGGGAAGCCCTCGGCCAGCAAGGCGGCGATGCGCCGGGCCACAAACTTGGCCTCCAAGTAGCTGCGGTTCTGCTTCTCCTCGGTCAGGGCGGGGTCCTGGGTGAAGTCCAGCACGTGGTATTCGGTCTCGTACCCCTCTCCCGGCGGGAAGGTACCCCCGGGGTAGAGGGCCTCCTGGTCGGTGTAGTCCATCTCCCCCAGCTGCTGGGACATGATGCTGCGGAAGAGGTCGTTGGCGGCCTCCAAGACCTCCGGCCGGGAGCGGAAGTTTTTCGACAGGGTGATCCGCCGGGCCTGGCCCTCCCCCGCCTGGTGGTGGGGCAGGAAGGTGCGGTATTTTTCCAGAAAGATGGTGGGATCTGCCAGGCGGAAGCGGTAGATGGACTGCTTCACATCCCCCACCAGGAAGAGGTTTTTCCCCTCTTGGGACAGGGCCTGAAAGATGGTGTTCTGGACCTGGTTGGTGTCCTGATACTCGTCCACCATGATCTCGGCGTACTGGCTGCCCCACTGGCGGGCCAGGGGGGTGGGCCGGCCGTCCTCGTCCACCAGCAGTCGGACGGCCAGGTGTTCCAGGTCAGAAAAGTCCAGCAGGGCCCGCCGGCGCTTTTCCGCCTCGTAGGCCCGGGAGAAGTCCTCCACCAGGTCCAGCAGCCCCGCCATGGCCGGGTAGACCAGGGCCATGTCCGCCAACAGGGGCGCGCTGGGGCTGGCAAATTGGGTCATCAGTTCCTCGGCAGCCTTCCTGCACCGGGTGCGGATAGCCTTGATCTGCTCCTGGGCGGCAGGGTCCTCCACCCCCCGGGCGGCCTTGAGCTTGGGAAAGGCAATGGCCTGCCCAGCCGCCCTGTCCCAGCCCTGTCCGGCGGCCTGGGCAAAGGCCTCCAGGTTCTGCTGGGTGGTCCGCAGGCTGTCCAGATAGGCCTTCTCCAAGGCTTCGTCCCTCTCGGCAAGCTGGCAGGCCCGGTCCATCTGGCCGGCCCAATAGGCGGCGGTCTGGGCAGCCTCCTCCAGCAGCAGGCGGCCCCAGGGGGTCTGGCCCACGTCAGTGATCTCCCCCAGGTCCAGGGCCTGGCGCTGGCGGTCCAGCCAGGCCAGGGGGTCCTGGGCGCTCTGGGTCTTGGCGTAGATGTCCAGGGTGATGTCCATCAGGCGGCTGTCGTCCCGGCCGGCGGCCAGGATGTCCAGGAGCTTGGCAAAGTTCCCCTCCGGGTCCACGTCATCATACCGCGCCTCCAGCACTTGGTCCAAGGTGCGCCCCATGAGGACCTGGGCCTCTTCCTCCTCGCACAGGGCAAAGTCCGTGGGCACATCCAGCAGATGGCCCCACTGGCGCAGCAGGACGGTGCAGAAAGCGTGGATGGTGGAGATCTGGGTCTGGTAGAGCTTCACTGTCTGCCGGCGCAGGTGGACGTTGTCCGGCTGCTGGGTCAGGGCTTGGCTGATCTCCTGGGCGATGCGCCCCCGGAGTTCCTCTGCGGCGGCCCGGGTGAAGGTGATGATGAGAAATTCGTCGATGTTTTTTCCCTGGCACAGGAGGTAGTCCATGAGCCGCTCCACCAGCACCCGGGTCTTGCCCGAGCCAGCGGCAGCGGAGACCAGAAGGGTCCCCCCTCGGTTCTTAACCACCGCCTCCTGTTCAGGGGTGCGCTTGACCGCCATGGTCCTCTCCTCCTTCCCCGTCCTTCTGGGCAAGCCAATCCCAGAATTCGCTGTTGCGCACCGACGGCACCCAGTGCCGGCGGTCGTTGTGTTCCTCAAACTGGCAGGCCCGGAAGAACTCGCAGTACTGGCAGGCGTTCTTGTCCGGTCCCCGCCAGAAAGGATCGGCGTCCATATTTCCCCGGGCAATCTCCTGGCAGATCTGGGCCAGGATCTGCTGGGTGTGCTTTTTCAGCCGCCCCAGTTTTTGGGCGCTGACCAGGGCATCGCCGGTGATCTTGCCCGTCCGGGCGCTCACCTTCAAGGGGAGAAAGCGCAGGCCGCCTTCCCCGTGCTCCATGGCCTGGAGGACCGTTTCGTCGTCCAGCACCAGCCCCTTTCGGGCCAGCTCCTTGTCCAGCAGCCGGCGGCGGGCGGTCTCGTCCATGGTCCGGCTGCCGGCCACCACGGCCTCCCGAGCGGGGAGGTACAGGACCCCTGCCGGCACCGGGGGCAGGCCCAGCAGCTTCTCCCCCTTGTCCTCCAAGGTAAACAGGTACAGGAGCATCTGCAGCCCCAGACCGTTCCACACCTCGGTCAGGTCAAAGGATTTGCGGCCGGTCTTGTAGTCCACCACCCGCAGGTAAAGCCGGCCGTCCTTCACCCAGCCGTCCACCCGGTCCACAAAGCCCGACAGGCGCAGGGTGATGCCCCCTTCGGTCAGCTCCACCGGGGGCAGCTCTCCTCCCTGGCCAAAGCCCAGTTCAAAAAAGATGGGCTGGAAGTCCGAGGCGCGCAGTTCGTCGGTCACATTTTCCACCACCGCCCGGACGCTGCGCTCCAGGCGGCGGAAGAGATATCGGAAGCGAGGGGTCTGCTGCTCCATGCCCCCCAGTTCCCGAAAGACGTAATCCTCCACCGCCTGGCTGGTCAGGTCCTGGAGGTCCTGGTCAGAGACCTGAGCAATCCCTCCCCGGTCTTTCACCGCCCGCAGGACCTGCTCCAAAACGAAGTGGACAAAGGTGCCATATTCCGGGGCATGGAACCCCGCCGGGCGGCGGTCCTTGGCCCCCAGGCCGTAGCGGAGGAAATAGGCAAAGTGGCAGGAATTGTACTGGTCCATCCGGGAGGCGGACATGGCCACCTTCTCCCCGTACAGGGTGCGCACCGCCTGGGCCGACAGACGGCCCCGGCGCCAGCCGGCGCCCCGGTCCAAATGTTCAAACAGAGCCTGGCAGGCAGGTTCCCCCGCCAGCGCCTGGCGGGCCTGGGGCAGCTGGGCCGCCAGGGACCGCAGCTGGTCCGGGGAGAGGGCCGCCCTTCCCGGCTCCCCCGCCTGGGGGAAGAGGGCAGCCAACCGCTGGACCAGGAAGGAGGGTCGCTTTTCTCCCCCGCTCTCCCCCTGGGCTGGCCAGCTGACGTACAGCCGCCGGCTGGGCTGGGCGCAGGCGGTGTAGACGATGGTGTTCTCCCGGCTGACCTTCTCCTCCAGCCGGGGACCCAGGGTCAGGCCGTAATCCTCCAGCAGTTCCCGGTCCCGGTCGGTGAGCAGTCCCAGGCCGGGGCTCACCTGGGGGATGGCGCTGTCGTCGGCCCCCAGCAGGAAGAGGACCTTGCAGGCCCGTCCCCCCAGCCGCTGGGCATCCCCGGCGGTCACCCGGTCCAGGGAGGCAGGAATGGTCCCCACAGTATACCGGGAGAGCAGCAGCCGAAGCAGCCGGGCAAAGTCGCCGAAGGCGGCCTCCGTCTCCCCCAGCAGGGCATAGCACTGTTCCAGGGCGGCGCAGAAGATCTCCCACAGCTGGCTGTACTGCCGGGCCAGCTCGGGCTCGCCCCCGGCCTCCAGGGCGGCGGCCCGGGCCTCTAAGGCGGCGGGGGCCTGGATCTCCTCCAGGAAGCGGTACAGGGCCAGCACCTGCTCCCCGATGGTCCCCCCAGCCTCCTTCCGCAGACGTTCCAAAGGGGTGATAACCTGCAGGCGCAGGGCGTTGAGTTCCTCCAAGTCCGCCTCATCCTGGGGGGTAAAGCGCTGATGGTAGCCTCCGGGGTGAAGGGTCCAGCCCTTGGCCGAGGTCCACCGGCTGCCCCGGATGTCCCAGGTAAGGACGTAGTTTTCCAGCCGGTCGCACTGGTCGGGGGTGAGACCGGCCAGGCCGGTCTTCAGGTAGCGGAACATGTCCTCATAGAGATAGCCCCCCGTCACCGTCTCCAGAGCGGCGGTGATGAGGGTAAAGATGGGTTTTTGCAAAATGTCCGTCTTGTCCGCCTGAAACAGGGGGATGTCATACTGGGCGAAGATCCCCTCCAGCTGCTCCCAATAGGGGTCAATGGACCGGGCGGTGACCACGATGTCCCGCCAGCGGACCTGACCCCGGCGGACCAATTCCCGGATCTCCCCCGCCGCCCAGGCCACTTCCTCCCGGGGGGAGGGCAGACTGCCCACCACCACGCTTCCATCCCACGCCCCCTCGTAGGGGACCAGCGGCCGGAGGAACAGGTGCCGCTCCAGATGGCGCAGGGGCGGGGTGCGGCTGGTCTCGTCGGCGGGCAGGGCTTCCTCCCTCACCGGACAGCCTGCCCGCTGGGCCAGGCTCTTCACCCAGGCGATGGTCTTTTGGGCCGGGGCAAAGACCCCCTCTTCGTCCCCTTCCCCCCAAGTGAGGGTGAGGGTAACGGTGTGGGCCTGGCGGAGAAGTTCCTCCAGCACCAGGCCCTGCTGGGGGGTAAAATCGGTAAAGCCATCCAGGTACACGTCCCGCCCCTGGAAGAAGGGGGTCTGGCGGAGCTTTTCCGCCAGCCGGGTGAGTTTGTCCCGGGGGTCCAGCGCCCCCCGGGCAGTGAGGGCCTCGTAGGCCCCGAAGATCAGGCCCAGGTCCCGGAGCTTCTCCCCGTCCAGCCCCTCGGTGTCCTCCCCCACCTGGGTCAGCTGAGCCCCGGTGACGCAGCAGCTCTTCAGCTCGTCCATGGTGGTCAGCAAGCTGGACAAAAACTCTGGCTTCTGGGAGGGCATGGCGTACACGGTGAGGTTTGCTTGCACCGCCCGCAGGGCGGCGTACATCACCAGCAGCCGCCCCCCCTCATCCAGCACCGGGCGGGCTGCCCCGCCAGTCTGGGTGAGGACCCGGTTTTCCAGGCGGGTGAAGGAGAGAACCTCTCCATATGCCCCCGCCCCGTTGCCGTTTTCCCGGCACAGGCGGACCTCCATCTCAAAGGAGGCCTGCTCGGGCACCACCAGCAGCTGGGGGCGGTGAGGCCCCTCCTGTTTCATCCGGGCCAGGACCTGGGCGGTCTTGCCGCTGCCGGCCCGGCCGGTGAGGATGCAAAGCATGGTCTCTCCCCCTTCTCAGAACCGGGAGAGCAGGCCGGACAGGCCCTCCTCCCGATAGATCTCTTGGTAATAGGACAGCTCCTCCTGGATCAGGCCGTCGATGGCCCGCATCCCCAGCACTTCCACCGGCGCCTGGTCATCGGTAAGGATGTGGCTGCCTCCCGTATAACGGGTCACCCCCTGGGCCACCCGGTCCATCTGCTGGGCCAGGTCCGGGGCGGTGATGGCTGTTCGGTGCTCCGCCAGCCACTGAATGGGGTCCCCGTCCATGGCGGCGAAAAGCTCCCGGTTGGTGGTGCCAGGCACGTCCACAGTGGAGACATAGGGGAAGATGCTGGCAATGGTGTCACACAGGGACTGGTTGATGCTCCCCTCCCCGTCCGAGTGCATGTTCAGGTTCACCACCATCACCCCGCCGGGGGCCAGGTGGTCCCGGACCAGGGTGAAGAACTCTGTGGTAGACATCTGGAAGGGGATGGTGATGTCCTGGTAGGCGTCCACCTGGATCACGTCGTATTGGGCGTCCACCGCCTGGAGGTAGGCCCGGCCGTCATAGGTGGTCACCTCCACCTGCTCGGGCAGGTCAAAATAGGTGTGGGCCAGGTCGGTGATCTTGTCGTCAATCTCCACCCCAGCCACGGACGCCGCGGGGAAGTATTGGGTGCACTGGCTGGCGAAGGTGCCGGTGCCGTTGCCCAAGATGAGAATGTTTCCCGGCTTGTCCTCCCCCAGCCCGGCCATCACCGGGGCGGCCAGGGCGTAGTCATAGTACATACCCGTCAGGCCATCCTCTTTCATCTTCACCGACTGCACGCCGAAGAGGACGTTGGTGGAGAGGATGGTCCGGTCCTCCGTCTCCTTCACCTGGAGGTAATTGTACACCGACTCCCCCTCATAGGTCAGGTCATCCTCCCAAAAGGCAAAGTTTCCTCCGCTGCCGAAGATGGCGCAGAGCACAAAGAGGATCACAGACACAAGGCAGGTCTTCCAGCGGACCTTGCTACTGAGAAAATAAATCAGCCCAATGGCCAGCAGGATGCCCGAGAAGAGCAGGAAGGTCACCGCCGTGCCCACGGCAGGGATGGTGACAAAGGTGGGCAGGAAGGTGCCCAGAATGCTGCCAATGGTATTGAAGGCCCCCAGGGTGCCCACGGTCTTGCCGTTATCCTCCAGGCTGTCCACGGTGTACTTGACCAGGGAGGGAGTCACCGTGCCCAGCAGAAACAGGGGAAAGACGAAGATGACCATGCAGGCACAGAAGGCGGCGAGGATGAGAAAGTTGGTGTTGATGGTGAGCACCAGGGCCCCGGAGATGCCCAAGATGATGTATTTCCCCAGCACGGGGATGGCGGCGATCCACACGGCCGCGATAAGCAGCCGCCGGTAGAGCCGGTCGGTGTCGGGGTCCTTGTCCGCCGTTCGTCCGCCCCAGACGTTGCCCAGGGCCAGGGCGATCATGATGGTGCCGATGATGATGGTCCAGACAATCTGGGAGGAGCTAAAATAGGGGGCCAGCAGCCGGCTGGCGCCCAGCTCCACCGCCATGACGGAGACGCCGGAGAAGAACTCCGTCAGGTAGAGATAGTACTTGTTTTTCAGGATGGGCCGTTTTTCCATGTTGCTCTTTTCTTCCCTTTCTGTCAAAAAACGGTACAGCGATGGCTGTACCGTTTTTCGCTTCTCCGGGCCTTGCCTTCGCCCGGCTGTCTCACAGTTTGTCGTTGCTGCCCAGGACGTTGAGGATCTTGTCCTTGACCAGATCCTTCACGTACTGACGGCCCACCTTCAGATACCCACGGGGGTCGAAGCCGGCAGGGTCGGCCAGCAGCTGCTGGCGCACGCCGGCGGTCATGGCCAGGCGCAGGTCCGAGTCGATGTTGATCTTGCACACGGCCATCTTGGCAGCCTGGCGCAGCTGGTCCTCGGGCACGCCGATGGCGTCTTTCAGCTGGCCGCCGTTGGCGTTGATCATCTCCACATACTTGGGGGTCACGGAAGAGGCCCCGTGGAGGACGATGGGGAAGCCGGGCAGGCGGCGGGAGACCTCTTCCAGGATGTCAAAGCGCAGCTGGGGCTTGGTGCCGGGTTTGAACTTGAAGGCCCCGTGGCTGGTGCCGATGGCGATGGCCAGGCTGTCCACCCCGGTGGCCCGGACAAACTCCTCCACCTGGTTGGGGTCGGTGTAGGAGGAGTCGGCAGCGGAGACGTTCACGTCATCCTCGATGCCGGCCAAGCGGCCCAGCTCGCCCTCCACCACCACGCCGTGCTGGTGGGCATACTCCACCACCTGGCGGGTAAGGGCGATGTTGTCCTCGAAGGAGTGCTTGGACCCATCGATCATCACCGAGGTAAAGCCCCCGTCGATGCAGGCCTTGCAGATCTCAAAATCTTCCCCGTGGTCCAGGTGCAGGGCGATGGGCAGGCCGGTGTCGGCTACGGCAGCCTCCACTAGCTTCATCAGGTAGACGTGCTTGGCGTACTTCCGGGCCCCGGCGGAGACCTGGAGGATGATGGGAGAGTTGGTCTCCTGGGCTGCCTCAGTGATGCCCTGGACAATCTCCATATTGTTGACGTTAAAGGCACCAACGGCGTAACCGCCCTCGTAGGCCTTTCGGAACATTTCGGTGGTAGTGACTAACGGCATGGATACCGCTCCTTTCCAAGAATTCGGATAAATTATTTTACCAGTATTCCATAAGAATTGCAAGAGCAGAGGGGATATGTTATGATGGGAGAAGCAAAGTGACAGATTCCACTGTTCCAACCGATTTTCCATAGGGAGGTTTCCTGTATGAAACAACTGAAAGGGGCCTGCATCATCGGCCAGTCCGGCGGGCCCACCGCCGTCATCAACGCCAGCGCCCAGGGCGTCATCCAGACCGCTCTGGCCTCTCCCCAGATCACCCGGGTTCTGGGGGCCGCCCACGGCATCAAAGGGGTGCTGGCTGACCAGCTCTACGACATGAGCCGGGAGGACCCGGAGGAGCTGGATCTGCTCCAGTTCACCCCTTCCTCCGCCCTGGGCTCCTGCCGGTATAAGCTGGCAGACCCGGACCAGGACGAGACCGACTATCGGCGCATCCTGGAGATCTTCCAGAAGTACGACGTGCGCTACTTCTTCTACAACGGCGGCAACGACTCCATGGACACCTGCAACAAGATCAGCAAGTACATGCAGCGGGTGGGCTACCCCTGCTGCATCATCGGCGTGCCCAAGACTATCGACAACGACCTATCCGGCACCGACCACTGCCCCGGCTACGGTAGCGCCGCCAAGTACATCGCCACCTCCTGCATGGAGCTGTACCAGGACGCCCGGGTCTACGACACGGGCACCGTGGTCATTGTGGAGATCATGGGTCGCCACGCCGGCTGGCTGGCCGGAGCGGCCGGGCTGGCTTCCTGGGCTGGGGCAGGCCCCGACCTGGTGTACCTGCCCGAAGTGGATTTCTCCATGGACGACTTCCTGGCCGACGTGAAGCGGGTCTACGAGGCCACAGGCAACTGCCTGGTGGCGGTCTCCGAGGGCATTCACTATACCGACGGCACTTTCGTCTCTGAGGCCAAAACCTCCGCCACCGACGGCTTCGGCCACGCCCAGCTGGGCGGTCTGGCCGCCCTTTTGGCGGGCGTGGTCAAGGAGAAGATGGGGGTCAAGGTCCGGGGCATCGAGCTCTCTCTGCTTCAGCGCTGCGGCTCCCACCTGGCCTCCCGCACCGACGTGGAAGAGGCCTACAACGCCGGCAAAGCCGCCGTGGAGGCCGCTGTGGCGGGCAAGACCGACCAGATGGTAGCCCTGGACTGCACCCGGGACGCCGACGGCTACCACTGCCAGACCAAGCTGGTCCCCCTGACCCAGGCCGCCAACACCGAGCGCAAGGTTCCCCGGGAGTGGATCAACGCCGCCGGCAACGGGGTGGAACAGCCCTTTATCGACTACGCCCTGCCCCTGATCCAAGGCGAGGCCCCCCGTCCCCTGGCAGATGGCCTGCCCCGGTTTGCTCAGCTGAAAAAGGTTCTCACCACCGAGATCGACTGAGCTGCCCCTGCAATACCAAGGCGAACCGCAAACAGACGGCGGGACGGCATCAGCCGTCCCGCCGCCCGCTTTTTAGCCGCCAAACAAGCCCGACAAACGAGGCGGGCCCCGGCACAGTTTGTGCCGGGGCCCGCTTTGTTCTTCTTCTCGTTAACTGCTTTTGCGGGGGATGAGCAGCATCTGGCCGGGGAAGACCTCCTCGGGGCTCAGGCCGCTGGCGTCCAGAATTTCCTGGTCTGTGGTCAGATAGGCCTTGGCCACCGACCACAGGTCCTCGCCCGGTCGGACGGCCCGGAGGGTTACCGAGGGCATCCGCTCGGCTGCCTCCCGCTTTTCTCCCAAACTCACCCGGCCAATGACCGGGGTCTCCTGGCGCTCCAGACACAGCCAGTGGAAGGACAGGGGGAAGGAGACTTCCACCCCCTCCCCCATGGGAGAGGCGGTGGGCTCCCGAAGCAGCTCCACGGCAAAGGTGCAGCTGCCCGCCCCCTGGCCAGCCAAGCGGTGCTGGACCGCCGCCCGCTGGTGGACCGCCGCCGCCCCCTCGGGGGTGTCGTAGAGGACCATCATCTCCACCTCTTGGGTGAGGACCCGGTCCTCCCCCTCCTGGCTCTGGCTGGCCCGGCCCAGGCGGACCTGGACGTCCAGCAGGCTGCCCGGCACGCTGCCGATCTCCACCGTCTCCCGGGCGGTCTCCTGCTCCTCTCCCTGGCCCAGCAGGCGCAGGATGGGGCAGGCCTCCTCCTCGGGCTGGAGGTCATAGTCCGTGCTGTACAGGTCGGTGAGGACCTCGGCGGTCACCTCCCGCCGCAGCACCGCCTGGGCCTGGAGGGCCAGCTCTACCTGGAAGGTCCGCCGGTCCTCCGGGGATGGGGTGCACTTGACGTCGGTGAAGAGCAGGTCCATATGGCACATGCCCTCCTCGCTGTCCTCTCCCGCGTCCATGATCTGAGAATAGGGCAGGTGGAAGTCCCCGGTGAACAGGGCGCCGTCCTCCCCCCGGCAGAGCAGCTGGAGGAAGGCCTCTCCCTTAAAGACCAGCTTGCTGCCGATGACCCGTGCCTCCGTACAGGTGCACTGGGCCCGTGTGCGCAGCAGCTCCGCCGGGTCGGGGCGGCCGGCGGGCAGGACCACGGCGTCCTGATAAGTAAAGTTCTTTTCCTGCACATAGACCGTCTGGAAGCTCCGCAGCTGCCCGGTCTTCTGGCGGATGCCCTTGTCCTCTCCCTCCTCTACACAGGCCGTCAGGCTGCGGGTCTGGGGGGCGAAGCCCTCAATGTCCAGGCAGTAGCTCACCCGGACGAGGACCTTCCGGGGGTTGAGCAAGTGGACGTCCACCGACAGCACCCGGGGGATCACGTGCAGCACACTGCGCCGGGTCAGACCCTTGAGCTCCGGGGAGGCGGAAAAGGGCAGGGTGACCTCCATGGACCGCACCCCCTCTTCCCCCTCCGGCTGGTAGAGGATCGTGGTCTTGAGCAGACCGGAGAACTCCCCTCGCCCGTCCTGAGGCTCCTTGCGCTGGAGAAGCAGGCGGGTCTCCCCGTCCAGCACCTGCCAGATGTCCGGACAGGCGTCGGGCACGATCATCTCCCCCGTCTCTTCCTGTTCCAGGGCAGTGCGGCAGACCGTCTCCCAGCCCCGCACCGTCTCCTGCCGCAGTTCCAATTCCATCACTGTGACCAGTCCTTTCTCGTGTCAAGTAAGTATCTGCCAAAGTCTATGTCCTTCCGGCGGCAGATATGACTGGCCTGTCTCAGATGTGAAAGATCTTTTTCAGCAGCCCCGCCAGGGCCTTGGGCGCGTTGACCACCACCATCTTCATGCCGTTCCCTCCCTTCCCGGGCAGAAAAACACCCGTCCGCTCTCAGTCTATGCCGAGAGGGGACGGGTGGTTCCTGGGGGACAGGTCATGTTTTTTCCCAGGGCTTATTTTCTTTTGCCAGCTCGTACAGACGCACGTAGCTGCGGTGGCGGCTGGGGGAAATCTTCCCCTCGGCCAGGGCCTCCAGCACGGCGCACCCCTTCTCCTTCACGTGGGCACAGCCCACGAAGCGGCACTGGCCCAGGTAGGGGCGAAATTCCCGGAAGGTCTCGGCCAAGGTCTCCTTGTCCAGAGCCTCCCCCCCCTTCTCCTGGTCGAAGGCGGAGAACCCCGGGGTGTCGGCGATGAGCCCCCCCGCCACGGGGAAGAGCTCCACATGGCGGGTGGTGTGCCGGCCCCGGCCCAGCTTTTCGCTGATCTGGCCGGTGGCCAGGGCGAAAGCAGGGTCCAGGGCGTTGAGGATGCTGGACTTGCCCACCCCGGAGTTGCCGGTAAAGGCGGAGATCTTCCCGGCCAGCAGGCCCCGCAGTTCCTCGATCCCCTGGCCGGTGACGGCGCTGACGGGCAGGGCGGGGATGCCGGCGGTCCGGTAGATGTCCAGCAGCTCCTGGGCGGGGACCAGGTCCCACTTGTTCACGCACAGAATGGGCTGGCACCCCTTGCTCTCGGCCAGGGAGATAATCCGATCCAGCAGGAAGGGATCGCTGACGGGGATGGCCCCGGAGGCGATGATGACCAGCTGGTCAATGTTGGCCACCGCCGGGCGCTGGAAGGCGTTGCGGCGGGGCAGGATCTCATCCAGAGAGCCGCTGCCGTCCGGCTGCCGGGTGATGGCCACCCGGTCCCCCACCAGGGGGGTGATTTTCTGATGGCGGAACTTGCCCCGGGCCCGGCAGGTTACCTCTTCCCCGCCCGCCTGGACGTAGTAAAATCCGCTCAGGGCCTTGCGGATGACCCCTTCTTCTCTCATCTGGCTCATTCGTCAAAGTTCACCGTGTACCGTTGGGCCAGCTCATCATCGAAGTAGATGCACACTTCCATGGAGCCGGACCCGGAGACGCTGACGTAGAGGGTCTCCCGCTCGGTGTTCACGTAGTTCTTATAGGCCTCTTTTCCGTCCACCGTCACCCGAACGGTGACACTCTCCCGGCCATCGTCGGGCAGTGAGATTTCCAGGGTCTTGGTGTGCTGGGCGGGCTGCGAGGGTTCCGGTCCCTTGCTCACCTGGAGGGCGATGGAGGTCCCCTCGTCCACCGTGGTGTTGGCGGGGATGCTCTGGTAGACCACCTGGCCCACCGGCTGGCTGCTGTAGACCTCCGTGACGTTGCCGATGGACAGGCCCGCGCTCTCGGCGATGTTCCGGGCGTTGTCCAGGCTGGTGCCGGTGAGGGTGGGCACCGTAACGGACTTGGTCTCCGGCCCGGAGCTGATGACCAGCTTCACCGTGGAGCCCACGCTCACCTGCTCCCCGGCCTTGGGGTCGCTGGAGATGACCTTGCCCTCCTCCACGTCGTCGGAGGGTTCCCGGGTGGGGGTATCCACCTTCAGGTCCATCTGCTGCAGGCGGGTGACGGCGGTCTCATAGGTGTCGCCCACCACGTCGATCATTTCCACAGTTTCCTCCCCGGCGCTGACCACCACGTTGATGGTGATGGGGCCCTCACCTTGGGTCACCTTGGTCCCGGCATCCGGGTCTTGGTCAATGATAACGCCCGCCTCATACTTGTCACTGGGTTCTCGCGTCTGTTCCACGATGGTGAAGTTTTTCAACACATCCTGGTCCTGGTTCACCTCGTCGATCTGCCGGCCCACCAGATTGGGCACCTGCAGGCCGTCGTCCTTTTCAAACAGGCCGCTGAAGAAGGTCAGCCAGAGGAAGACGCCCACGCCCACCAGGAAGACCACTACCACGATGGGGATAACCAGGTTGCGCTTGCGCTCCTCAGCCTCCTCGTAGTCCTCCTCGGGGGGATAGCGCCGGGGCGGGGGCGCGGTCCGCGTCCGGGCCGGGGGGCGCTGGCGGCGGCTGAGGGAGCTGGCGCTGTCCACCGACTGGGTGGGCTCATCGGGCACTGGCTGGCTGCCGTGAAAGCTGGCCAGGTTATAGTGAAACTCCACTTGGGGGTTCTTGCGGAACTCCTCCAAGTCCCGGAGCATGGCCTCGGCGTTCATGTACCGCAGGTCAATGCGGGAGGCCATGGCCTTCATGGTGATCTCCTCCAGGCCCACGGGGATATCGGGGATGATCTCCCGGGGGGAGATGGGCTTGGCGCTGATGTGCTGAATGGCCACGGAGACGGGGGTGTCCCCGTCAAAGGGCAGGCGGCCGGTGAGCATCTCATACAGGACCACGCCGGCGGAGTAGATGTCCGCCCGGGCATCAATGTGGCTGCCCCGAGCTTGCTCGGGGGAGATGTAGTGGACCGACCCCAGGGCCTCCTGGGTGAGGGTGTTCTGGGCCGCGGACATGATCCGGGCAATGCCGAAGTCGGCCACCTTCACGCTGCCATCCCGCAGGACCATGATGTTCTGAGGCTTGATGTCCCGGTGGATGATCCCCCGGCTGTGGGCGTGGCCCAGAGCCCGGACGATCTGGGTGATGAAGTACAGGGACTCCCGCCAGTTCAGGCGTCCCTCCTTCTTCTGCATGTATTGCTTGAGGGTGATGCCGTCGATGAGCTCCATGACGATGTAGTCCAGGTCATCCCCCTTGCTCACGTCGTAAACCGAGACGATGTTGGGATGGGAGAGCATGGCGACCGCCTGGGCCTCCTCGTGGAACCGCCGGCGGAACTCCGCGTCGGCGGCCAGATCCCGCTTTAAGACCTTGATGGCCACAAACCGGTGCAGCCGGTGGCAATAGGCCTTGTAGACCACCGCCATGCCGCCCACGCCGATCACGTCCAGGATCTCATACCGGTTGTCGAGCATTTTACCGATGTATTGATTCATGGCAACACACTCCTTCTCACAAGTGGAACAGCACGACGGTCACATTGTCCGGCGCGCCGCTGTCCAGGGTGCGGATCACAAGTCGCTGGCAGATCTCCTGAGGGGTGCCGCCAGCCAGGACCTCCTGGTGGATCTCCTGGTCGGTGACCTCGTTGATCAGGCCGTCGGAGCACAGCAGGAGCCAGTCCCCCTCTGCCACCGTCTTCTGAAAGAGATCCGCCTTGACCTTCCTGGACGTACCCAAAGCGCGAGTGATTAGATTCTTTTGCGGATGCCGCCGGGCCTGCTCCGGGGTCAGGTCCCCCTTTGCCACCAGATCTTCCACCACAGAGTGGTCCCGGGTGATGCGCTGGATGGCGTTCTGGGTGATGTGATAGGCCCGGCTGTCCCCCACGTTGACCACCCAGAGGGTATTCCCCTGGAGGATGGCGCCCACCAAAGTGGTGCCCATGCCCACGCAGTCATCGTCGGTCTCTGCCTTGAGATAGACCACCCGGTTGGCATCCTCGGCGGCCTCCAGCAGCAGATCTGCCGCCGGGGGAGGTCCTTCCAGGTCCTTGAGCTGCTCCAGATGGGAGCAGAAGGTCTCCACCGCCATCTTGCTGGCGATGTCCCCGGCCTTGGCCCCGCCCATGCCGTCACACACGACGCCCCAGGCCAGACCGCCCTCTTCTATGATCTCATAGGCACAGGAATCTTGGTTTTCCCTTCGCACGATCCCTCTGTCCGTCAGTCCCCAAACCGAAACCATGGGGAATCATCTCCTTTCGCGTCTGCTCTCATGCCCCGGCGCCCCGGTCTTTCAGGGCCTTGCGCCGCAGCTGGCCGCAGGAAGCGTCGATGTCGCTGCCCAGCCGCCGGCGGACCGTGGCGGTGATCCCCCGCTTTTCCAGCTGCCGCTGAAAGGCGGCCACATGGGTGCTGGGTTTTAAGGGGCTCTCCTCCACGTGGTTGAGGGGGATGAGGTTCACGTGGGCCACCGTCCCCTCCAGCTGGTCGGCCAGCAGGGCAGCATGACGGGGCGTGTCGTTGACCCCCTCGATCATGGCGTACTCATAGGAGATCCGCCGGCCGGTTTTGGCAAAGTACCGCCGGCAGGCCTCAAACAGCGCCGCCACCCCAGCCCCGCGGTTGACAGGCATCAAGGCGCTGCGGGTCTCGTCGTCGGGGGCATGGAGGGAGACCGACAGGGTCAGCTGCAGTCCCTCCTCAGCCAGGCGGTCGATGCCGCGGATCAGCCCGCAGGTGGACAGGGAGATGTGGCGCATGCCGATGTTTAGCCCATCCGGGTGGTTGACCAGGGTGAGGAACCGCCGCACATTGTCGTAGTTGTCCAACGGTTCTCCAATGCCCATGAGGACAATGTTGGAGATGGGGTGGCCAGAGTCCTTCTGGGTGAAGATCACCTGGTCCAGCAGTTCCCCCGCCGTCAGGTTGCGCACCTTGCCCCCAATGGTGGAGGCGCAGAAGGCGCAGCCCATAGCACAGCCCACCTGAGAGGAGATGCACACGGAATTGCCGTGGTGGTAGCGCATGAGCACGGTCTCAATGCAGTTGCCGTCGGACAGCCTCCAGAGATATTTTATGGTGCCATCCAGCTTTGAGACCTGTTTTCTCTCCACCCGCAGGGGGGCAATCCCGCCCTCCTGGTCGATTTTGGCCCGCAGGGACTTGGGCAGGTCGGTCATCTCCTCGGTGGAGGCCACTCCCCGGCTGAGCCATTGGAAGAGCTGCTTGCCCCGGAAGGCGGGCTGCCCCTGGTCCCGGCACCAGGCGGTCAGTTCCTCCACCGTCATGGATTTCAGATCCGTCATGGACGCGCCTCCCTTCGGAACTTGGCCAGGAAGAAGCCGTCGGTCTCCAGCCGCTGGGGCCACAGGGTCACCTGGCCCTGGTCCACCCGGCCCAGGGGGCCGGGCACCTGGAAGGCCTCCAGGACAAAGTCCTCGTGACGGTCCAGGAAGGCCTGGGCCACCTGCTCATTCTCGCAGGTCCGCAGGGTGCAGGTGGAGTAGAGCAGGACCCCGCCTGGCCGGACATACCGGCAGACGTTGTCCAGGATTTCCCCCTGGATCTGGGGCAGACCCGCCAGCTCCGCCGGGTCCTTGTAGCGAATCTCCGGCTTCTTGCGGATCACCCCCAGGCCCGAGCAGGGCACGTCGGCCAGCACGGTGTCAAAGGCTTCCGCCCAGTCCTGGTGAAACTTCTTGGCGTCGGCGGTCTTTGGGCGCAGGCTTTGCAGGCCCAGCCGGTCGGCTCCCGCCTGAATGAGGGCCTTTTTATGGGAATGGAGATCACAGGAGACGATCTCCCCCGCATCCCCCAACACCATAGCCGCAACAAAAGACTTTCCCCCGGGGGCGGCGCAGGCATCCAGGACACGGCTGCCCGGGGTGAGGCCCGCGGCCAGCACCGCCAGACGGGCGGCGGGGTCCTGGGGATAGACCATCCCTTCCTGCCAGGCCTGGGTCCGGGTCAGGTCGCCCGTGCCGGTGAGGATCAGGCAGTCCGGCAGCCAGGGGTGCACCGTCACGCCAACGCCGTCGGTCTGGAGGGCCTGGGTGGCCTGCTCCTGAGAAAATCGGCAGGTGTTCACCTGAACGGTCACCGGCGGCTCCCCGTTATCCCAGCGCAGCAAGGCTTCCAGCTCCTCCTGGGGCAGCTGCCCGCCCCACTCTTCCACCAGCCACTGGGGGTGGCTGTAGAGCAGAGACAGATAGGCCATGGGATCTCGGCGGTCCAGGGTGGGCAGGTCGTCTAGGTGCCGCGCCAGGTTGCGCAGAATCCCGTTGACCATGCCCCCGGCCCGGGGGTTCTTGCAGTGCTTTTTAGTCAGCTCCACCGCCTCACTCACAGCAGCGTTGGGGGGGATTTTTGTCAAAAAGAGCATCTGGTACAGCCCCAGGCGGAGGCTGTTGCGCACCTTGCTCTCCATTTTTTCCAGTTTCATGTTGGAGTACCGCTGGAGGTAGTAGTCCAGCAGCATCCGGTTTTGCAGGACCCCAAAACACAGGCGGGTGGCCAGGGCGGCGTCCCGCCGGTCTAGGCCCTGAGTCTGGATGACCTTCTTCAGATGGCCGTTGGACCACGCCTTCTGGCGCTCCATGGCCGCCAAGGTGAGCAGGGCGGCTTCTCGGGCAGACATGAGGGGTCCCTCCTTTCTGGTGTTTTCTGGGGGTTAGTCCACTGGGATGGGGTGGCCCCGCAGGTAATCCGCGGCGGCCAGGCGCTTGCCGCCGTCGGCCTGCAGGCGGTCAATGCGCAGCACGGTCCCGCCGCCGCAGGCCAGTTTCAGCCCCTTCTTGTCGGCGGCAATCACGCTGCCGGGGGCTTTGCCGGTGGTCTCGTCCAGGACGGTGGTGGCCAGAATCTTGCACCGCACGCCCCCCAGCTCCGTCACCGCCGCCGGCCAGGGGATGAGACCCCGGACCTGGTCGTGGAGCGCCCGGGCCGGCCGGGTGAAATCCATGGGCGACAGGGCCCGGCTGAGCATGGGGGCCAGGGTGACCTGGTCCTCTGCCTGGGGGGTGCGCCCGGCGGTGCCGGCGGCGATCTCTGCCACCGTATCCACCAGCAGCTGGGCGCCCAGCTGGGCCAGGCGGTCGTGGAGTTCCTCCACAGTCTCATTGGGATCGATGGGGGTGGCCCGCTGGGCGATGATGTCCCCAGCGTCCAGGGCCAGGGCCATGTGCATGATGGTCACACCGGTTTCCTGGTCCCCGTTAAGGATGGCCCAGTGGATGGGGGCCGCTCCCCGGTACTTGGGCAGCAGGGAGGAGTGGACGTTGATGCACCCAAATTGGGGGTAGTCCAAGATCTCCTGGGGCAGGATGCGGCCGTAGGCCGCCACCACGATGAGCTCCGGGTCCAGCTGGCGGATGGTCTCCAGGGCAGTGCCGTCCCGGAGCTTGGCCGGCTGAAAGACCGGCACGCCCAGCCCCTGGGCACACACCTTCACCGGGGTGGGCTGGAGCTTCATGCCCCGATTTTTCGGCTTGTCCGGCTGGCTGAAGGCGCCCACCAGCTGGTGACCGGCGGCCGCCAGGGCCTCCAGGGAGGGCACGGCAAAGTCCGGCGTGCCCATGAACAAGATTCTCATGCCTCTTCCTCTGCCTTCTGCAGCATCTCGTCCACCTCTTCCTCGGTGAACAGGCGGTCGGTCTTTTCATAGTACATGTGGCCGTCCAGGTGCTCGATCTCGTGGCAGAAGCAGCGGGCAGTGATGCCCTCCCGCTCATACTCCACCACCTCGCCGTGGCGGTTCTGGGCCTTCACCTTTACCTTCATGGGCCGCTTGACGATGCCATAGCGACCGGCCAGGCTCAGACAGCCCTCAAAGCCCTCCTGTTCCCCTTCCTGGCTGACGATCTCGGGGTTCACCAGCTCCAGGAAGCTCTCGTCGTCGTCCATCACCACGCACACCCGGCGCAGGATACCGATCTGGGGAGCGGCCAGGCCCAGGCCCTGGGCGTCTTTCAGGGTGGCGGTCAGGTCATCCAGCAGGCCGGCCAGCTTCCGGTCAAAATTGGTCACCGGGTGGCAGACTTTGTGCAGGGCGGGGTCTTCCTTTTGCAGAATCTTCTTGATCATGACAGGTCATCCTTCCTCAATATTCCATCGTTGTCCATCCCTTCGCGGGATTCTTTAGTCCATGGGGTTCACGTCCACCAGAATGGACAGGCCCCGGTTGGCCCGGTCCTCCTGGGCCGCGCGCAGGATCTGGGCCAGCACCGCCCGGATCTCCCTGCCGCCCCGGCACTTGAGAAGGACCCGGTAGCGATAACGATTGTTCACTTTCAAAATGGGGGCAGGGGCAGGGCCCAGCAGCTCCGGGCCCTCCGGCCCCTGCTGGCGGGGCTTGACCCAGGGCTCTAAGCTCCGGCGCACCAGGGCGCAGGCCCGCAGAACCTGGGTCTCGTCCAGGCCGGATACGGTCACCCGGTACAGGTCCAGAAAAGGGGGGAAACGGAGCATCTGGCGCATCTGGCGCTCCTGCTGGTAAAAAGTATCGTAATCCTGGCGGGCCGCCAGGTTAATCACGTCGTTGTCGGGGGTCCAGGTCTGGATCACCGCCCGGCCGGGCTTGTCCCCCCGTCCTGCCCGGCCCACCACTTGGGTCAGCAGGGAGAAGGTCCGCTCGGCGGCCCGGTAGTTGTCGGTGTACAGGGACAAGTCGCCGTCCACCACCCCCACCAGGGTCACGTTGGGAAAATCCAGGCCCTTGGCCACCATCTGGGTGCCCAGGAGGATGGGAATGTTCTTCCGCCGGAATCGGTCCAGCAGCACCTCGTGGGACTGGGTGGCGGAAATGGTGTCCGCATCCATGCGCAGGATTTCCGTGCCGGGGTAGCGGTTCTGCAGTTCCTCCTGGAGTTTCTGGGTCCCCATCCCCACAAACTGCAGCCGGCTGTGGCAGTGGGGGCACAGGTCGGGCAGGGGCTCTGAGTGGCCGCAGTAGTGGCACATGAGCCGCCCGTTGGCGCTGTGATAGGTCAGGTGGACCGAGCACCGGGGGCAGGTGGGCGTCTGGCCGCACTGGGGACAGACCACCATGCGGCTGTTGCCCCGGCGGTTGAGAAAGAGGATGCTCTGCTCCCCCCGCCGGAGGTTTTCCTGAATCTGCTGGCACAGCAACCGGGACAGCCCCGTGCCGTTGCCCTGGCGCAGTTCCTCCTTCATGTCGGCCAGCATCACCTGGGGCAGATGCTGGGCGTTGTATCGCTGGGGCAGGGTGAACAGATGGTAGTGTCCCTGTTCGGCAGCGTAGCGGCTCTCCACCGCCGGCGTGGCCGACCCCAGCACCAGCAGTCCCTTGTGCTGGGTGCAGCGGAACTTGGCCACTTCCCGGGCGTGATAGCGCACCATGCACTCGGATTGGTAGCTGCTCTCCTGCTCCTCGTCCAGAATCACAAGCCCTAAGTCGGCCAGCGGGGCAAAGACGGCAGAGCGGGTGCCCACCACCACCTTTGCCTTTCCGTCCCGGACCCGCTTCCACTCGTCGTACCGCTCGCCCGAGGGCAGGCAGCTGTGGAGCAGGGCCACCTGGCGGCCGAAATGGGTCAGAAAGGTTTGCAGCAAACTGGGGGTCAGGGCGATCTCCGGGACCATCACGATGGCCCCCCGCCCCGCCGCCAGGGTTTTTTGGATCAGGTGGAGATAGACCTGGGTCTTTCCGCTGCCGGTGACCCCGTAAAGCAGGGCCGCCTGGGCGCTATCCTGGTCCAGAAGTTTTTCCAGGCCGGCAAAGGCCGCCTGTTGCTGGTCGTTGAGGGGGGCAAGGGGTTGGTTCTCCCCCAGCTGGGGCAGGGGATGACGGAAGACCTCCTGCTGCTGAAGGGTCAGCACCCCCCGCTTTTCCAGAGATTTCACCGTCTGCCGGGAGGCGCCGGTGAAATAGCACAGCTCCTTCACGCTGACGCTGCCCAGATTACACAGCAGCTTGGTCACCTCCCACCCCATGGGAGAGGTCTTGCGCCGGGGCTCCATCTGGGCCAGGGCCTCGGCGGGGGAAACTGCCAGCACGGCCACCGGCTCGGTCTTGTCCTTGACCTTCCGCCGGGCGGTGGTCTCCCGGACCACCAGCCCCGCCTGCTCCATCTCCCGCAGGACCCCGCGGGGGTTCTGCAGGCCGGGCAGGGCCTGGATCTGCTCCAACCGGGCCCGGCCGCCGGATGCCAGGAGAAAGTCCCAGATCTGCCGGGCCTTGGACGCCTCCCGGGTCTGACGCTGGCAGGCCTCCCAGTCTGCTCCGGGGGCCAGGGCATAGCCCTCCTTGAGGACATACCACAGCCCTGTGGGCAGCATGGTCAGCGCAGCGGCGTAAACGGTGCAGAAAAACCGCTCCCGCATCCACAGGGCCAGCCGGACCCCCTCCTGGGTGAGCACCGGCTGCTGGTCCAGCAGGACAGAGATCTCCTTGAGCTTTCCCTCGTCCTCCTGCTGGCTCAGGGAGAGGACCAGGCCCTCACTGGGCCGGTTCCCCTTGCCAAAGGGCACCAGCACCCGCATTCCAGGCGCCAGCGAAGAAGCCAGTTGGGCAGGTACCCGGTAGGAATAGGGCCGGTCAATGGCAAAGGTGGCCGCCGCCAGCGCGATCCTGGCGACGGTCATAGGACCGCCCGGCGGGCACTCATTCCGCCGTCTCCTCGGGGCTCTCCTCGTCCGCCGGGTCCATCCAGCCTTCCTCGGCCGGGACCATCTCCTCCTCGGTGTCGTTCAGGCAGCCCTCGGCGATCTCCCGGATGGCGATGCTCACAGGTTTGTCCTCCAGCAACAGGCCCTCTTCCTCGGCTCGGGAGGCGATCTTCCGGGCGCGGGCGGCCACCACGTTCACCAGCTGATAACGGCTGGGCACCTGGGCCAAGAGTTCATTCATTGCGGGATACAGCATCATAATCCATTACACTCCTTCCATCAAATGAAGCCGTCTTTCCTTCCGGCAGCTCTCGGCGGTAAGGATGGCTAAGATCTCTTCCACCGCATGGTCCACCGTGTCGTTGACGACGATGTAGTCATAATTCACAATCTCCTTGGCTTCCTCCCGGGCAGTGGCCAGCCGCTGCTGGATCTTCTCTTCCGAGTCGGTCCCCCGGGCGTGGAGGCGGCGGGAGAGTTCCTCAAAAGAGGGGGGTACCAGGAACAGGGAGACCGCCTCGGGCAGCTTCTCGCGGACCTTGGCCGCCCCCTGGATCTCGATCTCCAGGACCACGTCAATGCCCCGCTCCAGCTTCTCGCGGATCACCTGCATGGAGGTGCCGTAATAGTTGCCCACGTACTCCGCGTACTCCAAGAATTCTCCCCGGCCGATGCGGGCTTGAAACTCCTCCCGGGTGACGAAGTGATAGTTCACCCCGTCCTGTTCCCCTTCCCGGGGCGCCCGGGTGGTAAAGGAGACGGAAAAATACAGGTCGGGCCGCCGGGCCAGCACCTGGGCCAGCACCGTGCCCTTTCCCGCTCCGGAAAAGCCGGAGACCACCACCAATGTCCCTCGTTCCTTCATTCCTCTTCCTCCCCTGCAATCTCTTCCCGCCCGCCCAGACGGCCGGCTACCGTTTCCGGCTGAAGGGCGGAGAGAATGATGTGGTCGCTGTCGGTAATGAGCACTGCCCGGGTGCGGCGGCCATAGGTGGCGTCCACCAGCACACCCCGGTCCCGGGCCTCCTGAACCATGCGCTTGATGGGGGCAGACTCCGGGCTGACAATGGCGATGAGCCGATTGGCAGAGACCATGTTGCCAAAGCCGATGTTGATGAGTTTCACAGCCTCTCCCCCTTCACTCGATGTTCTGCACCTGCTCTCGGATTTTCTCAATCTCTCCCTTGAGCTCCACCACCACCCGGGCCAAGGCCACGTCGCTGCACTTGGAGCCGATGGTGTTGGCCTCCCGGTTAAATTCCTGGATGAGGAAGTCCAGCTTGCGCCCGATGGCGCCGCCCTGGGTGAGCATCTCCTCCAGCTGGGCCAGGTGGCTGCGCAGGCGGACGGTCTCCTCGTCCACGGCCACTTTGTCGGCAAAGATGGCCGCCTCGGTGAGAATACGGCTCTCGTCGATCTGGGGGTTTTCCAGCACCTCCTGCATCCGTTGGCGGAGCTTTTCCCGGTATTCCGACACTGTCTGGGGAGAACGGGCCTCCACCTGGGAGACCAGCGCCCCGATGGTCTCCGCCTTGCGGCGGATGTCCTCGGCCAGCTTCTGCCCTTCCCGCTCCCGCATGGCATTGAAGTCCTCCAGGGCCTGGGCCAGCACCTGGACAATGTCTCCGGCGATCACGTCCGCGTCTCCCTGCTCCTTTTCCACCAGGAAGACGTCGGGGAAGCGGGAGAGCAGAGAGACGGAAATGTCGTCGCTCAGGCCATAGGTGTCCCGCATCTGGAGCAGGGCCTGGTAATACCCGTCGGCCACCGGCCGGTTCAGGGAGACGGCCACCTTGTCGGCCGCGGTGGCATCGATGGACACAAAGACGTCCACCTTTCCCCGGCCTACCTTCTTCTGCACATAGGACTTCACGGCATCCTCCGCAAACACATACAGCCGGGGGATCTTCACCGCGCAGTCCAGATAGCGGTTGTTCACCGCTCGCACTTCTACCGTAATGGTCCGGTCATGGAGCACACTTTCTCCCCGGCCATACCCTGTCATGCTTCGTATCAAGGCAAACACCTCATTGTTCTCGTTTTTTCGCGGGAATTCTCTGTTTATTTCTCAGCCGCTGCAGGAGTTGCACAGGCAGTTCAGGCAGCACAGCGTCGTGCAAAGGTTGGCCAAGTCGTCCCCGCCGCCGTAGGCACCCCGGCGGGCCTGCATCCCCATGCTGTTGACCGCCTGGCGATACTCCATGTTGGTGGGGTCCATGTTGGCCGCCGTCCAGAAGTTCTGCCGGGCGTCGTCCATCCATCCCTTGCGGTAGGCGATGCTCCCCATGAGGTAATACCACTCGGCGTTGTTGGCCGGCATGCCCCGCAGGATGCGCTCGGCCTCGGCCAAGTTGTTCTGGGCGATGAGCTGGCGCACCTGGAGCAGGGTGGGGTTGCTGTAGCGGCCCCCGCCCTGGTTGGCCGTCCGGCCGCCTCCATAGCCCCCGGCAGACTGGTAGCCGCCCTGGGTCCGGGCCTTCATGATGGCATCGTAGGCTTCGTTGACCTCTTTCATCTTGGCTTCCGCCAGATCGGCCAGGGGGTTGTTGTTGTAGTTGTCCGGGTGATACTTCTTCACCAGGTCACGATAGGCGCGCTTGATCTCGTCGTCACTGGCGGAAGGATTCACGCCCAACACGGCATAGGGATCATTCATACTTTTTGTTCTCCTTATCTCTTCGGTCCGGGCTTTTGCCCGGCTCCGTGGTTGCGATGAAAGGGATGTTTTTGCTCTTTCCACTGGCCGGTGAACACAGCCTCCTCCACAGCGGGTAGGCCCGTGGAGAGGATGTGTCCCAGCAGGCTCTCCCACTCTCCCCAGTCCAGCAGGGAAAAGGCGGTGTCTGCCAGGCCCAGGGAGACATGCATGGTCTCCCGCAGGTCCTCCGCAGCCGCTTCCGCCTGGTCGCCGTAGCGGGCCAGCAGGGGGTTGTAGTTCCCCTTCTTGCGGTCCTCGGCTAGGTCGTCCCAGGCGTCGGCCAGGTAGATCCACCGGCCCACATGGTACAGGATCTGCTCCACCCCATGGGTGCGGGCAGCCAGGTCGCTTTCCGTGGCCGCCGCCTGAAGGATGCGGGCAAAGGTGTCCGCCGGGCGGTCCAGGGAGGGGGTGTTTTCCCGCTCCAGCTGGTGCAGCTGGTCCAGGCAGTCCCGGACGGTCCGGTCAAATTCCGGCCGGTGGGCCGCCGCCGCCCGATAGTGTCGCCGCAAAGCCAGCCCGGCCAGGCGGCTCTTGGCCCGCTCGGCCAGTCCCCCGTCCCGCAGGCCGTCCTGGAGCTTCCACCAGGTGAGGATCACCGTGGCGTCCGCCGCCGCCGTCAGAGCGGGGCTGCCCAGCCAGCAGGCTTTCTTTTTCCAGGGATGAATGGGGCAGCCGCAGCAGGGAAAGGTCTGCTTCTCCTCCGGCTGGGCCAGCAAAAGGGCCAGAAAGACGAAGTCATAGTTGAGCACCAGCTGGGCCGTCTTGCCATAGCGGTCCCCCAAGGTCCGGCACAGGCCGCAGTAGATCGCCTCGTACCGCTGGGCATCCTCCGGGGCAAGGACGGACGTGACCGCCCTCACATACCCGAACATGCCCGCTTGATCTCCACAATGTGAAAGCGCAGACCGCTAACCTTCTTCATGTGCCGGTCCCAGACCACCGCCAGCAGCACGCCGATGACGAAGCCCACCCCGGCACACAGAGCCCGCAGGCCCTCGCCCCCCAGAGAGGCAGCCGTGGCGGCAATGTAGAACACCACCGCCAGCACCAGGGGCAGAAGGTAGACGATAGCAGCGGTCTTGAAGAAGTTGGCGTTCTCACTGCGCACCTTCACCATATCCCCAGGATGGGCGCCCGCGTCGTTGTAGGCCAGCACGGTATTCTCCGTGCGGGTCATCATCTTCTCGCATCCGGCGCAGTCGGCGCAGCTGTGGGCAGCGCCGCAGGCGGTCTCCCGCTGGACGGCCACCTGGGCCATACCGTCGGGCCGAACGGCTCTTACCATGGCGATTTGTTCCATATCGAACCCTCCTTCCGCGGCGTTGCGCCGCAGGTCACTGTTTTTTCAGGTACAGGGCGGTGCTGTAGTGGCTGCCCACAATGCCCAGCCCCTCTTGGCTGTCGCCCGACAGGGTCACCTGAGCGGAAACGCGCTGGAGCTCGTCCCCTGTAGAGGCACCGGACAGATCCACCGTTACCTGGATCTGGCCGGCATCCAAACCGCGGACCAGATCGTCCCTGCCGCGGACCCAGACGTAGATTCCCTTGCTCGCCGGCTCCACCGAGTAACCCTGGGGCACATTTTCGTAGGTAATATTCTCCACCAGCACCTGTTTGGTGGTCAGCTGGTCAAAGGTCAGCCGCACCGCGGCGTAGGCGTTTTGACTGCCCCAGATCGTCACACCTTCGGGCAGTGGAACGGGCATATAATAGGAAGTATCGCCCAGCACCGTGCTCAGGTCGATGGTTCCCAGTGAGATGGACTCCGGCAGGGTCTCCCCTTCCTTCGCGGCGGCCACCGTGATGGTCTTGGGGCTGATCTCCACGGTCACTGTGTCCGCCGTGGCCCCGCCGCCGTCCACTAGTTCTATCGTCAGGGGCAGGGAGACCACCTGGCTCACCGGCACAGTAACCTCCACGGTCTCGGTGCTGGCGGTAACGTTCTTGCGCTCGGCCGGAGTGCCGTCCGTTCCCATGAGGACCAGATTGGTGGACTCCACCAAGGTCTCATTGATCTCCTTGCCACCCACGGAGGCCAGCGCATAGGAGATTCCCTCCAAGGTCTCCGCGGGGCCCTGGATGGTGATGGTGGACGGGTCGGTGGTCACCGTTCCCGCCAGAAAGCCCTCCGCCTCAGTGCCGATGAACTCGCCTCGCACCGGAATCTCCTTGCTCACCTGCTTCTCCACGGTCACCGTGATCCGCAGATCGTCCCAGTCGGTGATGGAGACGCTGTCCGCCCCCATGCTGTTGGGAAACTCATAGGAGCAGTTGAGGGTGTGCTCTCCCTCGGAGGTGACGGAAGACACATCCAGGGTCAGTTCGATGTTCTTCCGGGAGAGCTTCATCAGCGTCTTTTTCCGGCCAGAGAGTTTTAAGGTGACGCTGTCCTGGTCCTGATCGGTGATCATCAGGCCGCGCTCGGCCAGGGTGTCCTCCCCCTCGATGGTCACCGGGATGTCCCGAATGGTGGCTGTGCTGGTGGGATTTTCCACGTTAATCACATACAACCACACCCCCACCGCCAGGATCACAGCCAGGACGATGTTGAATATTTTGCGCGTTTTCTTCGGGTTGGTCACGATTGTCCTCCCTTTCCCTTCCAGAAGAGCAGCCCTTTCCCCTGGCTCTTGCCGGTTTCAGACCATTCACGGGGCAAAAGCTCGTTGCGGAGGATTCGTCCCAAAGTTTCCGGGGACAGGTGGCGGCGCAGGTTGCCGTTGACCACCGTGGAAATGGCCCCGGTCTCCTCCGACACGATGGCCACCACCGCGTCGGAGCGCTCGCTCATGCCCAGACCTGCCCGATGGCGCATGCCCAGCTCCTTGCTCAGGTTCATGCTCTCCGACATGGGCAGCATACAGGCAGCCGCGACGATCTTTCCCTTGCGCACCACCACCGCACCGTCGTGCAGGGGCGCGTTGGGGTAGAAGATGTTCTTGAGCAGCTCGCTGGTCACCGTAGACTGAAAGGGGGTGCCCGAGGAGATGATGTTGGACAGGTTGGTCTCCCGCTCAAAGACCATCAGGGCCCCCACCCGGTTTTTGGACATCTCGGCATAGGCCTCCACGGTCTCGTTGATGGCCTCCTCCACGTCACTCACCGGCACCTCGTCCCGGAAGAAGCGGGAGAAGCTGTAAACTTTGTTGCTGCCGATGCGCTCCAGGAAACGGCGGATCTCCGGCTGGAAGATGACCACCAGGGCCAGCAGGCCCAGCTCCACCGCCTTGTTGAGGATGAAGTTGATGGCGTTGAGATGAAATTGATAGGAAATCCACACGGCAACGATGATCAGCAGCAGGGCCCGGGCCACCTTGGCCGCGTTGGTCCGCTGGAAGATGCCGATGCATTTATAGAACAGGAAGGACAGGATGACAATGTCCACCAGATCCGCCACCGTCATCTGGCGAAGATAACCTGCGAAGTTGACGCAGTACTGCCAAATGGATGCCATCTCTCCCACCTCCTTCTTGGTCTCACGGTCCCAAATCCCCATGGTAATTCAAGTTATTATACTGTATTTCCTCCCCTTTTACAACCCCGCCAAGGGCGGAATTTTCACCAGTTCTCTCGGAAAAAGCCCTAGAAAATCAGGTGCGGCGGCTGCCATCCCCCTTCCCTCCGCCGCCGGCAAATTTACCGGGAATCCCATGGAAAAGGGCCTGCTGTCCCCTGGTGCGGACAACAAGCCCCTTTCCGGTTTCCGGCCCTCGTTCCCACTCTGGGTGCCCTCTAGCGAAGCCGCCCCAGAGTTCTCAGAAAGCGCTCCACCTCCTGGGCCGTGTTGAAGGCAGAAAAGCTCACCCGCACGGTGCCAGTGGCCTCCGTGCCGCCGCTGGCGTGGGCCAGAGGCGCGCAGTGCAGGCCGGCCCGCACGGCAATCCCCCGCTGGGCTAAGGCTTCCGCCACCCAGCCGGGGTCCCGGCCCGTCAGGCGGAAGGAGACCACGCCGCTCTGGCAGTCTTTCTCCTCGGCCGCGTAGACCTGGACTCCGGACAGACGGCGCAGCCCCTCCACCGTCTGCCGCACCAGCGCCTGTTCGTGGCGCAGCAGAGAGGCGATCCCCCGGCGGCGCAAAAACCGCAGCCCTGCCAGCAGGCCCGCAACGCCGGGGACGTTGTGGGTGCCCGCCTCCAGCCGGTCGGGCAGGAAGTCGGGCATTTCCGCCTGGCGGGAGAGACTGCCTGTGCCCCCGGCCAGCAGCGGCTGCCCCGGCTGGCTGCATAGCAGCAGACCTGTGCCCTGGGGGCCGTAGAGCCCCTTGTGTCCCGGCATGGCCACAAACGCCGCGCCCCAATCCGCCAAGCGCACCGGCAGGATTCCGGCGGACTGGGAAGCGTCCACGATGAGGGGGACCTGCCGCCGCCGGCACAAGGCGGCAATCTCCTCCATGGGCAGCACATAGCCGAAGACATTGGACACGTGGGTGCAGATGACCACATCCACCGGGTGGTTCAGACGCCGCCGCAGCTCCTCCAGAAAGAGGCTGGGACAAAACAGCGGCGCCCGGACCACCTCCACGTGCAGGTCCGGGATGGACGCCAGAGGGCGGGTCACCGCATTGTGTTCGTAGCCGGAGAGCAAGACGTTGGCCCCGGGCTTTACCAGAGAGTGGATGGCGATGTTCAGGCCATGGGTGGCGTTGAAGGTGAGCACCACCCCCTCCGGCTCCTCCACCTGAAACAGGGCGGCGGCCTCTTCCCGGCAGGCCAGCAGGGTCCGGGATGCCCGGGCCGCCGGGCCATAGGTCCCCCGTCCGGGGCTGGTCATGGAGGCCATGGCCTCCCGCACCGCTTTGTAGACGGAGGAGGGCTTTTGGTAGGTGGTGGCGGCGCTGTCCAGATAGATCACAGCTCCACCTCCCGGTATCCATACCCCGCTGTGTTGACGTAAATGCCCAGATAGGGCAGACCCGTCTCCTTGAGAACGGTCAACGCCCGGGCCAGGTTCCGCGCGGCGATCTTCACCGAATAACTGCATCCGGCGGGCGAGATCTCCCCGGGAGACCGGAGGACCCGAGCAGGGATCCCCGACCGCTCCAGGGCGTTGGACACCCGCTGGGCATAGGTCAGGGACCGGCACATAATCAGATATACCATAAAAAGATCCTCCCGCACCAGTGTATGCGGGAAGAGCGGAACGGTGTCGAGGCCCCCCCCCTTTCTCTGTCCCAGGGAAGGAAAGACGGGCGGGCCCCTCGGGCCGCCCGTCTGAGATGTCTTTCTTTCCTTTTTATGCGCCCGGGGCCATTGCCTCCAGCAATACCACTCCGTGGGCGGCAATCCCCTGCTCCATGCCGGTGAAGCCCAGGCCCTCCTCGGTGGTGGCCTTCACGCTGACCGCGGTGAGGGGAACCCCCATGGCCCGGGCCAGGTTCTGCCGCATTTGGGGGATGTGGTCCTTGAGCTTGGGCCGCTGGGCCAGAATGGTTAAATCCGCGTTCTCCAAGCGCCAGCCCTCTCGGGCCAGCAGGTCCATCACCCGGCCCAAAAGGACCAGGCTGGACGCCCCCAGATAGGCCGGGTCGCTGTCCGGGAAGTGCTGGCCGATATCCCCCACGGCAGCTGCCCCCAGCAAGGCGTCCATGAGGGCGTGGGTGACCACATCCGCGTCCGAGTGGCCCAGCAGGCCCAGGTGGTGGGGGATCTCCACCCCGCCCAGGATGAGCTTCCGGCCGGAGACCAGCCGGTGCACGTCGTAGCCATGTCCGATTCTCATCGTCCCATCCTTTCCGCCAAAATGGCCTCCCCCCACATCAGGTCCCGGGGGGTCGTGATCTTCAGGTTCTCCTCGCTGCCCTGGGTCAGCCGCACGGGAAAGCCCAGCCGCTCCACCGCAGCGCAGTCGTCGGTGAGGGAGAGCCCCTCCTCCCGGACCTTGGTCAGGGCCAGGCGAATAAGGTCGGCCTCAAAAACCTGGGGGGTCTGCACCGCAAAGAGCTCCTCCCGCCGGGGGGTCTGGGTCACCACCCCGTCCCGGGCCACCTTGATGGTGTCCTTCACCGAGATGGCCGGGGCCGCCGCTCCGTGGAGGCGGGCACACTCCAGGACCTCCTCCAGCACCTGCCGGGTGAGGAAGGGCCGGGCCGCATCGTGAATGGCCACCAGAGGGGTCCCCGGCGTAACGGCCTCTAGCCCGGCCAGCACCGAGGCGGTGCGGGTCTCTCCCCCCACCACCAGCCGGCGCACTTTGGTGATCTCCCGCTGGCTGCACAGGGTGCCCACGGGCACCATCAGGTCCTCCCGGGTGACGATGATGATCTCCTCCACCATCGGGTGCTCCTGAAAGGGCCGCAGGGTGTGCAGAATCATCGGCTCCCCTCCCATAGGGGTGAGGACCTTGTCGATCCCCTCCATCCGGGACGACCGTCCCGCCGCCACGATCACCGCCGCACAGCCTGCGGCCGCCTGGGACCCCTTGTCCCGGCGAAAGAGCTTGTTCCAAAAACCCATGTGTTCCTTCCCTCCCATGGTCCCGCGCGGAGCCCGCCGGCCCCAGCTGCCTGCCCTTGCCCGGCGGCCTGCCCGACCGCCTCTTCCCCGCCTGCCGGCGGGGGCATGTGGCTTTATTGTACCAGCCACCCCCCAGCCATTGCAAGGGCTTTTCCTGCCGGGGCGGGAAAAAACAAGCGGCGCCAGAATATCTGGCGCCGCTTGTGATGGCATAGGCGTAATTTCCAGGAAATTAAGCTTCTCTCATGCGAGCAAAGCATTCGCTGCAGTAAACGGGGCGGTCGGACTTGGGCTCGAAGGGAACACGAGCTTCCCCGCCGCAAGAGGCGCACACCGCGGTGAAATACTCTCTGGGGCCGCGGGAGGCAGCCTTGCGGGCGTCACGGCAGGCCTTGCAGCGCTGCGGCTCATTTTGGAAGCCCCGCTCTGCATAGAATTCCTGCTCCCCTGCAGAGAACACAAACTCATTGCCACACTCTTTGCATACTAATGTCTTGTCTTCGTACATGCTGTAACCCTCTCTTTGACTTTGTGACCCGGATCTCAACGGGCCGGATATATGCGATCAGCTTTCGCTGTATTCGCCGCGGGATAAATACTGTGCGATCTTGCGGCGGATCCGCTGCACAGCGTTGTCCACCGACTTGGTGGACCGTTGTACCTCTTCAGCGATCTCGGCATAGGACAGCCCATTGAGATAATGGGTGAGGACCTGGGTTTCCAACCTGGTCAGGCCTTCCCGGATCGCCTCCTCCAGCGCGCTGAGATTTTCCTCATGGATGACGACGTCCTCGGGGTTTCGCTGGTGATGATATGCCGTGCCAAAGGAGGTAAAATCCTGGTTAGCCAAAAAGAGGGATGGGTCGAGAGAAACGGAATCGTTCAGGGGAAGGTGCTTTCCCCCGGCGGCGGAGCGCACCACAGAGATGATCCGCCGGCGCACACACACCTCCGCAAAGGTGCGGAAGCTGGCGCCCTTCTGGGGCCGAAACTCTCGAATCGCCGAGAGCAGGCCCACCATGCCCTCCTG
This sequence comes from Clostridiales bacterium, assembly GCA_004554585.1. Lineage (GTDB taxonomy): Bacteria > Bacillota > Clostridia > Oscillospirales > Oscillospiraceae > Evtepia. The sequence continues at coordinate 102,287 of SFLH01000002.1, read as the reverse complement.
GATCAGGTCTTCGCTGTCCCCCCCAGCCAAAAAGAAGGGACGGGCGCAGACCCGTACCAAGCGGGTGTGGCGCAGAACCAGCGCTTCCTCGGCGGCACGGTCACCGGAGGCGGCCCGTGCACACAAACTCTCGTCTGTGATCTCACTGCGTTTTTCTTCGTGAATGTTCATAACAATTTCACATTTAGTATAATGTATGGGAAGCGAATTGTCAAGACAATCATCCAGTTAATACTAAATTAAAAACGAATTCCACAGCATTTTTGTCTATTTTATCCTGCACGCTCTCTCACAGCCGCAGCTGTTCCTGTCCTTGAAAGGGAAGGCCCAGATGCTCATACGCCTGCCGGGTAACGCACCGTCCCCGGGGGGTGCGGGTGAGAAAGCCCATCTGCATGAGGTAGGGCTCATAGACGTCCTCCAGGGTCACCGCTTCCTCTCCCACGGTGGCGGCCAGTGTCTCCAGGCCCACGGGGCCGCCGCCGTAATGGGTGATGATGCTGCGCAGCATCCGGCGGTCCACCGCGTCCAGGCCCAGCTGGTCCACCTCCAGGGCGGTCAGGGCCTGGTCGGCCACCCCCTGGGTGATGACCCCTCCGGCTCGCACCTGGGCAAAGTCCCGCACCCGGCGCAGCAGGCGGTTGGCGATGCGGGGGGTTCCCCGGGCCCGCCGGGCAATCTCCGCTGCCCCCGCCGGCTCGATGGGAACGTTCAAAATCCCGGCGCTGCGGGTGACGATCTGCCCCAGCTCCTCCGGGCTGTACAGCTCCAGCCGCAGCAGCACCCCGAACCGGTCCCGCAGGGGGGCCGAGAGCTGCCCGGCCCGGGTGGTGGCCCCGATAAGGGTGAACCTGGGCAGGTCCAGCCGGATGGAGTTGGCCGAAGGGCCTTTGCCGATGATGATGTCGATGGCAAAGTCCTCCATGGCCGGGTAGAGAATCTCCTCCACCGACCGGTTGAGCCGGTGGATCTCATCCACAAAGAGGATGTCATTCTCCGCCAGGTTGGTCAGCAGGGCAGCCAGGTCCCCGGGCTTTTCGATGGCTGGGCCCGAGGTCACCCGGATGTTCACCCCCATCTCGTTGGCGATGATCCCCGACAGGGTAGTCTTGCCCAGCCCCGGGGGGCCGTGGAGGAGAACGTGGTCCAGGGGCTCGCCCCGCATCTTGGCCGCGTCGATGAACACCGACAGGTTCTCCTTGGCCTTCTCCTGGCCGATGTACTCCCGCAGACGTTTAGGGCGCAGGGAACCCTCCCCCTCATCCTCTCCCAACAGGGAGGCGCTCATCAGGGGCTCCCTGCTCTCTTCCTGGGAAAAATCAATGCTCATGGTCTTCCCCCTCTCACTTGACCATCTTCTTCAGAGCTTGGCGGATGAGCTCCTCCAAGGAGAGCCCTTCCAGGTCCAGGCCTTTCAGGGCGGTGGTGATCTCCGCCGGCTGGTAGCCCAGCACCGCCAGGGCGGCGGTGGCCTCGGAGACCTTGTCCTGGGGGATCACCGTGATGCCGGTGCCCCCATAGCTCTCCTCGGCTGTAGGAAGCTGACCCTTGGCCAGCTTGTCCTTGAGCTCCAGGATGATCCGCTGGGCGGTCTTTTTCCCGATGCCCGGGGCCACCATCAGGGTCTTCTCATTGCCGGTGATGATGGCGGTGGCCAGGCCCTCCGGGTTGGCCGCCGACAGGATGGACAGGGCGGCCTTGGGGCCCACGCCGGAGATGGCGATGAGCATTTGGAAACAGCTGCGCTCGTTCTCCGTGGCAAAGCCATAGAGGTCCATGGCGTCCTCCCGGACGTTCAGATGGGTGTACAAGGTCCCCTCCTGCCCCACCTGCAGGGCGGAGAGGGTATAGCTGGTGGTGCGGCAGGCGTACCCCACCCCGCCGCAGTCGATGACCGCCAGGTTGGGGGCCAGATGGGCCACCTTGCCTTTCACATAGTAAAACATGGGTGCTCCTTCCTGTCACAGCCGGCGCAGCCGGGAGGTGTGGGACCGGGCGTGACACAGGGCAATGGCCACCGCGTCGGCCGCATCGTCTGGCTTGGGCACCGCCGCCAGGCCCAGTAGCCGCCGGGTCATCTCCATAACCTGGTGCTTTTCCGCCTTGCCGTAGCCCACCACCGCCTGCTTGACCTGTGAGGGGGTGTATTCAAAGACCTCCACCCCCAGCTTGGCGGCGGTCATGAGAATGACCCCCCGGGCCTGGGCCACTCCGATGGCGGTGGTGACGTTGGTGTTGAAAAACAGCTCCTCAATGGCCATGACGTCGGGAGAAAAGGTGTGGATGAGGGTCTCCAGATCCTCCTGAATCTGCACCAGCCGCCGGGGCATAGGCACCCCCGCCGGGGTGTTGATGGCTCCGCACCGGACCAGCCGTGCCTGGCCCCGCTGGGCCTCCAGGATGCCAAAGCCCACAATGGCGTAGCCCGGATCGATGCCTAGGATCTTCATCTCACCCCTCCCGTTCCGCTGTGGTTTGGTTTCGTATTTTTTATCATAACACAGGAATGGGCCCCCGCGCAAGCCGGAGCCGGGCGCAAAAAGCCGCCGGTCGGGACTCCGGCCGGCGGCTTATCGCAGGTTTTATGGGGCGTTTCAGTCTTTCAGACGCTCTTCCAGGGCAGTCAGCTCGTCCCGCAGGACCTTGGGCAGCTTGTCGCCGAACTGGGCATAGAATTCCTCCACCCCTTCGGTCTCCTTCCGCCACAGCTCCCGGTCCACGGACAGCAGGCCGGCCAGGGTTTCCCGGTCCACGTCGATGCCTTCCAGGTTGATGTCCTCCACCTTGGGCAGGTAGCCGATCTCGGTCTCCCGGGCGTCGGCTTCGTCGAAGCAGCGCTTGAGAATCCACTCCAGCACCCGCAGGTTCTCGCCGAACCCGGGCCAGATGAACTCGCCCTGGTCGTCGGTGCGGAACCAGTTGACGTTGAAGATCTTGGGCGGGTTGGGGATCTTCTCCTCCATATCCAGCCAGTGCTGCCAGTAGTCGGCCATGTGATAGCCGCAGAAGGGCAGCATGGCCATGGGGTCCCGACGGGTTTCGCCCACGGTGCCCTCGGCAGCGGCGGTCTTCTCCGAGCCCATGATGGAGCCCACGAAGACCCCGTGCTTCCAGTCACGGGACTGATAGACCAGCGGAGCGGTCTTGGCCCGGCGGCCGCCAAAGATGATGGCGGAGATGGGCACTCCGTGGGGATTCTCAAACTCCGGGGAGATGCAGGGGCAATTCTCCGCCGGAGCGGTGAAGCGGGAATTGGGATGGGCAGCGGGGCCCTGGGCGGTCTTGGGGCTCCAGGGATTGCCCATCCAGTCCAGGGCATGCTCGGGGGGATGCTTGTCCAGCTTCTCCCACCACACGGTGTTGTCGTCCAGGTTCAGGGCCACGTTGGTGAAGATGGTCCCCTTCTGAGTGGTGGCCAGCGCGTTGGGGTTGGAGGAGATGTTGGTGCCGGGAGCCACGCCGAAGAAGCCCTTTTCGGGGTTCACCGCCCACAGGCGGCCATCCTCGCCCACCCGCAGCCAGGCGATGTCATCGCCCACGCACCAGCACTTCCAGCCGTTCTTCTGGTATCCCTCGGGAGGGATGAGCATGGCCAGGTTGGTCTTGCCGCAGGCGGAGGGGAAGGCGCCGGTGATATACCGCACCTCGCCCTGGGGATTCTGCACCCCCAAGATGAGCATATGCTCTGCCAGCCAGCCCTCCTGCCGGCCCAGGTTGGAGGCAATGCGCAGGGCAAAGCACTTCTTGCCCTGGAGCACATTGCCGCCGTAGCCGGAGTTGATGGACATGATCACATTGTCCTCGGGGAACTGGACGATATAGCGCTCCTCTGGGTCCAGGTCGGCGCAGGCGTGCAGTCCTTTGATGAAGTTCTCGTCCAGGTAGGGAACCACCTTCTCCCCCACCCGGGTCATGATGGCCATATTCAGGACCACATAGATGGAGTCGGTGAGCTCGATGCCATACTTGGCAAAGGGGGAACCCACCACCCCCATGCAATAGGGAATCACGTACATGGTCAGGCCCTTCATAGAGCCGTCATACAATTTGTTCAGCTTTGCGTACATCTCTTCCGGGTCCATCCAGTTGTTGGTGGGGCCCGCGTCTTCCTGGCGCTTGCAGCAGATGAAGGTCCGGCTCTCCACCCGGGCCACATCCGTGGGGTCCGAGCGGTGGAGATAACAGCCGGGGAGCTTTTCCTCGTTGAGCTTGTGCAGCTCACCGGTGGCGCAGCCCTCCTGCCGCAGAGCCTCCAGCTGTGCCTCGCTACCGTCGATCCAGATCACTCGATCTGGCTTGGTTAGCTGGATCTGTTCGTCGATCCAGTCTAGTACCGCGCGATTTTTTGTCAATTCCATGTAAAATGCCCTCCTTCGAGCCACCCTTAACTTTTTACATTATATCCCTTTGCAATTTTTTATGCAAGCGAGATTGGTCAACTTCTCGGTTAATTGGGCAAACTCTGCAAATGAGAGACGTTCCCCACGAATGTCCTCCGTCAAATTGCAGGCAACTAACTGCTGGGCCAAGGTTTCTTTGTCCACTTGCTTGGCAAACAGCGTGTACAATACGTTCAGCAAGGTCTTGCGCCGCTGGCCGAAAGCCCCTCGCACCACCCGGAAAAAGAGGGCAGGGTCCCCCACTGGCACCGGTGGCCGGCCGCGTAAGGTCATGCGGATGACCGAAGAGACCACCTTGGGCGCCGGGAGAAAGCAAGACGGCGGCACGTCATAGAGGATTTCCCGGTCGGCATAATACTCGCACAGCAAGGTGAAGGCGCCATATTCCGCCGTCCCCGGTTTGGCGCAGATCCGCCGGGCCACCTCTCGCTGAATCATCACCGTCACCTGGCCAAAGCAGCCGCTTTCCAGCAGGGCCGTGATGACCGGGGTGGTGATGTTGTAGGGCAGGTTGGCGCAGGCCACCACCGGCAGGCCGGGAAACTTCTCCTGGCACAGAGCGGGAAGGTCCAGCTTGAGGATATCCCCGGGGATAATCTCCACGTTTTCTCTGCCCGCCATGGTCTCAGCCAAGATGGGCAGCAGGGAGCGGTCCAATTCCACCGCCGCCACCTGGGCTCCCAGCTGGGCCAACTGCTCGGTGAGGGGGCCGATGCCCGGGCCGATCTCCAGCACACCCACTCCTGGTCCTGCTCCGGAAGCCTCCGCCGTCTGCCGAGGTACCCAGGACTGGATGAGGAAATTCTGTCCCATCTGTTTGGAAAAGCGAAAGCCATGGCGGGCCAAAAGTTCCTTGATCTGCTTTGGGTTGCACAAATCCATGCACGCATCCCTCCCCTGCCGTTTTTTTCATCATAGCATAGGCGGCACCGGATTGCAACGAGAACTGCACCTCCCACACGCCCCCGGGACACAGCTACCCGCCGGCGGTCATAGACTGGGGCAAGGAGGGATCATTTTGCCTATCATTTATCTGTCGCCATCCACCCAGGAATACAATCTCTATGCCGACGGCCTAGGCACCGAAGAGGAGTGGATGAACCAGCTGGCCGACGCCATGGAGCCCTTGCTCTACGCCTCCGGCATCCGCTTTTCCCGCAACACGCCCGACATGACCGCGGCTTCCTCCATCCGAGACTCCAACGCGGGCAATTACGACCTGCACCTGGCCCTCCACTCCAACGCCTCCGGCCCGGAGGAAGCGGGGGAGAACCAGGGGATCATCGCCTTTTACTTCCCCGGCAGCGCCCGGGGCATGCGGGCGGCCCAGTTTCTGGCCAACGGGTTAAAGACCATCTATCCCCAACCCAATCTGGTGCGCATCGAGCCCACCACCACCATTGGAGAGGTCCGCCGGGTCCGGGCTCCCGCCGTCCTGCTGGAACTGGGCTTTCACGACAATAGTTCCGATGCCCAGTGGATCGTCTCCCACATCGACGCCATGGCCCAGAGCATCGTGCTGTCGCTGACCGAATACTTCGGCATCCCCTTCTTCGCTGCCTCCCTCTCCCGGGAAGGCGTGGTCCAGGTGGAAGCCGGCGTGGTGGACCTCTACAGCCGGCCGGACCCGGAGTCCACACCCATTGCCCAAATCTACGACGGCGCAGCCTTGACGGTCATCAATGAATTCAACGGCTGGTACCTGGTCCAGGTGGGCGATCAGACAGGATATGTGGCCTCAGAATTCGTTGCTCTCGCCTAATCGCAAGTGTTCATAAATTGTTCATTTAAAATTAGTAAATTATCCACGATTTCTCTCCCAAGGTATGATATGCTACTATTGAACTTAAAAGAAACGACATTACCTCTCTCTTTTCTCTCTTCCTTATACAATACACAATACCGTAAAAAGCCGAACGCTTTCGCGTTCGGTTTTTTACGTCTTTGGAAACCCCGCCTCAAACTTTACAACTTGTTCATCATTCGTTTGCAGTCCGTCCATGACTTTCTGCCCCAGACATGCTATGCTGTATTTGTAATTGAAAAACGAACAGTGATACCTCCCTTTTCTCTCTCTTTTCTTTTTATACGCTTTTCCATGAAAAATGCCGGACCTATTTTGTGTCCGGCATTTTTCGTTCTCTACCCCTCCCCCACCGGGTTTACAATTTATTCATCCATGGTTAGCAATCCGTCCACGACTTTTTTTCTGAAACATGGTATTCTATTCTTGCAATCAGGAAACCATCCACAACACCTCTTTTTCTCTCTCTTTTTCTCGTTTCTCTCTTTAATAGCAAAGAAGGCCGGGTGCTTCTGGCACCCGGCCTTCCATTCGTCTTCTCTCCCCTGTCTAGGATTTACAACTTGTTCATCCATCGTTTGCAATCCGTCCACGATTTTTTCCGCCGGCTATGGTATTCTATCGTTGCAATCAGGAAGCAAACAATAGCATCTCCTTTTTTCTCTCTCTTTTCTCTCTTTCAATATTACAACAACGAAAAAGTCCGGGTGCGGGATGCGTCCGGACTTTTTCGTTGTTGGGCAGGTTTTCCAACGGAAGGAAACCTTCTGGTGGATACTAACGGCCATATCTGCCAGGGTCCACCATAGGAAACGGCGCCGGAGCAATGCTCCGGCGCCGTTTTAAGATCTTAGGCTGGTGTTTTACAACTGACGACCTTTTGTCTCAGCCCGTACTCTACGGAACACCTTGATCAAAAAGTACAACACAGACAGGTAGTAGGGTAACCCGAAATAGGTCAGCGTGTACCGACTTACAGTCAAGTCTTTGTACAAACACAGAATGCCAATCACCAAGGTAAAGAAGGTCACAATCAGCAACGACAGTGCCTTGTGCGGCCGCAGGACCCGGTAGCCCCACATCCGCTTACCTCCGATCTTCTTCATGGCGTACCAGTCAATCAAGACGATCAACAGGATGCTGGCCAAAAGATAGATCATGATCTCCGTTAAGATCACGGAGGAACTGGCCTCCATTATCATATCTGACCCATTCATTCGGTTTCACCTTCTATCCAATCATTGGGAAATACTTTTCATGTACGATCTTATCTATTGTGGGACGAGCTGTCCAATCAGCCCTTCAGCTTCTCCAGGTCGAGGTCGCCAAACATGGCCTTCTCGCGCTCGGCAGGAGTGAGCTGCTTTCTCTGACCAGCGGAAGCCGCATACAGGATTACGCCGATGACCATGTAGCCCAGGAAGGCCCAGATGGCAGGCCACTCAGCGAACCAGGGGCAGACGGGGATGAAGCAGCCGATGAAGTAGATGGTGGTCACCACAGCGCCGAAGTAAGCGAGGCCGGTAGGCATCTTGTAGGGACGATTGGCGTTGGGCATCGTCTTACGCAGCTTCAGCAAGCTCCAGGTGGTGATCATCCAAGAGAGGATGAATGCCGTTGCGGAGAATGCGGTAACGGTACCGATCATGTTGGCACCGAGGAAGGGGCCAGCGCAGGAGAGGATCAGCACCAGGATCAGACCGTTGACAGCCACGCCGTCCTTGTTCTGCTTGGCAAACAGCTGGGGCACCATACGGCCACGAGCCAGAGCCATCATCAGGTTGGCGGAAGCGGTGAAGAAGCCGTTCCAGGTGGTGAACAGGCCAGCCACAGCGCCGACGAGGATGATCCAGTACAGGGCAGTACCACCAGCACCGGGGAACACTTCCTTGAACATGTTGGCAGCGGCGGGGTTCTCCATGCCAATGAACTTCTCCCAGTCATAGCCATAGCCGAAGCAGAAGAGCAGGATAGCATAGAACACGCAGGCTGCGGTAACGGAGATCACGACGGTACGGCCAACGCTCTTGATGTCGCCGCCAGCGTCCTCAACGCCCTGAGGAATGGTCTCAAAGCCGGCAAGGAAGAAGGCTGCAGTACAGAGGATGCCGAAAGCACCGCCCAGCATGTTGTTGGGGGTAACGTCTGCCACGCTGCCGTCATACAGGGGCTGCAGGTTCTGGGGGTCGCCGCCAACCAGGGCTGCGATAGCACCAATGATAGCGGCTGCCACCAGGAAGATGCACAGGAACTTCTGCACGCCAGCGGCGGCGGACAGGCCGCGCATGTTCAGCAGGAACAGCAAGATGGAGAAGACGATACCGATGATAACCACCTTCAGGCGGACATCAGAGCCCATGATGGTATACAGAGCGTCACCGGTCCGCAGGGACGGGATCAGATAGCTCAGAACGTCAGTGATCTGAATGGCTTCCCAGGGGATAATGGAAACGAACGCGCCGAAGGCCGACCAGCCGGAGATGAAGGAAACCACTTCACCAAAGGCTGCGTGGGCAAAGGCTGCGCCGCCGCCAGCGACGGGAAGCATGGGGACCAGCTCAGCATAGGCCAAGCCGATGGGGATCATGATAACTAAGCAAAGAATGTAGCCGATGGCCGCGGGCACAGGACCGCCACTGCCGGACATCCAGCCATTGATGGTGACGGCCCAGCCGACACCGACGATAGCGCCGAATCCAAGACAGAAAAAGTCAATGGCGCTGACGCCTTTTTTCTCTCCCTGATTACTCATACATTTTACCTCGTTTCTTGTTGAAATGTCGTTGTCTAATCTCAACTATCATTCGCACGCGGTCTCCGATCCAGCGGGTGGCTCATTCATGCGCCAGATCGAAATTCTTCTTGGGGATTGAATGGACTTTCTTCGAATGTCTTCCTTCATCTGAGGAAAATCCGTTCACATTTTCCTTCTTTGTGAAGCTTACCTTATCAGCCTGGGTCACCGCATCCCTCCTTCTCAAGTTTGCTTGAGCCGTACTCCCGTACCGCTTTTTCGTCTTTTCGACGAAGCCGCGGACTTTTTGAGTGGCTTCATTATATCACACTGTATAGAAAAAATAAAGAGAAAATTTAGTTTTTTAGCAAAATTATCACGCAGGAACATTTTTTCCTTTCTTTTACAGGTTTTCACCTTATTTATGACACTTTTTTACTCCGCTTTTTTTGCATCTTTTTCCCTCAGCCATTGCAAAAGGGGGCCTTTCTCGTTGGGCAGGACCCCTTCCAGGACCTGCTCCAGCATTGCCTGCAGGCCTGCGCCAATGGCGGGGCCCCGGTATCCCAGGGCCAAAAGATCCCTTCCATCCACCGCCAGATCCCTTACCGTCAGGCAGGGCGCCTGGGCAAGGATCTCCCGGGCCAGGTTCTCCAGGCGGTTTGCCTGGTCAATTCTTGTACAATATGCCGGAGCCTGGCCGGCCGCGTCCCCCCGCTGGATCTCCAGCAGATCCAAAAAGCGGCCCGGCCCCAGCCGGTTCAGCCACCGGCGAATCTGCCGAGGGTCCTCTGAAAGGGGCACATCGTGCCAGCGCACCAACGCTGTCACCTCTTCCAGGAGCTTTTTTGGGGCCCGCAGGCGGGTGAGGATCTGCCGGGTCAGCGCCTCACTGCGCCGGGCGTGGCCATAAAAATGCCCCTGGCCGTCCTCTCCCATGGAAAAGGTCTCCGGCTTGCCCACGTCGTGCAGCAGCATGGCCAGGCGCAGGGGCAGGCGGGGGGGCACATGGTCCACTGCCACGACGGTGTGGGTATAGACATCATAGCAGTGATGCCGGTTGCGGTGCTCAAACCCCACCATGGGCAGCAGCTCGGGGATCACCTGACCCAGGATGTCGGGATAGTCCCGCAGCACCCGTCCCGCTCCGGGGCCGCACAGCAGCTTGCTCAGCTCCTGGAACACCCGCTCGGCAGAGACCTCCCTGAGACGGCCGGCCCACTGACGGGCCGCAGTCTCGGTCTCCTCCTCCAAGGCAAAGTCCAGCACCGCGGCAAAGCGCACCGCCCGCAGCACCCGCAGGGCATCCTCCTGAAACCGCCGCTGGGGGTCCCCCACCGCCCGGATGAGCCGGCGGGACAGATCTCCCTGTCCCCCGAACCCATCCCGCAGGCCCCAGCCAGGGGCATAGGCCATGGCGTTGATGGTGAAGTCCCGCCGGGCGGTGTCCTCTTGCAGGCTGGTGGTGAAAGTCACCCTATCCGGGTGCCGAGCGTCGGAGTAGCTGCCGTCCACCCGATAGGTGGTGATCTCCAGGGGCATTCCCTCCAGTAGGACGGTCACCGTGCCGTGGCGGATGCCCGTCTCCACCACCCGCTCCTGGGCAAAGACCTGCTTGGTCTGCTCCGGCCGGGCGCTGGTGGTGATGTCGTAGTCCGTGGGGACGCGGCCCAGGAGCAGGTCCCGGACACAGCCCCCCACAATCCAGGCCTCAAAGCCCGCTTCGTGCAGGCGGTCCAGGGCGCCGCGCACAGGCGCGGGCAGGGCATTGGCGGCAATGGACACGGTTGGTCCCTCCTTTTCCTCCGGCAGGCGGAGGCATCTTTTCTTTAGTATACCACAGAGGAACCTCTTTCGGCCAACCCTTTTGCCCGGAGAAAAGCGCCGGCCGGAAGAGGACAAGCCCCTCCCTTACAGGGGCATCGGCTGTAAGGGAGGGGCTTATGGTTCATTCTGCCTCGATGATCTTGATCTGGTCGGCGCTCAGGCCGGTCTGTTCCATGACGATCTCTCCGATGCGGGCGGCATCACTGTCGGTCATCCCGTTTTCTGTGGCGGAGACCACCACGCTGATGCTGTCTTCCCCCAGGAAGGCCACGCAGTCGGTGTAGCCCTTGGCGGTGATGAGGTTCTCGATCTGGGCCTCGGTCATGGTGTAGTCTGCCATGGTCTGGATGGCGGCGTTGGCCTCATCCACGGCGGCCTGGTCGGCCTTTTCATCCTCCGCCGCCTCCTGGAGCAGAGACAGGGCGTTGTCCCGGGCCTGCTGGCGGTTGAGGCGGGCGGTGGAGAAGTACGTGCTGCCCTGGCCGGTGGTAGTAGTCTGGTCCCCTTCCTCGCCGGCAGACTGCTGGTCGGTGTCCTCCGTGTTCTGGGTCAGCGGGTCGTTTTGGCTGCCCACCAGGGCAGCTTCCCCCAGGTTCTTTCCGGCAGCGGTGTCCTGGGAGTAGCTCCAGTTGAGATAGACCGCTCCGCAGACAAAGAGCACGATGGCCGCGGCGATGGCGTTGCGTTTCCAGAGTTTCATAGGTTGTTCCTCACTTTCCTTTACTGATCGAAATTTTATCGGCGCCCAGCCCCGTCAGGGCGGACATGGCCTGGGTCAGCTGCAATCGTATCGAGGGGTCGTCTCCCCCGGGGCACACCAGCAGGGCCCCCTGGTAGCGGGGGTAGACCTCTTGGATGGTTACCGTCTCCTGGTACCCGCTGCCTCGGTTGAGGACCACGGTCTCCGTCCTCTCCTCTCCCTCCTCTCCGTTTCTCGTTTCGTCCTGGGCCAAGATCTGCCGGGGCCCGTTGGCCACGGTGAGCACCACCGTCACCTCCCCTGCCCCGTGAATCTTCGACAGGGCCTGGGATAGGCGCTCCTCGGTCTGCGCCAGGTCAAAGTCCGAGGAAACCACCGCTTCCTCCGGGCTCTCCCGCTCCTGGCCGCCGGTGGGCAGGCACAGCAGCACCAGGCCGGCCAGGATCACCAGCCACACCAGCCGGTATTGGCTCCAAGAGGCCTTGACCTTCTGGACCAGGCGGTCCAGGATCTCCTTTCCCTTCATGGCGCCTCCTCCGTTCGGTAGATCTGTGCTTCCCGGGGCAGGCCCAGCTCCTGCTCCATGTATTGGGAGAGGGCCGTCTTCTGTGCCTGGGTCAGGCTGCCCGTGACGGTAGCCTGGACGGGGACGGGCAGGCCCTCCTCATCTGGCGCACAGGTCACCTGGGCGGTGCATTCCGCCCCCAGCTCTTTGCCTTTGTCCACAATGTATGCGCTCAGTTCCTCCTCTATGATTCCTTTCATGGTCTCGTCGGTCCTTTCTTCGATGGTCTGCTGGCTGATGGCCCCGGCGGGCAGGGCCATGACCAGATCGTAGAGGTCTTCATAGTCCAGGGACACCAAGGGCTGCACGATGCCCAGGATGAGAATGAGGCCGCCGGTGAGCTTGCCCACCTTTTTCACCGTCCCCGCAGGCATGAGGGCCTCGGCGGCGGCGATGAGGATGGCCGAAACCGTGACGCTGAGAATCCAGCCGCGAATGAGTTCCATGGTTTGCCTCCTATCCCGCCACCGCCGACACCGCAGAGACCATGGCCACCACCAACAGCACGGCGCAGGAGGCCGTCATGGCCAGGATCAGGCCAAAGGCGGCGCCCAAGGCCTCGATGAGGCCCGTAATCCGTCCGTCCCCGGAGACCGTGGCGGCCAGGGCAGCGGTGCAGCGGTACATTAAATAATGTATCCCCAAGTTCAAAAAGGGGACCACGCAGATACCCAGAACAGCCAGCATGCCAAACACCCCCGCCGCGTTGCGCAGCACCGAGGCCCCTGCCAGCAGGGTCTCTGCCGTGTCGGAGATCACCCCGCCCACCACAGGCACCAGGTTGGAGATGGTAAACTTGGCCGCCTTGACCGTAGCCGCATCCGCGCCGCCGGAGATCACCCCCGACAGGTTCAGATAGCCCACAAAGACCAGCAAGACGATGGAAAGGATGATGGTGATCATCCACTTGAGCAGCCCTCCCAGCCGCTTCAGGCCGCCGTTGCCCAAGGCCGCCCAAGCCACGTTGGCGGCCACAAAGGCATAGCACAGGGGGATGAGCAGGGAGTCGATGAGGCGGATGAGAAAATCGGAAAAGAGGATGGTGGCCCCATGCTTGACCACTGCCATGGCGGGGCTGCCGCTGGCCGCCGTGGCCATGGAGACCGCTGGCAGGAGCACGTCCCCCAGGACCTTCATGTTGTCAATGGCCTGCTCCCCCTGGGTCAGCAGGGAGTGGACATCCCCCACGGCAATGGCCGCAATGGACAGGGCCGCCGCCAAGGTGGTCACCGACAGCCCGTCCTCCCCCGTCCCAGCCTTGATCCCTTCGGCCAGGCCGCACAGCAGGGTCACCGCCAGCAGCAGCACGCAGCTGCGCACCGATGCCTTGGCCACCCCCGCCAGGGCGTCCTTGGCCTGGCCAGCAATGTGACGGAAGGAACCCTCCACATCCAGGTCCTCCCCGATCTCCTCCTGGCCGGTGTAGGCCTGGCCGGCCTCTTCCAGCTCGTCCATCCCTAGAGACGTTTTCTGCTCCTGAAAAATTTCCTCCTGGTCCAGAGCCAGGGCCGTGGGCATGAGCAGCAGGGCCACCAGCAGCACCAGCAAGCAGCTGCGGGCTATAACAACTCGATGACCAACTGCAGGACCATTTTCAACAGGGGCAGGGCCACCAGCACCGCGGCGGCGGCGCCGGCGGTCTCTACAAAGGCGGCCACGCTTCCCTCCCCCGCGTCCCGGCAGACGGCGGCGGCCAGCTTGGTCACCAGCGCCAGGCCCACCGTCTGGAGCATGGGCCGCAGAACCGTGGGGGAGATGTCGGCCAGACCGGCCAGTTCCTCCAGCACATCCCGGATGGTCTCCAGCAGGGGCAGGGTATTCCACAGCAGCAGCAGACAGGCCGCCGCTGTGAGTGCCACGGCAATTTCTGGGGTCCGTTGGCGCACCACCACCGCGCACAGGGCTGCTACGATCCCCGCTGCGGCCATTGCCAGCATATCCATAGTCCATCACAGCCCGAAGAGGGTCTTGACCAGGTCGAAGAGCTCGCTGATCTTCTGCACCACCATCATGAGCACCACAATGAGCCCCGCCAGGGTGGTCATGGTGGCTTGCTCCTCCCGGCCGGACCGGGTGAGGACCTGGTTGAGCACCGAGACCAAAATGCCCACCGCCGCGATTTTGAACACCAGATCGACGTCCATTCCCGACTTCCTTTCCGCGGGACGAAGAACTCGTCCCCTTTTCTTCCGTTGCCATCACTCTATGCGTCCTCCCGCTGGTCTATGCCAAAAACTCACAGCATGATCACGCAGAACAGGCCCCCTGCCACCCCCAGTGCCACGTAGACCCGGAACAGGCGCTGGGCCGTAGCCCGAGCCTTTTGGGCCTGATCGGCCAGGCGCTGGACCAGGGCTGTCAGGGCCTGCCGCTGGCTTTCCCCGTCGTAGCGGCCCAGCACATCCCCCGCCTCCTGGAGCAGCCGGCGGTCCTCCTCCTCCAAGGGCAGCGGGGTCTGGTCCAGGGCAGCCCACCAGCTCTCCGCCCAGCTCTCCTGGCCGCCGGCATCAAAGCGGCGGCGGCAGGTTTGGAAAAAGGCCGCCAGGTCCCCTCGGCTTCCCTCGGCCGCCCCGGCCAGCAGGTCGGCCACAGGGCGCAAGGAGAAGCTCAGCTCCCGGGACAGGCCCTCCAGAACCCGGCGGAACTCCTCCAGGCAGGCCGCCCGCTGTCCCAGCCGGCACCCCCGGAGGACCCCCAGGGCCGCACAACCGGCAAGCAGGCACACCTTTCCCAACAGGGCAGTCATGGACATCCCTCCCGCACCTGGTACTTCCGCCGGCCGCCGGAGAGGGAGATAAGCACAAAGGCCTGGAAGATCCCCTCTCCCAGCAGCCGCCGGTACAGGGGCCGCAGCCGCAGTTCCTCCCAGCTGCCCCCGTGGGCCGTGGCCAGAAGGGTGACGCCACAGCCGGCGGCCTCCTCCATGGCCCTCACGTCCTCCGGGGCGGTGATCTCGTCGGCGGCCAGCACCTGGGGGCTCATGCCCCGCAGGAGCATGAGCAGGCCGGCCGCCTTGGGGCAGTTTTCCAGCACATCGGTGCGGGGGCCCAGCTGCAGGCGAAGAGGGCCTGCCCCCAGTTCTCCCCGCTCATCAGCCACCCCCACCCGGCGGGGCAGCACCCCCTCTCCCTGGGAAAGGCAGCGGATGAGGTCCCGCAGCAGGGTGGTCTTGCCCACCCCCGGGGGGGAGAGAATGAGGGTGCTGGGCACCCTGCCCTCCTTGGCCAGCTGGGGCACCAGGGAGGCCGCCACCCCCGGCAGAAAGTGGGGCACCCGCAGGGCCAGAGAGGTCACCCGGCGAAAGGAGAGCAGATTCCCCTCCCGGACGGCACCCTCCCCGCAGATGCCCACCCGCAGGCCGCCGGGGGCTGTGACGTAGCCCTCCCGCAGCTGATCCAGAATGGTGTGGACCGAGCCGCCGCCGGCGGTCTCCAACACCCGGTACAGGTCCTCCTCCCCCAGAGGGCGGTCCTGCCAAGCCGGGTGGGTCCACTCCTCCCCCGCCCGGCAGACCGCCAAGGGAAAGCCCACCCGCAGGCGGAGCTCCTCCACCTCTTCCAAGGTCTGCCGGTCCAGCTGGGCCAGCCGGGCCCGGAGAAACTGTGGGACTCCCTTGTCCCATCTGTCCATGGTCATCACCTCCAAGTCATCTTCATCCTATGCGGGCCTGTCCCAGGGATATGCCGGAAATTTCCCGCCTTGCCAGGGGTGGGCTCTTTCGCTATAATGGAGAAAAATCCATGTGGAAAAGGAGCGAATCCCATGCGCGCCACTGTATTGGTTGACAACCTCGCCGCCCGGGGCCTGGAGGGAGAGTGGGGGTTGTCCTTCTATCTAGAATACCAAGGAGAGGTCATCCTGCTGGACGCCGGAGCCAGCGATCTCTTCGTTCGCAATGCCCATGCCCTGGGGCTAGACCTAAACCAGGTGTCCTTCGGAGTTCTCTCCCACGCCCACTGGGATCACGCCGACGGCATGGACGCCTTTTTTGCCCGCAATGCCCACGCCCCCTTCTACCTCCGCCAGGCCTGCGGGGAGACCTGTTACGACCGGACGGCGGACGGGGGCTGGCGGTATGAGGGCATCCGCAAAGGCCTACTGGCGGACTTCGCCCCCCGCATCCGCTACGTCACCGGTACCGTCTCCCCTCTGCCCGGGGTGACCTTGCTGCCCCACACCACCCCGGGTCTGGACCAGCGGGGACTGGCCGCCGGCATGTACCGCTGGGAGGGCCACACCTGGGTGCCCGACGATTTTGCCCACGAGCAGAGCCTGGTCTTTTCCACCCCCCAGGGGCTGGTGATCTTCAACAGCTGCTGTCACGCCGGGGCGGACAATGTGGTCCGGGAGGTCCAGGCCGCCTTCCCCGGCCAGCCTATCCACGCCATTGTAGGGGGCTTTCACCTCTACGAAACCCCGGCTCAGGAGGTCCGGGCCTTCGCCCGCCGCCTGGGCGAGACCGGGGTGACCCAGGTTGTCACCGGCCACTGCACCGGCCAGGCCGCCTACGAGATCCTGAAAGAAGAGCTGGGCAGCCGGGTCCAGCAGCTGTCCACCGGGCTGGTGCTGGACTTCTGACCCCTTGCCACCGAAAGACAAAAAAACACGGGAAGACCGTTTTCCAAACGGTCTTCCCGTGTTTTTTCTCTGTTTTTGTGGTGCTCAGCCCTGGCACTTGGCCAGCAGCTTTTCCCAGTTCTCGTCTACATTTTGCTGGACATCTTCAATCATCCACTCGTTGCCCGGCTTGAACATGTGGCGGAAGCGGCCCTGCAGACGGAGATACTCCTCCACCGGGCGCTTGTTCTTAGGCTCATAGCTCAGGTGCCACACCCCATCGATGACCTCAAAAAGGGGCCAGACGCAGGTCTCCACCGCCAGCTTGCAGATTTCCGGCAGTTTTTCCGCCGGATACTCCCAGCCACGAGGGCAGGGGGCCATGATGTTCAGGAAGCTGGGGCCGGGGGTGTAGATGGCCTTCTGGGCCTTGGTGTACAGATCCCGGAAGTTGCCCAGGAAGGTGGTCTGGGCCACATAGGGCACGTGGTGGGCGGCAATGATCTCGGTCAGGTTCTTCTTGTTCTGCTTCTTGCCGGGAGCGACGGTGCCCACCGGGGAGGTGGTGGCCCGGGCAAAGCGGGGGGTGGAGGAAGAGCGCTGAATGCCGGTGTTCATGTAGGCTTCGTTGTCGTAGCAGACATAGGTCAGGTCGTGGCCCCGCTCCATGGCCCCGGACAAAGACTGAAAGCCGATGTCATAGGTGCCGCCGTCGCCGCCGAAGGTGATGAACTTCACCTCGCCCTTCACCTTGCCCTTGCGCTTGAGGGCGTTGTAGGCGGCCTCCACCCCGGAGAGGGAGGCGCCGGCGCTCTCAAAGGCAGTGTGGATGTAGCTGTCCTCATAGGCGGTGTAGGGATAGAGGAAGGAGCTGACTTCCAAGCAGCCGGTGGCGTTGCCCACCACGGCCCGGTCCTCCTCCCGCAGGGCCCGCAGGACCCCCCGCACGGCGATGCCCGCCCCGCAGCCGGCGCACAGCCGGTGGCCGCCCACGAAGCGTTCCTTTTTCTCCAGCGTCTTTTTAAAATGATAGGTTCTCTCGTTTTCCATGAACGGTTACCCCCTCTGTCCCAGATGTGTGTAGACCGGGCCCAGCTCGCCCCCGTCGGCGATGGCCCGCAGCCGGTCGAAAACGCCGTGGAAGTGGTCCGGGGTGATGTCCCGGCCGCCCAGGCCGTAGACATAGCCCACCGTCCGGGGCCGGGGTTCCAGGTCATACAGCGCCCCCCGGACCTCGGAGAAGAGGGGGCCGCCGTTGGCGGAAAAGCTCTCGGCCTTGTCCATAATGGCCACAGCTTTTACGTTCTTGAGGGCCTGGGCCAGTTCCTCGGCGGGGAAGGGGCGGAAGACCCGGATTTTAATCAGGCCCGCCTTGACCCCCTGCTGCCGCAGCTGGTCCACGGTGACCTTGGCGGTGCCGGCAGAGGAGCCGATGAGGACCAGGGCCACCTCGGCATCCTCCATGCGATAGGCCTCAAACAGGCCATACTTCCGGCCGGTGACGGCCTCGAACTGGGCGGCCACCTCCAGGATGCGGGCCTTGGCGGCCTTCATGGCCTCGGCCTGCTGGACCTTGTGTTCCATGTAGTGGCAGCCCAAGTCATAGGGGCCGATGGCCAGGGGATTTTCCGCCTTGAGCAGGTAGTTTTCCGGCTGGTACTCCCCCACAAAGGCCTTCACGGAATCGGTGTCCAGCAGGACGATGTTCTCCAGGGCGTGGCTGGTGATGAAGCCATCCTGGCAGATCATCACCGGCAAGCGCACGGAGGGGTGCTCCCCGATGGGCATGGCCTGGAGGAAGTTGTCATAGGCCTCCTGGTTGTTCTCGGCGTAAATCTGAATCCAACCGGCATCCCGGATGCCCATGGAGTCGGAGTGATCGTTGTTGATGTTGATGGGGCCTGTCAGCGCCCGGTTCACGCAGGCTAAGGTGATGGGCAGGCGGCTGGAAGCCGCCACGTACATCATCTCATACATGAGGGCCAGGCCCGCCGAAGAGGTGGCAGTCACCGCCCGGGCCCCGGCGGCCTCGGCGCCGATGCAGGCGGACATAGAGCTGTGCTCAGACTCCACGGGGACAAACTCGGTGTTGACCTCTCCGTCGGCCACGTACTGGGCGAAATACTGGGGGATCTCCGTGGAGGGGGTGATGGGGAAAGCCGCCATCACGTCGGGGTCGATCTGCTTCATGGCGAAGGCGATGGCCTCATTGCCGGACAAACGCTCGTTGTAGTTCATACTTCTCCCCCTTCCTTCACGGTAATGGCCCCAAAGGGACATACCTGGGCGCAGATGCCGCAGCCCTTGCAATGCTGGTAGTCGATGCCCGCCAGCTTGCCCTGCTCCACCGGCAGGGAGCTGTCCGGACAGAAGGGCACGCACAGCAGGCAATGGCGGCATTTCGTCCAGTCCAGTACCGGGGTATCGGTGCGCCAGGCACCGGTGTTCACATACCGGGCGGTGGCCGGCTCATAGATCTCGCCCCCCAGGGTCATCTCCTGCCAGGGGGTGTGCTCGTCGATGTCTTTGGCTCTGCGGATCATCCTGCCTGGACCTCCTTCCATGCCTGCACCAGGGCGGCCATGTTGCCGGCCACCACCTGGGGCTTGGTGGCGAATTTGTGATGGAAACTCTCTTCCATGTCCTTCTTAAACTGCGCCTCATCCAACACACCGCTGACTTTCACCGCCGCGCTGAGCATGGGGGTGTTGGGGAAGTTCCGGCCCAGGGTCTCCTCGGAGATCCGCCGGGCGTCGATGGTGCATACCCGGCCCTGCCAGCCCCGGAGTTTGGAACGAATCTTGTCCGGGCTGTGGGCGGTGTTGACGATCACGGCCCCCTCCGGGGACAGGCCGTGGGTCACGTCCACCGTCTCCAGCAGGGTCTCGTCCACCACTACCACATAGTCGGGGTTGTCGATGTTGCAGTGGATGCTGCACCGCACGTCGCTGATGCGGTTGTAGGCCGTAATGGGGGCGCCCATACGCTCCGGGCCGTACTCGGGGAAGCCCTGGACAAACTTGCCCGCGCTGAAGGCCGCGTCCGCCAGGAGCAGGCAGGCCGTCTTGGCCCCCTGGCCCCCCCGGCCGTGCCAGCGAAATTCGATCAAACCATTCTCTTTCATGGTACACCTCCGAAACCTGGGCCGGGTCCCTGCCGCCCAGAGGGGCGGGCCCTGCCGTAAAAAAGCCTTCGTCCCGTAAAAGGACGAAGGCTTACTGAAACACTTCGCAATACCACCTGTTACCTGCGTACCAACATACGCGCTCCCTGTAACGGGGGACTCCGGCAGAACCTACTGATCCCGGGCGGGAATGTTCGGCCTGCAGCTCAGGAGGGATCTTCAGACTTCCGCGCTACTTCCTTCGGGCTCTCACCATCCCCGAATCGCTGAGGGGTTCCGCGGACCTTACTGTCTCCATCATTGCCATTTTCCATTGGTTGCTTGATTATTGAAGTCATTATACGCACTGGACAAGACCTTGTCAAGGCGCAAATTTTCCTGTTTTTTCGCCGGGCAGGGGGATTTTTTTGTCCTCACTGTCCCCCGGCCTGGCCAGAGAAGATCCAGGGGGCGGGCTGGACCTCGATCTCGTCCTTTCGGCCCACCTTGGCCACCTCCAGCTTCATGACCTCCGTGGGCTCGATGCCGTTTTCCCAGAGCATGCTGGGGATGCGGCTCATGATGCTGAACTCCAGGGTATAGATGACCACCCGAATCTTGGGATTGACCCGCACCAGGGTCTGCAGCTCCAGCTCCAGCTTGGGGGAGGCCACCAGGAAGGCCACATCGGGCACCGGCCAGCGGTGGGAATAGCTCTCCATGTCGTCCACAATCAGCACATTCCGCAGGCCGAAGCGGACCACGTTTTCCTCCATGGTCTGCCGGTCCCCCGCCTTGTACTCCACGGCCACCACATTGCCCCGGTGGGCGGCGATAGCGGCCTCCACGGCAATGCTCTCGCCGGAGACGCAGCAGATGTTTTCCTTCTCGTCCAGGTTCAGCTTTTTCAAAATCACCGCCCGGATCTCCGGGGCCACATAGCGGATGGTGCCGGGAGAGAAACTGCTGTTGTCCAAGCCGATGCGGTAGCCGGAATGGGCGTGGGGATTGTTGATGAGCATGGCCGCCGAGACATTGACGCCCCGGTCGATCATTTCCGACAGCAGGTTGTGCTTCATGGGACCCTCAGGCTCGGAGCCCTCGTTGTACCAGATCTCGCACTCGCCCATGCCGCCGTCCCACATACTGTAAAAAATCTCCGGGTGGTTGCCGTCGGTAAAGACCAGCACTGACCGGTTGGCCTGGACCACGGGCAGCAGGCTCCGGTCGTCCCCAGTCACATCCAGAATGCGAACGGTAGACAGGTCGATGTCCGTGTGGTCGGAAAAATACTTCAGCCAAGCCAGAATGCTCTCATTGTTAAAGATGCTCATGGCGCTCTCCTTTCCCCCCTGCCGTCCCGCCGGCGGGGTGTGCGGGTGTGATCATTCCACCAGGTCCGTAGTCACCGCCGCCTTCTTGCGCAGAAAGGCGGCAAAGGTGGCCGGGTCGCCGCAGACAAAGCTGTCCTTGCGCAGCATGTGGGCCGCGTTGGAACTGGTGAAGAGGAAAAAGTGTCCCTCGTCCTCGTTGGCACTTTTGATGCTCAGATATTGAAATTCGTTGCGGCCGGAGACCTCGTCCTCCTCCTCGAACCGGTCGGGGTAGAAGGTGTAGGTGACGGTCATCCCCTTGTTGGGGTATTTGGCCCAGGACCGGCGCTCCATCCCCTTGGTGTCCGCCCGGCGCAACAGGGCCACGCCTCCCAGAAGGCAGGCCAGAGAAATCACCAGCGTAAGGATGGTGATGGGGGCAAACACGCCCATGGAGAGGGTCCCGCCGATGACACTGATCCCCACAGCCAGCAACAGAATGCCGAAGATGGGGTAGCCGATCTTGCGGGCCATACGCAAATTCTTCTCCGGCCGGCGCCGAAAGTCCAGCGTCCTCACCAGCGCTGCCACGTCCTGCTGTTCATAGACCATCTGCACCTGGTATTCCACGGCTCATTCCCCCCTCTTTCCCCACGCAGGCAGGACTGGCGGCAAGGGAGCGCTTGTCCCTGGCCGTCTTTTGACCTAGCGCGGATGATATCGCTGTTTCATTATTTTAAAGCCGCTGGAACGGTCTGTCAAGGCAAACCTCTCTGCCAGGGTCTCCCCAAACAGAAAAGCGTCCCCACCCCGCCCAAAGGGCGGGGTGGGGGCCAGGGGGCACCACATACGGTTTTGTGGTCACCCGCGCAAGATTTCCATGAACTCTGCGCCGGTGATGGTCTCTTTTTCATAAAGGTAGTGGGCCAGCTGGTCCAGTTTTTCTCGATTTTCCAGGAGAATCTGTGCGGCCTTTTCATGCTGCTTTTTCACCAGCTCCACCACCTGGTGGTCGATCTCCGCCTGGGTCTGCATGGAACACGCCATGCTGTGCTCCCCGCCCAGGTATTGGCCGCTCACCGTCTCCATGGCTACCATGTCAAACGCCTTGCTCATGCCATAGCGGCTGATCATGGCCCGGGCCAATTTGGTGGCCTGTTCGATGTCATTGGCCGCACCTGTGGAAATGGTCCCAAAAGCCACTTCCTCTGCCGCCCGGCCGCCGGTGTAGGTGGCGATCTTGTTTTCAATCTCCTCCCGGGTCATCAAGTACTTGTTTCCCTCTTCCACCTGCATGGTGTAGCCCAGGGCACCGGAGGTGCGGGGGATGATGGTGATCTTCTGCACCGGGGCCGACTGAGTCTGCATAGCCGCCACCAGGGCGTGGCCGATCTCGTGGTAGGCCACCGTCCACTTCTCCTGGTCAGTGAGAATGGCATTTTTCTTCTGATAGCCAGCGATGACCACCTCGATGCTCTCTTCCAGGTCACTCTGGTTCACACAGCCCCGGCCGCTGCGCACCGCCCGCAGGGCAGCCTCGTTGACGATGTTGGCCAGCTCCGCCCCACTGGCCCCTGAGGCCATGCGGGCGATCTGCTGGAAGTTCACATCGTCGGACACCTTGATCTTCCGGGCGTGGACTTTTAGAATCTCCTCCCGTCCCTTCAAATCCGGCAGTTCCACTGGGACCCGGCGGTCAAAGCGGCCGGGCCGGGTGAGGGCGGGGTCCAGCGCCTCCGGCCGGTTGGTGGCGGCAAGGACGATGATGCCGCTGTTGCCCTCAAAGCCGTCCATCTCGGTGAGCAGCTGGTTGAGGGTCTGCTCCCGCTCGTCGTTGCCCCCCAGCTGGCCGTCCCGCTTTTTGCCGATGGCATCGATCTCGTCGATGAAAACAATGCAGGGGGCTTTTTCCTTAGCCTGCCGGAAGAGGTCCCGCACTTTCGACGCACCCATGCCAACAAACATCTCCACAAAGGCCGAGCCGGATATTGCGAAGAAGGGGACATCCGCCTCCCCAGCTACCGCCTTGGCCAGCATGGTCTTGCCAGTGCCCGGCGGGCCCACCAGCAGGACGCCTTTGGGCATGGCGGCGCCGATCTGCTTATATTTGTCGGGGTCATGGAGGTAGTCCACAATTTCCGCCAGACTCTCCTTGGCCTCATCCTCCCCGGCCACATCTGCAAAGCGAATCCCCTCCGAGGACTTGTCATACTCTTTGGCGCCGGACTTTCCCAGGCCGAAGGGCATGCCTCCTCCGCCCCCCTTGCGCAGCATGCGCCGGCTCATCCACTGACCAATCCCAATGAATATGAGCATGGGCAGGATCCAGTATAACAGCAGCGAAGTCAGCGGAGACATCTCCTCCACAATCTCCTGGGAAAACCGGGCGCCAGAGTCGATCAGCCGCTCCACCAACGCTGGGTCCTCCATCCGCCCTGTCTTGTAAATCGCTGTGTTGTCCTTGTTGGTAAAGACGATCTGATCCTCCTGCACCTCGACAAGGCCAATTTGTTGCTGCTGCGTCATGTCTAAAAACGTGTTGTAATCCACCAATTGAACCTGTCGTTGGGCAAACCAGGGAACGACAAGGCTGTTGATCAACATGAGGCACAACACGACGA
Source organism: Clostridiales bacterium (assembly GCA_004554585.1). Taxonomy (GTDB): domain Bacteria; phylum Bacillota; class Clostridia; order Oscillospirales; family Oscillospiraceae; genus Evtepia. The sequence continues at coordinate 78,663 of SFLH01000002.1, read as the reverse complement.
TGATATAATAATAAATGAGAGGCCGTTTGGGTGACTTTTCTTTTTTCATGGGGAAGTTCCTCCTTCGCACTCGCTCCCGAGCCCGGAGACCGCCCTCTGCACCGATCGGGAAAGAGGTGGCGTTCTTTCATTCCTGTTATTGTATCTCGGCAAAAATTCTCCCACAACACACAATGTGCCCCTCTTGTATAGACAACCCCCGCATTGTGTCAAGTTTTTTGACACAATGCGGGGGTTGTCTATCACGTCTCTTTTCTCTCAGACTTCCAGCATCTGGCCGGCCAGCAGGCGGTAAAGCTTTTGGGCCAGTTTTTCTGTCCCGAGCTTGCCACTCTGGGAATTCTCAAACACCACCCCGGCCATTCCGTAGGCGTAAAAGTTCAGCGTCACTTCCCAGTCTTGGGCATCCACAGCCCAGTCGGGCTTTTTCTGCAAAATCATCTCCCGGATGCTCTCTCGCATGGCACGCACAAAGATCCGTTCCACCTGGGCGCGGCGCTGGGAGGCAAGGAGCTTTCCCAGTAGTTCCTGATGCTCTAAGGAGATGGAAATGAAGCTCTCAATTCCCTTCAGGCTGTTATCTGCGTGCAGACTGCTTTCCACAGCTTGCTGGAGGATTCTCTCAATCTGCCACTGCATCACTTCCAGCAGGTCCTGGAAATGATAGTAGAACGTCTGCCGGGAAATGCCGCATCGCTCCACCAGTTCCTTGACGGTGATCTTGTCCACAGGCTTCTTTTGGGCCAGCGCCGCAAAAGAAGCGGCGATCCTCTCCTTCATGTCCACTGCCATCTCGTTCCCCCCTTCTGCCCTCCGGCGTTATCGGCGTTTGTCCCATTGTAACATTCGACGAAGGGCCTGTCCACCGCCGGCTTGACAAATGCCGCCGAAAAGTCCTATTATGTTGGTATGGTAATTCATCCCACTCCCGCATCTGATTTGCGGTTATCGGAAAAGGAGACTGTCATGTCCAAGATTTATGCTTCCGTGGAAGAGCTCATCGGCGGCACCCCCCTGTTGGCACTGAACCACATCCAGCAGGAGGAGGGGCTCCGCGCCCGGCTTCTGGCCAAGCTGGAGTACCTCAACCCCGCCGGGTCCGCCAAGGACCGGGTGGCCAAGGCCATGCTGGACGACGCCGAGGCCCGGGGCCTGCTTCAGCCTGACTCTGTAATCATCGAGCCCACCTCCGGCAACACCGGCATCGGTCTGGCCGCCGTGGCCGCTGGCCGGGGCTATCGCACCATCATCGTCATGCCCGACACCATGAGCATGGAACGCCGCCTGCTCATGACCGCCTACGGGGCCGAGCTGGTCCTCACCCCCGGAGCCCGGGGGATGGCCGGATCCATCGCCAAGGCCGAGGAACTGGCCAAGCAGCTCCCCCACGCCTTTATCCCCGGCCAGTTTGACAACCCCGCCAACGCCGCCGCCCACCGGGCCACCACCGGCCCGGAGATTTGGGCCGACACCGACGGCCAGGTGGACATCTTCGTGGCCGGCGTGGGCACCGGCGGCACCATCACTGGGGTGGGAGAGTATCTCAAGGAAAAGAATCCCCAGGTGAAGGTGGTGGCCGTGGAACCCGCCTCCTCCCCCCTGCTGAGCAAGGGGACCGCCGGCCCCCACGGCCTGCAGGGCATCGGCGCCAACTTCGTGCCCAAGGTTCTCAACACAGCCGTCTACGACGAGATCATCCCTGTCACCGAGGAGGACGCCTACGCCGCCGGCCGCCTCATCGGCCGCCGGGAAGGGGTGCTGGTGGGCATCTCCTCCGGGGCCGCTCTGTGGGCCGCCATGGAGCTGGCCAAGCGCCCGGAAAACCAGGGCAAGACCATCGTGGTCCTGCTGCCTGACACCGGGGACCGGTATCTCTCCACCCCTATGTTCCAGGAATAACTCCCCAGACGAAACAAGCCTTCCCCCGCCGGTTCGGCGGGGGAAGGCTGTTTTTTCTGGGAAACAGGGGGTCACCCCTCTTCCGGCGGGGCCGGAAGCTTGTCCTGGCGAGGCAGCCGCCGGATGCTCCGCCAGACGCTCACCAGGGCCAGGGTGCAGGCGCACCCTTCGGCGATGGGGCCGGCGTAGAGGATGCCCTCCAGCCCCCAGAGCTGGGGCAGAACGGCCAGCAGGGGCAGCAGAAACAACCCCTGGCGGGAGGCCGACAGGACAGTGCCCTGGCGCACGTTGCCGATGCTGGTAAAGTAGTTCACCGACAAGGGCTGAACCCCGGTCACGCAGATCATGAACAGGAAGATCTGCAGGTATTCCTCGGCAAACTGGAAGTACAGGGGGTCCCCCGAGCCAAAGATGGCCGCGATCTGGTGGGGGAAGAGCTGGAACAGGGCAAAGGCCACCAGGCCGATGAGCAGGGCCACGATGAGGGCTTTGCGGTAGGCCAGGCGCACCCGGCTGTACTTTCCCGCCCCCATGTTGAAGCTGAAAATGGGCTGGCACCCATGGGCCAGGCCCACGGAGAAGGAGATGACAATGGTCTGCACCTTGGCGATGATGCCGGAGACCGCCAGGGGAATGTCGCTGCCGTAGATGGACAGGGCGCCATATTTGCTCAGCAGGTTGTTCATGACGATGTTGACCACCATCATCATGATGTGGTTGAGGAAGTTGGCGGTGCCCAGCTGGCAGATCTCTTTGACCTTCTCCGCCCGCAGCTTCAGCGTTTGCCGGGTCACCCGCACCCCTTTAAACCGGGGCAGGTAGCGCAGGCACAGCAGGAAGGAGAGGACCTGGCCAAGGACCGTGGCCAAAGCCGCCCCCTGAATGCCCCACTGGAAGACCATCATGAACAGCCAGTCCAGCACGATGTTTACCACCGCCCCGGACACGGTGCAGGCCATGGAGTATCGGGGACTGCCGTCCCCCCGGATAAGGGTGGAGGCCCCTGTGGACGCCAGATGGAAGGGCAGGCCCAGGGCGGTGATGCCCAGGTAGCTCTGGCCGTAGGGGAAAACCGCGTCGGTGGCGCCGCACAGGCGCAGGATGGGGTCTCGCAGCAGAAAGACCACGGCTCCCAGGATCACTCCCAGCAGCATTAGAAAGGTCAGACCCGTGCCCAGGTATTCCGCTGCCGCCTTTCGCTTGCCCCGTCCCAGATTCAAATTGTAACTGGCGGCGGTACCCACGCCGGCCAGCTGCGCCAGGGCCATGGCCAGGGACACCGTGGGAAAAGCCACATTGGTGGCCGCGTTGCCCAGCATCCCCACAATGTGGCCGATGAAGATCTGGTCGGTGATGTTATAGGCCGAGGAGACCAGCATGCTGATGATGGAGGGGATGGCAAACTGCCGGATCAGCCCTCCCACCGGCGCATGGCCCAACGGATTGGGCCGGTCCGCTCTGGTCACAGACTCATCCACAGTCCCCGCTCCCCCTTCTCTTTTGTTCTTCCAGCACCTGATTCATGGTTTTTTGCAGGGTGCGCAGGGCCCGCTCCAGGGTTTCGCGCTCCTGGGGCGTCAGGGTGCCCACCAAACGCTGGTCCAAATCCAACAGCTCCCGATGAACCCCCGCAAAGCGCGCCTTGGCTTCCTCGGTGAGATAGAGACGGTTGCGCCGCCGGTCTGCCGGGTCGCGTTCCCGGCGAAGCAAGCCCTTGGCCTCCAGGGATTTCACCCGCCGAGCGGTGGAGGCCTTGTCGGCATAGACCAAGGCCGTCAGCTCCTCCTGGGTGATCCCCTCTACATAATATAAGGACATATAAAACGGTTCCTCTGCCGCCGTCAGGCCATAGGGCGCCAGGGCGCTGCTGAGATAGACCAAGGTCTTTCGGGACAGCAGGGTAATCCAACGCAGGGTACTCGGTTCCATGGGGCATCCCTCCTGGGGCCAGGATAGCACAAATTCGTTGACGGGTCAACGAATTTACCGAAACAAAGAGGCGCTCCGCAGGGAACGCCTCTTTCTCATCCCTTCTCGGCCAGCCAGTCCAGCAGAGCCGCGCACCCTTCCTCCAGGTCGGCATAGGTGGCGTCAAAGTCCCCAGTATACCAGGGATCGGCAATGTCCCGGGGGCGCGGACCGTAGTCCAGCAGCCGGCGGATTTTTCCCGCCGGGTCTCCCCCGGCGATGGTCTTCATGTTCCGCACGTTGGCCTGGTCCATGGCCAGCAGCAGGTCGTACTTGTCATAGTCGGCCCGGGTCATCTGCACCGCCCGGTGGTCCCCAAAGGGCACCCCCATCTGGCGCAGCTTCCGCCGGGCAGGCGGATAAATGGGGTTGCCGATCTCCTCCCGGCTGGTGGCCGCTGACTCGGTCACGCAGTCCATCCCCCGCTCCGCCGCCCGCTGGGCGAAAAGATATTGGGCCATGGGAGAGCGGCAGATATTGCCGTGGCAAACAAATAGTATTTTGGTCATCTCTTATATATCCCTTCTATTTCCCTTCAAAAGGCTTTCAGTTTTGCTATAATAAATTGATTATACCATAGACAAGCGGGCTTTTATAGGAGCATCGTCAAAATTTCTCCAATGTCGCCGTCAATACAAATTGCCTGCATTTGAAGTTCCCTTGGACAGTATGATTTCGATAAGTTGATGCAAATGTAGATTGCCCTGGAATTCTGATAGGTCATTCTCCAAAACGGATATTTGATAATAACCGGGGTATTGCCGCCCACGCCCAGTTCCAGGAAGAGAATATGTTGTCCACGGTGGCGGCGGAGAAACTCCTCATAGCGTTGGGCAGCGGCATACCAGCCTTCATCCTCAACAAAGGTGTCGTCTGCCCGCAGATTCATGGACATGGGCGCACCGCAGACTGGACAGCGGGGTATCAGTTCGCTGGGGATTTTTCGATCCTTTTGTTCGGCCACCATCTTCTTGACAATGGTTTCGTTATCATAGGTCTTTTGGTGGCAGGGCCTGGAACACTGCCACAGGCCGTAGTCACCCTGGGTATAGAACAACCGCCGCTTGTCAAATCCTGCCTTCTGGAAACAGTGATCCACATTGGTGGTCAGCACAAAATAGTCCTTTCCTTGCACCAGCTTCAAAAGCTCCTGATAGACTGGCTTCGGGGCGTTCAAATAGCGATTGATATAGATATACCTGCTCCAATACGCCCAACGTTCTTCCAGGCTGTCAAAGGGATAGAAGCCGCCTGAATACATATCGCGGAAGCCATACTTCGCAATAAAGTCCCCGAAATATTTCTGAAAGCGTTCGCCGGTATAGGTAAACCCCGCGGAAGTGGAAAGCCCGGAACCGGCCCCTATCACCACCGCATCCGCCGTATCCAATTCCTGTTTGAGCCGTACGATATTATCGCAGCAGGCGCTTGTAGATTGCATAGTCGCTGTCCTTGAAAGCATTGAAGATCACCTTGATTTTGTCTGGGTTTTGCCGTTGCCATTCTCCTACCGTTTGTATGGCAATTTCTGCGGCCAGTTCATTGGGAAAATGGAATTCACCGGTAGAGATACAGCAAAAAGCTACGCTGCCAAGCCCAGTTTTCGCCGCCAGCACCAAACAGGTGCGGTAGCAGCTGGCCAGCAGTTCCCGGTCTGTCTGCGTGACGGCTCCACAGATGATCGGGCCGACGGTATGCAGTACATAGCGGCAGGGCAGGTTGTAAGCTTTCGTGATTTTTGCGCTGCCAGTGGGTTCTTCTTCCTTCTGTCCGTCCATGAGGCGGGCACACTCCAAGCGGAGCTGCACCCCTGCATAGGTGTGGATGGCGTTGTCGATGCAGCCGTGACAAGGAACGAAGCAGCCCAGCATCTGGCTGTTGGCTGCGTTGACGATGGCATCCACCGCTAGCGTGGTGATATCTCCCTGCCAGAGATACAGTCCAGGTCGCACCGGCGTCAGGTCTTTCAGCCTTGTCACACCCCGCTCCGCGAGACGCTCCACAAGGTAAGCGTCCTGCATCCGCAAGAAATCCTCACGGGCCGGGACGGGCGGACGCACATTCATCAGGCTGCGCAAAAGCCGCCGCTTTTCCGAGAGAGAATCCGGCACCGGGATATCTTCATATTCTTTTCGTTCTGCCAGCAGATCGCGGAGCAAAAAATTCAATCGCTCGTCCTGCGTCATCGTCTTATCTCCGTTCAATCGCCCTTGCGGGGCAGATTTCAAAGCAATTTCCGCAGTGCAGACAGTGTTCTTGCCGAATAACCACAGGTTTTCTTGAAATGTCGATACACCTCTGCGGACATTTGGAATAGCACAGCTTGCAGCCAATACATTTGTCGGTCACAAAATAGCCGGTTTCTTTTGCCTGTGCGCCGCCGAAGAAGAAGCTGGCCCGTTCTATAGGAAGTTTGGAGAGGTCAAACCATTCTCCGGTTCCTTCGTAAATTTTGAATACTGTGAGCGCGCTGCGGGAGCGTATATCAGGATAAATCTTTTCCATATAGGGATTTTTACGGAACAAGTCGGGCAGCCTGTCCGGCCCGATCTCCTTCGCCTTGCCCTGCACAGACACCGCCACGCAGGAAAGGGTATCTTCGCCCTTCATAGCGGTAAAGGCAACATTTTCATTGCCTTTCAGCCGATCATAAAAGTTCTTGCCCTTTGCCGTCAGGAAGTAAAGGCCGCTTTCATCATAATCCATAATGTCAATAGCACAGGTGACAGGACGACCTTGGCTGTCCACGGTTGCAAAAATGGAAGAGTGGATATGATCCACAATGTATTCCAGATAATCTTTTGTCTGCATCAGAAGCCTCTCAAAATCAAGGGTTCCCCCAGATCTATCCAGGGGAACCCTGCCGTGATACTTACAGGTCGTACTCCTTGGGCGGATTGCCGGAGAAGTCAGCGATTACCGCATGGGCATCCTTCAAATAGAACACTTCAAAGATGGGGTTGGTAGCTTCGCCGTACTGCCCCTTGACGATGGGGTTCTGGATGCACATCTCCTTGGCGGCCATGTTGTTTTCGAAAACAGCCTCGCCGTTCAGACGAATCCACGCATAAGCCGGGCTGGAAACAGAAACCTCGATGTTGGGGTTGGCCTGCATATCCTTGTAGACGTCCTTCTGGTTGTTGGTGCAAAACCACAGCTTGCCGTTCATCTCGCCGGCAAACATGAAGGGGCGGCACTTGGCCTTACCATCACGGCCAACCGTGGCCAGATACTGCACGGGATTTTCCTGCAAAAACTTTACAACATCATTCATAATGAATACCTCCTGGTTGGAATATGGGTTTGGGGGATTGCAACTTTTATCTTGCAAGATTATAATAATTCTGTAAGCATCAATTGTAAAGTAAGCACTTTATTGTGCTATAGTCACCAGAAAGAAACTATTGGAAGGTGTGATACCATGCAGCAAATGAAAGAATTACCTGCCTGTCCGGTAGAGACAACGCTTATGCTGATCGGCGATAAATGGAAGGTCCTAATCCTCCGCGACCTCATGCCGGGAACAAAAAGGTTCGGAGAGCTCAAAAAGTCCATTGGCAGCGTTTCCCAGAAAGTTCTCACCGCCCAGCTGCGGGATATGGAGGAAAAAGGGTTGGTTAGCCGCAAAGTATATGCGGAAGTTCCTCCGCGGGTCGAGTACAGTTTGACCGAGCTTGGAAAAAGTCTGAATCCCATTTTGGATGCCATGCGGACATGGGGCGAGAACTATAAGGCGCAAAATATGTGAAAAGATGCCGGGGCAACCTTTTCAAGGCTGCCCCGGCATCTTTTTGTTTGTTAGATCCAGCGGGAACATTCTACATCAGAAGAGCTCCCCGCTTCTCTCAAATCTGCCATATTGGGATTGTCATAGCAAGGCTCTTTCAAAAATGGTGTCGTCGTGGTGTAGTAAGCACCTTTTCGAGCCGCAAAACCATTGGTATATTAGGCTTTTTGGGACTTTTCGTGATACTGCCGTGGCAGACGAAAAGCATTCGTAACAGCGTATTGATGGATACATCAATACCTGCGACAACAGTTTTAATGTATCTGTATTTGGCTGGGTTTCTCCTGTTTCCCAACGGCTAACCGCCTGTCTGGTAACTTGTATCCGTTCTGCCAATTCTTCCTGTGTAAGATTATTTTTCACGCAAATTCCTGAGAACATCTCGTGCTTCCATACCTGCCCCTCCCAATGAATATGATATTACTATAAATTCAAAATCTCATTTTAGCAAACAACTCGCTGTTGCTATAGAGTAGGGGGCCATAGGTTTGCCATACATATAGGATAGAGAACTCTAAGGGAGAAAAGCAGCCCTCTCTGTGGTAATGCTGCAAGGTGCGCACTGTGATGTTCATCCCCTGGGGAACGGCTTTGTCCTTTTCCTTGTTCAGGGCAGCAGAGAAAACAGCCAGGAGCTGGGCCAGATCAGCACCAGGGCAGGCAGGAGATTCACCGCGCTGATCTGCTTGATCTGGGCGATGCCCATGCCAAGCACAATGGTCAGCAGCCCTCCCATGGCCACAAAGTCGTTCTGCATGGCCGGGGTGGTCAGGGGAAGAAGGAACTGGGCGCAGTAGAAGCAGGTGCACAGGATGAGAAACTGGGGCAGAACAATCAGGTTCATGGCTCGGCCAAGGGTGGCCGCGAAGATGGCCGCCGCAAAAATGTCCATCACGCCTTTGGACAGCAGGATGGTAAAATCTCCCGTGGCCCCCTCGTAAATGGCCCCAAAGATGTTGGTGCCGCTGGCGCAGAAGGTCACGGCCACGATGAGGTAAAACTGCATGTAGACGTCCCGGTCCCCCGTAATGGAGAAGTGAAGCCGGTGCAGGACCCGCTCAAACAGGCCCCGAATCCTGCGGTCCAAGTTTAGCACTTCCCCGATAAGCGACCCCAAGATCAGGGCCAGGATCACCGCGGGCAAGGTCTCCAACTTCACCAGGGAGACGATGCCGATGGCAATGGCGGCCATGCCGAAGGTGACGTTCATGGGCTGTTTCAGCCGCTCGGGGATCTTTTCCCGGATGGCACTGCCAAAGTTGGCCCCCACCAGCACACAGCAACAGTCGATCAGGATTCCTTTGGGGATCATTTTCCGCACACTCCTTTCCGCCAGGACCAGCGGCGGTACATGCCGCGGGCTGGAGCCGGCAAGGCCCCCGCAGCCGTGTCCTGCCGCCTCAAGGGCCCCTTACCAAAAAGATGTGGCATATTAACATATCGGCCGCCCAATGTCAAGGGGTTCTTTTCTCCACAAGTCGGCGGCGGTCCTTCCCTTAGAAGAACCGCCGCCGACAGCTTTGATGACAACTTTTCTCTTATGCGCTTTGTTATCCCGCAGGAAGCTCCGCCGGTTTCCCGGACAGCAGTTTTTTCTTCAGAACCAAGTAGGTGATGGCCAGCGCCGCGCCTGCGGCCAGCCAGCTTACGGGGTAGACCAGCAGCAGGCCCTGGAAGGTGGGCATGAGGGGGAAGACGAAAGCTACCCACAAAATCCGCAGACCGCAGACAAAGACCGCGCAGAGGATGGTGGGCACGAAAGAATAGCCCAGCCCCCGCAGCGTTCCCGAGAGGACCTCGATGACGGTGTTGCAGATCTCAAAGGGCAGCACCCACTTCATCCGGGTCAGGGCCAGCAGGGCAATGGCCCCCTCGGTGGTATAGATCCCCGCGAAGGGCAAGCCGAAAGCCACCAGCAACAGGGCAAAAATCTCCGACAGCAGGCATCCCAGCAGCAGGCACCAGCGTGTCGCCCCCCGACAGCGGGCCAGATTCCCCGCCCCGTAGTTCTGGCCGGTGAAGGTCATGCTGGCCTGACCGAAGCTGTTAAGCAGGTAGTAGACAAAGATTTCCGCCGTCACCCCGATGGTGGAGGCCGCCACCACCTGAGAGCCCAGGCGGTTGATGCCCGACTGGATGATCACGTTGGCAATGTTGAACATCATCCCCTGGATAGCCGCCGGAATGCCGATGTACAGGATGGCCCGCAGGAGCTTTTTATCCAGCCGCAGCAGGGCAAGCTCTACGCGGATGGGGCCGGACTCCCGCCGCAGATAGTGCCACAGCAGACCCGCCCCCACGGCATCGGCGATCACCGTGGCCAGGGCCACCCCTGCCACGTCCAGATGAAAAACGATGACAAAAAGGAGGTTGAGCACCACATTCACCCCGCCGGAGAGCAGCAGGCACAGCAGCGGCCGCCGGGTATCGCCGTTGGCCCGGAGGATGGCCGCCTCAAAGTTGTAGACCATCTGGAAGATGGCTCCCAGCAGGAAGATGCGCAGATACTGCCCTGCCAGGTCAATGATATCCGCCGGGGTGTCCATCCATGCCAGCAGTGGCTTAGCCACCAGCTGGCCTAGCACCATCATGGCCGCCCCGCAGATTACCGCCGTCACCAGGGCGGTGTGAACTGCCTTGCGGACCTCCCCCTCTTCCTCCGCGCCGATGAGCCGGGCGATGACCACATTGGCCCCCACCGCCAGGCCGGTGAAGATGGTGATGTAGAGGTTCACCACCGAGGTGGTGCTGCCCACTGCCGCCAGAGCCAGCTCTTTCTGGGCGGAAAAGCGCCCCACCACCGCCACATCCGCAGAGTTGAACAACTGCTGCAGCATGCTGGTGGCGGCGATGGGGAGGGCAAACAACAGGATCTGCTTCCACAAGGTCCCGTGTCGTAGATCATTTCTTGGTTTCATGTGCACGCTCTGGTCCCCAGAGCTCCCGCCTCCTTTTCTGGTTTCACATTTTTTTATGATACCTCTCCTGGAAGAGATACGCAACCCCTTGGACGACAAAATTCCCGGCAGGGACCTATGGGGCCTCTGCCGGGAAGGTGAGGGTGAGCACCAGCTTGCCCTCCTGCCAGGCCGCCTGGAGGGTTCCCCCCATGGCCTGCGTCAGCTGCTGGGCAATGGACAGGCCCAGGCCGGTGGCGCTGCGCCCGGTCTCCACGGTGTAGAAGCGGTGGAACAGCCGCTCCACCTGCACCGGGGTCAGGCTAGGGGCCGTGTTGGAAAAGGTGATTTCCCCTGTCTGGGTAAGAGTCACTGCCAGGTCCCCCTGGCTGTATTTCAGGGCGTTGCTGAGCAGATTGGCAAACACCCGCTTCAGGGCAGCCGGGTCCAGCCGGCGGTGGACGGGAACTTCGGTCAGGTTCAGCACCGGGGTGATCCCCCGCTGGGTAAGCACACCGTAATGGGCCAGCAGGCTTTCCTCCAGCACTTGGTTGAGGACCACGGGGGTCCGGGCCATGGGCTGGGCGGCATTGAGGACGGAGCAGCGGAACAGCTCCTCGGTCAGGTCCGTCATGGCCGCCGCCCGGCCCTGAATTTGGGCCAGGTAGCGTCCTTGGACGGGGGAGAGTTCCGTCTGCTCCAGCAGTTCCAGATAGCCCTCCAAGGCGGTGAGGGGGGTGCGGAGGTCGTGGGAGAGGTTGGTGACGGCCTCCTTGAGTTCCCGGTCCCCCCTCTGCCAGCGCCGGCGGTGGCGGCGTAGTTCGGTCAGTTGCCGGTCCAGAGTCGTAGCCAGACGGCGGGCGTAAGGGTCTCGGTTATCGGAGAGGGCAATGTGGTTGTTGCTGTCCCGGTCTAGCCAGTGGGCCAGGTGGTCCTCCAATTCCTCCATGGTCCGATGAAGGGCCCGGACCTTTCCGGCAAAATACACGGCCACCAGGGCCAGCACGCCGCACAGCAGCCAGGGCAGCATCCCCACCCCCTCCTTTCCGTTACTTCAAATCTTTTCGCTGGAACAGCGCCAGCCCCAGGCCGCTGATGCACACCGTCACGGCCAGGGAGCAGACCGGCGCCTGGTAGAGAAAGTCGGTCTCCTCCCAACCTTCCGCCTCCGGCACCGCCTGCACGTACAGGCAGCTGCTCAGGTAGGACACATAGTCGTTGAGTTGACTGTGGGGCAGGCAAGCCTCCATCCCTTCGTACACAACCCGCAGAGGGCCGTCCAGGTAGTTGGGGTTTTGCATCTTGGGGCCTTCCACCATCTCTCCCTGGGCGCTCATCGTCACCTCCCGGACATACTCCGGTTGGCCCAAGGCAAACTCCAGCTGATAGGCCCCCAGCATGAGCCCCACCCACAGGATCAGGTTGACAATGGCTCCGGCGGCCAGATTTGGCACGTTGAAGCTCACCGCCGTAAACAAGGCCGTCATAGCTGCCATCAGCAGCAGGAACCCCACGGCCACCGGCACCACCACGCCCGCGCCCAGACGGACCAGGGCCTTTCCCTGAACCAGGAGAAAGGGCAACCAGAACGCCACCAGACACAGCAGGCTCACCAGCAGGGCAGTGACCAGACCGGCCCCATACATTCCCCGCCGCCGGTGCCCGGCGGTCACGGCGTTGCGCAGGGTCCCGTCGCTGTACTCCCGCCCCAAAAACAGGGAGAGAACCGCCGCCAAAGCCAGGAACAGGGGGAAGAAATAGACATCGTCAAAGGCCGGGGTATTGAGGTAGCTGACAGCAAAAACAATCCCCGCTACCAGGCAAACCACCAGGGCCAGCCAGAAAATTATGTCCTTCCGCAGCCGGAACAAGCTGCTCCGCAGCAGATTACGCATGTCCGTCACCTCCCACCAGGTCCATGAAATAGCTCTCCAAGGTCTCGTCCCGCTGGTGCAGGGTGAGGACCTGGCAGCCCCCTTCCTCCAGGGCCAGGATCAGTTGGGTGAGGTTGTCCACCTCGTACACATCCACCTCCCGCTCCCCGGCCAGGCGGTACGCGACGCCTAAGCTGTCCAGCACCAGGCACAGGGCCGCCGGGTCGGTGACGGTCAGGCGGGTACACTTGCGGCAGGCGGCCTCTAAGTCCCGGGCACTGATCTCCTGGACCAGGGCCCCCTGGTGGAGAAAGCCGTAGTGGGTGGCCAGCCGGGCCAGCTCGTCCAAGATGTGGCTGGAGAGCAGAACGGTGATCTGGTGCTCCCGGTTGAGGGTTAAAATCAGCTCCCGCATCTCGATGATCCCCTGGGGGTCCAGGCCGTTGATGGGCTCGTCCAGCACCAGAAAGTCCGGGCCGCCGCACAGGGCCACGGCAATGCCCAGCCGCTGGCGCATGCCCAGGGAGAAATGTCGGGCTGTTTTCTTGCCCGTTCCTGCCAGCCCCACCAGCTCCAGCAGCTTGGGGATGTCCTCCTCCCCCGGCAACCCCAGCATCCGGTGCTGGGCCCGCAGGTTATCCTGGGCGGTGAGGTTGCCGTAAATGGCAGGGGTCTCCACCACCGCCCCCATCCGGCGGCGGACGGCGTAAATGCCCGGGTCCGTGTGGGGCACGCCATAGAGGGCATAGCTCCCCGCCGTGGGCCGCTGGAGCCCGCAGATGAGCCGGATGAGGGTGGTCTTGCCCGCCCCGTTGCGGCCCACCAGGCCGTAGATGGCCCCTTTGGGCACCTGCATGGTCAGGCCGTCCAGGGCGCGGCCGTGGCGGTAGGCCTTGCACAGCCCTTGGGTGGTCAGACAGTATTCCATGGTATCGCCTCCTTTGCCCCTAGTCTGCCACAGCTGGGTCAAGGGGGCGGTCAAGAAAAGGGTCAAGATTTCGTCAAGATCCCGCTTCCGTCAGGCAGAAGCCGATCCCCCACACCGCCTGGATGTACTCCCGTCCCCCCGCCTGGCGGAGCTTTTTGCGCAAATTACTCATGTGCTGCTTCAGGGAGCGCTCGGTGCCGTCGGGGGTCTCCTGGCCGATCCGGTCCAGGATCACCGACTTGGCCAACACCTGCCGGGGGTTGGCCAGCAGCAGGTGGAGGATGGCGTATTCGGTTTTCGTCAGCTTCACCGGCTGGCCGCCGGCGGTAACGGCGTGGGCGGTGGGGTCCAGGACCAGGTCCTGGAAGGTCAGGCAGGTCTTTTCCCCCTGCACCGGCCCCCGCAGCTGGACGGCCACCCGGGCCAGCAGTTCCTTCAAGGCGAAGGGTTTCGTCACATAGTCCGCCGCCCCGCCCAGCAGGGCGTCCACCTTGGCGTCGATGTCCGCCTTGGCGCTGACCACGATCACCGGAACACCCCGCAGTAGGGGCAGCAGCTCCTCCCCACTTCGTCCTGGCAGCATCAGGTCCAGCAGCACCAGGTCAGGGGTGTGTTGGGCCAGCAGGTATTGGGCTTCCGTGCCCGAATAGGCCCGTAGCACCCCGTAGCCCTCTCCCTGGAGGGCTTCCTCCAACAGGTTTCCAATGGGCTCATCGTCCTCGATAACCGCGATGGTGCGCATGGTATCCCCCTCCCCTCTCTCTGGTTACATCATCGAAGTGATAAAGGACCACAGCAGTTTTCCCCCGTAAAAGAGGATAACCACGCCGCAGACCTTGTTGATGACCCCCATGACTTTGGGGGTAAAGCACCGGCTGAGCAGGCTCACCACCAGGGTCAACCCGGAAAACCACAGGCAGGAGGCCAGGGCCACACCCCCAATGAACAGGGCCGATTGCCCCGCCGGCAAAGTGGCCCGAAAAGCCCCCAGCATCATGGTGCCGTCGATGAGGGCCTGGGGATTGCACCAGGTGACCAAACAGGCGGTGGCAATGATCTTAGGGATGGTGTTTGGCAAAGGTGTGCCCTCTTCCTGCCCCACTTTGCTGCGCAGCAGGCCCACGCCGATGGCCAGGACCACCAGACTGCCCACCAGCAGCACCACCAGGCGAACCTTGGGAAAGGCCTCCATCACGGCTCCCACCCCAAAAAAGCAGGCCAAGGCCAGGGAAACGTCGAAAAAGATCACAATAGCCGCCGTGGCCAAAGCCCGCCGCCGGGGAAAGGTAAGGGCCGCGTGGATCACAAACAAATTCTGCACCCCTATGGGGGCCACATAGGCCAGGCCCATGGTCAGGCCTTGAAGTAAACATGTCATTGAGGACTCCCCTCTCTCTCGTTTTTCCGCAATCACACCTGGACCACCCGCACCGGATTGCCGTGGGCACGGATGAGCTGGAGCAGGTCCCCCACCTTCAGCCAGAGGGTCGCCGTGTTGTCGTTGGGATGGACTCCGATGAGGCTCTCCTCCCCCTGGCAAAAGGAGGCGTCCAGGCAAAAGGTCACCCGCCTGTCGCCATCGTTGAGCAAGCCAAGAGGGGTCACCGCCCCGGGCGTCAGACCCAGCAGGGCCAAAAGCTCCTCCGCCGAGGCAAAGGTCAGGGACCTGGTCTGGTTTTGCTGGCGGAACTGCTTTAAGTCCACCCGCTTGTCCCCTCGGACGGTGATGAGATAGTACTCCCGCTTCTTGCTGTCCCGGACAAACAGGTTCTTGGCATCTGCCTCGGGATAGGGCAGAGCCACCTGGGCCATCTCCACCATGTTGTACACCGCCGGGTGCTCGGTGATCTCATGCCAAATCCCCTCCTCCCGCAGCATGCGGTAGATCTCTTCCTTTCCCATCATGGGACCGTCTCCTTCCTCTCTCGGCGGTCTTCCCGCCGGATGATCGCTGTCTGGCTTCTCACTCCCCCACAGAAAAAGCCGGGGCCCCGAAGGGCCTCGGCTTTTGGGTCTTCAGGAGGTTGCTTCCTCTTTCTGTTCCTCTTTTTTCGTGGGGTCCAAGCGCTCCTTCCACTGCTCCACCAGGTGGAAGAAGATTCCTCCCACCACGTTGCCCAGGGAGATCACCAGTAAGCGGAGGAAGGACTCCCCCGGCTGGTCATAGAGCACCCCGGACACCGCCCAGTAGTACATGTCGGCCACGCTGTGTTCCGTGCCGCAGAGGATGAAGATGGACACCCCCAGAAAGAGGGCTAAGTACTTCCCCACTTGGTGGGGATTGTTCTTATAGCCGTCTACGGCAATGAAGATGAAGATGTTGCACAGGATGCCCAGAACAAACAGCCCCAGGTAGGAGGCCGCCATCTTGCCCTCCACCAAACCGGCGGCAACTGTCTGGATGCCGGCCTCGCCGGTCATGCTGGTCAGGCCTTCCAGCCCGGCCAGGAGCATTACGCCCAGGAGGTTTCCCACCCAGATGAGCACCAGGTCCCCCAGGTAGGCGGGCAGGCGGTTGTCAAAGAGGTAACAGGCCTTGCCGGTAAACAGGGCGTACCCTCTGGTGCAGACGGTGAACAGGCCAATGGTAAACAGCAGGGCCCCCACCACATTGCCCCCTGGAAAGGCGTCCTTGAGTTTGAGAAATACCGTGCCGCCCAGGCCGATGCAAAAGCCGGCTAGAATGGCGTAGAGAAATAACGCGCTCTTTTTCTTCATCACTGCACCCTCCTATCCGGCCAAAGCCGGTCTCTGTTCTCTTCGGTCAGCCCGCCTCGTCCTGGATGTGGTCCAGGATAACCCCCAGTAGGTCCTCTCGACCCAGCCCCTTCTCGGCAGAGAAGGAGATAACCGGAGTCTGCTCGTCCAGTTCCAGGGTTTCCCGGATGCGGGCCAGGTTGGGTTCCCACTCACTCTTCTTGATCTTGTCGTGCTTGTTGGCCACCACCACGAAGGGTTTGCCCGAGTTCTTGAACCACTGGGCCATGACGCAGTCGTCCTCCGTGGGCTTGTGGCGCAGATCCACAATGAGCACCCCCAAGGTGAGCAGGTCTGCGTCGGCAAACCACTGCTCGATGAGCTTGCCCCACCGAGCCCGCTCCTGCTTGGAGACTTTGGCGTAGCCGTAGCCGGGAAGGTCCACAAAGTAGACCTTCCCGTCGATGCGGAAATAGTTGATGTGGGTGGTCTTGCCCGGGGCGGAGCCCACTCGGGCGAAATTCTTCCGCCCCAGCAGGCGGTTGATCACCGAGGACTTGCCCACGTTGGACCGGCCGGCAAAGGCGATCTGGGGCAGGGTGTCCCGGGGGCAGTCGGCCATTTTGGCCGCCGAGCGGATAAACTCGGCTTTCTGTGTGTTCAGTTTCATGGTGTTTCCTCTCAGGTTCTGGGCAAAGAGGTGTGGGCGCTGGCGCCCGCACTCCCCAAAGGCACATCGCCCCCCTGATCGGCGGGCTGGGCCAGCGGGGGCCGCTCCAGGGCGTTGGCCAGCACCTGGTCCACGTGGGAGACGGGGATGAACTGGAGGGCATTGCGCACCGTCTGGTCGATTTCCTCCAGGTCGGTCTCATTGTCCTTGGGGATGATCACCGTGCGGATGCCGTTGCGCAGGGCGGCCATGGATTTCTCCCGCAGGCCGCCGATGGGCAGCACCCGGCCCCGGAGGGTAACCTCGCCGGTCATGGCCACGTCTCCTCGCACGGGGATGCCCGTCAGAGCCGAAACCATGGCCGTGGTGATGGTGATGCCCGCCGAGGGCCCGTCCTTGGGCACGGCCCCCTCGGGGAAGTGGACGTGGATGTCCTTCTCCTTGTAGAAGTCGGCCTCCACCCCCAGCTGGACAGCCCGGCTGCGGATATAGGTGAAGGCCGCCCGGGCGGATTCCTTCATTACGTTGCCCAGGTTGCCCGTCAGCTCCACTTTGCCGCTGCCGGGGACCACGTTGGCCTCGGCCTCCAGCAGAGTGCCGCCCACGGAAGTCCAGGCCAGGCCGTTGACCAGGCCCACCTGGTTCTCCATGCCCTGCTTCTCGGGGTAATACTTCCGGGGACCCAGGAAGGTCTCCACATTGTCCCCATTGACGTGGGCCTGTTTATAGGTCTCGGAGACGATGCCCATGGCCACCTTCCGGCACAGGGAACCCAGTTCCCGCTCCAACACACGCACCCCGGACTCCCGGGTGTAGGAGACGATGATCTCCCGGATGGCGTCGTCGGTGATCTTCAGCTGGCTCTTTTTCAGGCCGTGGCGTTTGAGCTGCTTGGGCAGCAGGTGACTCTTGGCGATCTGCAGCTTCTCCTCGTCGGTGTAGCTGGGCAGTTCTATGACCTCCATCCGGTCCAGCAGGGGCTTGGGGATGGTGGAGGTGGTGTTTGCGGTGGTGATGAAGAGGACCTCCGACAGGTCGAAAGGAAGCTCCACGAAATGGTCCCGGAAGGTGCTGTTCTGCTCGGCGTCCAGCACCTCCAGCAGGGCCGCCGCGGGGTCGCCCCGCAGATCGCTGCCCAGCTTGTCGATCTCGTCCAGCAGCAGCAGGGGGTTCTTCGTCCCCGCCTGGCGCACGGCATTGATGATCCGGCCGGGCATAGCCCCCACGTAGGTCTTCCGGTGGCCGCGAATGTCGGCCTCGTCGTGAACGCCGCCCAGGGAGATCCGGGCCAGCTTCCGGTTCAGGGCCCGGGCCATGGACATGCCGATGGAGGTCTTGCCCACCCCAGGCGGGCCCACCAGGCAGAGGATCTGCCCTTTCAGGTCCGGGGCCAGCTGTTTGACGGCCACAAACTCCAGGATGCGCTCTTTCACCTTTTCCAGGCCGAAGTGGTCGGCGTCCAGAACCTTGCGGGCCGCCTGGACGTTGGCCCGCTCCCGGGAGGTCTTGGTCCAGGGCAGCTCCAGGCACACGTCCAGATAGTTACGCAGCACCGAGGCCTCCGCCGAGCCAAAGGGCTGCTTCTCCAGGTGGATGACCTCTTTCATGAGTTTCTCTTCCACCTCTTCGGGCAGCTTGGCCGCGGCGATCTGACGGCGGTAGGCGGCGATCTCGTTGTCGCCGTCCTCCCCCAGCTCCTCCTGGATCACCCGCACCTGCTCCCGCAGGAAGGCGTCCTTTTGGTTCTGGGTCATGTTCTCCTGGACCCGGCGCTGAATGCTCTGCTCCATCTCCAAGATCTCCACCTCTCGGCGCAGCAGGCGGTTGACCTTGTTCAGCCGCTGGACCGGGCGCAGCTCATCCAGCACAGACTGCTTGTCCAGCACCCGCATGGAGACGTTCTGGGCGATGAAATCGGCAATATAGCCGGGGTCCTCGCTGGAGAGGATGTTCATGAGCATCTCCGCCGCCGAGCTCTTGGGGGAGAGCTCGCTGTAGCGGTCAAAGAGCTCGTAGGCCTGGCGGATGGCCGCCTCGGCCCGCAGGGAGTTGGTCTTGCCCTCGTAGGGCTCGTCCCGTTCCATGCGGGTCACACGGGCTGCCAGATAGGGATCGGTCTGGACCAGTTCCTCCAGGCGGGCCCGGTACTGGCCCTCCACCATCACCCGGATGGTCTTGCCCGGCAGGCGAAGGATTTGGCGCACCACGGCCACCGTCCCCATGGAAAACAGGTGCTCCTGGTCCGGCGCCTCCACCCGAATGTCCTTCTGGGCCACCAGAAAGATGGGCTGGTTGAGAGACATGGCCTCTTCCACGGCCTTCACCGAGGCCTCCCGCCCCACGTCAAAGTGGACCATCATTTTGGGATAGACGGTTAGGCCCCGCAGTGCCAGGGTCGGCATGGTGGTGGTCTCTACGGTTTCGGTCTTTTCTTCCTCAGGCAAACCGAATCACTTCCTTTCAAAAAACGTCCGGCACCCAAAGGGTGCGGAAAGGCAGCAAGGGCGGAGAAGTTTCCCCCTCCGCCCTGTTGTACTCACATAGGATTGTTGTCCGCCGGTCAGGCTGTACCGTCCTGGCGGGCCAGGCCGCCGCTTTGGGCCCGCAGGGCCGCTGCGCCCAAATGGGGCCGCGGAGGCCGGTCGGGGTCCCGGATCAGCTGAGGCGGCGCGCCGTCCTTGACGCTCTCGGGGGTGATGTCCACCTCCACAATGGAGTTGTCCGAGGGGATGTCGTACATGATGGGCGACATGATCTCCTCCAGCACCGCCCGCAGGCCCCGGGCGCCGATGCCACGCTCCATGGACTTGTCGGCCACCGCCTCCAAGGCCCCGGGGGTAAAGACCAGCTTCACCATGTCGTACTCCAGCAGTTTTTGATACTGCTTGACCAGGGCGTTCTTGGGCTCGGTGAGGATCCTCACCAGGTCCTCCCGACTCAAAGGCTCCAGGGCAGTAATCACCGGCAGGCGGCCCACCAGCTCGGGGATGATGCCAAACTTAAGCAGGTCGTGGGGCTGGATCTGGCTCAAAACCTTACGCTTTTCCATCTCAGCTTTGCTCAGAATCTCCGCACCAAAACCGATGCCCTTTTGGTTCACCCGCTTCTCGATGATCTTCTCCACGCCGTCGAAGGCGCCGCCGCAGATGAAGAGGATGTTTTTCGTGTCCACCTGGATAAACTCCTGGTGGGGATGCTTCCGGCCGCCCTGGGGGGGAACATTGGCCACGGTGCCCTCCAGAATCTTCAGCAGGGCCTGCTGCACCCCTTCCCCGGACACGTCCCGGGTGATGGAGGTATTTTCGCTCTTGCGGGCGATTTTATCCATCTCATCGATGTAAATGATGCCCCGCTCGGCCTGTTCGATGTCATAGTCGGCGGCCTGGACCAGACGCAGGAGGATGTTCTCCACGTCGTCGCCCACGTAGCCAGCCTCGGTGAGGGTGGTGGCGTCGGCAATGGCGAAGGGGACCTTCAAAATCTTTGCCAGGGTCTGGGCCAGCAGGGTCTTGCCGCTGCCGGTGGGACCCAGGAGAAGGATGTTGCTCTTCTGCAGTTCTACGTCGTCGCCGCCGCCGAAATAGATCCGCTTGTAGTGATTGTACACCGCCACGGACAGGGCGATCTTGGCCGTGTCCTGGCCGATGACGTACTCATCCAGATAGGCCTTGATCTCCTTGGGGCTGGGGATGATCTCCGGCATATCCGGGTCAATCATCTGCTCCTCCGGCGGGTTCATGTTATCCAAAATGTCCATGCACAGGTGGACACACTCATTGCAGATGTAAGCGCCGGGTCCGGCGATGATCTTGGTCACCTGGTCCTGATGCTTGCCGCAAAAGGAGCAGCGGATCGAGCGTTTTTCGTCGTTCTTGGCCAAACCTGATTCACCTCTTTCTAACGCGGAAAAAAGGGGGACCCACGCCCCCCTTTTTTCTTGTCCTATCAGCGTTTCTCGATCACTTTGTCGATCAGGCCATACTCCATGGCCTCCTGAGCGGACATGAAATTGTCCCGCTCGCAGTCGGCGGTGACCACATCCAGGGGCTTTCCGGTGTTTTCCGAGAGGATGCGGTTCATCCGCTGCTTGATCACTTCCAGACGCTTCAGGTGGATCGCCATATCGGTGATCTGGCCCTGGGTGCCGGCGGAGGGCTGGTGGATCATGATCTCCGCGTTGGGCAGAGCCATGCGCTTGCCCTTGGTGCCGGCCGCCAGGAGGAAGGCGCCCATGCTGGCCGCCATACCGATGCAGATGGTGGAGACATCACACTTGATGTACTGCATGGTGTCGTAAATGGCCATACCCGCCGTGACGGACCCGCCGGGGCTGTTGATATAGAACTGAATGTCCTGGTCCGGGTTCTGGGACTCCAGATACAGCAGCTGGGCCACCACAAGGCTGGCAGTGGTATCGTTGACCTCCTCCGACAGGAAAATGATCCGGTCGTTGAGCAAGCGGGAGAAGATGTCATAAGACCGCTCTCCCCGGTTGGTTTGTTCGACTACATAGGGCACTAAACTCATAATCGCATGATCTCCTTTTCCATTCAGAGCACAGTATGCCCGCCTGACGGAAAATTATTCCTCACCCTTGGGCTCTTCGGCCTTCTTCTTGCGGGTGGTGGTCTTCTTGGGGGCTTCCTCACCCTCGGCGGCAGTCTTCTTGGCTCTGGGCTTCTTGGCGGCGGGCTTCTTCTCCTCGCCTTCCTCCCCAGTCTCTTCGCTCTTCTTGGCGCGGGTGGTCCGCTTCTTGGGCTTGGCCTCTTCCTCGGCGGGCTTCTCCTCGCCGGCAGCCTCCTCCTTCACGTCGTCCTTGGTGACCTCGGTGACCTTGATCTCTCCGTTGTCGGGCTCGGCGGCGATCAGGTGGGGCTTAGCAGCGGCAGCCACAGCGGCCATGGCCCGGTCACGGGCCAGGTCCACCTTCAGGGCCTCACGGTCCAGGCCGTCCACCACGCGCTCATAGGGGACGTTCAGGTTGGCGGCGGCCTTCTTGACCTCCTCCTCCACGTCCTCGTCGGTGACCACGATCTCCTCGGCGGCCACCACGGCGTCCAGAGCCAGCTGCTGCTTGATCTGGGTGACAGCGGGCTCCTTCAGGTCCTCCCGCAGCTTGTCCACGCTCATCTGCATGTACTGCAGGTACATCTCCATGCTGATCCCCTGCTGCTGTAGGCGGGAAGCATAGTTGTCCACCAGGCGGTCGATCTGGGTGTTCACCATAGCCTCGGGCAGCTCGATGTCCACCTGGTCGCACATCTGAGCCAGCAGAGCCTGGCGGAACTTGGCCTCGCTCTGGGCCATGTTCCGGTCCACGATCTTCTGCTTCAGGTCTTCCTTAAACTCGGCCAGGGTGTCAAACTCGGACACGTCCTTGGCAAACTCGTCGTCGATGGCAGGGGCCTTCTTCTCCTTGACCTCGATGCACTTGACCTTGAACTGGACGGGCTGGCCGGCCAGCTCCTCGGCGTGATACTCCTCGGGGAAGGTCAGGTCGATGGTCTTTTCCTCGCCGGCCTTCATGCCCACCACCTGCTCCTCGAAGCCGGGGATGAAGGTGTGGGAGCCAAGGGCCAGCTCATAGCCCTGGGCGGTGCCGCCGTCAAAAGCCACGCCGTCCTTCAGGCCCTGGTAGTCCATGACCACGCTGTCGCCCATCTCGGCGGCACGGTCCACGGGCTCAAGCTGGGTGGCACGCTCCACATACTGCTTGAGCTCGTTCTCCACTGCCTCGTCGGTGACGGTGGGCAGGACCTTGTCAGCTTCCAGACCCTTATACTGCTTCAGGGTGATCACGGGACGAACGGTCACAACTGCCTTAAAGGTGAAGCCCTCCTTGCCCAGTTCGGTCACTTCCACCTGGGGGGGAGCCACAGAGTCCAGGCCCTGCTCCTGAATGGCCTGCAGGCATGCCTGGGGATAGATCTCTTCGATGGCGTCTTCATAGAACACCCCGGCGCCATACATGCCCTCGATCACCTTGCGAGGTGCCTTGCCCTTCCGGAAACCGGGGACGGAGATATTGCCGCGGCTCTTGCGATAGGCCTTGTCCAGGCCCGCCTCGAACTCTTCCTGACCCACTTCGATGGTCAGTTCGACCTCATACTTCTCTTTGTTTTCTACAACGCTCTTGACATTCATGTCCTTTTTCCTCCTGTGAAACACCCTTTCTGTGCCCATGAGGGCCTGAAAAGGCATTGTATTGCAGTATATATAGGCTATCTTATCAGATTCTTGCGGGAATTACCAGACTTTTTTTCCTCATTCCAAGATTTTTTGCGGACAAAAGTTTAGGTAATCCGCCGAGATCAGGTGATATTCCACCCCGCTGTGGTCCCCCTGCAGGGCCAAGCGGTGGCTGGCCCCGTGGAGATGGCCGTAGTAGCAGGCCTTCACCTGGTATTGCTCCAGCAGATCCAGGATGGGCTGGCAGCGGTAGCCGGTGTAGTAGGGGGGGTAGTGGAGAAAGCAGAGCTTCTCCCGGTCCCCGGCGGCCTTGAGGGAGGTCTCCAGGCGCTGTAGCTCCCGCAAAAAGACCTTCTGGCTCTGGCCCTCTTTCTCCTCCTCGTAGAACCACCCCCGGGTGCCGCACAGGGCGGTCTCCCCGTAAAAATGGCAGTTGTTGTGGAGGATCTCCAGGCTGGCAAAGCCCTTCTCCTGGAAAAAGCGGGTCATCTTGGCCACCGTGTTCCACCAGTAGTCGTGGTTGCCCTTCATGAGGATCTTCCGCCCCGGCAGGGCATCCAGCCAGGCAAAGTCGGCGGCGGACTCCTCCAGGCTCATCCCCCAGGAGATATCCCCGGCAATGACCAGGGTGTCCTCCTCCCGAAGGACCGCCAGCCCGCGGGCCAGCTTTTCCACATAGCCCGTCCAGGCACCGCCGAACACGTCCATAGGCTTGCTGCTGCCCAGGGAGAGATGGGTGTCCCCGATGGTATACAGGGCCATGGGCTCCCCCTCCCTTTATTTCAGCATGGCCAGGACCACGTCCATCATCTGCTCCTTGTCCACGCTCTCGGTAAAGCGCACGGCCTTGTCCTTCAGGCCGGCCAGAGGCGCCGGGGCAGGCCGGCCGGAGACCTGGGTCAGCTGGTCCAGGGCGGCGATACCCTCCTGGACCTGGCCCACCCCCAGGCTGTGCAGCACGCTGTCACAGAACTTGAAGGGGCTGGCGGTGGAGACGAAGACGGTCTGACGGGTGTCCCCGGTTTTCTGTCGGTACTCCTCCATAACCTGGTAGGCCACGGCGGTGTGGGGATCGATGAGGTAGTGGTGGTCCTGCCAGACCTTGGCGATGACCTGGCTGGTCTTGGCCTCGTCGCAGAAGCCGCCGTAGAAATCCTCGGCCAGGCGGGCCCGAATGGCCGAGGAGACGGTGTAGCGCCCGGTTTCCTTCAGCTGCTCCATGTAGCCGGCCACCTCTTTGTCGTTCTGGCCGGACAGGGCAAAGAGCAGACGCTCTAAGTTGCTGGAGACCAGGATGTCCATGGAGGGGGACATGGTGGTGTGGAAGGGGCGGTTCTTGTCATAGGTGCCCGTGGCCAGGAAATCGGTGAGCACGTTGTTGCTGTTGGAGGCGCAGATGAGCTTGCCCACGGGCAGACCCATCTGGCCGGCGTACCAGCAGGCCAGAATGTTGCCGAAATTGCCGGTGGGCACGCAGTAGTTCACCTGCTCGCCCATCTGGATGCGGCCCAGGTTCAACAGGTCGCAGTAAGCGGAGATGTAGTAGACCAGCTGGGGCAGGATGCGGCCCCAGTTGATGGAGTTGGCCGAGGAGAGGAAATAGCCCCGTCCGGCCAGGTCTGCCCGGAGCTTCTCGTCGGAGAAGAGGGTCTTCACCCCGGTCTGGGCGTCGTCAAAGTTGCCGTGGACGGCGCACACGCCCACGTTGTTCCCCTGCTGGGTCTTCATCTGCAGGGCCTGCACATCAGAGACCCCGTCCTTGGGATAGAAGACCAGGATCTTGGTCCGGTCCACATCCTTAAAGCCCTCCAGAGCCGCCTTGCCCGTGTCGCCGGAGGTGGCCACCAGGATGCAGACGGTCTTGTCCTCGTTGGTCTTGACCAGCGAGGCCGAGAGCAGATGGGGCAGGATCTGCAGGGCCATGTCCTTGAAGGCGGAGGTGGGGCCGTGCCACAGCTCCAGGCAGCTGGCCTGGTCAGTCAGAGGGTGCAGGGGGGCCACCTGGGGGTCGTCAAACTTCGTCGGAGAGGCGTAGCCGGCCTGGGTGAAGGAAGTCAGCTCCTCTTCGGAGAAATCCTCCAGGAAGAGCTTCATCACCGCCACCGCCCGCTGGGCGTAGGACTTGCCCCGCAGCTCCCCCAGGAAATCCGGGGTAAGCTTGGGGAAGGTCTCCGGGGTGAGCAGGCCGCCGTCCCGGGACAGGCCCTGGGCGATGGCCTGGCTGGCACTCAGGCGGAGGGTCTTGTCTCTTGTGCTGAGATACTTCATGATACGATTCACACACCTTTACTTTGGGTCATCGGTTAAAATGCGTTTTCCCAGTGACGGATCACCGGTTTTTTCGTCGCCTCCCCAAGGGGGGCGTAAACCTCCACCACATCGAACCGGGGCTGGAGGGTGGAGGGATGTTCCTGCAAATAGTACAGCGCCGCCGTGCGGACCTTGCGCTGTTTGGCGGGGGTGACAAACTCCCGGGCCTGGGCCAACCGGTCGTCCCGGCGGAGCTTGACCTCCACAAAGCAGAGGTAGCCGCCCCGGACCGCCACCAGGTCGATCTCCCCCTCCCGGCAGCGGAAGCGGGTATCCTGGATGCGGTAACCCCGCCATTTCAGATAGCGGGCGGCCTGCTTCTCGCCCCACAGGCCCAGGGCCGTCCGGTCGCCGCCCCTCATTTCTCTTTCAGAAAGGTCCGGCGGTGGATGGGGCAGGGGCCATAATGGGCCAAACGCTCATAGTGGAGCTTTGTGGGATAACCCTTGTGCCGCTCGAAGGCGTACTCGGGATACTCCCGGGCCATATCCACCATGTACCGGTCCCGGGCCACCTTGGCCAGGATGGAGGCCGCAGCGATGGAGGCGCTCTTCTGGTCTCCCTTCACCACCGTCTGGTTGGGCACCGAGATGCCGGTGGACCGGTTGCCGTCGATGAGGGCCAGGTTGGGGACCTTGGCCAGGCCCTGGATGGCCCGCTCCATGGCCAGCATCCGGGCGTTGAGAATGTTGATCTGGTCAATCTCTTCGGGCTCTGCCCAGGCCACCGCCCAGGCCTCGGCCTGCTGGCAGATGAGATCGTAGAGAATCTCCCGCCGGCGGGGCGTGACCTTTTTCGAGTCGTTGAGATAGGGATGGCTCCAACCCCGGGGCAGGATCACCGCCCCGGCATACACCCGGCCGGCCAGGGGGCCGGCACCGGCCTCGTCCACCCCGCAGACGGTGCCCACGCCCTGGGCAAAGCAGCTCTCTTCCAGCTGCCACAGGTCAGGGTGTTCCGTCATCGTCCGCTCCCCTCTCCAGGTCCTCCGGCATCTCTAGGGTGATCCGACCCATCTTGCCCCCTCGGAACTCGTCCAAGAGGATGTTGGCCATGCGCTCTAAGTCCACCTCGCCGCCGGAGATGAGAAAGCCCCGCTTTCGGGCGCCGGCCTCCAGCAGCTCCCAGCCGGTCATCCCCTCCTGGGGCACGATCTTAAAGCGATCGGTGAGAGCCTGGGGCTTGCGGCGGGCCAGAAGCTCGATGAGATGAAAGGCCAGGGTCTCCACGTCCATGATGGCGTCCCGCACAGCCCCGGTGAAGGCCAGGTGCAGGCCAATGGTCTCGTCCTCAAACTTAGGCCAGAGGATGCCGGGGGTGTCCAGCAGCTCCAAGCCCTGGTCCACAGTGACCCACTGCTTGCCCCGGGTGACCCCCGGGCGGTCGCCGGCCTTGGCGGACTTCTTCTTGGCCACCTTATTGATAAAGGTGGACTTGCCCACGTTGGGGATGCCCACCACCATGGCTCGGACGGGCCGACCTACCTGGCCCTTTTCCTTCCACTTGGCGATCTGCTCCTTCAGTGCTCCCCGCATCACTGGGGAGAACTGCTTGACCCCGGCGCCGCTGCGGGCGTCACACTCCAGCACGGACATGCCCTGGGCCCGAAAATAGGCCCCCCAGGCCTTGCTGGCGGCAGGGTCAGCCTGGTCGGCCCGGTTGAGGATGATCACCCGGGGCTTGCCGCCCACCAGCTCGTCGATGTCCGGGTTGCGGCTGGCGATGGGGATGCGGGCGTCGATGACCTCGGCCACCACGTCCACGTATTTCAGGTTCTCGGCGATCATGCGCCGGGTCTTGGTCATGTGGCCGGGATACCACTGAATGTTCACAGACTGGGTCACTTCCTTCCCTGCTGCGGCGCGCTGCCGCTGGTGTCGGGGTTCCCTTCGCCCGTTGGAAGGGGAAACCTTCGTTCATAACTGGCTAAGTATACACGATTTCCCCCCGTCTGAAAAGGCCTTTGCCCAAAAAAGAGGGGAATTTCTCTGCCTTTTCCCCCGCGCGGCCTGCCTCAGCAATGGCGAGGGCTGTCCAGCAAAAAAGGGAGCGCAGCCGCGCTCCCTTTTTCGGGGTCCTTGAAAATTACAGCTTCTCCTTGACCTTGGCTGCCTTGCCCACGCGGTCGCGCAGATAGTACAGCTTGGCCCGGCGGACCTTACCCTTGCGGACGGTCTCCACCTTTTCGATGACGGGGCTGTAGAGGGGGAAGACCTTCTCCACACCGACGCCATAGGAGATGCGGCGCACGGTGAAGGTCTCGTTGATGCCGCCGTGCTTCTTGGCGATGACGGTGCCCTCGAAGACCTGGATTCTCTCCCGGTTGCCTTCCTTGACCCGCAGGTGCACACGGACGGTGTCGCCCACGGTGATGTCGGGAGCTGCCTTTTCGGGCATGTTCTTCTCGACAAAGCTCTTCAACAGATCCATTTTCAGTTCCTCCTGTTATTCAGGTGTTCGTGGGGGAAACAAGGCCGCATCCCTTCGCGGCACCCCCAGAGGACCACCCTTTTTCATAGGTCGCCGACTATTTTATCAGTTACCGCCGAAAAAAGCAAGGACAAATTTCATTTTTTCTTTCCTTCCCGGTGCCGGAACCGATGCTCCCGCCCCGCCGGGAGAAAGACTTGACATTTTTCAGGATTTCCTGTAGTTTTTTCTTGTTTGGTGTCTCCGCTGCCCCGGAAGCAAGCGGGGGCAGCGGGTGATTTCACAGAACTATGGGAGGGTCTTTTCTTATGCCACACAACGAACGACACGGCAACGCCAAGGCACTGCTCCCCATCGGCGTCTTTTTGGTGCTCTATTTGGGGCTGGGTTTCCTCTTTGAATACGGTCTGCGCATCCCCATGGGATTTTACAGCATCCCCATCGTGGTCATCTTTCTGGTGGCCCTGCTGGTGGCCTGCCTGCAAAATCGCGCCCTGTCCCTGGACGAAAAGCTGGTCCTCATGGGCAAAGGGGCGGGGGATAAAAACATCATGATTATGATCCTCATCTTTATGACCGCTGGCATCTTTGTGGGCGTGGTGGGCCGCAGCAGCGCCGACAGCGTGGCCTACTTCCTGCTGTCCGTCATCCCCGCCCAGTTCGCCGTGGCGGTACTGTTCGTGGTGGCCTGTTTTGTCTCCCTGGCCATGGGCACCTCCGTGGGCACCATCACCCTCATCACTCCCATCGCCCTGTCCGTGGCCCAGGCCTCGGGCTTTGCCGTACCCCTGTGCGTGGCCTCGGTGATCGGCGGGGCCATGTTCGGGGACAACCTCTCCTTCATCTCCGACACCACCATCGCCGCCTGCAACGGCCAGGGCTGCCAGATGAAAGACAAATTCCGGGCCAACTTTGCCATCGCCCTGCCCGCCGCCATCGTCTCCCTGGTCATCATCCTGGCCCTCTCCTTCGGCCAGTACACCGGCCAGGCGGTGGTGGAGAGCTACAGCCTCATCCAGATCATCCCCTACCTGCTGGTGCTGGTGGGCGGCATCATCGGCGTGAACGTCTTTGTGGTGCTGCTGCTGGGCATCGTCTCCGGCGCCGTCATCATGCTGGCCACCGGGGCCACCGCCGCCACCGATCTGCTGGCCAACATGGGCTCCGGCGCTGCCGGGATGTTTGAGACCACCATGGTGGCCATCCTGGTCTCCGCCATTTGCGCCCTCATCCGGGCTTATGGCGGCTTTGACGCCCTGCTCTACGGCATCAAGCGGGTCTTCAAAGGCAAGAAGGGCGGCCAGCTGGGCATGGGCCTGCTGGTAGGGGCCATGGACGTGGCCACCGCCAACAACACCGTGGCCATCGTCATGGCCAACCCCATCGCCAAGGAGATGTCCCACGACTACGGCATCTCCCCCCGGAAGACCGCCTCCCTGCTGGATACCTTCTCCTGCGTCTTCCAGGGCATCATCCCCTACGGCGCCCAGATGCTAGTGGCCCTGTCTGCCGCCAACGAGCTGGGCTATGAGCTGTCCGCCTTCCAGGTGATCCCCAACCTCTTCTATCCTTTCCTGCTGCTCATCAGCTCCCTGCTGTTCATCTTCGTCATTCCCGAGCGGAAGATCGACCGCATGTGATTCCCCTGCGCGGAATAAGGCATTTTCTATTATATTATAATGGTATCCCAATCCATCCAGAAAGCAGGTGTTTCCCCATGGAACAGGTTCTTGTCACCGACCGCAAAGCGCTGGAGGCCCTGCTGGGCCCGGAGGTCTTTCTCACCCAGGACTTGGAGGCCATCCGGCAGTTCCTCTTGGCCCACCACTTCTTTCTCCCCCGCCAGCAGGCCGAGTACGACAGCACCGTCCGGCAGATCATTCCCTATGTCATCCTCCGCCGAGAAGGGACCTACTTTCTCCTGCGGCGCTTGAAAAAACAGACCGAGCAGCGCCTGCACCTGAAGCTCTCTCTGGGGGTGGGCGGCCACATCAACCCCTCGGAAGAGGCCGCCGCCGACCCCATCGAAGCCGGGCTGCGCCGGGAACTGGCCGAAGAGGTAGACGTGGCCTCCATCCGCTCCCTGTCCTGCGTGGGCCTGATCAACGAGACCACCGGCGGGGTGAGCGACTACCACACCGCCCTGGTCTACTTGCTGGAAACCGACGGTCCCGTGGCCGTCCGGGAGACGGAAAAGATGGCCGGTTCCTGGGTCACCCCCCAAGCCCTGGCCGAGGTATACGAGGACCTGGAAACCTGGTCTCAGATTGTCTTTGACCGGCTGATCGCCCCCTCTGTGCAAAACACACAATCGGACGCGCCATGAATTGTGCATCTTTTTACCGATTTTTTCAAAAAAAGCCTTGCAATTCCCTCCTTCCCATGCTATTATAACTAAGCTGACGAACGCAGCAGCAGCAAAACAAAACATCCGGGTGTGGCGAAGTTTGGTATCGCGCTTGAATGGGGTTCAAGAGGCCTTGAGTTCGAATCTCAACACTCGGACCAAAAGTTCCGAAAACTACCTAAGTCGGTGGTTTTCGGAACTTTTTTGCATCATAGCTTGAATAGAGGTTCCTTAAAAATTCGCTCTATTGCATACAAAAAAGCGGCGCACCACAAGGCGCGCCCCAATAAGGAAGTAATTGAATTGTCGCAGGGCGGCATGGCTGAAAGGTCATGCCGTCCTGCCTTTTCTTTGCCGTTCCACGGTCTGATCGTCGCCCGGCAGGTTGACCTCTCCGATGAAGTTCCAGACCAGTTCAATCTTCTGCCTGCGGTGGCCGCTGGACTTATCCGGCGCATAGACGATGATCTTCTTTACAAACTCATTGACGATGGTGGGCGTCAGTTCCCGGATGCCCACATATTTTCGTACGATGGCCGCAAAGCTCGCAAAATCGGCTTGATCTTGTTCAAAGGTTTCTACCGCTTGCCGCCATGCCTTGACCTGTCCTGTCAGCTCTTTTTGCTCTGCCTCATAGTCGGCTGAGAGTTTCAAGAACCGTTCATGGCTGATTGCTCCGCTGATGTCGTCCTCATAGATGCGTTTGAAAATGCGGTCAAGTTCGGCAATGCGCTTTTCCGCTTGGGCAATTTCACGCTTACGCTTCCTGGCCTCTTTTTCGGATTCTTGGAAACGCTGCTTTCTCGCGGCTTCCTCAAATGCCATGGCATCATCAAAGAACAGTGCCGTCACATCGAAAATCCGCTGCAATACAAACCGCTTCAGCGTTTCTTCCCGGATGAAGTGAGCGGAACAAGTTCCCGTGTTGCTCTTATAGTTGGAGCAAACATAGTGGTCTTGCTTGGGCGAAAAGCTGTTTGTCGTACAGAAATACAGCTTGTCCCCGCAATCCGCACAATAGAGCAGGCCAAAGAATAGCCCTTGCTTTCCTGTCTTACTGGGGCGGCGCTTGTTCTCCCTCAACTCCTGTACTCGTGCAAAAACTTGTTCGTCAATGATGGCGGGCTGGGTATTGGGGAAAATCCGCTGGTTCTCTGGGACGTTATGCAGCCGCTTTTTCAGCTTGTGGGACTTGGAATAGGTCTTGAAGTTCACCGTGCAGCCGGTATACTCTGGCCGCTCCAATATCCCCGCGACAGACTTCGGACTCCACTTGTAGGGCTTCTCCGGCAGCGGCTTTCCGTCCCGCTGGGCGTAGTGGGCCTTGACAGTCAGGACGTGTTGGGCAGTCAACAGCTTGGCAATCTGCATGGGGCCTTTTCCTGCAATGCACAAGTCGAAAATACGTTTGACGATCTCGGCGGCTTCCTCGTCCACAATCCATTTCTTTTTATCCATCGGGTCTTTCTGATACCCGTAGGGCGGATTGGTGCAGAGGTGTTCCCCGGCATTTCCTTTTGCCCGCATAACGGCCCGGATTTTCTTGCTGGTATCGCGGGCGTAGAAGTCGTTGAACAGATTGCGAAAAGGGGTAAAATCATTATCCCCTTTGTCGCTGTCCACGCCGTCATTGATGGCGATATACCGAATATCACGCTCGGCAAAGAAGCTCTCGGTATAATAGCCCACTTTCAGATAGTCCCGACCCATGCGGGACATATCCTTGACAATGACGGTTTTGACCTTTCCCGCCTCGGCCAGCCGGATCATCTCATTCCAACCCGGACGGTCAAAGGTCACCCCGGAAACGCCGTCGTCAATGAAAAATGTGGGATTGGGGAAACCGCTGTCAGTTGCGAACTTCATAAGGATTTTCTTTTGATTGGCAATACTGTTGCTCTCGCCGTCCAGCGCGTCCTCTTGGGACAGGCGGGCGTACAAAGCGGTAATGTTGTCGGGGTAATTGATATTTGCTGTCATGGTTCATTCCTCCTGTAATGAACGCCCGACAAACAGGTTGCTGTTTTTATTATACTGCGGTTTGTCCTCTTTGTCAGCAGATGCGGCAATGGCTTCCGCGCGAATGAGGCGTACCATCTTGTCATAGAGCGGTTCTGTACCGCCGCAGGAAGTATGTACTTCATAGACCGTTCCGCCGAGCCTGTAACAGACGGTTTCTTGCTGCGGGTTTCCCCGTTTTGGGAGATAATCGCTTTCTTTCTGGCTTCGTTTCCTTTCCATTCCGTTCCCGTCCTTTCCGGAGAAGTCACAACAGAGCAAGCATAGGAAGTGTGGCCACACTTCCGCAAAATCTCCGTTTCCGGCCTGCTGTCGGAACGGAGATTTCTGCTTGTTGGGAGCTTCCCAAACCCTTGTTTTTTGCTTCGCCAATAATACGCTGGAAAGGACGGAAACTACCCGCTGATTTTATATCCGTTTCTTGTGCTTTTCTCTTATAAGAATTATAATGGCATCATTGGGCATACGAGCATGGATGCTATCATCGTCAAAGAGACAAACGAACCATGGGGCGTTTCGTCCCGTCAGATAAATTATTACTGCACCGATGGGCGCATCCCCGGTGCTGTCAAAATGGTCGGTGTCTGGCTGATTCCCAAGGAGGCAGAGAAGCCAAAGGACAGACGGTATAACGAAAGCAGGTGAAATAGTGCTGCATATAGCAATTTGTGATGATGAAAAAGACTTTGTTCAGTATTTGACCACCTTACTGAACCAATACAGCAAGGAAACAGGACGGGACATAAAAATTACCCCGTACTATGACGGTATGGAGCTGATCGAGAAATACGATCCAACCATAGACCTGATTTTCCTTGATATTCAAATGAAGATGGTGGACGGGCTTCATGCTGCCGAGCGCATCCGGCAAATGGACGAAACCGTGGGTATTATTTTTCTCACTACTCTTACACAGTATGGGCTTGAGGGATATAAATATCATGCGACGAACTATATCATTAAGCCCATGAAATATGCCCGGCTCAAATCAGAAATGGACAAATTCGTAGAGCGCAGCCAGAAAGAAGATACCCCCTGTCTGGTGATTACCAACGATACCGGCAAATATAAGGTGCCGCTAAAATCCATTCGATACGTTGAAACCTATAACCGCAATCTGATGTTCCATACCGAGCAGGAAAATATTCTCTGCTATAAGAGCATGAAAGAAGTGGAACGAGAGCTTTGCGACAAAGACTTTGTGCGCTGCCATACCAGCTACATTGTCAACCTGTTCTATGTGAAAGGCATCAAGAAGCTGGACATTGAATTGATTACAGGCGAGATTATTCCCATCAGCCAGCCGAAACGGAAAGAATTTATGGAACGGCTGACGGACTATTGGGGGGATTTCTTATGATCCGCTTTTTTGAAATTCTCTCTTTTTTATTGGCATGGGGATATACAGCGGTTTTCTTTCTGATTCTGAAATCCTTTCTGCCTCTCCGCAAAAATGTGGTGCTGAAAGTGATTGCGTTTCTGATTTGTGGCTATTTAGCTGATTCCATTATCTATTCCAATGATGCCGGAAGTCTGTTTGGTACAATGTTTTTATTTTTTCTCTATGTTCTACTGTTTTATCGTGGGACATTCATGGAGAAATTATCGGTCATGCTTGTTTTTTATCCTGCACTCATTGCCATTAACTACTTAATGCTTGACACCGGGGGCCGATTATTCAAACTCATAACCCAAGCAAGTTATGAGGAGGCTTTGCAGTCCCCAACCCTCATGCTCACCAGTACAGCCATTCATACGGTGTCCCTTTTGCTGCGGTTACTGTTCTGGATCGGTGCATGGTTGGTTTTGCGGAGGTTTTTGGAAAAAATTCCGTCCCATCTGAACATAAAGACATGGTTGATTATTGATATGCTGATTCTTGCCTCATTTGTAGCAATCTTCACCATTATCTACTTTATGCCGGAAAATACTGCGATTGTTTATCCCATCTGTGGGGCTTCTATTTTTTCCAGTTTCGGGTGTATGTATCTGGCGGCCTATATCTATGATTCCATGCAGACAGCATACCGAGTACAGCAGATGGAAACACAGCGGGATTATTACAAGGAGCGCATTGCCGAAGAAGAACGTGTCCGCTCCATCTACCACGACCTGAAAAACCACCTGCTTGTCATGGAAAGCAGGCAGAATACAGCAGAAACCCGGCAGATGGCCGAAACGCTCCGCTCTCAAATTGCAGACTATGAGGACTATGTGCATACAGGAAACGAGTTCCTTGACATCATTCTAAAGGATAAGGCAGCAAAAGCCCGCGAAAAGCAGATTGATTTCTCGGCTTTGGTTGATTTCAAGGGTATGGACTTCATAGAACCGTTGGACATCAGCACCATATTTGGCAATGCCATTGACAACGCTATGGAGGCCAGCGAACGGTTGCCGGAAGATCAACGATTGATTACTGTCAAGGCCGAGCGTGTTCGGGATATGCTGATTATCACGGTGGAAAACAACACCTTACCGGGAATACAGCCAGCCGAGGGAACCACAAAGAAAGATCGTTTCGTACATGGCTTTGGTATTCCCAATATCAAAAAAGCCGTTGAAAAATATGACGGACAGTGCAGCTTCCGTCAGGAGGATGGAACTTACCTTTTGAAAATCCTGATCCCGATTCCTTAACGGATCGACGCCGCTTCTTCACGAAGCGGCGTTTCTTTTTGTGCAGACTTAGTTTTTTCATTGTAGATGTTAGTTTACGCATTTTCCATTGTGCCTTTCTTTTGCCCGGATATAATGAAGAAAAAACACAAAAAAGCAAAGAGAGGTTATAGAACATGAGTATTTTAAGCACCAAACAACTGACAAAGCAATACGGCACCGAGCCGAATATTGTTAAGGCGCTGGACGGCGTGAGCATTTCGATTGAACCGGGCGAGTTTGTTGCCATCATCGGCACATCCGGCAGCGGCAAGTCAACCCTGCTGAATATGCTGGGGGGATTAGACCGCCCCACTTCCGGCTCTGTCAGGGTAGATAATTACGAGCTTGGCAAGCTGAAAGACGAGGACTTGACTGTGTTCCGCCGCCAGCGGATCGGTTTTATCTTTCAGAACTACAATCTGGTTCCCGTCTTGAATGTGTATGAAAATATCGTTATGCCCATCCAGCTCGACGGGAAAAAGCCGGATCAGAAATTTATCAAAGAGATCGTGTCTTTGCTGGGGCTGGAAAAGAAGCTCTACAATATGCCCAACACACTGTCCGGCGGCCAGCAGCAGCGCGTCGCCATTGCCAGAGCTTTAGCCAGCAAACCGGCGATCATCCTTGCCGACGAGCCAACCGGCAATCTGGACAGCAAGACCAGTGATGAAGTGATCGAGCTTTTGAAAGCCACCAGCCAGAAATTTCATCAGACCATTGTAATGATTACCCATAACCCGGAGATTGCGGCGCAGGCAGATCGTACCATTCATATCGAAGATGGCCGGATTGCAGAGTAAGGCGGTGATACTATGAAAAGACAAAAATCAATGATACGCACATTGACAAACAGCAGCTTCAAGGCGAACAAAACGCGCAATCTGGTTGCCATCTTTGCCATTGTTCTGACAACGGTAATGTTTACATCCCTGTTTGTCCTGTCGCAGAGCATGGTTGAAAACCTGCGGAACATGAATTTTCAGCAAGCCGGATATAACAGCCATTTGAGTTCCGGCATCATGACGGACGCGGATGTGGAGAAGATTACCGCCCATGAAGCTGTCCGGGACTTTGGAAAAAGCATTGTGGTTGGAATTGCTGAAAACAAGGAGTTGACCGGGCGGCAGGTGGAAATCCGCTATGCGGATGAAAACTATGCCCATTCCAGCTTTTCTTATCCCACCGAGGGAACCATGCCGGTGCAGGAAAACGAGATTGCTTTGGACACCATTACCCTTGATAAAATGGGACTGCCTTATGAATTGGGGCAGGAAATCACCTTGCAATGGCGTAAGGACTTAAACGGTGAAGAAATCACCACCAGCACATTCACCCTCTCCGGCTATTGGAATGGAAATTCTGCTGCTATGGCAAGTATGGCATGGGTTTCCGAAGCCTTTGTTCAAAGCCAGTGTGCAGGTATCGACCAAGTGGAACAGTTGGCAAACGGGCAGGTATTAGGAACGGTGATGCTCCATATCGACTTATACAGCGACAGCAATTTGGAAGGTGCGGCGGAACAGATTTTAGCCGACACTGGCCTGTCCAATGTGTCCCTTTCTCCCAATGCCGCTTATGATTCCACAATGAATCAGAATATCATCCGTGAAGTTCTGCCGATGGCAATTTGCATGGTTCTGGTATTTGCAAGCGGTTATCTGATTATCTATAACATCTTTCAGATCTCCGTTGCCAGTGACATCCGCTTTTATGGTCGACTGAAAACTTTGGGGACAACCAAAAGACAGTTAAAGAAGATGATTTACGGGCAGGCCAACCGCCTGTCGCTGATTGGTATTCCTATCGGGCTTGTGATCGGGTATCTGCTGGGGGCCGTGCTGGTGCCGGTCATGATAACCGGGACAACGGGAGAAGCCAAAACAGCGGTCAATCCCTATATCTTCATCGGCTCTGCGCTGTTTGCCTATTTGACGGTTCTGATTTCCTGCATGAAGCCTGCTAAAATCGCCGGTAAGGTTTCCCCAATGGAAGCTCTGCGCTACACTGACGCCGGAACGAACAGCAAACGGGAAACAAAGAAAAGCACCGGCGGGGCCAGCATCCCGAAGATGGCTCTGGCTAACTTGGGCCGGAACAAAAAGCGTACCATTACGGTCATCTGCTCCCTGACGCTGGGGCTTGTGCTGCTTTCCTGTGTCTATGCAAAAAATGCCAGCTTCGATATTGATAAGTACATGAGCCAGACAGTTATCAGTGATTTTGAGGTAGAGGACAGCTCGATTTCTTCCACCTTTGGCACCTATAATCCCTACGGCACCACCATTTCCCCGGAGCTGGTACAGAACATTGAGGGACTTTCCGGGCTGGAAGCAACAGGGCATTTGTATTCGCAGGTATTTACGCATAAGATCGGGGCGTCTGCTCTTGAAAATATCCAGACCTACTATAACGCTGATGACCGGCTGACCTATATTGAAGCAACGGATGCAGGGCTGACAGAAGCCTATCACGACATGATCGACAGCGGCGAATGTACTTCCATTCTGTACGGCATTGACGGCCTGATTCTGGACACCTTTGCACAGGACGGTAGGATATTGGACGGCACCTTTGACAAAGAGAAATTCTTGTCCGGGGGCTATGTAGTGATGGAAGCGGCCACCGGCGCAGAGGACAGTGAGAAAGAAACACAGCCGACTTATTCTGTTGGTGATACGGTAGAGCTGAACGGCCAGCAATACGAGGTTATGGCGATTGTGGC
Organism: Clostridiales bacterium; assembly: GCA_004554585.1. Classification (GTDB taxonomy): domain Bacteria; phylum Bacillota; class Clostridia; order Oscillospirales; family Oscillospiraceae; genus Evtepia. Next base: position 41,265 of record SFLH01000002.1, on the reverse strand, counting down.
GGATATTCCCACCATTACCGAGGGCGTAAACAGCAGCACACAAGACTTCCTTTCTTTCTATCTTCCTGCCGATACATTTCGGGCCATGTACCCGGATAACACTCTGCGGAAACTGTTCTTTGATGTAGCCGAGGAATACCAGCCACAGGCGGAAGAAATGCTGATCCAATATCAGCATGACGTGGACAAGAGCCTGAATTATACTGCGAAATCAACATTGATTGAACATTATCAGGAACAGACACGGGCGAACACTGTGATGGGCTTTGCAATCAGCCTTATCATTGCTTTTGTGGGTATTCTGAATTTCGTCAATTCGATGGTGACAGCGATTGTTTCCCGCCAGAAAGAATTTGCCATGATCCAGAGCATCGGCATGACAAAACGACAGCTTCGGCGTATGCTGATCGACGAGGGCTTGTATTACGCAGGAAGCACTTTGTTGGCAGCTTATATATTAGGCACTTTGGCAGTAGCCGTTGGTGTTCGTATGATGGTGGCCGGTGACTGGACGGCAACATTCCATTTTACGCTGTTGCCGCTGGTAATCTGCACGCCGATCTTGATTGTGTTTGCAATCGTGATTCCCTATATCTGCTTTAAGAATTTGGAGAAGCAAAGTATTGTGGAAAGGCTGCGGGCAACTGATTGATGTGTTCTGACATACGGCCAGTGTCGGTTACGCTGACCGTATGAAAAAGGAGCCTGAAAATGAAAGAGTACACGCTAATCATCAAGGGGAAAATGGACTTTATCATTATAGCTCCTCAGGTACTTTCTTCCCTGATTACTCAAATCCATAACAGCCCGGAGCGAAAAGTTGTGGTGGGTATTGAGAGCATCATGCCACCAAAGTTTACCGACTATCTGCTTCGGGTAATCAATAGCAACCGCTTTAGCAATGAACGGTTCCGCTATCGCTACATTTTAGAAAATCCTGTTACAAAGAAAGGGCTGTATGAGATTTTACGGCAGCAGCTTTCCCGCACCAATACGGAACGATTTCCTTGTTTTCAAACCATACACCTGACCGACACTTTCCGGGGTAATGTGGAGCTGGACATGGAGTGCAACGATCTGTTCTTTTGGGCCTGCAAAGATACAAGCGCAAAGTTTATCTATACATTCCCGGATGGCCGACAAGAAACATTGATGATTGAATACTGAATATCTTCTACCTGCCGGACGACGGCAAAGAAAAAAAGCCGTCGTACAGCAGCCCATTTCCCATGCCTGATTGAATATGCGGCGGCTTTGAGAAATCAAGGCCGCCGCTTCTCTTTGCCCGGCGCAGGATCGGCGGCCCACGGAGGGAGCCGCCATGCTGATATATCCTGTTTTTCAAAAGCATAACTTCTTAAAAAAAGCCTATACCCAACAGGGGGTAGCTCCGGCCACGAGTATGAACTATACCATATAAGACGACTTCATATATCTTTCGTTTCCGCCCGGTGGGTCTACGACCTGCCGGGCGAATTTTGTCGGTTCCTGCGGTCTTTCGGTGCGGGCCGGAGCTGCCGCAGCAACATGGACACAGGGGGCGGCGCAACCGGCCCCGGCTTCTCACTCTCCCGCAGATCGGGGGTGAGAAGATGAAGTACACCCCCTGATGGTTATGGAGAACGCTGCCGGTTTGACGCTTTCTGCAAAACCGTTCTCCGCAACGAGGCCAGAACCCACCTGCGGGATTTGGCCCGCCAGCGGAACCGGGAAACCGAGTTCAGCGCCTTGCCGCAGCATGAAATGGACAAACTCTGCACGGTGGACGAATACCCAAGCGATAGCATCCTATTCACGGCCTATGGCTATACCTTAAATATCCGGGACGAGCTGGTGGCCCACGCCTTTGCCAGCCTGCCGGAACAGGAGCAAGCCATTTTGATCCTGCATTGTGTGTTGGAGCTGGCAGACGGTGAGATCGGCAGCCTTGTGGGAATGTCCCGCAGCGCCGTCCAACGGCACCGCACCAAGGCCCTGAACGAATCGCGAAAAGACTTACAATTCAAAGGAGTGAAAAATTGATATGAAGCAGCCAACTTTTAACAGCAGAGTGCTTTTGCCAATGGACGTAATCGAAGCGGCCCGTGCTGGTGATCCTCTGGCCGTGGAGCGCGTCTTGCGGTACTATGAGGGCTACATCAACAAGCTTTGCACACGAACACTCTATGATAAAAACGGTTTGCCGTACATAGACGTGGACGAGTACATGAAGCACCGCTTACAGGCAAAATTGGTGGAAGCCATCGTAGTCAGGAAATAGCAAAGCCAAAGGAAGCCGCCAAGGGTCGAGATGAACGCTTCGCGCCCTTGACGGCTTCCTCCGTCTTTGCTGTGTGGTAACCAAGCGGGCGCAAGCAGAAATCCGCTTGCGCCCGCTGTGATTATGGTGTTTGTGCCTACGCATTTAGAGGGCAGAAAAGCCCGATGTTACCGGGGCTTTCTGGCGTGATTGGATAGCCGGAGGTATCTTGCCATTCTTACCCTTGAAAATGCGGTTTGAAATGCGTAGAAAACCGGCGTGCCATTTCCTTACGAAATAACACGCCGGTTCATTTAGCAACCCTGTTTGTCAGCCGTTAAGTTAGTATGTTTTAGTATGTTTTTAATACTTCCTTATCGGCGTTCACCACACACGGGGCGCCGCTTCGCTTATGTCGTATGCTTTACCCGGTCCCGGGCCTCCTGGGCTTTGGCGTTATTGAATCGGTTCAGGTCGCCTACCAGATATCCGGTGATCTGGCGGATACGCTGGAAGAGAACGGTCTCAAACACGAGGGTTATACCGTATTCATCGGGGTTGTCCGTCCAGCGGATGGTGATCTCTACCACCCGGCAGCCTTCTTCCCGCTCCATCATGTCGATGGCCGCCTGGACTATGCTGTCCGGGACATCCCCTACTTTATGGACGATGCAGTCCATCACAGAAGTCCCTTCCGTCCCAGGACGGCGATCACCTAGTCGCGCTTCATGTAGCACTCGGGGGAGGTGCCGTCCACGGTACCGTTGGCGGTAGCCTTGGCCCAGTGGCCCTCTTCCTTGCTCCACTCGGGCTCGGGGATGGTGCGGCAATGCAGCTCGGACTTGGCCACAATGCGGTATGCCTGCTCGTTGGTCATCTCGTCGATCAGCTTGTCAATATCAACCATGTCTCCTTCTCCTTCCAGGCGGCTGTTTACCTCCGCCGCGATCTGACTGTGTAAGTAATACAGGTAGTTACCGGGGCATGCCTTGGCGGCGAACCACCGGTGCTCGGTCATGTTCTGCTGTTGGACCTGGCCGATGAGGCCTTTGCCCCCCTTCCAGCGCAGCCGGCCAATGCCGGGGTTGCGCCGGCAGATGTCGGTCAGCAGGTCCAGCAGGGCAGCATATGCCTTGTCCGACACGGGCCAATCCCAGGCGCCGCCGTTGTTGGTCACCTCGATAGTGATGGCCCGGTGGTCGTTGGCAGCGTTGGATGTACACCAGCTGCGGTTGGCCTCGTCCACGTACAGGGCGATCCGCCTATCGCTGCCTATGCCGTAGTTGCTGCTGACCTTCCGGGCCGGGTCGGCAAAGATGGCCCCGCAGGTCTCCATAGAGGCATTGTCCAGCAGAAATTCCTTCTTGCTGTCGGGCAGCTTGGCGAACGCGTCGACAAGGTTCTCCGCGATCTGCTTCTCTCTTTCGCTCATGTTGTCACCCTCTCCCCTCAATCTCTCCAGTGGCGTATCAGCCACACGATGACCACCGCGTAGAACGAGATCTCCACAACATTTAAAAAGATGTCCATACTGTTGACAACAGTCCAGAAAAACGGTATCCTACTGGTAAGGGGCCGTAGCCCCCTACCTCTACTCGGTCAGCTTTCCGATCAGAGCCTTGGCCAAGTTCAGGACCGCGGTGATAAAGACGATGGCTTGCAAGGTTTTGTCTTTATCGCCGTTTTTCTTTTTCTGGGCCATTGCGTTTCACCTCCTCTGTTGTTTCCACGACCATTAGTGTGATAAAAGCGCCGAAATCAAGTGCTATTTTGTTGTTTCTGTGATATTTTTTACTTGATGGCCAAGTGTCATTTTGGTATGATTGGCTCATAAAGGAAGTGCATCGCTTGAATGAGCGCATAAAAAAATTGCGCAAGGCGTTAGGCCTCACGCAACAGGAAATGGCTGAAAAGTTAGGGATAAAGAGGAATACTATTGCCCAGTATGAAATAGGCAGAAATCCCCCTACCGACATGGTTATCACCCTGATGTGCAGGGCCTTTGACGTAAACGAGGAATGGCTCCGAACCGGAGAGGGTGAGATGTTTATCCAGCTCTCGCGGGACGAAGAGCTTGTTGCCTTTTTCGGAGACCTTCTCGCTGGCGAGCCGGACTTTAAGCAGCGGCTGCTGTCCGTCCTGGCGCGTCTGAGCGAAGACGAGTGGGCCCTGCTGGAGAAGATAGCGGAGTCCCTGACCTCTGAAATGAAAAAAGACGGGGACGGCCAATAACTGCCGTCCCTGCTCGGGGGCTCCCCGAGCAAGGTGAGCTATGAACTGGTATGCGATCCTGAGCTTTAGCCTGGTGAGTATGCTATAAATATTTTTCAATATATATTCTTTCTGCATCGCAGCGCCTCCCTTCATTTAATACGGTAATTGTGCGCCGCTTTTATTTTGCGCAATATATTTTTTGTCAAAGACAATATTTCGAAGGTTTAAAATGGATTCTGTCAGTTTTTGGCAGATCAAGTAAAGAAAGGAGAACCACAAAAAATGAAAAAGAGAGTACTTTTCCTGACCCTCACGGCCCTTCTTGCCTTCGCCCTCGCTGGCTGCGGCGGAGAGGCCAGCACAGGCGACACGGCACAGCAGGAGACCAACACCCCGCCGGATCTCACCGGTGTCTGGACGGAGATCGACGCCTCCGAGGAGTCCTATCAGCAGGCCATCATTTCCGGGGACACCATCACTGTGAATTGGGTGACCCCCGACAGCTCCTCCCTGTACTGGGCGGGAACGTTCGCCGCGCCTACCTCCGCAGACGAGCCCTACACCTGGACTTCCGAAAATGACGTAGACCAGACCGCTTTTGCGCTGCTCGCGTCAACCGACGAAACTAAGGACTTCACCTACGAAGACGGCAAAATCAGCTATGAAGTTTCCGCCTTTGGGACTACCACAACCGTCCGGCTTGAGAGGACGGGGGATGCGCCTGTGGCGACTGACGTAGAAGAGCCGCTCGGGGTGACCATCGATACCGCGGCCATTATCACTGACGATTATACTGGGGAGAAGGCGCTTGCCGTGCAGTTTACCTTTACAAATACCAGCGATGAGACAAAAGCGCCCTCTTCCGAGCTCGGGTTCAACGCCTATCAAAACGGGGTGCAAATCCAGGAGGCCTTTATCTCCAACGACGGCTATGACCTTCTCGGGTCCTCCCTCGAGGTTCAGCCCGGGTGCTCTAATTCGTTCTGGGTGGCCTACTCCATGACGGATGAAAATGCGCCGGTGGAAATCGCCGTTGTCAACTACATGTCGATTAGCAATGAAAAACTGGCGGAAAAGACCTTTGACCCCACCGCTTTGACCTAACCACATAAAAAATAGCCGCCCCACCGTGCGGGAACACGGCAGGACGACGCGAGGGCAGTATTCTTTGACGGGTTTACTGCCCTCTTATTTTGCATAGGAGAAATTACAAGATGAAGTGCAGAAAATGCCGGGCAGAGGTACCAGACGATTTCAAGTTTTGTCCCCGCTGCAGCGCGCAGCTACACGTGGAGCAGGCCTCCAAGGGCCGGGGCAATGGCACGGGCAGCGTCTACAAGAGAGGCAAGACGTGGCTAGCTGCTGTCACAACCGGCTATTATACCGATGAGGATGGCAAGCTCCGCCGGCCCGTCCGCCGGAAGATGGGCTTCAAAACGAAACGAGAGGCCCTCGAGTACCTCCCCACCCTGTCCAAGGCACCGGCGAAGCGGCACCCCCGGACCTTCCAGCAGGTCTATGATCTGTGCAACCCAAGCACCAGGGCCAGTGCCTCCACACTGGGGTGCTACCAGGCCGCCATGGCATACTTCCGCCCCGTGTGGGGCCAGCCGCTCGCGGACATCACGGTTGACAACCTGCAGGAGTGTATGGACGACTGTCCAAAGGGCAAGCGCACACGGGAGAACATGAAGGCCCTGGCCGGTCTCCTGTACAAGTATGCAATCCCCCGGCAGTTGGCCAGCCTCAATATGGGCCAGTGCCTGAAAGTCAATGCGGAGGGCACCGCCGCAAGAGAGGGCCTGCCCCTGGGCGTCTTGGCCGCCATAGAGGCCCACGTGGGCGACGTGGAGGGCGCGGACTATGTCCTATGCCAGTGTTATCTCGGCTTCCGCCCCAGCGAGTTCCTAGCCCTGGACGTGGCCCTATACAACAGGGCCGCGCGAGCCTTCGTGGGTGGGGCTAAGACGGACGCCGGCAGGAACCGGGTCGTCACGGTCTCCCCAAAGATGCAGCCCATTGTGGACCGGCTCACCACCGACAAGATCGGGGGCCCGTGTTCTGCGCCCCCGACGGCGGGCCCATGACGATAAAGGCATACCGTGCCATGCTCTACAATGTCCTCGAGCGGTGCGGGGTGGATAACCCCGTAGAGGGCGGCCGCCGTAAGTACACGCGGCACTCTTGCTGCCACACCCTCGCCACCCTCATGAAGTGGGCCCCAGGTGTGGACAAGGACAAGCTAGCCCTCATAGGGCACACTTCCACCGAGATGCTCCGGCATTATCAGGACGTCAATTTTGACGATCTGCGCCGCATCACGGATGCTATTTGACACAGGCGCTATTGCACACTTTTGGCTCTTTTCCCCTTGTGTATCAAGTGCTTTCCCATGAATGAGTTTCAAGAGGCCTTGAGTTAGAATCTCAACACTCCGACCAAACAACGATAGTCCGAACTATATCATCTAAGCGGGTAATGTAGTTCGGATTTATCATTTCTATTCTATTGGATATGCATTTTAATAGACAAGGACAGGGATAAAATTCCTGCCCTTGTTTTTTATTCTCTGTACTGGTATCATATTTACAAAACAAATCTGAAGTTTATGTTTTAAGTGAAGAGAGCGCATTCATCTGGTCGAAGGAGGTAAGCAAATTGAGAAAAGTACTTATCGCAATGGCTGTAATGTTCCTGCTCGTTATATTCCCTGGCGTTAGTCTTTGGGCGGTCCTTTCACATTTGATCGGTGGAGGAGTATCTGAAACATACCTGTATCCTATTTATGGAGGTATTATCCTATTGGCAGGTCTTATAGTCGGATGTACGGTTGTGGTTTTGAATGCAATTGAATCACTCAAAGAGGATATCAAAAAGCATGGTTCTGACAAGGAATAATACTCCTCAGCTTTTCGGCATTTAGGAAAGGCAGGAGCATCGTTACAGATGTTCCTGCCTTTTATTTACTCCTGCATGCCGTTGTCTGTCTCCCGCTATGCTTTCCACTCTGCAAATTCCCGCGCTGAAACGGCCCAAAAAGCCCATAGAAGTTTCCCTGGCCTTTGCATGTTCTTTCTCCTCCCCACCCCTGGCGGGATTGGGAAAACCATGCTATAATACTTTATATTGTCATATAAAGAAGGAGCGAGCACACCATGCGGATCTTAGTGGTGGAAGATGAGAGGGACCTGAACCTGCTGCTGCGAAAGGTGCTCACCAAGGCCGGCTACACGGTGGACGGCTGTTTTGACGGGGAGGAAGCCCAGGCCCATCTGCTGGGCGCGGCCTATGACGGCATCCTGCTGGATGTGATGCTGCCCAAAAAGGACGGCTACACCCTGCTGCAGGAGCTGCGGGCCCAGGGGAACGACACGCCGGTCCTCTTCCTGACCGCCCGGGACAGCGTGGCCGACCGGGTGACGGGACTGGACTTGGGAGGCGACGACTACCTGGTCAAGCCCTTTGCCTTTGAGGAACTGCTGGCCCGGGTCCGAGCCATGACCCGCAAGCGGGTGGGCCAGCGCACCAACCGGTTTTCCGTGGGCGACCTGGTGCTGGACACCGAACGGCGGCAGGTCACCCGAGGGGGGCGGGAGATCCCCCTGCTGCCCAAAGAGTTCTCCATTCTGGAGTACCTGGTGCGTAACAAGGAGAAGGTCCTCTCCCGGGAGCAGATCGAGGACCAGATCTGGAACTACGATTACGCCGGCAGTTCCAACAACGTGGACGGCTACCTCAGCCGCCTGCGGAAGAAGATCGACGGCGACGGTCAGGATAAGCTCATCCATACCATCCGGGGGATCGGCTGGGTCATCCGAGAGCCTGACCCCGACCAAGGAGGCCGCCCGTGAAAAAGCTCAGCGCAAAGGTCAAAATCACCATCTGGTATCTGCTGCTCATGGGGCTCATGGCTGGGCTGATGTTGGCCTTTCTGCTGCTCATCAGCGGCTCGGTCTACCAGCAGAATGCCATGAGCCAGCTGGACCAAACCCTGCGAAGCAACCTGACCCAGGTCAGCCTGACCGACGGTTCCCTGACCTTGGCCGAGGAATTTCAGTTTTATCAGAATGGCGTATATACCCTGGTTTACAGCCAAAACGAAGCGCTATTGGCCGGCCAGGTTCCCGTGGCCTTTACCGCCCAGGAGCCCTTTCAGAATGGTCTGACCCGCCTGGTGGAGTCTGGGGGCAGCCAGTACTACGTGCTAGACTTCTGGGTGCCCTCCGGCTGGGATGGGGGTCTGTGGGTCCGGGGCCTGCTGGAAGCGCCGGAGGGCGCCCAAGGCAGCTCGGGGCTGCTGTGGGCAGCCGCCCTCTCCCTGCCCCTCTTCCTGCTGCTGGCCGCTGTGGGGGGATACTGGATCGCCCGTCGGGCCTTCCGCCCCCTGGACCACATCACCGCCACCGCCGACGCCATCAGCCAGGCCTCGGATCTATCCGCCCGGGTGGAGGTCCCCTCGGGCAGCAATGAGTTTGCTCGGCTAGCCGCCACCTTCAACCAGATGTTTGCCCGGCTGGAGCGGTCCTTTGAGGCCGAGACCCAGTTCACTGCCGACGCCTCCCACGAGCTGCGCACCCCAGTGGCCGTCATCAAGAGCGCCTGCGAATACGCCGAGACGTACGGTGAGACCCCGGAGGAACAGCGGGAGACCCTGGCCATGATCCACCGCCAGGCAGACAAGATGTCCCAGCTCATTGACCAGCTGCTGCGCATCACCCGGCTGGACCAGGGCACTGAAGCTGCCCGCCGGGAGGAGACCGACCTGGCCGAGCTGGTCCGGCAGGTCTGTGACGAGGGTCCCTGGCCGGCAGACCGGCTGGTGCGGAATGACCTGCAGCCACTGGCCGCCTGGGTGGACCGCACTCTCATGACCCGGCTGCTGCAAAACCTCATCGACAACGGCTTCAAGTACGGCAGGCCCCAGGGGAAGGTCTGGATCACCCTGGGCCAGGAGGGGGAGGAAGTTCTCCTCACCGTGGCCGACGACGGCATTGGCATTCCCCCGGACCAGCAGGAGAAGGTCTGGCAGCGGTTCTACCAGGCCGATCCCGCCCGGGGAGAGCATTCCGGTGCCGGCCTGGGGCTGGCCATGGTCCAGAAGATCGCCCAGGTCCACGGCGGATTCATGGTCCTGGAGAGCACCCCCGGCCGGGGTAGTTCCTTCACCCTGCACCTGCCGGCCCACCCGCCGACGCCATAAAAAATTTTCCCATTCGCTGTTTTATTTCATGTTTGTTTCATGTTTCCCTGGTAAGATAGCGCCAGAACAAAAAAGGAGGCTTTTCTATGAAACTGCATCGCAACGTGATTTTCACCTGCTGCGCCGCCGCGGCCCTGACCCTGGCCCTGACAGGCTGTGGACAGCAGAACGCCCAAGCCAGCTACATCGGCATGGACGCGGCCAAGGCCATCGCCCTGGACGACGCCGGCATCGCCGAGAGCGCAGCCACCTTCACCGACGCCGAGCTGGATGACCGCAACGGCACCGCTTATTACGACCTGGACTTCACCGCCGACGGCCAGAGCTATGAATACGACATCGACGCCGTCACCGGCACGGTCATCGCCACTGGCCAGAACACCAACGACCACCAGACCTCCGGCGCCGCCGGCACCACCGCCGTGGACGAGGCCAAGGCCAAGGAGATCGCCCTGGAGCACGCCGGGCTGAGCCAGGACCAGGTCACCTTCCTCCAGTGCAAGCTGGACCGGGATGACGGCCGCCAGGTCTACGACGTGGAGTTCTACGCCGCCGACTACACGGAGTATGACTACGAGATCGACGCCACCACCGGAGAGATTCTCTCCTACGACTATGACGCCGAAGGCTACACCCCCTCCACTTCCTCTGGCACCCAGTCCATCACCGCAGAGCGGGCCAAAGAGATTGCCCTGGCGGAGGTGCCCGGTGCCGCGGCCAGCGACATCTACGAGTTCGAAGTGGACCAGGACGACGGCCGTTTGGAGTATGAGGGCACCATCTACTACAACGGCACAAAGTACGAGTTCAGCATCGACGGCTACAGCGGCGCCATCCGCAGCTGGGAAGTCGAAAACCACTGAATCCCAAAGAAAACCGCAAGCGCCTTGGGGAGTTCCCCAAGGCGCTTTGTCGTGGTCTGTTGCAAGGCTGTGTTTTCGGTTCACTTGGCCGTGGCTTTCAGGCGGGCCATGGCCCGGGCCAGGGCGGCCTTGGAGTGGTGGTACTCCTGTACGCTCTGCTTCTGGCGCAGCTGTTCCTCGGCCCGCTCCTTGGCCCGCTGGGCGCGGGCCTTGTCGATCTCCTCCGGCCGCTCGGCGGTGGAGGCCACCAGGATGGCATAGTCCGGCATCACTTCCGCAAACCCTTGGCTGACAATGACCTGGTGCCACTGCCCCTCCGTGTGATAGCGCACCGTGCCGGGCTCCAGGGCAGTGACGATGGGCTCATGGCCTGCCTGGACCCCGTACTCGCCGTCCAAGGCGGGCATGATGAGGCTGTCGGTCTCTCCTTTGAAAAAGAGTTTTTCCGGCGTGATGATCTCCAGCTGAAAGTTCTTTGCCATCATACCACTCCCATCGAACGGGCCTTCTCCCGGACTTCGTCCACCGTGCCCACCATGGCGAAGGCGGCCTCGGGATAGCGGTCCAGGTCGCCGCCCAGCAGGGCCTCGAAGCCCTTGATGGTCTCTTCCAGGGGGACGTAGCGCCCTTCCAGGCCGGTGAAGGTCTCGGCCACAAACATGGGCTGGGAGAAATACTGCTGCATCCGGCGGGCCCGGTCCACGGTCTTGCGGTCCTCGGCGCTCAGCTCCTCCATGCCCAGGATGGCAATGATGTCCTGGAGCTCCCGGTAGCGCTGCAGCAGTTCCTGCGCGCCCCGGGCCACGGCATAGTGCCGCTGGCCCACGATGTCGGGCTCCAGAATGCGGGAGGTGGACTCCAGGGGGTCCACTGCGGGATAGATGCCCTGCTCCACGATTTTCCGGGACAGCACCGTGGTGGCGTCCAAGTGGGCAAAGGTGGTGGCGGGGGCCGGGTCGGTCAGGTCGTCGGCGGGGACGTAGACCGCCTGAACCGAGGTGATCGAGCCGTTCTGGGTGGAGGTGATACGCTCCTGCAGAGCGCCCATCTCCTGGGCCAAGGTGGGCTGATAGCCCACGGCGGAGGGCATGCGGCCCATGAGGGCGGAAACCTCGGAGCCGGCCTGGACGTAGCGGAAAATGTTGTCGATGAACAGCAGCACGTCCTGCTTCTGCCGGTCTCGGAAGTACTCTGCCATGGTCAGGCCGGTCAAGGCCACCCGCATCCGGGCCCCGGGGGGCTCGTTCATCTGGCCGAAGACCAGGGCGGTCTTGCTCAGAACCCCCGAGTCGCTCATCTCCCGCCACAGGTCGTTGCCCTCTCTGGTCCGCTCCCCTACCCCGGTGAAAATGGAGTAGCCGCCGTGCTCGGTGGCGATGCTACGGATGAGCTCCTGGATAAGCACCGTCTTGCCCACGCCGGCGCCGCCAAACAGGCCGATCTTGCCGCCCTTGGAGTAGGGCGCCAGCAGGTCGATGACCTTGATGCCGGTCTCCAGCAGCTCCGTGGTGGGGTTCTGCTGGGCAAAGGAGGGGGCGTCCCGGTGGATGGACCACCGCTCCGCGGCCTTCACCTCGCCCTTTTCGTCGATGGGCTGGCCCAGCACATTGAACATCCGGCCCAGCACTCCCTCGCCCACCGGGGCCTCAATGGTGCGGCCCTGGCCGGTCACAGCTGCGCCGCGGCCCAGCCCCTCACTGGGGGAGAGCATGATGCAGCGGACGGTGTCCCCGCCCACGTGCTGGGCCACCTCCATCACCTGTTCTTTTCCGTCGATTTCCACCGTCAGCGCCTCGTTGATCTCGGGCAGGCTGCCGCCGTCAAAGGCCACGTCCACCACAGGCCCGAGCACCTGTGCTACCGTTCCATTCCGTTCCATCATCCATTCCTCCCTTGTTCGCCCCGGCTGCCGTCGGCCAAAAAGCGCACCGTCCGCGCCGTTTTCCTGCCGGCGCTGGCCGGACGGCTCTCCTGCTGCCGCTGGGCGCCACCGACAATCTCTGTGATCTCCTGGGTGATGGCCGCCTGCCGGGCCCGGTTGTACCGCAGGGAGAGATCCTTAAGCATCTCCCGGGCGTTGGTGCTGGAGGTATCCATGGCCATCATCCGGGCATTCTGCTCCGAGCAGAAGGATTCCACCATAGCTCCGTACAGCACCCCCGTGACGTAACCCGGCACCAGATGGCTGAGCACCTGGTGCTCATTGGGCACATAGGTAACCATCTGCTTGGCTGCTGCCTCTTCCCCCGGCCGGGGGGCCCAGGCAAAGGTGTCTCTGTCCAGGGGCAGCAGCTTCTGCACTTTGGGTTCCAGATGCATGGAGGTGACCATGTCGGTGTAGACCACGTAGATCTCGTCCAGCTCCCCCCGGCGGAAATGGTCGATCAAGGTCTCGCAGATCTCCTCCGCCCGGGAGAAAGTGGGGTCCTGAGCCGTGTACAGGAACTCCCCGTCCACGGGCACGCCCCGCTCGGCAAAATAGCTGCGTCCCACCTGCCCGATGAGAAAGAGCTTCGGGTGGGCGACCTTGGCAAGGCGCTCTTCGGTCAGGCGCAGGACGTTGTGGTTGTAAGCGCCGGCCAGGCCCTTGTCCCCGGTGATCACGATGTATCCCGTGGTGTGTTCCGGCACGCCGGCGCGTTTGTCCAAATAAACATGCTCCATCTCCGGGGAGTGGTGCAGGATGTCCGAGATGGTCTCGGTCACCTTCCCAAAGAAGGGACGCACCACATCAAACTGCTGCCGGGCCCGGCGCAGCTTGGAGGAGGAGATGAGATACATGGCGTTGGTGATCTTCAGGGTCTGCTGAACGCTGTCGATGCGGGTGCGGATCTCCTTTATCCCTGCCATGACGCGCTCACCTGCTTTTTGTAGTCCTCCAGGGCCGCGCGGACCTGCTCTGCCGCCGCCCCCGGCAGGGTGCCGGTGGACTGAATCTCCTGGACCAGTTCCCCCTGCTCTGCCTGAAGGGTGTCTGCGAAGTCCTGGACAAAGCCGTTGACCTTCCCCAGGGGCACCTCATCCAGCAGGCCGCTGGTGGCCACGTACAGGATCACCGCCTGCCGCCACACGGGCATGGGGGCGCACAGAGGCTGCTTGAGGATCTCCATGAGGCACTTGCCGTGGTCCAGGGCCTGGCGGGTCTCCTTGTCCAGATCGGAGCTGAACTGGGTAAAGACCTCCAGCTCCCGGAACCGGGCCAGGTCGATGCGCAGGGTGCCCGCCGTTTTCTTCACTGCCTTGGTCTGGGCTGAGCCCCCCACCCGAGAGACCGACAGGCCCACGTTGACAGCCGGCCGCTGACCGGCAAAGAAGAGGTCGGTTTCCAGATAGATCTGGCCGTCGGTGATGGAGATGACGTTGGTGGGGATGTAGGCGGCCACGTCCCCGGCCAGGGTCTCGATGATAGGCAGGGCCGTCATGGACCCGCCACCGTATTCCTTGGTCAGCCGGCAGGCCCGCTCCAGCAGCCGGGAGTGGAGGTAAAACACATCCCCGGGGTAGGCCTCTCGCCCGGGAGAGCGGCGCAGGAGCAGGGACAGGGTCCGATAGGCCACCGCGTGCTTAGACAGATCGTCGTAGACGATGAGCACGTCTTTCCCCTTGCTCATGAAATACTCCCCGATGGCAGCGCCCACATAGGGGGCGATGTACTGCTGAGGAGCCGAGTCCGAGGCGGTAGCCGAGACGATGATGCTGTACTCCAAGGCCCCGAACTTCTCCAATGTCCCCCGCAGCTTGGCCACGGTGGAGGCCTTTTGGCCAATGGCCACGTAGATGCAGATGACATCCTGGCCCTTCTGGTTGAGGATGGTATCCACAGCGATGGCGGTCTTGCCCGTCTGCCGGTCGCCGATGATCAGCTCCCGCTGGCCCCGGCCGATGGGCACCATGGCGTCGATGGCCAGAATGCCCGTCTGAAGGGGTTCGGTGACCGGTTCCCGGGTAACCACGCCGGAGGCCTCATGCTCAATGGGCCGGGTCTCCACCGTCTCGATGGGCCCCAGGCCGTCGATGGGGTCGCCCAGGGCGTTCACCGTCCGGCCCAGCAGGGCCTCGCCCACGGCCACGTCGGCCGCCCGGCCGGTGCGCTTAACCCAGGAGCCCTCGTGCAAGCCGGCTTCGCTGCCCAGCAGCACCACGCCCACACTGTCCCGCTCCAGGTTCAGCACAATCCCTCGGGCGCCAGTCTCAAACTCCACCAGTTCTCCGTACACCGCCCGCTCCAGGCCATAGACCGTGGCGATGCCGTCGCCGATCTCCAGGATGGTACCTGTCTCACTGCGGCGGGTTCGGTTGTCGTAGTCGGCGATCTCCTGACGGAGAATGGAGATGATTTCCTCGGAATGGTTCAATGCTCTCCCCCCTCTTGCAGGCGCTGTGCCAGGGCGCGCAGCTGCCCGCGGACACTTTTGTCATAGGTCACCCCGTCCATCTCCAGCACAAAGCCGCCGAGAATCTCGGGGTCCACTTGGATTTCAAAGGTCAGGGCCCGCCAGCCGTACTTGGCGCAGACCCGCTTGGCCAGGGCGCTGAGGGCCTGGTCCCCTGGGTCCCGGGCGCACCGCAGCACGCACAGGCCCTCCTTGTTCTTCTTTCGCTCCAGGCTGCGGTATGCCTGCACCATCTCCGGCAGCCAGGGAAAGCGCCCCTTTTCGGCCAGCAGGGCGTAAAACCGCTGCAGGCGCTGGTCGGTAGAAAAGCCGGGCAGGCGCTCCAGCACCGCCTTCTTCTCCCGCGCCTCCACCGCCGGGCTGCACAGGGCCTGCCACAGCGGCGGCGTATCGGTCAGGTAGGCGGCTGAGTCATAAAAGGCTTGCGCAGGACAGCCGCTCTGGTGCAAGGCCGCCGCGTAGCGCAGGGCAGTGGTGCTCATGGCTCGTTCCCGACCTCCTCCAGCAGCTCGTCCAGCATGGCCTGGTCGGTCTCTCCGTCCAGGGTGCGCTGGGATACCTTAGCGGTGGTCAGCAGCACCAGCCCCGCCACCTGTCTGCGGGTCTCGGCCAGCATGGCTTCCTGGTCCGCCTGCCGCTGGCGGGCGGCCCGCTCGTTGAGCCTCCGGACATCCTGGGCCGCCTCTTCCATGCGCCGATTGTAGTTCAGTTCGGCCTGCTTGCGAGCCTGGTCCAGGATGTGGGCGGCCTCGCCCCGGGCCTGGGCCAGCTGCTGGGTGTACGCCTGCTTCTGCTGCTGGGCCTGGGCCAGCTGGCTTTCGGCCTGCTCAATGGTGTCCGTCACCCCTTTGGCCCGCTGGTCCAACAGCTTGGTCACCGGGCCAAACAGAAACTTCTTCATCAGCAGAAACAGGATCAGCAGGTCCACAAACACCCAGATGATTTCCCAGTTCAGATTCAGAACCAACGCTCACGCCCCCCGCTTTAGCCCATGAAGATGAGCAGGATACTCACCAGCAGGCCAAAGATGGCGGTACCTTCCGCCATGGCACAGCCCAGGAGCATGTTGCGGCTGATCTTGCCCGCCTGCTCCGGCTGCCGGGCTATGGCCTCAGAGGATTTCCCCGTGGCGATGCCGATGCCGATGCCGGCCCCGATGCCGGTGAGAACTGCGATACCCGCGCCAAGAATTGCCAGATCCATAGTCATTGTCCTCCTTAAAATTTTCCGTATCAACAGGTTGTTGGGTCTCGCCCTTGTCTTACTCCAAGGGCTCCAGAGATTCCGATAGGAACAGGGTGGTCAGGAACACGA
Source organism: Clostridiales bacterium (assembly GCA_004554585.1). Classification (GTDB taxonomy): domain Bacteria; phylum Bacillota; class Clostridia; order Oscillospirales; family Oscillospiraceae; genus Evtepia. Next base: position 25,041 of record SFLH01000002.1, on the reverse strand, counting down.
ACACCACCGCTTGCAGCACGCCGTCGAAGATGTCGAAGTACAAGCTGAAGGGGATGGGAACCACCACCGGGGCCACTGCCTTGATCAGCTCCATGATGATGAAGCCGCCCAGGATGTTGCCGAACAGACGCATGCACAGCGCCAGAGGGCGAATGCCCACTTCCATCACGTTCAGAGGCGTGATGATGGCCGATGGCTGGGTGAACTTCTTCAGCCCCCGGAACAGGCCGTGGTAGCGGAACTGAGAGCCATAGATGAGCACCAGGCTCATGATGGCCAGGCCCGCCGTGACGTTCAGGTCCTTAGTGGGCGGGGCCAGGCCCACCAGGCCGGCCAGGTTGGCCAGCAGCAGATACAGCCCCACGGTGCCCAGATAGGGAGCAAATGTGCGCCAGTGCTTCTCGCCCAAAATCTCCCGGCAGAAGTTGTTGATCAGGCCTACAAACATCTCGGCCACCATCTGCCGCCGGCCTGGGGCTTTCACCTTCAGGTCATGGGTCAGCCAGATGGCCAGAAGGGTCAGCAGCAGGATGATTCCCCAGCTGACCACGGCGGACTCCGGCACGGGGATTCCGCCAAACAAGGGGATCTCAAAAGCCGTCTGATTCGTCAGCTTTTCCTGGAGTACCGTCTGGATCTCATCCAATCCTACCACCTCTTTCGTTTTTCAGGCTGCCCTTATTTTAGTCTTTGAAAAGCAAAAGGCAATCTTAAAAAAGTAAAAATCATAATCTGCGAAAACCGTCCTTTTCCGGCGGCCTGCCGCCGAAAAGGCGTTTGCCGGCCCTTGACGACTATGGTATAATACAAAGATACTTCACGGGGGAGAGGGGCAGCCCGCCATGCGCGAGGAGAAAAAAGCCAGTCCGAAAATCTACTTTCAGGTGCGCAAGAAGCTCCTGCTGGGCATTGTCATCGCCCTGCTGCTCTCCTTGGGCGTGAGCTTTCTGCTCAATCTGATCCAGGAGTCCCGCTCTTGGGACCAGACCCTGTCCGGCGCCGCCCAGGTGGTGGCCAACAGCCCCAGCATGACAGAGGGACCCAGCCCCGACACCGCCAACGCCTACATCCAGCGCACCGTGCGCAACGTCTCCAGTGTGGACGTGTTTGCCATCTACGATAAGGACGGCGCCCCCATCGCCTTCTACGACCTGGCCTCGGGGGCCGACGACCCCGCCCTGCTGGACCCCCTGGGGGAGTATGTGACCGGCTGGTTTTCCCAGGGCAACGACATCTTGCTCTACAATGGGGAGGCCCCCTCCGGGGCCGACCGCTGCGCCTATGCGGCCATCTACTCCGAAGAAGGAGACCTGCTGGGCTACACCATGGCGGGGATCTATATGCGCTCCATCCGCGCCATGACTCTGCGGATGCTGCTGTTTCACCTGCTGGCCTGCGTAATCGCCATGCTGGCCGGCAGCTTCCTGAGCCTGCGCCTGTCCCGGGACATCAAGCAGGAGCTGCTGGGCTACGAGCCCGACGCCTTCCGCAAGCTTTTCCTCCAGCGCATGGACATTCTCGACGCCCTGGAGGAAGGGCTGCTGGCCATCGATGAGAACAGCCGTATCACCTACCTCAACCGCGCCGCTTCGGAGGTTCTGCGCATCGACCAGTCCGCTGCCCTGGGGCAGCCTCTGAAATCGGTCTATCCCCGCTCCACCATCCCCCGGGTCATGCGCACGGGGCTGCCGGAGTACAACATCTCCCTGGAGTCCATCACCCACGTCTCCATCCTCTCGGACCGGCTCCCCCTTTGGCGGGAGGGAAGGGTGGAGGGAGCCGTAGCCATCTTCCGCAACCGCACGGAGGTAACCCAGCTGGCCCAGGACCTGACGGGAGTGCGCCACATCGTAGAGGCCCTGCGGGCCTATACCCACGAGTTTACCAACAAGCTCCACGTAATCCTGGGGCTTTTGCAGCTGGGAGACGTCCAGCGGGCGGAGGAGTATGTCCTGCGCATCACCGAGAGCCGGACCCAGTCCATGGAGTACATTGGCGACCGCATCCGCGACCCCTCCATTGCCGCCCTGCTCATCGGCAAAGCCTACCGGGCCGCCGAGCTGGACATCCGCTTCACGCTGGACCCAGCCAGCACCCTGAGCAGCAACGGGCAGTTTCTGCCCATCTCGGAGCTGATCACCGTGCTTGGAAACCTCATCGAAAACGCCTTCGATGCTTTGCGCGCCATGCCCACGGACCTGCCCAGTGAGGTCACCGTCAGCATCCGAGAGGGCGCCCACGGACTGCTCCTGAGCGTGGACGACACCGGCCCCGGCATCCCCGAGGAGGTCAAGCCCCACATCTTCCAGCGGGGGTTCTCCACCAAGGGAGACGGCCGCGGGACAGGGCTTGCCCTGGTCTACGACACCATCCAGGCTTACAACGGAACCATCCGAGTGGAGACGGAGGTCGGCGTGGGCACCTCATTCATCATCACACTGGACGACCACACTTGAGAAACAGGAGAGCACTATGTCCTACCGCACCGTTATCATCGAAGACGATCCCGTCATCAACCAGCTCAACCGCCGCTACATTGAAATGGACAGCCGCTTCTGTGTGGTCCGGACCTTTTCCGCTGCTCACCCGGCCCTGTTCTGGCTGCGCAGTAACCCGGTGGATCTGATCATTTTGGACGTCTACATGCCCCAGATGAATGGCCTGGAACTGCTGCAAGCCCTGCGGGCAGAACAGGTGGACGCCGACGTGATCATGGTCACCTCCGCCGCCGACGCCTCCACCATCAAAGCGTTCATGCGCCTGGGGGTGACGGATTACCTCATCAAGCCCTTTGGCTATCAGCGCTTTCAGTTGGCCCTGAAAACCTTTTGCGACCGGCAGAGCGCCATCCGCGAGGGAAAGTTTACCCAGAACAAGCTGGACTCCGCCCTTCTCCACATCTCCACCACGCGGGCCGGCACCCAGGGCACCCTGCCCAAAGGCCTGCAGAGCCAGACCTTGCAGCGGATCGAAAGCTACCTTCGGGAAACCCCCCAGCAGGGCCATACCTGCGACGACATCGCCAGCCACGTGGGCCTGTCCGTGGTGACCGTGCGCCGGTACATGAATTACATGACCGAGCAGAACATGACCATCAGCGACATGGACTACAACACCGGCGGCCGCCCCTGCATCATCTATCATATCCTGGAAGAGGAAACCCCATCCCCCTAAGGCACCATCTTCCCATGCGGGTGGCGCCCTCCGCCGTTCTTCCTCCGGGATTCGGCCTGGCCGCAAGGATTTTCCGCGGGAATTCCATCTAAAAAAGAGGCAGTTCTGTCTACTTGGCAAAGACAGATCTGCCTCTTTCGTTTTTTGCCGTCCTGGTGGAATACTCTGACCACGACACAACGTCAAACCCGCCGCGAGAGAGGAGGGGGCTTCCCTGGTCATCCGAAGCTGGCAGCTCTGCCGGGACAGCGTCTCTTCCCCCGATTGGGGGGAGAAATGTCTCACGTTGCTCACATTTTTGTTTTCCAGACGTCCAGCCTGTAATCTCTCTTGACGGCTTTTCCCTTCCATGCTATGTTCATTTCAGAATCCAGTTGTTCCGAATCTGAGGCTGTTTGCGTAAAATTGGCACTTTTGGAGGGAGGGAGAAGGTCTATGCTGCGAATCGCCGTATGCGACGATGAAGAAAACCAGCTCAGCCAGATTACGCTGCTGCTGCATGCCTACCTCCAGTCCCGGCCCAACCTGAAAGGGCAGGTGGATGCCTTCCTGAGCGGCAGCGCCCTGCTGGCAAAGACGGAGAGCCCGGGGAGCTTTGACCTCTATGTGCTGGACATCCTCATGCCGGGGCTGAGCGGAATCGACACAGCTCGCCGCCTGCGGGCTCTGGGAGACGGCGGTGACATCGTCTACCTCACCAGTTCCAATGACTTCGCCGCCGACAGTTACGATGTCCAGGCCTTCTTCTATCTGCTCAAGCCGGTGGAAGAGGCGAAACTGTTCCAGGTGCTGGACAAGGTGGTGGAAAAACAGAACCAGCGGAGAAGCCGTGCCGTTTTGGTGGCCACGGCGGACGGCCCCCGGCGCATTCTCCTGGAGCATATCCGGTACGTGGAGCGGGTGGGGCGCTGCATGCGCTATTACTGCACCGACGGCATCGTAGACTCCCAGACCATCCGCGTTTCCTTCCGCGAGGCGGCCGGGCCGCTGCTGTCGGACCGGCGCTTTTGCCCGTGCGGCGCCAGCTTCGTGTTGAATTTTCAGCATGTGACCGGGGTGAGCGGCCAGCTGGCCATGCTGGATGACGGGCAGACCGTGGTCCTGCCCCGGGCATCGGCCACGGCCTTCAAGAAAGCCTGGGGCAGCTACTGGCTGGAGGAGAGACACGCATGGTAGAACTGTTTGCCATGGAGTACATGACGGCGCTGGGCATGACGATGGTGCTGCTGTTTCTGGACAGCCGGTATTCCCCCCGGCGCACCATTGGCGCAGTCTGCGGCACCATGGTGCTGGTGATGGCCGCCGTCGCCGCCATATACCAGGCCGCCGGTTTGGAGACCACCCTTCGCATCTACTCCCTCATCGCCCACCTTCCGTCCCTGCTGCTCCTGCTGGCGCTCAGCCGTTTTCGGGGATGGCGGCTGGTATTTCAGCTGCTCTCTGCCATCCTCTTCTGTGTACTGGTCCAGCACGGAGCGGGGCTGCTCTACTACCTGTCCGGCAGCCGCTTCTGGGTGCTGGTGCTGTCCTATGCCGTCCTCAGCACCGCCGTGGTCTGGTTCCTGGTCCGCTTTCTGCGGCCGTTGTTTCTCCAGACCCTGCTGGAACTGCGCCGGGGCTGGTGGCTCATCTGCCTGGTGATGGTGGTCTACTATGTCACCGTCGTCTACCTGATTCCCGGCTATGCAGGCCTCACCCAGAGCAGCACCATCATGAAGCCTGCCGTCTCCCTGCTGATGGTAGGGTTTTACTGCGTTTTGATGTTCCTCTTTTCCAGCATCCACAAAGAGGCGGAGGTCCGCCACAGCGCACAGCTGTCCACATTACAGCTGGCGGCGCTGCAGCGCCGGATGGAGGCGGTGAAAGCTGCAGAGGACACAATCCGCACAGAGCGCCACGACCTGCGCCACCGGCTCCAGGCGGCCGCGGAACTGGTATCCCGCAGCGACCGGGAAGCCGCCTTGGCCTTTCTGGACGCCGCCCAAGCCCGGCTGGACGAGCAAGTGGTGACACGCTGGTGCCGCCCGCCGGTGTTGGACGCCGTATTCTCCGTTTACTTGAACCAGGCCAAAAACCAGGGCATCGCGGTGGAGACGAAACTCTCTCTCCCCGACGTTCTCCCCGCAGACGAGGGGGAGCTGGCCATTGTCCTGGCCAACGCCTTGGAAAACGCCATCCATGCCAATCTGGAACTGCCCCAGGATGCCCGCCAAATCCGCTGCAAGATGCTGGCAACCCCCAGCCTCATGCTGGAAATTTCCAACCCCTGTACCGGCAGCGTCTCCTTTGACAGCAGCGGCCTGCCGGTGGCCCAAAGGGAGGGGCACGGCCTGGGCGTGCAGTCCATCTCCGCATTTTGCCGAAAACACGGCGCCGTCTGCCAGTTTGATCAGACAGACGGCTGGTTCCGTCTGCGGCTGGTGCTGTGATCCCCATACAACAGACAGACCGGGCAAACCCAAAAGGTTTGCCCGGTCTGTTTTTGACCGAAACTTGCGCTATTTTCTCCGAAGGCGCGGCGCGTATGCGGCGATCAGGGCCAGGGCCAGCACGCCGCCCTTGACCGCCGGGAACACATAGTACACCACCCCCATTTGGGTCAGTCCGTTTTCCAGCACCGCCACCAGGGCGGCGCCCACCAGTGTTCCCAAGGCGTTGGGCTTTTCCGCGCCGCCCACCGAGCGCCCCACAAACACGGCGGCCAGGGAGGGCATGAGGTAGCTGTCGCAGCCGGAAATCTGCGCCGCCGAGTTGCGGGAGCAGACCACAATGGCTCCCACCGCAATTAGGACGGCGGTGAGCATTCCCGCCAAAAAGCGGTACCGCTTTACGGGAATGCCGGAGTAGGCCGCGGCGGTCCGATTGCTGCCCATGGCGTACAGGCAGCGGCCATGGCGGGTGTACTGCAAAAACACAAAGGCGAAGGCCACACAGGCCAGCATGATCAGAATGCACCAGGGAGCCGCGCGGGGTGGACAGAGCGGCCTCCGTCCACCCCGCGCGGGCGGGAGCGGTGCCCCACCGGGTGGGCATGCCGGCGGACACCGCACCGCCGCCGGTCCACCACAGGCCCAGCCCCTGATGCACAAACATCAGCGCGCAGGTGGCCAGCATATCGGGCACCCGGCAGACCAGAATGAGAAACATGGTCAGCAGATACAGCCCCATGGTCAGCACCACCGTGAAGGCAACGCTCAGCCACAGAGGCAGGCCAAACCATAAAAACAGGCTGGCAAACAGGAAGGAGGAAACGGTGGCCAGGGTACAGGCCGACATATCAAAGCCATCGGGCGCCATGGTGAGGGTGGCGCCGATGGCAAAAATGGTGGTGATGGACATGGAGCGCAGGATATTGACGGCATTGGCCGGGGAGAAAAAATTGCCACCCTGCAGCAGCCCGAACACCGCAACCGCCGCTGCCAGGGCGATCACCGCCGCCCAGTCCATCCAAAAGCCAGCTGTGCCTGCCTTCCGCCTTACTTGGTTCAAGGCAACTCCTCCCTTTCTCTCTGAGCCGGCGGGCAGAACGGGGCCTTTCCGCCGACGGCGTAGTACATGATTTCCTCTTCGGAGGTCTGGGCCGTGACCAGCTCGGCTGCAATCCTTCCGCCGTACAGAACGTAGATCCGGTCCGTCACCTGCAGCAGCTCCCCGGGGTCGGCGGAGGCGTACAGCACGCCGCAGCCCGTTTGGGCCAGCTCGGTCATGAGCTGGAGCAGCTCCGCCTTTGCACCCACATCCACTCCCTTGGTGGGCTCGTCAAACAGGCAGAGCCGGCAGCCGGCGGCAAGCCATTTCCCCACCACGGCCTTTTGCTGGTTGCCCCCAGAGAGCCGTTCCATGGCCTGCCCCGGCGAAGGGGTTTTGATCCCCAGTCTCTCGATCTGTCTCCGGGCGTTTTCCTCCAGCTTTCTGCGAGAGAGGAAGGACAGGCGGCTCCACTTTTTCAGGCTGGCAATCCCCAGATGAAAGGACACGCTCTCCCCGAGAAACAGGCCCTCCTTCCGCCGCTCTTCCGGCACCAGCCCCATGCCGAGGGCCGCCGCGTCCGCAGGGCCGCGAAGGGCCACCGGGCTGCCGTCCAGCCAGATTTCCCCTGCAGCCCTGGGCAGGATGCCGAAGATCGCCTTGCACAGCTCGCTCTTCCCCGTCCCCACCAGCCCGGCCAGGCCGACGACCTCCCCATTCCCCACCGTCAGGGAGACCTCCTGGACACTGCCGTCCCGGCTGGAGAGGCCGCGCACCGACAGTAGATTCCCGCCCGCTGTGCGAAAGGCCGGAGCACGGACCGGTTTCCTCTCCGTGCCCAGCATGTGGGCCACCAACTGGTCAGCTGTGGTCTGGGGGGTGATGGGGGCGCTGGCGGCCAGCCTGCCGTTGCGTAGCACCGTGTAGCGGTCACAGATCCGCAGAACCTCCGGCAGGCGGTGGGAGACGAACACAATGGCAAGCCGCCGCGCTTGGACCAAATCCCGGCAGAGGGCAAACAGGGTCTCCGTCTCCACGGCGCTCAAAGGGGCGGTGGGCTCATCCAGCAGGAGAATCCGGCAGCGGCTGTGTAGGGCCCGCGCGATGAGGACCATCTGCTTTTGGGCCAGGGTCAGCCGATGTACCGGCGTGCGGAGGTCAAAGCCCAGGCGCAGCTGGTCCTTCAGCCGCTCTGCCCGCTGGTAAAGCGCCCGCCAGTTGATCCACAGCCGTCCCGGTCTGCCCAGCTCGTCCAGCAGCATATTTTCCGCCGCCGACAGGGCGGGCGCCAGCGCCTGGTCCACCTCCTGGCAGACGATCTGGATGCCCAGCTTTTTTGCCGCCGCAGGGCTGCGCAGTTCCACCGCCCATCCGTCCAGCCAAACCTCGCCGCCATAGCTGGGGTTGGTCCCTGCCAGAACGTTCATCAAGGTGGATTTTCCCGCGCCATTGGCCCCCACCAGGGCATGGATTTCCCCCGGCATCAACGAAAAGTCCACGTGGTCCAGTGCCTTTACTCCTGGAAACTCCACACAGACCGCCTTTGCCTGAAGCGCAAATGCGTCCATCGTTTCCTCCCTTGTCAGTGGGTGACCAGGAACATCAGCGTAAACAGCCCCGCAATAACCCAGGTTCCCCCATTCAATTTCTTCCCCTTGCCCGCGAACACCTGAATCAGCACATAAGAGAGCACACCAAAGGCAATTCCATAGGAGATGTTGTATGTCATGGGCATAATCGCCAGCGTCAGGAACGCCGGAACGGCGTCGGCGGTGTTTTGCCAGTCTATTCTTTTCGTGCAGTCCATCATGAGAATGCCCACGTAAATCAGCGCCGCCGCCGTGGCACAGCTTGGCACAAGGGAGGCCACCGGGCTGAGAAACATGGCCAGGAGAAACAGTCCCCCCGTGGCCATGGCCGCCAGGCCGGTCTTGCCCCCCTCCGCAATGCCAGCGGAGGCCTCCACATAGGAGCTAACGGTGGAGGTGCCGCACACTGCGCCGCAGACAGTGGCCACGGCGTCGGCCAGCATGGCCTGCTCCATGTTGGGCACCTCACCCTCCGGGGTCAGCAGATTGCCCCGGGCGCAGGCGCCATACAAGGTGCCGATGGTGTCGAACATATCCACCAGGCAGAAGGCCAGGGCCGTGGTCCCAATCAGGATCGCCAGCTCGGCGGGGTTGTGGTCGGCCAGATAGGGGGAAAAGTCAAATCCCTCCGTAAAGACCATCCCGAACGCCGAGGTCCCAAACTCCTGGAAGGCCGCAAAGGGGTTTAGGTTCAGCGTGGCGCCAAAACCCGTGTAGAACCCCGGAATCGTAAGGCCCAGCAGGTAATACAGCAGGGTTCCCCCCAGGATGCCCCACAAAACGGCGCCCTTTACGCCTCGGTGGGTCATCACGGCAATGGCCGTCAGGACGGCCAACGTCACCAGGATGGGCATGATGTCCGCCCAGGTGACCGAACCGAAGAGCAGATTAAAGGACGTCAGGGTGACAAAAGTCTCTGAGTTGGCCACCACGATGCCGGCGTTCTGCAGCCCAATGAAGGCAATGAACAGGCCCACCCCAGCGGGGATGGTCAAGCGCACGGACTTGGGAATGGCCTCAAAGATCTTTCTGCGCAGGCCGGTCACGGTCAGAATGACAAAGGCGATCCCGTCCAAAAGAATCAGCACAAGGGCATTGGCATAGCTCAGCCCAAAGCCGAGACACACCGTGTAGACAAAGAAGGCGTTGGACCCCATGGCAGAGGCCTGCGCCAGGGGCAGGTTGGCCAGAAGTCCGATGAGAATGGTGCCGATGGCCGCGGAAAGGGCTGTGGCAATGTAAATGGCATAGTAGGACACGCCGGGCAGCTCCGCAAACATCCCGGCGTTTACCATGAGGATATACGCCATGGTCATAAAGGTGGTCAGGCCCGCCAGCAGTTCGGTCCGGGGGTTGGCCCCTTTTTCGGTGATGTGAAATAGTTTTTCCAGCATTGCTTCCCCTCTCCTTCCCTCTACGACGGCTCAGTCTCCCAGCAGCTTTGCCATCCAGTCTGTGGTGGGCATCCAGCTGCGGTCGGTGTAGGAATCCCCCGCCACGGTATCCAGGTTGGTCACGTTGATGTCGCCGCCGGAGACCATGTCCTGGGTCACCACGGTGGTGGGCAGCTCCAGCCAGCTGGCGGTCTGCCCCGTCATGGGGTCGACGATGGCCTCATAGTCCCCCGCCATCTCCAGGGCCAGTACCCGCATGCCGAACTCCCCATTGTAGTTCCAGTTGGTGGTGGCGCAGGCCTTCCAGGGGGAGCCTGCCCGGGCCATTTTCTCAATGTCCCCGTTGCAGATGTCCACGCTCACCATGGGAATATCATATCCCCCCTGGGTCAGGGCGGTATAGACGCCGTTGGCGTACAGGTCATAGCAGCACCAGATGGCGTCGATCTCCCCCGGCTGGTATTTGGCCAGGGTAGCGGTGGTGATGTCGGCCATGGAGGCCTCGGCGTTGCTGAAGTCCGAGGGGCCAATGGTTTCCACGGTGTGGATCAGCCCTGCCTCCTCGTAGGCGGCGTAGCCCTCCTGCCGGCGGTCGAAGGGAGAGAGGAAGTTTGGCCCCACCCAGACCTTCAGGATGTTGACCGCCTCTCCCGCCGCAACCTTGTCCGGATACAGCTGCTGGCACACATACTCCAGCAGCAGCTGGGCAAACTGGGCGTCCTGCTGGAAGAACTGGGTCACGCCCTCCAGGGTCTGGGTCTGGCCGCTGCTGTCCTTAAACTGGGTGTCAAAGGTGACGATCTTCAGCGCAGGGTACTGCGCCAGCAGATCCTTCAAAAAGGTGTAGGCGTAGTTCTGTCCGCCGTGGCTCAGCAGCAGCCCATCGTAGCCGGCGGCGGCGCACTGGGCGATCGTATCCTGCCACTGGGCATCCGAGCCGCTGCAGAAAAAGGCGTCGTAGGTCATGCCCAGCTTCTCCGCCGTCTCCTGGGCAGACTGGGACCACATCTGGAAAATGTCCGACGGCGCCATCTGCATGATGTACGCCACCTTTTTTCCCACCACCGGGGAGTCCACAGCGGCAGGAGAGGCATCGGGCTGGGCCGTGCCGCCGCAGCCCGCCAGGAAACCGGCGCAGAGGAGTATACACAATCCAGCAATCCATCGTTTCATAGAAGTTGTTCTCTCCTTTTGCGTATTTTGCGGTCCTGTGTCGCCGCGGACAGCAGCGCGGCACATCCCTGGGACGCGCAAGAAGGCCTCCCCTTCCCCCGCTGGTTCTACCATCGTTTTTCCAATGTCAGGACGTTTTTCCCGTCCTCGTATGCGTAGGACACCCGGTCCATGCTTTTCTTTACCATAAAGATTCCCAGCCCGCCGATCTCCCGTTCCTCTGCGGACAGGGTCACATCCGGCTCTGGCTGTGCGGTGGGGTCGTAGGGGGTTCCGTCGTCCACAAAGCGGAGAACAACCCGGCTGTCCTGGATGGCGCAGTCCACCTGGGCAGACGCGGCGCCGCTGTACCGAGCCAGGTTGGAAAAGATCTCGTCCGCAGCCACAGCCGCTTGGATGATGACGCGTCTGGGCACCCCCTGCTCCTCCAGCAAGCCCTCCAAAAATTCACTCACCTGGGGAAGGCACGCCACCTCCGGCGCAACCTGGATGCTCTGCCGCACGGCAGGGGCCTTTCGCTGCAGGGACAGCATGGTAATGTCATCAAACTGCGGCGCCGTCCCCACAAAGCGGTCCAGGTCCGCCTTGAGCTGCTGCAGCAGACCCTTGGGCCCCAAGGTGCGGTTCTGGTTCAGCGCCGCCAGCATCCGGTCGGTTCCATAGAGGGTGTTTGCCCCGTCCATCGCCTCGGCCACACCATCGGTGTATAGAAAGAGGGTGTCGCCCACGCCGATGTCCAGCTCGTATTCCCGGTACCGGGTGTTTTCCATTCCCGCCAGCACGAACCCATGCGGGTCCTTCCACAGCGCAAACGAGCCGTCCGCTCTCCGAATGGCCGGATACTCATGGCCCGCGTTGGCGGCGGTGAGTTTGCCGGTGGAAATCTGGTACACCCCCAGCCAGACGGTGACAAACATCTCCGCCTCATTGTTTTCGCACAGCTGGTTGTTGACGGTTTCCAAGGCCTCTTTGGGGGAGAGCCCTACCTGAACGGCATTTTTCAAAAGGGTCTTTGCGATCACCATGAACAGGGCCGCCGGCACGCCTTTGCCGGATACGTCGGCAATGACCATGGCCAGATGGTCGTCGTCCACCAGGAAAAAGTCGTAGAAGTCGCCGCCGACCTCCTTGGCGGGGGTCATGCTGGCATAGATGTCAAACTCCGAACGCTCCGGAAAGGCCGGGAAGATGCTGGGCAGCATGTCCGCCTGGATCTGGGTGGCCACGTTCAGCTCGGTCTCAATGCGCTGCCGGGCCGAGGAATCCGCGGCCTGCCTTTCCAGCAGACTGCGGGTGCGCTTGGCCACGGTGATGCACACGAAGGCCATTCCCACCAGGATGGCGGACCGGGGCAGGAGGAAGAAGAGCACCGCCTCCTTAAAAATCTCCCCGGTGATGACGGCTTCCTCTGCGGAGAAAGCCTTGATCAGGTTGGGATCGCCCTCTCCCACAAACAGGCCGGCGATGCCGGCGGCGCACAGGCAGACCACCGAGGCAGCCAGGGCGCTGGCGGTCAGCTTTCGGGAGTAGTAGTGACAGCTAAGGAGCACCGGGGCAATCCAGGCCAGCACCGTGTGCTTAGGGATGGCGATGGACAGCACGGTGATGCCCAGAATGCAGCAGCCCATGATGAGGTATTGGAACCTCCCGCCCAGCTGGGGCATCTTGGGCATGAGCAGGGTGGGTAGCAGGAAGGAGAAAATGCACAGGGGCATGCTCACATTCATCACAGCCGGCGGCACGATAAAGACGTCTAGCAGATTCAAAACCCAGGCCAGCGCAGCAATCAGCGCCATCACCTGCAGGCAGCGGCAGGAATACCGGTTGGCCTCCCGCTCATTTTCCAGAAAGATGGGATTTGTGGTTTTCGTTTCCGTATGCATCGCCTCCCCGGCATCGCAAGGCAGGCCAGATTCGCCCCCGCCGTCCTGTGTGTTTCGTGGTTTGGGGTCAGTCCCCGATATCGGTGTGGCCCTGCTCAAATTCCCACTGCAGGCCATAGCGGTCAATGAAATAGAAGTAGCGGACCTGGCTGAGGATCTTGGCGGTCTGGACGTTTCGCCCGTCGGTTTCCCCCGGCGCCTGGTCAAAGAACCGAACCTCCGACGGCTGCGTCTGGCTGATGACATACACCCGGTAGGCCTCGGTCTCGTTGATGAGGCGGGTGTCCGGCATGGCCTGGATGTGCGCAAAGGCGGCCTCGATGTTGGTGACCTTCAGGGCCACATGACGGGCGCCACTGACATCGTTGGCTGCAAAGACCACCGGCTCGGTACGCCCTTTGGGATGGTGATACTGCATCAGCTCCAGCGTCAGCTTTGTGCCGGGCACGTTGACAAAGGCGATGGAGACCTCCCCATCGGCCGCCTCATTCACAAAGCCCCCCGCCTGGAAAAAGCCCTCGTTTCTCCAGTGGGACAGGCAGTGGTCAGGCTGCACGCCCAGCAGGGCACGGTAGTAGTCCACGGCCTGCTCCATGTCGTCCACAAAAATGCAGATGTGGGACAGACCGACAATGTTGGGCAGTGCGGGTTGGATGGTGTCTGTTTCCTTGTGGCTCATCGGTGGTTCCTCCTTATGCAATGGTTAAAATGTCCACGAATCCTGTCACTTCAAATACTTCCATAATGGTCTCGTTTACCTGGCGGATGACCATGGTCCCCTGCCTGTTCATGGTCTTCTGGGCCGCAAGAATGACCCGCAGACCGGCAGAGGAGAGATATTCCAGCTTTTCAAAGTCCAGCACCAGCTCTGTCACGCCGTCTAGATGTTTTACCTCCGCCTCCAGCTGCGGGGCTGTGGTGGTGTCCAGCCGGCCCTCCAGGGTAAGGGTCAGTTTGCCGCCTTCTCTTGTTTTGGCAATCGTCACATTAAGTCCTCCTTTTCTGGCACACCGTGCCGCAAAATTTCGTCGGAATGATCAGGGGTGGCTTGCTTGGTCTCCCCTCTGCCGCAGCCGGTCCCGGTCCAGCATCCCCAGCTTGTTGGCCGAGAGCATCAGCTCCGACTGCAGGCAGGAGATGCCGCAGCCGGTCATAAAGAATTCCAGGATGACATTGCCGGCCACCGCCAGGCCGATGGCTTCCTCCGGGATGCCCAGCTGGGTCAGCAGCACCGTGTAGCAGGTCAAACTGCCGCCGGGCACCGGGGGCGCCGCGATGGCCAGCAGCCCCGCCGTCAGCACGCCGGTGATCACCCAGGATGGGGACATGGCCACGCCGTAAAACTCCGCCAGCCCCAGGGCCAACACAAAGAAACCCACCCCGGCGCCCGTCTTGAACATCACCTGACCCAAAGGGACGGCAAATTGGACGATGCGCCCGGAAATGCCCAGGCGGCGCTCACAGGTTTCCAAATTGGTGGACAACGCAGCCGAGGAAGAGGCCGTAGACAGGGCAATCAGATAGGCGGGCAGCAGCTTGCGCAGAACCACAGGGAAAGAAACCTTCAACTGCAGACAAGCCCACAGGGCATAGAGCAGGGGCCATACCACGCAGGCAGCGATCCCCAGCAGCAGTCCCTTTATCACACCCCCCAAATCGCTGACCGCGTCGGAGAGCATGAGGGAGAGCAGGCTCACAAAGACGAAAAGGGCGATGTACCGGCTCACCATCTCCATCATAAACTGCACCGCCCCATTGATCTGCCCCAACAGGGTACGCAGGGCGGAGGCTTTTTCCCCCAGCACCAACAGCACCAGCCCCACGCAGATTGCCATGAAAATGATCTGCAGGGAGTTGCCCTCCAGGAAAGGGGTAATGATATTTGTGGGGATAATGCTTAAAATCATGCTGTAGATCTGCGCGGCGGCGTCTCCCCCCATGGATGCCGCGCCGCCCTCCGGATGGAACAGCCACACAAGACAGACCGCCGTCACGGCGATCAGCAGGAAGATGGCCCCCAGAAAGCGAAGCAGCACTGTTTTGCCGATCCGGCCCAGCATGTGGATGTCCCCCATGTTGAGGATGCCCCAACATACGCCGAGGAAAATCATGGGGCCTGCCAGGGTCTGCAAAATCCCCATCAGCGCAGCAAACAAGGGGTCCACGATGCCGACCGCCGCATCTCTCACACCGGCGGGCAGGGCAAGGAGCGCCGCCCCGGCCACCACGGCGCTCACAATGGCCAGCAGCAGCTGCAGCAGCGGGCTGAGCGTTTGTGGCCTGGGGGGATAGAGAGCCAAGCGGTTGCTCCCGTCCCGATAGGAATAGACCGGAGAGAGTCCCGCTTGGGCCAGCAGATCGGAGCACAGCATCTGGCCGGCCAGGTCGGTGGCCGCCTCATCGGGGTCGATGCGTCTGCCTGGAGCCGCGATCTCCAGATACATCCGCCCCAGCCGGGTACCGCACCGGAAGGTGCAGATGGTTTCTTTCTCGCTGTCGGATTTCCACAATCCTAAGATTTCTTCCACCGCCAGCCGCAGGCGGATGACATCCTTCCGGGTTACCCCTGCCTGTTCCAGCGCGCTGGCCAAAAGCTGCGCGAGGGTGTCAATGCCCGCTTCGTCCAGGGGTACCTCCTTTCGCTGCTTTGGCAAGGTCAATTTGTGTTTGTTCATACGATACGCCTTCTTTTTTATTTGAGAATTCCGTGGTCCCGGGCCAGCGCCTCAATGCTGCGGTCGTAGGCAGCCTCCCCTTCCTTGGAGAAGAAACAGCCCGGGACTCCTTCCTTGTGATCCCGGTGGTAGGCCACGCACGCACAGCAGATTCCGTGCCGGGGGCAGTCGTAGGTGCAGGGACACTCCCGCGTATTGTCACAGTGTTGCATCATAGTCGGTTCCTTTCTAGTGGGGGCCATCAGGACTGCGCGTCCAGCCAGGCCACGAACTCTTCCGTGGAAGCGGTAAAAGCGATCTCCGCCTTACTCCCGTCGGCAATCAAAAACTCGGTCAGGCCGTAGGGCGAGTCCCCACCGCTCCAGTCGTAGGTGTAACCCAGTCTGGTCCAGGGATATTCGCTTTCAAAATAGGAGTAGAGGATGTTGTCCTGAAACCAGGTGAGATATGCCTCGTCTGTTATTTGGTCGTACCCGTTTTCCATCTGCGCGGTCACATCGGTCACATAGGCAGGGCGGATGACCGCCGACGGGGCAATCCAGAAGGCGGAAAACCGGGTGCAGCTGCCGTCGTCGGGCATGCCCAGCAGCTGGGCAAAGCGCAGGTCCCAGTCGGTGACACCGCTGCCGTTTTCCCGATACCAGTCTGTCATCTCCCCCAGAGAGGTGGCCCAGATGTCTTGGTGTGCCAGCGAATCTCCCGGCGCACACGGTTCTTCATAGTCGTGCCAGGTGACAAGCAGCACCCGCTCTCCCTCCTGGTCCCAAAGGACCTGCGGGTCCTGTTTGGTGAGGCAAACCAGGTCCATCACCTCGTCGTCCTCGCTGAACACCGCATCGACCATGGCATCCTTCCACAGCTCTTGGTTGGACGGCGCGTCTTCGCTCACACATCCGGCCAGCGTCAGCAGACTCAACGCCAAGCAGACAGAAAAGACCGCAGCTTTCTTTTTCATAAAATAACATGGCCCCCCTTATCTTGACGGTAACCAACCGGGTTCGACACCCGCGCGGTGCTCCGTTCCCCTTTTTCGGGAACAACGGTTCCAGTTTAATGATAATTCTGTCGTTGTGAACTGGCTGCGAAAAATTCGCCTTCTTTTGCGCAAAATTCAACACAAGCAGCCCCCGCTTTTCGAAAAAACATCGAAAAGCGGGGGCTGCTTTGCTGCCAACGCCTTGTCTTGGCTGCCTCCTCCATTCACTTGTATTTTCGTGCCGGCCCACAAAAAGCCACCGTTCCAAACTTTCTCCCAAGAACACCATGGGAGCGGCCGTATCCTGAATTTTTTTCACTTTGGTTTGCAGACACTACCATGGATTACTGCCATGCAGCGTCTGCAAAGCATAGCGCCGCTTGAAACGCACAAAGACACTGTTTTAAAAAAACAGGCAAGCGGGATAAAACATGGAAGGCAACACAAAAATATCCTTCTTGCAGAGCAGCAAAAATCATCCCAAAAACCCAAACGGTTTGTGCATGTATTTGAAATGACGCCCAATTTCCCCCGTGCTATCATGTAAATACACCAAAAACAAACCCAATTCCGGCAATTCTGACGCAAAGGTGGTGAGCTCAAAAAACGCACCTTCCCACTCCATTTCCCCAAAACCAAGAGAAAAGGAGGATCTACCATGGGGAACATTCAGTTTCAGTTCCAGGGGTATCACGTGGTTGTCACAGGCGGTGCCTCCGGGATCGGCCAGGCCGCCGCCCTGGAATTTGCCAAAGCCGGCGCACAGGTGGCTGTGATCGACCGGGATCCGGCTCAGGAAACCGAGGAAAAAGGAATTGGCCTGCCTGGAGAAATCAAAAGCTATCGGGCGGACCTATCCAAGGGCGAGCAGGTGGATTCCGCCGCCAAACAGATCCTGCAGGCGTTTGACGGGAAGGTGGATATCCTCTTCTGCAACGCCGGTGTGGGGCAGGCTCTGGGCACTCGGGGTTCCTGCGAGAAGCCCCCTGATCAGGAGTGGCTCCGGCTCTACGACATCAACACCGTGGGAGTCATCCGCACCACCCGGGCCTTCCTGCCCGCCATGAAGCAGCGAAAGTTTGGCAAGATCGTGATCACCGCCAGCACAGCGGCCTATCGCCCTGACCCAGTCAAGGCCGTCTATTGTGTGACCAAGCTTGCCTCCATCCAGTATGCGTTGTGTCTGGCCAAGGAGCTGGGGCCGTACAACATCAACGTCAACGTCCTCAATCCCAGCCTGGTCTACACCAACATCTATTCCACGGGTACAGCCCTGGCCCTGCGGGAACTCTACCCAGACCGTTTCCAGGGATGTACCACCGGCGAGGAGGTGCTCCAGCGCATGACGGAAAGCTCCTCTGTCTTCCGACGCCTGCAGCGCCCGGAGGACTGCGCCTACACCGTAGCCTTTCTCTGTGCAGAAGAAGCCAAAGAGATCACCGGCCAGATCTTCAACGTGGACTCCGGCACGGTGATGAACCTCTGACCTTCCCCCATCCGGCCTGTCCCCTTTCTGGACAGGGATGCAAAAAACACCTGAAAAGGAGGAACCCTCGTGAATACCAACGCAACCATCACCACGGTCTTAATCATCGGCTATGTCATTGGGATCGTGATTCTGGCGCTGGCACTGGAGATCCGCGCCAAGAGAAAGCAGGAGAACAGAACATCCCAGGAGTATACCACCGCCAAAGGCAAGCTGGGTCTCTGGACCACCTTCGGCCTGATGGTGGGCAACATCGTGGGCGGCGCCTACATGGTGGGCAACGTCTCCGCCATTTACGAGCACGGCATCTCCTGGCTGTGGACCTATTACGCCTACTGGATCGGCTGGACCGCCATCATCCTACTCATCCCCTTCTACCGGGCCGCCGCTTACAAATACGGCGCGGCTTCCCTGGGGGAGGTCTTTAAGGTCTTCTTCAGCCCCCGCATCCAGTTCTGCGTCTCCCTGATGATCCTGCTGGCCTTCATCGGCGGCCTGGCCGCCGGCGTGAACGTCCTGGTGGGCATCCTCTCCCCCCTGCTAGGAATCAGCAAGGGCGTGGTGACCGGCATCGCCATCGTGCTCTTCACCGGCATCGCTCTGCTGGGCGGCATGCAGGGTATTGCCCGGGTGAACCTGGTGCACACCATCGTCATGGTCATCTCCTTCATCACCATCCTCATCTGCTGCCTGTGCGCCCTGGACGGCGGCTACGGCAAGGTGGTAGAGACCCTGGACCCCTCGGTCTTCTCCCTCTTCCACGGCGACCGCTCCATCGGCTACATCATCGGCACCGTAATGGTACAGCCCTTCGTCTGCCTGGTCAGTGCCTTCTCCGTTGTGGGCACCATGGGTGCCAAGTCCACCAGAGTGGCCCGCAACGCCCAGATCATGCTCTCTGTTTGGGTGGCCATCTTCTTCCTCTCCCTGACCATCATCGCCACCTGCGGCATGTATCTGTGGCCTGAGCTGGAGCCCGCCAGCGCCTGGTACAGCATCGCCGCCAAGTTCGGCCCCGTGGTGGCCGCCCTGGCCAGCTGCGGCGTGCTGGCCTCCTCCCTGTCCACCTATCCCGGCATGATCATGATGATCAGCAGCAACCTGGTCAACGAGATCTATCCCGTGGTGGCCAAGCGGGAGATCGACGAAAAGAAAAAACTCACCATCGTCCGGGTGGTCATCGTCTTCTCCGGCGTCTGCTTCAACCTGCTAGGTCTGCTCTCCTCTGACCTGGTCTCCATCATCACCAACGCCTACACCGTCTGGGCCAGCTGCGGCATCTGCCTGGTCTTCTTCCTGCTCTGGAAACGGCCCAACGAGAAATGCATGTTCACCGGCATGATCACCGGCATCGCCATCTGCGCCATCTGGGTGGTGGCTGGCTTTGCCATGGAAGGGGACCTACTGGGCATTCCCATCTCCTACGCTGCCGGCGGTGGTACGGTCATTGCCCTGGTACTGAGCACCTTGCTGACCACCAAAGCCGGTCCCTCGGAAAACTATGAAAAGTACAGGCAGGCCAAGAAAGAGATGAAGGCCGCCATCGCCGCCGGGGAGACCGAGTGATCCCCCCCACGCTTACTTACCTGCTCCCCGTTCTGCCGGTGCCTGTCCCTCCCTGTGGGCGCCGGCAGGACGGGAAACTGAAAAGGAGGAGGATTTTCCATGAGAATGGTCAACACCGTTATGGGTCCCATCCCCGCCGACCAGCTGGGCGAGACCCTGATCCACGAACACATCTGCTGTGCCGACTGGTCCATGCGCATGAATCTGGGAGAACAATTCTTCCAGTTTGAGCCGGTGGTAGCCCAAGCGGTGACAAAGCTCAAGCAGGCCAAGCAAGCCGGCGTGGACACCATCTGCGACGGTACCCCCATTAACCTGGGCCGGGACATCCACTTGATCCGTGCCGTGGCTGAGCAGGTGCCCGTACACATCGTCGCCTCTAGCGGCCTCTATTTCCAAGAAGAACCCTGGCTGACGTTTCAGGACCCTGAGCGCGTCTACGAATGGCTCAGCTATGAGGCTAGAGAGGGCATTGCCGGCACCGGCATTAAGCCCGGCATCATGAAGGCAGCCACGGAACACCTGGGCATCACCCCCATCTTGACCAAAACCCTCACCGCCGTGGGCCGGGTGGCAGCAGAGGCAGATCTGCCCATCTTTTGTCACCATGCCGTAGGCAGTGGCGACGGGCCCGACATTGTGGCTCTCTTTGCCTCCTGCGGGGTGGACCCCGCCCGGGTCACCATCGGTCACTGCAGCGATTCCAATGATCTGGATTACCTGCGACGGGTCCTGTCCACCGGCTGCTACATTGGTATGGACCGGCTGGCCTTTTACGCCACGAGAAACTCTTTGGAGAATGTGGCTCGAAACATCGCTCAGCTGATTGAGGACGGCTATGGCAGCCGCATTCTTCTCAGCCACGACTGGGGCATCTACTTCGGCATGTGGGAAGATTGGAAGACTTTCAAGGAAGACTTTGTCTACCAGAAAAACCCCAGGCTCAGCCAGGAAAGCTACGGGCTGATCAACAAGGTCTTCGTGCCCGTCCTGGAGGCCGCCGGCGTCCAGAAACAAGACATCTCCGCCATGCTGCGGGACAACCCAAAGCATTTCTTCCAGTGAGTGCAAGATCCTGTCCCTTTTCCGCAAAAGGCGGCAACAGATAAAGAGGTGTGAGAAAACCGTGACGAAACGAATGATGAAAGCTGTGGTGAAAGCCAAGCCCGACGTGGGCGCTGTTTTGATGGACGTCCCCGTGCCAGAGATCGGCGAGGAAGAAGTCCTGGTCAAGGTCATGGCGGCAGGGCTGTGTGGCAGTGACGTGCATACCTACCTATGGGAGGAGAGCATGCACTATAAGAAACCTTACCTCCCTCTCACCTTGGGCCACGAATTCTCCGGTCAGGTGGTCCAAGTGGGCAAACAGGTGACCACCGTAAAC
The DNA here is from genome assembly GCA_004554585.1 of Clostridiales bacterium. Taxonomy (GTDB): domain Bacteria; phylum Bacillota; class Clostridia; order Oscillospirales; family Oscillospiraceae; genus Evtepia. The sequence continues at coordinate 4,273 of SFLH01000002.1, read as the reverse complement.
ATAGGTGACCGCATTCTGGCCAGACCCACTCACCCCTGCGGGACCTGCTGGTTCTGCCGACACCACCAACCTGACAACTGCACCCATCGCGCCACCAGCGGCATCACTAAGAACGGTGCTTTTGCCGAATACTGTGCCATCCATGAAGACCAAGTGATCCACATGCCAGCATCCATGACCTGGGAGCAGGGCGCTCTCATCGAGCCTCTTGGGGTAGGCGCCAGCTGCGTTTTGCGCTCGGGGCTGGGTTATGGAGACTTCGTGGTCATCTCTGGTCCTGGAACCATCGGCCTGTGTGCCCTGCTGGCCGCTCGTGCCCAGGGTGCTGGGCGAATCGCCATCTACGGCACAAGAAAAGACCAGCAGCGGCTGGCACTGGCCAAAGAACTGGGGGCAGACTATACCTTCATCGTGGAAGACTGCGATATCGTCCAAGAGATCCGCGCTCTGACCGACGGCCAAGGGGCAGAGGTCGCCCTGGAGTGCACCGGTGTCCCCTCCCTTTTGCAGACCAACCTTTCCTTGGTCCGCAGCAAAGGCACCGTGTGCTGCGCTGGCATTTACTCCAGCCCCACAGTCCTCGACCTGGACAGCATGGTCCGCAGTTCCAAACGGATTGTCGGCTCCTATGGCAGCTTCCTGTTTGAGCAGGCTGTGCAGTGGATCACCAGCAACAGCGAAACGGCGGAAAAAGCAATGCGGATCATCTCCCACCGCAGTTCCATCCGTGAGTTTGAACAGGCCGTCCAGCGCTCGATACACCAAGAGAACATCAAGGAGTTGTTCGTCCGCTTTGATTGACCCAACAACCCGTGTCAGAACAAAAAAGGAGTGAGATCATGGCTAAGCTAACTGGTGGACAACTGGTCGCAAAACAGCTGAAGAAAGAAGGGGTGGAGTGCGTCTTCGCCCTGTCCGGCGGTCACATCATGAACATCATCTATGGCTGCCGGGAGGAAGGCATCCAGGTCTATATGGTGCGGCATGAGGACACGGCAGGGTTTGCTGCCGATGCCTATGCCCGGGTTACCGGCAAGCCCGGTGTCCTCATCACCACCGCCGGACCTGGCGTCACCAACGCCGCTACCGCCATGGGGGAAGCCAAGGAGGCCTGCACCCCCATCATACATATCGGCGGCGGGGCCGCCATGGCCACCTTCGACAGCGGCACCTGCCAGGATATCAACATCCTGGCCTGCATGGCCTCCCTGTGCAAGGACGCCAAACGCTGCCTGACCTCTCAGCGCCTGCCCGACTACGTCTCCAAGGCTTTCCGCACCGCCCTGTCCGGCACCCCAGGTCCAGTGTATCTGGAGATCCCCGTGAACGTGGCTGCGGAAGCAGTGGAGGAAACCGACGTGTCCTTTCCCCAAAATTCCCGCACCGCCTGCTGTGTCTACGGCGACCCGGACTATCTGAAACGAGCTGCCGTCCTGCTGGCCCAGGCCAAGCGTCCTGTGATGGTCTTGGGCGAGGCAGCCCGCTACTCTACCCAGCACGGTGCCTTTGTAGAAAAACTGGCCAACTATTTGAAAATGCCTGTTTTTACCACCTCCATGCCCTACGTCCGGGGCCTGTTCGCCGATGAAGAGGCCAACGAGCTCTTCCGCCTGGGGGAGGCAGCTGCCGCCGAGGCAGACGTGATCCTGGAGCTGGGGGTCTTCAACCACAACCACCTCAACCGAGGCCAGCCCCCCCTGTTCGCCGGACAAGCCAAGGTAATCCAAATCCATGAAGATCGGGCAATGATCGGGCTGAACCGGGACGCAGACATCGGCATCGTCGCCTCCTGCGGCACCGGCGCCATGCAGCTGTACCAGGAAATTTCCGCCCTGCGGCCAGCCCGCCAGGACGAGGATTGGGTAGCTCGCGCCCGGACCCTGACCGAAGAGGCCATGGCTCCCTTCCTGGCCTCCCGCACCGACGATACCACCCAGCCCATGCACATTGGCCGGATGACCTGGGAAGTGGGCCAGTGGCTGGCGGAGCACGGCAGAGACTGGCACATCGTCTGTGACGGCGGCGACACCGCCCAGTGGGCCCAATACAACACCTTTGCCCATTATCCCGGACAGATGCTTCGCTTTGGCATCAACGGCACCATCGGCATGGGGCCTGGCTTCGCCCTGGGCGCCTGGGCGGCGGACAAAAAACCCGTGCTGTGCTTTACGGGAGACGGCAGTTTTGGGTTCCACCCCATGGAGCTGGAGACCCTCCTGCGCTACCAAGTTCCCTTTGTCTGTGTCATCGCCAACGATGGCGCATGGGGAATGATCAAGCTCTCCCAGGAGCTCAAGTATCCGTCGTATTTGGCGGAGCACGGGCACCACCCCATCAATCTGCTTCCCGAGGACTTCCCCTACGAAAAAATGGCCGTGCTTTGGGACGGTCTGGGCCAGAGAATTCGTCAGGTGGAGGAGCTCCACCCCGCTCTGGATGCCATCCAGGCCAGCCGAAAAATGGGCATTTTAAACGTGGATGTCAACCAGCACACCCCCTCTCCGCGCACCATTGCCTTTGCCGGGGTGAAAAAAGAATCATGATATAACGGCAAGGATCAACGCAAGGGCGACTCGGTGTGTGCTCTTGCGTTGATCCTCTTACCCCGCCGCCCATAGAAATTGGACAAAGAATCCTTCGATATGCTATCATGCTGTCGAAGCGTGCACACCCCTTAACGTTCTCCTGTCTCTTTCATATCCGCCTTTATTTTGGATACCATAGAAAACAATCCATTGTCCGTCGGCCCAGCCAATCAACAGGAGCCGCCGCGTATCAGATTGGGAGGGAAAGGGAGCATGAACTTATTACACTTGGAATACTTTCGCGCACTGGCAGACACCCAGCACGTGCAGAAAACGGGAGAACACCTCCACGTCAGTCCGTCTGCCATCAGCACGGGAATTCGCAGCTTGGAGCAGGAGCTGGGTGTGCAGTTGTTCGACCGTGTGGGCCGCAACATGAAGCTCAACGAATATGGTAAGGTTTTTCTTCCTTATGTCGAGGACGTCTTCTCCTCCCTGCAAAAAGGAGTTGGCGCGGTCCAGGCTGCCCGAGACCAGCAGCAGCATCGCGTCAGCTTTTCCATCGCAGACGCCGCTCTGTACATCGGCCTTGTCTCCCAGTTCCGTGAACAATATCCCGATGTTCTCATTCGTCAGCTCAACCGTCTCCCAGATCGCCAGGGCAAGCTTCTCGATCAAGCCGACTTGGACTTTATTATGACCAGTCAGGAAATCGAAAACTGCACCTTGGACTCCTGCGTGCTCTTTGAAGAACAGATGGTGGTGGCTGTGCCCCCAGACCATCCTCTGGCATCGGCTGAACCGCCCCGCAGCATTTTTGAGTTTCAGGACGAAATCTTTCTCATGCGCACCAAACCAGACTACTTTCAGCAGCGTGTGGACTGGATGCTCAACGAGATCGGATTTCACCCCACCTATGCCATGGAAATGGACAGCATCCTGCGCTACCGCATGTTCGAACGCGGCGGATACACCCTGATCACTACACAGAGAAGTCAAGAAAATGAGATCCCTCATTGCTCCGTGGCCATTCCCATCCAAGAGTTTGCGCCCTTTTCACTGACAAAAAAGCTCTACTGGAAAAAGGACGTTCCTCTCTCCCCCGGTGCCTTGAAGTTCAAGGCTTTCCTGTTGGAGACTTTGGGCGATGACCAGACGTAACAAAGCCGGCTGCATGCCTGTGCATAAGAGAAAAAATTTCCCCGGAGAGGCGGTGCTCTCCGGGGAAATTTTATGGGGGTGCTTATGCGTCTTTCCAGGTTTCGTTGCCGTGGTTTGTCTGGTAATCGTGGGTGTTGCTGGCCTCTACGATGGTGTAGTAGGCCCAGTGGTCCTTGGCAACGTCCGCGAACAGCCGCAGCTGGCTGGCGTGGGCGTCCACGTAGGCCTCGTCCGCCGACCGGGCCAGCATCCGGTTGGTGATGGCGGCCACCTCTGCCCGCTTGATGGTGCTCTCGGGCCGGAAGGTGCCGTCTTCGTAGCCGTTGATCCAGCCGTATTGGACGGCCCCCACCACCACGTCATAGAACCACTGGTCCGGGTTCACATCGGAGAAACGGTTCTCGCCAGTGGTCTCTCCGTTAGTAAAGCGCATGGCGATGGCGGTAAACTCCGCCCGGGTGATGGCGCGGTCCGGCTGGAAGCGGTTACCCTCCACCCCCTGGATCATGCCCAGGGAGGCCAGGGTATTCACTGCCTCGGCATACCAGGCGTCTGCCGACACGTCGGTGAAGGAGGCAGTGCCTGCT
>SFLH01000028.1 GCA_004554585.1 Clostridiales bacterium | reverse complement strand
TGTGTCCCGAAGGGCTCGGCCGATTAGTGGCGCCCGGCTGAGGCGCTCGCGCGCCTTGCACCTGCGCCCTATCAACCAGGTGGTCTGCCTGGGGCCTTACCGAAGGGAGGGCCCATCTCGGGGACGGCTTCCCGCTTAGATGCCTTCAGCGGTTATCCGCGCCGGACGCGGCTGCCCAGCGGTGCCGTTAGGTCGACAGCTGGCACACCGGAGGTCCGTCCGTCCCGGTCCCAGCCCCAGGATGCGATGAGCCGACATCGAGGTGCCAAACCTTGCCGTCGATGTGGACTCTTGGGCAAGATCAGCCTGTTATCCCCGGAGTACCTTTTGTCCGTTGAGCGACGGCCGTTCCGCGCCGGGCCGCCGGATCACTAGAACCCGCTTTCGCGCCTGCCCGAGGTGTCCCTCTCGCAGTCTGGCACGCTTATGCTCTTGCACTCCGAAGGCCGGTTGCCGACCGGCCCGAGCGTACCTTGCGCGCGCCTCCGTTACTCTTTGGGAGGCGACCGCCCCAGTCAAACTACCCACCTGGCGGGGTCCCCCCTCAAAGGGGGTTAGGGGGCCAGGGCGTCGGGGGCGGTATTCCAAGGCCGGCTCCGCGGAAGCTGGCGCTTCCGTTTCTTAGCCTCCCGCCTATCCTCTACGCGACGCCCCGGCACCCACCGCCAAGCTGCAGTGAAGGTTCACGGGGTCTTTCCGTCCTTCCGCGGGTAGCCGGCATCTTCACCGGCAGTGCAGTTTCGCCGGGCCCGTGGTCGAGACAGCGCCCAGGTCGTTGCGCCTTTCGTGCAGGTCGGAACTTACCCGACAAGGAATTTCGCTACCTTAGGACCGTTATAGTTACGGCCGCCGTTTACCGGGGCTTGGCATCGCCGCTTCGCTTGCGCTGACGGCTCCGCGTGACCTTCCGGCACCGGGCAGGCGTCAGACGGTATACGTCGGCTCTCGCCTTCAGCACCGTCCTGTGTTTTTGGTAAACAGTCGCCTGGGCCTCTTCGCTGCGGCTCCCTTTGAGAGGAGCGCCCCTTCTCCCGAGGTTACGGGGCGGTTTTGCCGAGTTCCTTGACCACGGTTCGCCCGATCGCCTCGGTATGCTCTACCGGCCCACCTGCGTCGGTCTGCGGTACGGGCGCGCGCGCCTTGATAACGCTTAGCGGCTTTTCTGGGACGGCTCCTAAGCGGGCTTCGCCCATTCGCTTCGCCCCTGGGGCCGGCCCGTGCGCACGGGACTTCCCTCGTGCGCGCCGGCCCTTCGGGGACGGGGGCGTCCAGAACCCCGCCCCGCCTCGTCGCCGCCGTCGCCGCGTCGCTGGGCGCGCGCGGTGCAGGAATGTCCACCTGCCGTCCATCGGCGTCGGCTCGCGCCTTAGCCTTAGGCCCCGACTGACCCTGGGAGGATTAGCCTTCCCCAGGAAACCTCGGGCTCTCGGCGGAAGTGTTACTCTCACTTCTCTCGCTACTCGTGCCAGCATCCTCACTTCCGGGCGCTCCACGGGACCTCGCCGGCCCCGCTTCGCCGCACCCGGAAAGCTCCCCTACCGACAGGCACTCATGTGCTCTGTCCCGCCGCTTCGGCTCACGGCTTAGCCCCGTGAATTGTCGGCGCACCCCCACTCGGCCAGTGAGCTGTTACGCACTCCTTGGACGGGTGGCTGCTTCTGGGCCAACGTCCTGGCTGTCTGCGCGGGGGCACATCCTTTGCCACTCGGCCGTGAATTTGGGGCCTTGGCGGGCGGTCTGGGCTGTTTCCCTCTCGGGCGCGCGGCTTAGCCCGCGCGTCCTGACTCCGCGGGTTCACCCGCCTGCGTTCGGAGTTCGGTTCCCTTCGGCAGGCCGCGAGGCCCCCTAGGGGATCCGGTGGCTCTACCGCCGGCGGGCAGCCCCGCGGGCTAGCCCTAAAGCTATTTCGGGGAGAACGAGATATCTCCGGGTTTGATTGGCCTTTCACCCCTACCCCGGGGTCGTCCCCCGGCTTTTCAACGCCGGTGGGTTCGGGCGTCCACGGGGTCTCACCCCCGCTTCCCCCTGCCCCGGGGTAGATCACCCGGCTTCGCGTCCGCGGCCGGCGACTCGAAGTCGCCCTGTTCGGACTCGCTTTCGCTGCGGCTCGCCTTCGGCTAGGCCTCGCCGCCGGCCGCGACTCGCTGGCTCATTCTTCAATAGGCACGCCGTCACGGAACGTGTCCGCTCCGGCTGCTTGCGGGCGCACGGTTTCAGGCGCTGTTTCACTCCCCTCCCGGGGTGCTTTTCACCTTTCCCTCACGGTACTCGTCCACTGTCGGTCGCAGGGTAGTGCTTAGCCTTGGGGGGCGGTCCCCCCTGCTTCCCGCCGGGTTCCTCGTGCCCGGCGGTACTCCGGACTGCGGCCCGCAGGCACGTGCCTTCGCGTACGGGGCTCTAACCCTGTGCCGCGCGCCTTCCCATGCGTCTTCCGCCCGGCACGTGCTTTGTGACTGCGGCCGGGCCGTGCGGGGCCCGGACGCCGCATCCTCAACCCCGGGGCGGCAGCGCCCGCACGCTTTTCGCGCGCCCCGGTTTGGGCTGGCCCCCGTTCGCTCGCCGCTACTGGGGGGGTCTCTTCTTGATTTCCTCTCCTCGGGGTACTTAGATGTTTCAGTTCCCCCGGTTGCCTCCCACTATGTGGGTAGCAGGCCCTCGCCTGCTGGGTTCCCCCATTCGGGCACCCCGGGATCGAAGCCCGTGTGCGGCTCCCCCGGGACTATCGCGGCTTGCCGCGCCCTTCGTCGGCTCCCTGCGCCAAGGCATCCGCCGTGCGCCCTCCATACCTTCGGGGCGCTTGGCCCCTCCGGCCTCCGATC
>SFLH01000027.1 GCA_004554585.1 Clostridiales bacterium | reverse complement strand
TATTATTTTTTCCGAAAGGAAAAGGATCGCGGGAATTCGAGGCGCAGTTTCGCCTTCGACTTCGACGACCTCGTCGTCAACTCGACCCTCTACGACCGCAAGAGCCGCGTCTTCTCGGGGCTCAAGGGAGCGGGTGCCATGCGGGAAGTCGGCTTCGATTCCCTCGACTCCCTCGTCGCGTTCCGCGAGATTTACGACTATCTATAGAAAGGAGACACCGATGCCATATTCGTCTACCAACGTCACCTTATACCGCTTCAAGACCGGCAAGGCGTTCACGAAAGGCCAGCGGTTCGCGCTGGACATGCCCCTCGACAACGCCGGCGCCGTCTTCGACCTTTCGTCCGCCCTCTCGTTCCTGGCGTGCGCGCCGTTCAAGCTGGAACCGGAACTCGAGATCAAGCTAGAGATGGATTCCGCGTTCGCGATCCCGGTGAACGTCGAGGATTACGACTATGCGATCATCCAGGCGGACGGGGGAACCGGGCGAACCAACAAACTCCCCTATTTCATCGAGAAAATCGACCGGGTGTCCGACCAAGTCGTCCGCGTCCGTCTCCTTTTCGATGAATTGAATTTCATGTCCGCCATCGGCAGCGCCGACGGCATCGCCTCCTTTCTCTCCGATCGCACGCGGGTTACTCGCGAGCACAAAGACCGTTTCGCCAAATCGAAGACGGGGAATTCCTACCTTCCGATCATCGACCGTTTCCCGGAAGGCATTTCCGGCAATTTCCGCAGGACGTCCAAAGAAGCCATCGAGCTCCCCGAGAACGTGAAAACGGGAAAGGGATTCGACTGGACCGCCTTCTATTTCTCCGACGGGACCGACGTCTCGTCCCCCATCTCTTCCTTCCTCGTCGCGGACGAACCCCTTTTCCAAAAGACGCTCAAGGCGGCGGAGGATACTCTTTCGGTGAACCCATCGAGTGGGTATCCGAATTCCTCATCGGTCTATTTTTGCCTTTGCGAAGCATATTCGACGAAAGTCTCTTTCAATCAACTCTCGAGCCAAAATACCCGCGTCGTGACCCTCGGGGAGACTGCCCAAATCGACGGGCGGGATTGCATCGTTCTCGCCGCTCGAGTTTGGTACGACTATAAAGCGGCGACCTCGACGTCAGGAGCCTTTCTTTATAAACTTTGGTACGACAAAAACGGCTTGTTCGTCAAGGAAGAGCAGGTCGGCGGGATCGAGAATCTTCTCAATAACATCACCGCCCCGAAATGCGCCCGCGTCTTCTCCGGATCGAGCGCGCGTCCGACGTCCATGGCCGCGATCCTTCGCCTCCCGACGCTCGACATCTTCTTCAAGAAGGACGTGGACGACCTCGACCGCATCGTCGCGGAGAGCGATATCGACAGGACCGCCCTAGGCCTCAAGAAAGCCATTTGCTTGCCTTATCGTCCGTTCGATAGGGACGATGCCGGCTACCTGCCCGAAGGCTGCTTCGTCGTCGCCGGCAAGATTCTCCTCGCTCGGGACGATCTGGAGAGCACCATCGAATTCACCCCGAAGGGGAGGGACTTGCGCCTTCCCTACATGACGGCGAAGCCGACGGAGGCGACGGACGGGAAAGCGACGGCGTTGCAGCTGGAACCGAAAGTCTATTCCAGCGAATTCCGGTTCTCGAAACTCGTCTACGATTCCTTTTCCATCGTGCTCAAAGGGGAAGACACCTATTTCAATTCCAACTTGAGCGAGACCGGCAACGAGAAAATCGTCTTCAAGTTCTTCGCCTCGCCCTCCATGGTCTCGGAATTCGACTTCTCACTCTATTCGTGGCCGGGCTATTCGGCTTCCGAATTCATCCTCTCGCCCATTTGGACGGAGGATTACCCCTTGCACCTCATCATCAACCGCAACAACGAAACGCCGGTTTACACGTCCGCGTACCTCGATTACCTGCGGACGGGCTACAACTATGACCTAAAGTCTCAGGCGGTTCAGTTAGGCATGCAAGGCCTCGGCATCGCGATATCCGCGATCAACGCGGGCGTCGGCATCGCCGCCACGTTTGCGACGGGCGGGCTTGCCGCTCCCTATGCGGTGTCCGCCGCCACGGGGTTCGCCTCTTCCATCGCGAACATCGGGAAGACCGCGGCCGAAAACCAAAGGGGCAACGCCCAACGCTTGAAAGAATTGCAGGCGCAAGGGGCATCCGTCGCGGGCAACAGCGACTTTGCCGTTTCCAAACGCTACACGAAAAACCGCGTATCGCTGGAGACTTACTCGGTAGAGCCCCGTCTCATCGATTCCGCGCGCAATTTCTTCTATCTAAAAGGGTACGCGACGGACGAGATCAAAGCGCCGAATTGCCACACCAGGGCCCACTTCGATTTCGTCGAGTGCGATCCCGTCTTCAAGCCGGAGGCCCTGAGCCTATTCCCCAAATGGATGCTCGATCTCATCGCGGACGACTTGCGTCAGGGCGTCACGTTCCTGCATCAAGTCGCTGGTGATTACGACATCGCCCAAACATCGAGCAATTACGAGCTAAGCGTTCTCAATTCATAAGGAGGTAAATCATGCCGAAAACGAAAAGAAAAGCCGTCTACGACCCCGCGGAGGAGCGGAGGAAATGGGTCGACCATTTCCGGGACCGGTACATGAACATGTTCCTGAGCAAATGGAAAATCGAGGGGGCGACCGAGGAGGAAGACCGCTACATCA
>SFLH01000026.1 GCA_004554585.1 Clostridiales bacterium | reverse complement strand
AATACTCGGCAGCTACCGATAGCGCATAGTACCGTGAGGGAAAGGTGAAAAGAACCCCGGGAGGGGAATGAAAGAGAACCTGAAACCATGGACCCGCAAGCGGTCGCAGCCCGCAAGGGTGGCGGCGTGCCTTTTGTAGAATGAGCCTGCGAGTCATGACGTGCAGCGAGGTTAAGGGATGGGAGTCCCGGAGCCGAAGGGAAACCGAGTCTGAAGAGGGCGTTGAGTTGCATGGCATGGACCCGAAGCCAAGTGATCTATCCATGGCCAGGCTGAAGCACCGGTGAGACGGTGTGGAGGGCCGAACCTAAATCCGCTGAAAAGGGTTGGGATGAGCTGTGGATCGGAGCGAAAGACTAAACAAACTTGGAGATAGCTGGTACTCCCCGAAATAGCTTTAGGGCTAGCGTCATGCGGACTGTCGCGGAGGTAAAGCACTGGATAGATGCGGGCCCGTCGCTGGGTACCAAGTTTAACCAAACTCAGAATGCCGCGATATAGTGCATGGCAGTCAGGCTGCGACTGATAAGGGCCGTGGCCGAGAGGGAAACAGCCCGGAACGACAGCTAAGGTCCCCAATGCGCGCCAAGTGGGAAAGGAAGTCCGAATGCATAGACAGCCAGGAGGTTGGCTCAGAAGCAGCCACACCTTCAAAGAGTGCGTAACAGCTCACTGGTCGAGTACTCGGGCACCGACAATTCAACGGGGCTAAGCGCGCAACCGAAGCTTCGTCACAGTCCTTGAGGACGTGTGGGTAGGGGAGCATTCCATGTGGCGACGAAGCGGGGGCGGGAGCCTCCGTGGAGCGGATGGAAGAGAGAATGCAGGCATGAGTAACGGAAAGACGGGTGGGATCCCCGTCCGCCGAAAGCCTAAGGTTTCCAGGGTAAAGGTAATCTACCCGGGGGTCAGCCGGCCCCTAAGGCGAGGACGAAGGTCGTAGCCGATGGGAAACGGGTCAACATTCCCGTGCCTCGCAGCGGAACGATGGAGGGAAGCATAGGGTGAAAGGTCGCCGGGCGTCGGTAGTCCCGGTCGAATGGGCGAGCCAGTGAGGGCGCGAGTCAAACGCCGCGCCTGAGGTGAGCCCGGAGGGAGCCCCTTCACGGAGGGGTGAAGGACGCGTAGCCGTCGTGCCAGGAAACACCTTCTAAGTATATGCGCTGCGGGACCGTACTACAAACCGACACAGGTGGGCAAGCTGAGAAAGCAGAGGCGCTCGGAAGAACTCGCGTTAAGGAACTCGGCAAAATGCATACGTAACTTCGGGAGAAGTATGGCCCACGGGGAGGCCCGTGGGCTGCAGAGAAATGGCCCAAGCAACTGTTTACCAAAAACACAGGTCCATGCGAACCAGCAATGGGAAGTATATGGGCTGACACCTGCCCGGTGCTGGAAGGTCAAGGGGAGCCGTCAGAGCGATCGAAGCGGCGAACTCAAGCCCCAGTAAACGGCGGCCGTAACTATAACGGTCCTAAGGTAGCGAAATTCCTTGTCGGGTAAGTTCCGACCCGCACGAATGGTGTAATGATTTGGGCACTGTCTCAACGCGAGATCCGGTGAAATTGAAGTCCAGGTGAAGATGCCTGGTGACTGCAGTTAGACGGAAAGACCCCGTGAACCTTTACTCCAACTTGGTGCTGAGGATTGGACCGGCATGTGTAGGATAGGTGGGAGGCGGAGATCCGTGCCCGTCAGGGTGCGGGGAGCCGGCGGTGAAATACCACCCTTGCCGATTCAATTCTCTAACGGCCGCCGTGATCCGGCGTCCGGACAGCGCCAGGCGGGGAGTTTGACTGGGGCGGTCGCCTCCCAAAGTGTAACGGAGGCGCGCGAAGGTCACCTTAGGGCGGTTGGGAATCGCCCGTCAAGTGTAAAGGCACAAGGTGGCTTGACTGCGAGGCGGACAGGCCGAGCAGGTACGAAAGTAGGTCTTAGTGATCTGGCGGTGTGCGTGTGGAAGCGCCGTCACTTAACGGATAAAAGGTACTCCGGGGATAACAGGCTGATCTTGCCCAAGAGTTCACATCGACGGCAAGGTTTGGCACCTCGATGTCGGCTCATCGCATCCTGGGGCTGGAGCAGGTCCCAAGGGTTTGGCTGTTCGCCAATCAAAGCGGTACGCGAGCTGGGTTCAGAACGTCGTGAGACAGTTCGGTCCCTATCTGCTGCAGTCGTTGGACGCTTGAGGGGTCCTGCCTTTAGTACGAGAGGACCGAGGTGGACGGACCTCTGGTGTACCTGTTGTCGCGCCAGCGGCATTCGCAGGGTAGCCACGTCCGGAAGGGATAACCGCTGAAAGCATCTAAGCGGGAAGCCCGCCCCAAGATTAGGTGTCCCATGGAGCTAGACTCCACTGAAGGAACCAGCCAGACTAGCTGGTCGATAGGACGGCGGTGCAAGCGCGGCGACGCGTTCAGCCGACCGTTACTAATCATCCGTGAGGCTTGGCCATATTGTCCTTCCCTCTTCCTCCCGACCATAGGATGCACCCAAGGTGCCTCTTCTTGGTCTGCTGGTGGCCATGGCAGAGTGGAAATACCCGTTCCCATCCCGAACACGGAAGTAAAACGCTCTCGCGCCGATGGTACTGCGGCTCGTCCGCGGGAGAGTAGGTCGCTGCCAGCTTTTTTTATTTGCTTTTTCCATCCACCCTAAGGGTGGATTTTTGTTGTTTATACTAG
>SFLH01000025.1 GCA_004554585.1 Clostridiales bacterium | reverse complement strand
GTCAGGCCCCTCCCCGGAGGCGCTATGTCCGGCAGAAAACCGAGGCACAGAAGTTCAAAGAGGATCGGGACCATGCCTTTCGTGTCCTGGCTGACTACTTTCATTTGCTCCGCAAGTGGGAAACGGACTACACACCCAAAACACCGGAGGAAAATCCACATCCCCGATTCATGGAGGCAATCCAGAAAAAAGACTATGTGGGCTATCTGCTGGATTTTTTCCTGGAGGATACCCCTGATGAACAAAGACTGTGGATTGCCGAACATCAATCAGAAATCGCCAATTTGGAAAGGAGAGTGAAAATCATGGCTGATAAGCCCACCAACCGGGAGCGGTTGCAGGAAATCACGGCGGGCATTGAACAGGGTATCAAGGAGCTGTTCGAGAGCGAGAAGTATATGCGCTACCTGTCCGTTATGTCCAAGTTCCACCGCTACTCCGTCAACAACACCATGCTCATCTATATGCAGCGCCCGGACGCCACCCTGGTGGCCGGGTTCAACAAGTGGAAAAACCAGTTTGAACGCCATGTGAAAAAGGGTGAGCATGGCATTACCATCATCGCCCCTACGCCCTACAAAAAGAAGATCGAGGAAATGAAGCGCGACCCGGACACCCATGCCCCCATCCTGGACGCGGATGGCAAGGCGGTCATGGAGGAAAAGGAAATTGAAATCCCCATGTTCCGCCCGGTCAAAGTGTTCGATGTTTCGCAGACGGACGGAAAGCCCCTGCCGGAGCTGGCCTCCAGCCTGTCCGGGACGGTGCCGCACTATGAGGCGTTTCTGGAGGCGGTGCGGCGCTCCGCCCCGGTTCCCATCGAGTTTGAGCCGATGGCTGAGAATATGGACGGCTATTTTTCCTCCGAGCAGCAGCGGATCGCCCTCCGGGAAGGCATGAGCGAGGTGCAGACCATTTCCGCCGCTGTCCATGAGACCGCGCACAGTAAGCTCCACGACCCCAAAAAGTACGAAGCGGAGCCGACCTGGAAGATCGTGATGGTGAGCGAGGGCGGCACCAAGCATGACTTCCGACAGGATTTTGCCACCGAAGCGGAGGCAGAGCAGGCCGCCGCCGAGGAAGGCTGGCGGTATGTGGACGAAAATCAGTTTGAGTGGCGGCTGGAGGTAGAGGAAGATCTGACGGCGGTGAAACAGGCCGCCAAGAACCGCAACACCGAGGAAGTGGAGGCCGAGAGCATTTCCTATGCGGTCTGCCAGTATTTCGGCATACAGACTGGCGAGAACAGCTTCGGCTACATCGCTTCCTGGTCCAAGGACAAGGAGCTGAAGGAGCTGCGGGCCAGTCTGGAGACCATCAACAAGACTTTCTGCGAGCTGATTAACGACATCGAGCGCAACTACAAGGAAATCTGCAAGGAGCGCGGCATCGACCTGACTGCCGCCCCGGAGCCGGAGCAGGCACCCCAGCAGGCTGTGGAGGAAAAAGCCCCTGCGGAAGAAGTATCCCAGCCCAGCGCCGAGTACCGGGAGGCCCTGCTGGTGCTGGACGATACCACCTATCTTCATGTTCAGCCCTGCGACACCGGCTGGGACTACACGCTCTACGATGTGGAAACTATGAAGCAGCTGGACGGCGGCCAGCTGGATGGGACCGACATGGGCCGTTCCGCAGCAGTCAGCCATATCTGCGAGGACCTGGGGATGGGCAGCAAGTCCATCAAGTATGCCTCGCTGTCCATGATCGAAACTTTGCAGGAGGCGGCCTCCCAGCAGATGCAGGAACAGGGCAGCCAGCAGACCACAGAAACCGCAGCCGCCCAGCTGCCGGATGCCCAGGAACAGGCGTTGGACGAGTATCCCATGCCGGACCCGGTGCTGACCCAGGACGATCTGGAGAAATGCGGCTGTCTGGACAGCGACCTTCTGCCCCTCTCCAAAGAGCGGGCTTATGAGCTGATGGAGCGTGACCTGACCGTTTATATCATCCAGGAGGGCGAAAATCCGGTGATGGCCTTTGATACCGCCGACCTGGACGCTCATGACGGTATCTTCGCCCTGCCCCGCGAGGAATGGGAGGAAAGCCCGGAGTTTGATAAGCTGGTCAAGGACCGCATGGACCACCAGGAGGAACGGGAGCAGGCGTTTCTCTACCACAAGGGGGACTGCTTCGCCATTTATCAGGTGAAGCACACCGACGAGCTGCGGGACATCCGCTACGAGGGCCTGGAATGGCTCCAGTCCATCGGGCGGACGGTGCAGCGGGATAACTATGAGCTGGTTTACACTGCTCCGCTGCTGCCCTCTGACCTGAAAGGCGATACCACCGAACAGCTCTTTTACCGTTTCAACAATGAACATCCCGCCGATTACGGCCATCCGTCCATGAGCGTAAGCGACATCGTTGCCATCAAGCGGGACGGCAAGGTATCCTGTCATTACTGCGACAGCTTCGGCTTTCAGCAGGTTCCCGGATTCCTGCCGGACAATCCGCTGAAAAATGCGGAGATGATGTTGGAGGATGACTATGGCATGATCGACGGTATCATCAACAACGGCCCCAAGGAGCCGACGGTGGCCCAGCTGGAACAGCAGGCCCGCAGCGGCCAGCCGATTTCCCTCATGGATTTGGCTGCCGCCGCCCACCGGGAGGACCGGGAAAAGAAAAAGTCCGTCATGGAGCAGCTGAAAAGCCAGCCCAAAGCGGAACACAAAAAGACAGCGCCCAAAAAGAGCGCGGAAAGGGAGATTTGATATGGGAAACTTCACTTTTGAGGAAACGAACCTGCTTTGTATCTACAA
>SFLH01000013.1 GCA_004554585.1 Clostridiales bacterium | reverse complement strand
GCGCATACCGCCTTTTCTTGTTATCCAGCCCTCCGGCTGTATCGGTTGAGCAAAAGTCAGCGTGGGAATGGTGTGGTATCTTTATCTAAGTGATACCCCTTGCTCCCATTTGGAAATCGTCTGCCGCACCACGTTCAGCTTCACGGCAAGCTCTTGCTGGGAAAGTCCTTTCGATGTTCGGATTGCCTTGATGTTTTCGTGGAGCATGCGCAATCGCCTCCTTTTCGGGTTGCTGTCTTCATTGTAGGCAGAATGGCCCGTTGCCGCAAGCAACGCGTCTTAACCTGCCAATGCTGCCCCGTCTGCCCCTTTATCTTTTGCCCTTCTCCGTGGTATACTATCCAAAAACACGGAAAGGAGGCCGGCTCTGTGGAACTGTCCCAAAGCGCCCAGTTGGCCCAACTGTTAAAACTCTCCCCCATGGTCCTGCAATCCATGGAGATTCTGCAAATGAACACCCTGGAGCTGGCCGATTACCTGCGCCAAACCGCCCTGGAAAACCCCGTTCTGGAGGAGGCCGAGCCCTGGCAGGTCCGCCAGACCTGGCGGGACATGGCCGCCCGGGCACCCTGGGTGGGGGACCCGCCCGAAGGGGACGCCGCCCCCGGCCAGGTCGATGGCGCCGCTGACTCCCTGGCCCTCCACCTGGGCGAACAGTTGGAGCGCCGGAACCTGTCCGCCCCTCTCCTGGCCCTGTGCCAGTACCTGATCGGCCTGCTGGACGAGCGGGGCCGGCTGGACCAGGAGGACCTGGACGATCTGGCGGCCAAAGGGGTCCCCGCCGACCTTTTGGCCCAGGGGGTAACCACCCTCCAGTCCCTGGACCCGGCGGGGGTGGGGGCGCGGACCAGTACGGAATGTCTTCTGCTCCAGCTGCGCCGCCTGCCCGGGGACCATGCCCTGGCCGAGACCTTATGCCGGGACCACCTTTCCCTGCTGGCCAAGGGGGACGAGAGCGCCCTGGCCCAGGCCCTGGGGGTCAGCCGCAAAAAGGCCGCCGAGGCCGCCCGACAGGTCCGGGCCCTCTCCCCGGACCCCCTGGCCGAGTTTGCCCCGGCGGCTCCTGTGGTCTACCTCCGCCCGGACGCCTGGGTGATCCAGGAGGAGGGGGAGCTGGTGGTCTATCTCAACCAGTGGGACCTGCCCCAGTTCCATCTCAGCGACCAGTACCGCCGCCTGGCCCAGGCCCAGGGAGACCAGGAGACGGCGGACTATCTGCGGCAAAAGCTCCGCCAGGCCAAGTGGGTGCTGCGGTGCGTCCAGCGCCGGCAGGACACCTTGACGGCCTGCCTGGGGGCCCTGGTCCAAGCCCAGGCACCCTACTTTCTGGGCCGCCAGGAGGCCCCCGGCCCCCTGACCCGCCGGCAGCTGGCCCAGACCCTGGAGGTCCACCCCTCCACCGTCACCCGGGCCCTGGCTCACAAGTGCCTGCAGTGCCGGCAGGGGCTCTTTCCCGTCTCCTTTTTCTTCTCCTCGGGGCGGGGGGAGGTCTCGGCCCGGCAGGTTCAGGTCAAGCTGGCCCGGCTCATCCGGGAGGAGGACCCCCGCCATCCCCTCAGCGACCAGGCCCTGGCCCAGCGGCTGGCGGCGGAGGGGGTGAGCGCCGCCCGGCGGACGGTGGCCAAATACCGCCAGGCCCTGGGTCTGCCCCCGGCCCATGGGCGGCGGCGGTGAGGGAGATGTCACCTTTCGACAGGGCAGGCCATAGACTGGCCTGGGCCCAAAATTTCGAGAGGAGACTTCTGTCTTATGTGTACCAATTATTCCGGCTGTTACGGGTACGGGTATCGATGCTGCTGGCCTTGCTGCTGCTGGGGATATGGCTCCGGCTGCTGGCCTTGGGGCTGGGGTTCCTCCGGCTGCTGGGGGTCCTCCAGCGGCTGCGGTTCCACCGGCACCGGCTGCGGCCAGACCACCTCTAGCTGCTGCGACGACACCACCACCGCTTCGTCCACCACCCTGGTGGGCCGGGTGCTGGAGGTGAACGACGGCTGGCTGCTGGTCTGCGACCAGAGCACCTGCCAGCAGGTGCGGGTGAACACCCCCTGCGCCAGCTGCTACCGGGTGGGGGAGCGCCTGCGCATTTGCTACGACGGCGTCATGACCGCCAGCATCCCGCCCCAGATCTCTGCGTCGAAGATCTGCCGCATCTGTTAACCAATAACCAAACAAAACAGGCCGGACCATATGGTCCGGCCTGTTTTGTTTGTGGGGATTACACTGCGCTGCGTGCCTCGGTCGTCCGCCTCTGGCGGCCGATTCGACACGCCGCCGCCGAAAATAAATTGAATTTTCTTCGCGGCTGCGGCCGCGAACGCTGCGAGGCTTTGGGGATGGGCCTCTTAGTCCTTTTTCTTGATCAGGGCCGTGCGGATGGCCTTGAGGGCCTGGATGACCAGCATGCTGGCCAGGGCAAGGCCCGGGATGGCCAGGGTGAGGGTCCAGGGCAGGGCGGCCACTTCCATCAGGCGGCTGAGCACAGGGACGGCCAGCACGGCGCTGAGCAGCAGGGCGCCCACCAGGAAGGCCCCCAGCAGGGGCTTGTTGTTCCAGAACTGCCGGCGGAAGAGCACCGGCTGGGCGGATTTGCAGTTGAAGCCGTGGAAGAGCCGGGAGAGACATAGGGTGGAGAAGGCCATGGTGGCTCCTGCCGCCTGGCCGCCGTAGTTCAGGCCTAAGTGGAAGGCGGCGATGGTGGCCGCGGCGATCACCAGGCCCTCCAGGCCCACGCTGGTGAGGAAGGGTTTCGTCAAGATGCCCTCGCTGCGGGGGCGGGGCTTCTCCTTCATCACCCCGTCGGTGTGGGGCTCCAGGCCCAGGGCGATGGCGGGCAGGGAGTCGGTGAGCAGGTTGATGAAGAGCAGGTGGACCGCCGCGAAGGGCACCGGCAGGGCCAGCAGGGAGGCGTAGAGAACGGTGAGAATGCCGGCAAAGTTCCCCGACAGGAGGAACTGGATGGACCGGCGGATGTTGGCGTAGACGTTCCGGCCGTTCTTCACCGCCTGGACGATGGTGGCGAAGTTGTCGTCGGTGAGGACCATGCCGGCGGCGTCCTTGGCCACCTCGGTGCCGGTGATGCCCATGGCCACGCCGATGTCGGCCTGCTTCAGGGCGGGGGCGTCGTTGACCCCGTCACCGGTCATGGCCACCAGGGCGCCCCGCTCTTGCCAGGCCCGGACGATGCGGATCTTATGCTCCGGGGATACCCGGGCGTAGACGGAGACCTGGGGGACGAAGTCCTGCAGTTCCTCCTGGCTCATTTTCTCGATGACGGCCCCCTCCACTGCTTTGGTGCCGGGAGTGAGGATGCCGATCTCCCGGGCGATGGCCGAGGCGGTGACCACGTGGTCGCCGGTGATCATGATGGGCCGGATGCCGGCGGCGATACATTGGGCCACGGCCTGCTTGGACTCCGGCCGGGGGGGGTCCATCATGGCGATCAGGCCCAAAAAGAGCATGGTGTCCTCGTCGGCCAGGGAGACCTGGGTGCCCTCCAGCCGCCGGCAGGCGAAGGCCAGCACCCGCAGGCCCTGGTTGGAGAATTCCTGGTTGACCCGCTCGATCTCCTCCCGCTCCCCGGGGCCCAGGACGGTCCGGTCCAGCATCACGTCCACGGCCCCCTTGGTCACCAGCATGTAGCCGCCGGAGAACTGGTGGACGGTGGACATGAGCTTGCGGTCGGAGTCGAAGGGGAGTTCGCTCAGCCGGGGCCAGCGGTTACGCACGTTCAGCTCGTCAAAGCCAAAGTCCTCCCCCAGCCGGACCAGGGCGGTCTCGGTGGGGTCGCCAATCTCCCCCTTCTCGTTGACGGTGGCGTCGCTGCACAGCAGGGCCGCCCGGAGCAGGGGCTCCTGGACGGGGTCGTTGAAGTCGGCCTGGTCGGCGGGGATGACCCGCCCGGCCACATAGAGCTGGCGCACGGTCATCTTGTTCTGGGTGAGGGTGCCCGTCTTGTCCGAGCAGATGACCGAGACGCTGCCCAGACCCTCCACCGCCTGGAGCTTGCGGATGATGGCGTGCTCCTTGGCCATCTTGCGGGTGCCGAAGGACAGCACGATGGTGACGATGGAGCTCAGGGCCTCCGGGATGGCCGCCACCGCCAGGGCGATGGCGAAGAGGAAGGCGTTCATGATGTTCTCGTCCCGCAGGAAGACGCTGACGGCAAAGAGCACGGCGCAGAGAGCCAAAATGGCGATGGAGAGCTTTTTGCCAAACTGGTCCAGGCTCACCTGGAGGGGGGTCTTTTTCTCCGAGGTGGACTTGAGCAGGGCGGCGATCTTGCCCATCTCCGTGTCCATGCCCGTGTGGGTGACCAGGAAGCGGCCCCGGCCGTAGGTGACGAAGGTGCCCGAGAAGACCATGTTGGTCCGGTCCCCCAGGGGGACCTCCCCAGGGATGGGCTCCACGGTCTTTTCCACCGGCAGGCTCTCGCCGGTCAGGGCGCTCTCGGCGGTTTTCAGGCTGGCGCATTCCAGCAGGCGGCCGTCGGCGCAGACGGCGTCGCCGGCCTCCAGCACCACGATGTCGCCGGGTACCACTTCCCGGCCGGGGATCTGGACGATTTTGCCGTCCCGCAGGACCTTGGCCGTGGGGGCGGACATCTGTTTCAAGCTGTCCAGGGAGGCGGCGGCCTTCACCGTCTGCACCGTGCCCAGCACGGCGTTCATGGTGATCACCGCCAGGATGACCACGGCGCTCTCCACGTTCCCCGTGACCGCCGAGATCACCGCCGCAGCGATGAGGATGAGCACCAGGAAATCCGTGAACTGCTCCAGGAAAATGCGCAGGGTGCTCTTCTTGCCGCCCTCCCGCAGCTCGTTGGGGCCGAAGGTCTCCAGGCGGGTGCGGGCCTGGCTGCTGTCCAGCCCCTCCGGCCTGCTTTCCAGGGCGGAAAGGAGGGCCTGGCCGGACGCCTGCCAGATTTGATCGGGTGTTTTCATGCTGTTTTCGTCCTTTCTTCTCCGTGGGGCGGGGCAACAAAAAAGACGAGCCCTTTTGCCCAACACACCCCTGTGTTGATCCAAAAGTCTCGCCATTTCAAGCCGAAGCGGGGCACCTGCTGCCCGTGTATTGACGCCGCGGCTGCACGATTGCTCGTGCCAGCTACTCCCTTTTTTCTACGGGGCATCATACCGTATTTTGCCCCCTTTGTCAAGGGTCATTCCCGCCCCGGCGCCGGCGGCGGGGGGAAAAGGCTTGCTATTCTGGGGGGAATGCAGTAAGATATCGGTATCCCAACGCGTTTTTTTCGGAGGTAGTCCTATGACCCAGCGTCCTCTCAAATTCTGGCTGATCATCCTGGGGGTGATCGCGGCGGTCTGCGTGGCGGGCCTGGTGTTTCTCGCTTTGCACCGCCAGCCCGGGGCCATGGTACGCATCACCCAGGACGGCCAGCAGGTGGGGCTGTACCCCCTGGACGAGCCCCGCACCCTGCGCTATGAGAGCGACCACGGCGGCTACAACGTGGTGGTCATCCAGGACGGCACCGTGCGGGTGTCCGAGGCTGACTGCCCCGACCAGATCTGCGTGCGCAAAGGAGCCACCAACCAGACTGCCGACCCCATCGCCTGCCTGCCCAACGGCCTGATCGTGGAGGTCATCGCCGGCGAAGATACATCCCAGTTGGACGGAGTGTCGTAATGAACATCAGAAAACTCACCACCATGGCCCTGCTGACGGCCATTTCCATGATTGTCTTTCTCATCGAGGCCCAGATCCCCCTTCCCATCGCCATCCCCGGCGTGAAGCTGGGGGTGGCCAACGTCATCACCCTCTTTGCCATCTGGACCCTGGGGTGGAAGGAAGCCGGGGCCATCCTCGTGGTGCGCATCGTGCTGGGCAACCTCATCATTGGCAACGTGATGGGTATGCTGTACAGTATGGCCGGCGGGGTGCTGTGCTGGCTGATTATGGCCCTGCTCAAGCCCCACATGGGCCGCAACCAGATCTGGCTTCTGAGCATCTTCGGCGCCCTGGGCCACAACGCCGGCCAGCTGGCGGTGGCCATCTGGGTCTCGGGCACGGTTGCCATGGCCTGGTATGCCCCTGTCCTGCTGCTGGCGGGGATCATCACCGGCTTTTTCACCGGCCAGTGCGCCCAGGCGGTGCTCAACCACATGGACAAACTGCGCAGCAAGCCGTGAGCCCGCCAGATCTCCGGATATCCTTTCCCGGGAGGTTTTTCTCATGTCCGCTCCCTCTTCCCGCGCTGACGTCCGCGGTATGGCCTTTGTGGCCCTCATGGCTGCCGTGCTGGCGTTGTGCGCTTGGATTACCATACCCCTAGGGCCTGTTCCCTTTACCATGCAAAACTTCGGCATCTTCGCCGCCCTGGGCCTGCTGGGCGGGCGGCGGGGGAGCCTGACGGTGGCCGTCTATCTCCTGCTGGGGCTG
Organism: Clostridiales bacterium; assembly: GCA_004554585.1. Lineage (GTDB taxonomy): Bacteria > Bacillota > Clostridia > Oscillospirales > Oscillospiraceae > Evtepia. The sequence continues at coordinate 54,752 of SFLH01000013.1, read as the reverse complement.
GTGGGCCTGCCGGTGTTTTCGGGCTTCGGCGCCGGACCGGGGGCCCTGCTGGGGCCCACAGGGGGCTTTTTGTTGGGCTTTCTGGCCTCCGCCCTGGTCTACTGGGCGGTGACGGCCCGGTGGGGGACCGCTGCCCCCATCATGGCCCTGGCCATGGTGCTGGGGCTGGCCGCCTGCTATGCCCTGGGCACCGTCTGGTTTCTGGCGGTGTACGCCGGCGGAAACGGGACCACCCTGGCCGCCGCCCTGACCCTGTGCGTGCTGCCCTATGTGGTGCCGGACCTGATCAAACTCGGCCTGGCCCTGGTGCTGGTGCGCCGGGTGGGGCCCCACCTGCCCGCCCATCTGCAACCGTAAGGAGCTGATCCCATGCAAGTGAAAGACCGTGTCCTGGCCGCCCTGGAAGCGGAGCGGGGGACCTATCTCTCCGGCCAGGCCCTGGCCCAGAGCCTCCAGGTCAGCCGCAACGCGGTGTGGAAGGCCATCGGCCAGCTGCGGGAGAAGGGCTACCCCATCCAGGCCGTGCCCAACCGGGGCTACTGCCTGGCCCCGGAGAGCGCCATCCTCTCCCCCCAGAGCATCGCCCGCTACCTCACCGTGCCCGGGCTGACCGTGGAGGTTCACGACCAGGTGACCTCCACCAACACCCTGCTGCGCCAGCGGGCGGAGGAGGGGGCGGCTGAGGGTCACATTGTGGTGGCCACCGCCCAGACCCAGGGCCGGGGCCGGCGGGACCACCGGTTCTTCTCCCCCGCAGACACGGGGCTTTACCTGAGCATCCTGCTGCGCCCGGACCTGGCGGCCCGGGACGCCCTGCTGCTGACCACCTGCGCGGCGGCCTCGGTGGCCCTGGCCATCGAGGAGTGCGCCGGGGTGCCCGCCCAGATCAAGTGGGTCAACGACCTGTTCTGCCGGGGGAAAAAGGTCTGCGGCATCCTCACCGAGGGGGCTCTGGACCTGGAGAGCGGGGGACTGCAGTACGCCATCGTGGGCATCGGCGTGAATCTCTTCCCGCCGGAGGGGGGCTTCCCCCCGGACCTGCCCGAGGCCGGGGCGGTCTTTGCCGCCCGCCCCCAGGGGCTGGAGGCCCGCAGCCAGATGGCGGGGGCCATCGTCAACCACTTCTTCTCCTTCTATCCCCACCTGGCCCAGCGGCCCTTCTTTGAGGAGTACCGCCGCCGCTCCCTGGTCCTGGGCCGGGAGATCACCGTGCTAGAGGGGGACAAGACCCGCACCGCCTTTGCCCTGGACCTGGAGCAGGACTTCTCCCTGCGGGTGCGGGAGGCCGACGGCACCATCCACACCCTGTCCTCCGGGGAGGTGCGGGTGCGGCCGGCCCAGCCGTGAGTGCCCTGCCCCCGCGGCGGAGTTTGCCCGCGTGGAGCGGGCAGACTGTTATCCTGTTTGTCATCGGGAGGTGATCCTTTGGCTCGGTCCGACAAGAATTTTTGGCAGCGCCATCCGGGCTTTGATCTCTACAGCCTGTTTTGGTTTCTCCTGTTTCTCCTCTTTGCCGCCCTGGGGCGCTTCTTCCTGCCCCTGCTCATCCCCGCCGCCGTGGCCCTGGTCTATCTGCTCCTGCGGCTGCTGTCCAGGAACCAAGAGAAGCGGCAGATGGAGAACGCCCGCTTTCTGGCCCTGTTCCAGGCGGTCTTTCGCTGGTTCCGCCGCCGGCGGACCCTGCAGGCCGACAAGGAGTACTACTACTTCAAGTGCCCCACCTGCGGCCAGTCCATGCGGGTGCCCCGGGGCCTGGGCAAGATCGAGATCACCTGCCGCAGCTGTTCGGCCCGGTTTGAGACGCGCTCGTAAGCGGGACGGACGATGAGACGGGCCGCCTGGGTCAGCGTACCCCCCGGACGCGGGTTCGGTTCTGCCCCTGGGAACCACCGGGCTGTCCCCGGCGGTCAGGCCCCAGAGGAAGGCGGCCCTTCCCCAAAATCACCACAGAAAAACCGCCCCCCGACGGACCAGACAAGGCGTCGGGGGGCGGTTGTTTTTGCGGGATGGGTTCAGTCCTCCGGGGCGGGGGCGCCGCACAGGGGGCAGCAATCCAGCCCCTGGCGGTACCAGGTGCCGCAGTTGGGGCAGTGGGCCATGGGGGCTTTCTCGTGGGAGACCGGCGGGGCCGGCGGAGCGGGGGGCTCTTCCGGGGCGGCGGGCCGGGCGCGGGGCGGGGCGGCGGAGAGCTTTTGGTTGATCTCCCGCACGTTTTTCACCTGCATCACCAGCAGCAGGATCAGCTCGTAGAACACCCGCAGCAGCACGGGGCCCACCGCCAGCACCAGCAGGCCCAGCACCAGGTTGCCGATGCCGGTGAAGAAGCCGCTGAAAAAGACCACAATGCCATAGAGCACCGTCAGGCAGGTGAGAAAGACATACAGGACCTGCAGGAGCTTTTCAATGACCAGGACCTTGGGGGTGAACAGGTCATAGAGCATCTGGAAGAAGGAGGGCAGGCGGCCATCCTTTTCCTTGGGCAGCACCAGCAGCATCAGCAGAGCGGTCAGGGCCACGGCCAGGGCCAGGATGCCCAGGACGCCGGCGGAGTAGTTGAAATAGGTTTGGTTGTACACGTACATGGCAGCATCCCTTTCTTTTTCTATGGGGCGGAGGCAGCAGGGGAGTCAGGTTTTTTGGATGGTCTCATACAGATCGGTGCGCCGGCCGGAGAGGATGGGAATCTGGCCCCGGTATTTGGCCACGTCGTCCAGGTCGACCGCTGTCACGCACACACCGGGCTGGTGGCCCAGCTGCTGGAGAATGGTCCCCCAGGGGTTGCACACCAGGGAGTGGCCGTAGGCCACGTAGGAGGCGGTCTCATCCCGGGCCGGGGAGCACCCGGCCACAAAGAACTGATTGTCCACCGCCCGGGACCGGAAGGCCAGGTCCCAGTGGACGGGCCCCGTGGTCATGTTGAAGGCGGCGGGCACCAGGACCAGCTGGGCGCCCTGCTGGCCCATCACCCGGAACAGCTCCCCAAAGCGGATGTCAAAGCAGATGGCCAGCCCCAGCTTGCCCAGGGGGGTGTCCACCACGGTGATTTGATTGCCGGCGGTGAGGGTGTCCGACTCCTTGAAGCGCTGGCCGCCGGGCACGTCGATGTCAAACAGGTGGACCTTGCGGTGGCGGGCCAGCTCCTGGCCTTGGGGCGAGAAGAGGTAGCAGGTGTTGTAGACCTTGTCCCCCTCCAGCTCGGGCACGGAGCCTCCGGCCAGATACAGATGGTACCGCTGGGCCATCCGGGAGAGAAACTGCCAGGTCTCCCCCCCGGCGGGCTCCCCATAGACCGGGAAGCAGGGGTTTTCGTAGGGACAGTTGAACATCTCCGGCAGCAGGGCCAGCTGGGCCCCCTGCTGGGCGGCCTGGGCCAGGGCGGCCTCCGCCCGGCGGAGGTTTTCTGCCTTGTCCCGGCACACGGCCATCTGGCACAGGCCCAATTGGATGATCCCCATAGGCAGGGCTCCTTTCTCCTCCCCCGGCAGGCGGGGGGAATTTCCGATTCTGACTGTGTAAACTGTACCATATTTTTGGCCGGGACGCAAGGCGGCTTCGCCTGGCCTTTTCTTGCGTCTTGGACCGGTTTCCTGTATAATAACAAAAGACCATCCCGGGGCCTGTGTCCGGCCCCGCCTATTTTCGCCTGCGAAGGAGGCTTTTTCCATGGAAGCATACAACCACCACACTGCCCTGCTGGAAGAGGCTGTGACCGTACTCAACCGCTATACCCCCTTTTCCTCCCAGCACCGGGTGACCTTTTCCCAGCGGCCGGACGGCCGCCTGGCTGGCCACCTGGAGCGGACCGACGGGACTCCTTTCTCCGACAGTGCCCTTCCTCTGGACCGCAAACTGGCTCAGCTGAAAGACCAGACCGCCGTCATCCGCCCCTTTTTCCTGGCCATGAGCCGTACCCCTTGGGATGAGAGCACAGAAAATGTCGTTGCCCAGGTAGATTTTGACTACGCTGCCATCCTGGGCTATGGGGTGGACCAGGAGGAGAAGGCCTTCCTCAAAGCCCTTTACTTCCTGCCCACGGACGCTCTGCTGGCTGGTCGCAAGCCCGGCCCTGACGGAACGTGGAAGTTCCCCCTGGCCACTTACTCTGTGCACCACCTGAGCCTGGACCCTCGGAAGAACTTCGCCCGCTTCCTCTACCTGGTGGACCGGATGACCGAGGCCCTGGAATACCAGCACGACAAAATGGGGTATTACTACAGCTGTCCACCTCAGCGATAAAAACGTCCCCCGCCTGCGGGCGGGGGATCTTTTTTTGAGAATTTTACGCAATTCTTACAAAAAACCGCCAAAAAACGGTGGCATAAAAGGGAAATCTGCGCTATACTGAGGGCACTCACGGGGGGTCCGCCTCCCGGGAAATTTGTAACAATGGAGGATGTTCCCAATGAAACTGTGGAAGAAGTGTTCCGCGCTCTTCCTGGCCTTGGTCATGCTCTTGGCCCTGGCCATCCCCGCTGGCGCGGCCAGCCCGGAGGAAGATCTCACCGGACACATCGTGATCCTGCACACCAACGACGTGCACGGCGGCATCGCCGGCTACGCCTCTGTGGCTGCTTTGAAGCAGGCCTATCAGCAGGCGGGCGCCTATGTGATCCTGGCCGATGCCGGTGACTTCGCCCAGGGCGATCCCACCGTCAGCATCTCCCAGGGCGCCACCGCCGTGGAGCTGATGAACCTGGCCGGCTATGACGTGGCCGTGCCCGGCAACCACGAGTTTGACTACGGCTACGCCAACCTGAAGACCCTGGAAGAGCAGGCCAGCTTCCCCATCCTGGCCGCCAACATTCAGTATGAGGGCAGCCAGGCTCTGGGCGAGAACACCATCTTCACCACCGACAGCGGCGTGAAGATCGGCGTCTTTGGCCTGGACACCCCCGAGACCGCCACCAAGGCCAACCCCGACAAGATCCAGGGCGTCACCTTCCTGGGCGGCCAGGACATGTTTGACTGCGCCCAGGCCCAGGTGGATGCCCTGAAGGCCGAGGGCTGCAGCTACATCATCTGCGTGGGCCACCTGGGCATCGACGCCTCCTCCGCCGGCAACACCTCCATCGACCTGCTGGAGAACGTCACCGGCATCGACGTGTTCCTCGACGGCCACTCCCACTCCACCCTGGATGACGTGCTGGCCGCCACCGATGGCACCGGCATGGTGGGCGACACCTACCTCACCTCCACCGGCACCAAGCTGGACAACGTGGGCGTGGTGGACATCGCCCCCGACGGCGCTGTGACCGTCAGCAGCCAGTCCGTGGAAGAGCTCAACGCCACCGAGGGCTTCACCCCCGACGCCGCTGTGGCTGCCCGGACCCAGGAGATCCAGGACCAGATTGACGCCGACTACGGCACGGTCTTTGCCAAGAGCGAAGTGGACCTGCAGGGCGAAAAGGAAGCCGTCCGCACCGGCGAGACCAACCTGGGCGACCTGATCGCCGACGCCATGCTCTGGCAGGCCGGCCTGGACAACGCCAATGTGGACGCGGCCGTCACCAACGGCGGCGGCATCCGTGCCAGCATCGCTGCCGGCGACATCACCAAGAAGGACATCAACACCGTCCTGCCCTTTGGCAACACCCTGTACGTGGTGGAAGTGACTGGCGCGGAGCTGCTGGAAGCCCTGGAGGCCTCCACCTACTGCACCCCCGAGTCCGTGGGCGCCTTCCCCCAGGTGGCCGGCATTGAGTTCACCCTGAACACCGGTGCCCCCTACGCCGCCGGTGACCTGTATCCCGGCTCCACCTACAACCAGCCCACCGCCATCAACCGGGTGATGATCCAGACCGTGGGCGGACAGGCCTTTGACGTGAACGAGACCTATACCATCGTCACCAACGACTTCCTGGGCGCCGGCGGCGACACCTACTACGCCTTCAAGGCCGCCACCACCGGCTATGACACCGGCGTGCCCCTGGACGAGGTGGTCATGGACTACATCACTTCCCAGCTGGGCGGCGTGGTCTCCGCCGGCCAGTATGGCGAGACCGCCGGCCGCATCCACACCATCTCCTATGACGACGTGGTGGCCGGAGACTGGTATGCCAACGCCGTGACCTATGTGACCCTCACCGGCCTGATGAACGGCACTGGCACCGGCTTCTCCCCCGACGTCACCATCAACCGCGGCATGATGGTCACTGTGCTGTATCGGATGGCCGGCTCCCCCGCCGTCAGCGGCGAGAACCCCTTCTCTGATGTGGCTGCCGACACCTGGTACACCGACGCAGTGATCTGGGCTGCCGCAAACGGCATCACCGAGGGCACCAGTGACAACACCTTCTCCCCCACCGCTTCCCTGACCCGGGAGCAGATGGCCACCTTCTTCTATCGCTTTGCCGACTATGAGAGCCTGGATCCCATCGTGGTGGAAGGGGACAACCTGACCGGCTTTGTGGACGCCGACCAGGTCTCCGCCTACGCCAAGGAAGCCCTGAACTGGGCCGTGGGCGAGGGCCTGATCACCGGCACCACCGACACCACCCTCTCCCCCAAGAGCACTGCCACCCGGGCCCAGGCGGCCACCATCCTCATGCGCTACACCGCAGAGTGAGTTCCCGCCAAAGCCAGCATTCCGGCAGATCAACGCCCCGCTCTCTTTTGAGAGCGGGGCGTTTTCCTTTGCCCGGCGTGTGCCTGGGGCCGGTGCTCGGCCCTCTGGGGAACCCGGGAGAGGAGCCTGGGCAAGCAGAGAACCGGCACAGCCAACGCTGTGCCGGTTCTCTGTTTGTGTTTTTTGTCAGACGGGAGAGACTTAGTGCTCATACCAACCGGCGGGGCCGGGGGTAAGGTTGATGTTCACCTGCTTGATCTCCTGGTACTCCTCCAGACCGTGGACCCCAAGCTCCCGGCCGATGCCGGACATCTTGTAGCCGCCCCAGGGGGCTTCGTTGAAGGTGGGGTTGAAGGCGTTGACCCAGGTGATGCCCGCCCGGACTTCCTTGACCACCCGGAGGGCCCGCTCCAGCTGGTGGGTGAAGACGCCGCCGGCCAGGCCGTAGTCGGTGTCGTTGGCCAGGGCGATGGCCTCCTCCTCGGTCTTAAAGGTCTGGATGGTGACCACGGGGCCGAAGATCTCCTCCCGGACGATGGTCATGTCGGGGGTGCAGTTGTCGAAAATGGTGGGGCGCATGAAGTAGCCCTTGGCGCACTCGCCCTCGGTGTAGCGCTGGCCGCCGCAGACCAGAGTGGCGCCCTCCTCGATGCCCTTCTGCACATAGCCCAGCACGTCCCGCAGCTGGCCTTCGCTGACCAGGGGGCCCATGTCGGGGTTGTCCAGGGGGTTGCCGATGGTCATGGCGTTGGCCCGCTCGGCAAAGCGCTTGACGAAGGCGTCGTGGATGCTCTCCTCAATGATGATCCGGGAGCCGGCACAGCACACCTCCCCCTGGTTGAAGAAGATGCCGATCATGGCCCACTCTACGGCGGCCTCCAGGTCCACGTCGGCGAAGATGATGTTGGGGGACTTGCCGCCCAGCTCCAGGCCGATCTTCTTGATGTTGCTGGCGGCGCAGCGCATGATGGACTGGCCCACGGCGGTGGAGCCGGTGAGGGTGATCATCTCGATGCCCTTGTGGGAGGCCATGGCCTCGCCCACGGAGCCGCCGGGCCCCAGGATCAAGTTGGCTGCTCCCTTGGGGACGCCGGCCTCGTGAAGGATCTCAAACATCTTCACGTTGGACAGCACGGCGTTGGAGGCGGGCTTGAAGATGATGCTGTTGCCGGCGGCCAGGGCGGGGGCGATCTTCCAGGAGCCCATGACGAAGGGGAAGTTCCAGGCGCTGATAAGGGCCACCACGCCCACGGGCTCGTGGATGGTGAAGGAGTGCATCTTGCCAAAGCCCTCGTTGACCTCATACACCCCGCCGTGGGGGGCCTTGATCAGGCCGGCATAGTAGCGGTAGCAGTGCAGGGCGTCGTCCACGTCGCCCTCGGCCTCCCGCAGGGGCTTGCCCATGTCCATGGACTCTATGCGGGCCAGCTCGTCACGGTGCTTGTCGATCAGGTCGGCGATTTTAAGGAGGATGTCTCCCCGGGTCTGGCTGTCCATATCTCGCCAATCCCGGGTCTCATAGAAGGAGGTGCGGGCGGCAGCCACGGCCAGGTCCACGTCCTCGGGGGTGCTCATGGTGATCTCGGCCAGCACTTCTCCGGTGGCGGGGTTGTAGGTGGGGGATTTCTTGCCGCTGACGCTCTCCACCCATTCCCCGTTGATATAGTTCTTACAAAGCTTCATCGGATTACCTCCTGTCAGTCGTCAATGCAATGTGAGGGGAAGGTCAGCCCATGTCCGCCTGGACCTGGGCCAGGGACTCGTCCACGGCCTGGATGACGAAGTCGATCTCCTCGTCGGTCATGACGGCGGTGGGCTCGAAGCGGATGGTCTTGGAGTTGTTCAGGGTGCCGGCAATGATGACGTTGTGGGCGTACATGTTCTTGGAGAAGGCGTAGCCGATCTCGTCATCGGCAAACTCCACAGCCAGCATCAGGCCTGCGCCCCGTACCTCGTCCACCAGCTTGGGATACTTTTTCCAGGCGGCTTCCAGGCCGGCCTTGAGCTTGGCGCCCTTGTCCCGGCACTGGCCGGGAATGTCGTGGGCCAGCATGAAGCGGATGGTGGCAATGGCGGCCGAGCAGCACACGGGGTTGCCGCCGAAGGTGGTGGAACCCAGCAGGTAGGGGTTGTCGATGAGCTCCTGGCTCCACATATGGGGCCGGCAGATAAAGCCGGTGATGGGCATCACACCGCCGCCGAAGGCCTTGCCGAAGGTCATCACGTCGGGGACCACATCCTCGGCCTCACAGCGCCACATGGTGCCGGTGCGGCCCATGCCCGTCTGGATCTCGTCCAGGATCAGGGGGATGTTGTGCTCGTCACACAGCTGACGCACTTCCTTCAGGTAGCCGGGGGGCGGTACGATGACGCCGGCCTCGCCCTGGATGGGCTCTAAGATGACGGCGGCCAGCTTTTCTCCCACGAATTCCAAGTTCTCGATGGCCTTGCGCATGGCGTCAATATCGCCGTATTCCACGTGGGTCACCTGCTGGACCAGGGGGAGGTAGGGTTCCCGATAGGTCCCCTTGCCGCCCACGGCCAGGGAGCCGGCGGTCTTGCCGTGGAAGGCCCGAACGGTGGAGATGAACCAGCGGCCGCCGGTTTTGAACCGGGCCAGCTTCAGGGCCATTTCTACTGCCTCGGTGCCGCAGTTGGTGAAGAAGCACTGCTGCAGATCGCCGGGGGTGATGTCGGCCATGGCTTTGGCCAGATAGCCTCGCAGGGGGTCCAGCAGCTCCTGGGAGTGCAGGCCCTGGCGGTCCAGCTGAGCCTTGACCACGTCCACGATCTCCGGCTGGCTGTGACCGGCGGTGTAGATGCCGAAGCCGCCCAGGCAGTCCAGGAACTTCTCGCCGTCCAGGCCGTAGAAGTAGGCGCCGCCGTCTTCCCATTCCAGCACAGCGTGGCCGTCGGTCTCCGAGGAGACCGATTTCCGGTACTTCAGCCAGCCGGGGCTGACATATTGGTCAAAATGCTGGATGGTCTCTTCCATCATCTGCTTTCTGGTTTCCGGGGGAATGTCTTTCGCCTTGGTTTTAATCAGGCCAATGACGCGGTCGAGATCGCGTACCACTTGTTCCTTGCTTGCCATAATAAGTACCTCCTAACATCATGTTTGGGTTTGTCTCTCTCCGTTTGCCCGTGTTTCATAAAGGGAAGATACTGTCAAACTGTGGCAGGACGGACATCCGCTTTCTGCCGGTTCTCTGCTGGAAGGTTTTGCAAGTCCCCTCTCCGGGGGTGTCATGCCGCTCCGCTGAAAAAGGAAGGATTCTAGGAGCGATTGGAAAGGGCAATTTTTCCTCTTTCATTATAATCCGCTGCCTATGGCAAGAAAATTCTTTTCTTTTTGCCTTTTTTACTCGAAAAGAAGTATCCTTTCATATTTTGAAGTATGGTATTTCGATTTATTTTCCATTATAGTAGCATTGAGGAAGGATTCTAAATAAAGGAGCACCAAAAAATGGTAGAAAAGAACACATTTCTCATTTATAACCAGGTGATATCCGAATTGTATCGGTGCCGGAATTATGAAAGTCTGGGGCAGTACTTCTTGCCTATGCTGAAATTGCTGATCCCCACGCCCTACGCCAGCATCCTGCGCAGCGAGGAGCGGGGCAGCCGAATCTTTCTCCTGGACCCCCTGTGCGTCCCTGGGGAGTTTATCGAGGCCGAGCGCAACTACATGCGCTATGCGGACGATGATCAGACCGGTTGGCTCAGCCGCTGCCGAGAGGCCACCATCTTTCGGGAGAGCGATCTGGTGGAGGACCAGGAGAGACTGCATTCCACGATCTATCAGAAGTGCTACCAGCCCTATGGCATCTATGATACCCTGTTTTACGCGGTGGTCCACAATGGGCGGCCGCTGGGGGTGCTCAGTCTGTTTCGCGGCCGGCAGGACGGTCCTTTCACAGAGGAGGAGCTTTTCCTGCTCAAATCCGTGGGGTCCCACCTGAACCAGCACATGGCAGCCCTGCTGGACAGGACCAGCCGCCCTGGCCTGCAAGGGGGGAGCGATCTATCCGCTGTGGCCGCCAGATACGGGCTGACTTCCCGGGAAAAGGAGCTGCTGGAGCTGCTGACTAGGTTCCGCGACAACCACGAGATCGCCGAAGCCCTGCAGGTGCGGGGCTCCACCCTGCAGAAGCATTTTCAAAACATGTTCCGCAAGCTAGGGGTGACCTCCCGCTGGGAGGTCATGCGCCTGCTGCTGGAGCTGGATCTGCGCGGCTGAATCACCCAACGAGATTTGCGAACCCATCTGCCATTGCCGCCCAATACCCGCCGCATCCGCTGACGCCTTGCCATTCTTTGCGCCACGACGCTTGCAGGGGGCTCCGGCCCCCAGAAGGGGGTATTTGCATGGAAGCAACCTATGGTATTGTCAGCATCGTTCCCGTGATCGTTCTGTTTGCCCTGGCTCTGATCACAAAGCGGACCTTTGAGTCCTTGTTCCTGGCCACCCTGGTGGCCCTGGTCATCGGCTATAAGGGCGACTGGTTCTATGCACTCATCGAGCAGCTGCAGGTGGTCGCCGCCGAGAACATCTGGGTGCTGCTGGTGGTGGGTCTGCTGGGCAGCCTGATCTGCGTGCTGGAGCGCTCCCAGGCCGCCATGAGCTTTTCCAAGCTGCTGTCTAAATTCGCCGCCACGCGGAAGCGGTCTCTGGCTGCCGAGTGGCTGCTGAGCGTCATCCTGTTCGTGGACGACTACCTGAACATCATGACCACCGCCACCACCGTCAAGCGGCTCAACGACTCCCACAAGCTCCACCGCACCATGACTGCCTATGTCATCGGCTCTACCTCGGCGCCCATGGTGGTACTGGTGCCCCTGAGTTCGTGGACCATCTACTTTGCCAGCCTCATCGAGGAGACCGGCATCGTCCCCGAGGGAAGCAGCGCCCTGGGCGTCTATGCCCAGTCCATTCCCTATATGTTCTACCCCATGCTGTGCCTGCTGGTGCTGGTTTTGGTCATCGCGGGGGTCATCCCCCTCTTTGGGCCCATCAAGAAGTACCAGAAGCAGGCTGACGAGACCGGGGACCTCTTCACCGCCCAGCGGGTGTACGACGAGGAACCGGAGGACCTGATCCCCGAGCAGCAGGTGCTCACCGAGCCTGAGGCCGACGGCGCCCCCGCCAAGAAAAAGGGGAAGGCTGGGGTGATCGACTTCGTCTTGCCCATTGTGGTTCTGATCATCGGCACCATCTACTTTGATGTGGACGTGCTCTCGGGCCTGGTGGTGACCTTGATCTTTACGTGCGTGATGTACCTGGTCCGGCGGCTGATGAACCTGGCCGAGTATGTGGACACCATGTGGGACGGCTTTTCCTCCATGATGTCCATTCTGGTGCTGCTGGTCATCGCCTTCCTGTTTAAGAATGCCTGTGAGACCCTGGGCATGTCCACCTACATCATTGGTACGGTGACCCCCCTTATGAGCGGGAAGTTCCTGCCCCTGGTGATCTTCCTGGTGGCCACCCTGATGACCTTCGCCCTGGCCAATGCCTGGGGGGTGGCGGTGATCATGGTGCCCCTGGTGGTCTCCCTGGTCCAGGCTATGGACGCCAACATGGCCGTAGCCATTGCGGCCATCTTCTCGGGCACCGTCCTGGGCACCCAGCTGTGCTTCTATTCGGACAATGCCATCCTCATCTCCCGGGCCACCAACATCCAGCCTTTGGACCACGTAAAGACCCAGATGCCCTTTGCTCTCACCGCCGGGGTGCTGACCCTGGCCGCCTATGTGATCTACGGGCTGGTCTTCCTGTAAGCCCGCCAAACCCCAACAGCCAAAAAGGACCTGCTTTCGCAGGTCCTTTTTTCCGCCCCCAGGCACCCAAAGCCTCGCAGAGTTTTCCCGTCCGCAGACGGGAAAATCAATTCCAATGAATTTTTTCCCCGGCTCCGCCGGGGAAAAAATACTTCTCAGCCCACAAGTGTGAAACCCCGGATGCCAAAGGCATCCGGGGTTTTGCGCGCAGTGGGCTGTAATCTCCTTCACTTTGGAAGCCCAGCGAAGCGGGTTCCAAAGTGGCCCCCGCAGCGGGTCCCAAATTTCTTATCGTTCCATGAACCGGGAGAGGAACTCCTTGGTCTCATCCCGCTGGGGGGAGACAAAGATCTGCTGGGGGGAGCCCTCTTCCCAGATGACCCCGTCCCGCATGAAGACCACGTGGTTGGACACGTCCCGGGCGAAGGCCATCTCGTGGGTGACCACCAGCATGGTCAGGCCTTCCTTGGCCAGGTCCCGCATGACGGAGAGGACCTCGCCCACCATTTCCGGGTCCAGGGCGGAGGTGGGCTCGTCAAAGAGCAGGACCTCCGGGTCCATGGCCAGGGCCCGGGCGATGGCCACCCGCTGCTTCTGGCCGCCGGAGAGCTGACGGGGCTTGGCGTTGATGTAGGGGGCCATGCCCACCTTGTTCAGGTATTTCATGGCCAGGTCTTTGGCCTCGCCGGCGCTCTTTTTCAGCACCTTGGTCTGGCCTACGGTGCAGTTTTCCAGCACCGTCATGTTGCTGAAGAGGTTGAAGGACTGGAAGACCATGCCCACCTTGGTGCGGTAGGCGGCGGCGCCCCCCTTGCGGGTGAGGATGTTCTCCCCGTGGAAGGTGATCTCCCCGCTGGTGGGGGTCTCCAGCAGGTTGATGCACCGCAGCAGGGTGGACTTGCCGGAGCCGGAAGCACCGATGACAGAGGTCACATCCCCCTTTTTCACGGTGAAGTCGATGTCCCGCAGGACCTCGTGCTTGCCGAAGGATTTGGACAGGTGGTTCACCTGTAAGATCATATCGCTCATGGTTACTGGTCACCTCCGTCCTGCTTGGTGCCGGTGCCGCCGTGAGAGCGGCGGGTTTCGGCCATCTGGCCTTCCCAGGCGGCGGCATCCCGCTCGGCCTGGCGGCGCAGCTCCTCCCGGAGCATGCTCTTCTGGGCCTCAGGGTTGCGCTCGTCAAAGGGCGTGCCACGGCCGGGATAGTTGTAGGTACCGGCGGACATGGTCAGGGCGTCTACCTGAACCAGTTCATAGCTGTCGTTGCCGTCCAGCTTCTTTTCCAGCAGTCGCAGCAGGAAGGAGGCAACAAGGGTCATACACAGATAGCCGATCATTTCGATGGTGGCCGAGGGGAAGTACATCAGGTTCACGCCCACGATGTTTCGGTGGGCAGCAAAGAACTCGATGAAGCCGATGACGAACATCACGGAGGTGTCCTTGATGTTGATGATGAAGTTGTTGCCGATCTGGGGCACGATGTTGCGGAAGGCCTGGGGCAGGATGACGTTGGTCATGGTCTGCACATGGGTCATGCCGATGGCCTTGGCGCCCTCGGTCTGGCCAGGGTCTACGGAGATGATGCCGCCGCGGACGGTTTCCGCCATGTAGGCGCCGGTGTTGATGGAGACCACGATGAGCGTGGCGATCCAAATGCCGGAATAGCCTTTAAAGGCGACCGATCCGTTGGTGAAATAGGGCAGGCCGTAGAAGATGAACACGGCTTGCAGAATCATAGGTGTGCCGCGGAAGACCTCCACATAGATGCGCACGATGACCCGAATCAGCTTCAGGATGAACCGCTTGCCCAGGGAGTCGGTTTTTGCGTAGGGGATGGTGTTGAGGATACCACATACCAGGCCGATGATACAGCCTGCAAGGGTAGCTACCACCGCGACAATGAGGGTGGAGCGAATACCGGTGAGATAATCCGGCCAGTATTTGGCCCAGAGTCGGGCCATATCGTAGCCCAGATCAACAAATTTTTCCATGGGTCACGGCGTCCTTTCTTTCTTCGTTCAAAAAAACCGACAGTATCCGGCCCTGTTTCCAGGGCCGGATGCTGTAAAAATCCTATGGTGCGTGGGGTGAAAATCAGATGGTGGGCTGAATGGCAATGGCCTGATCCATGATGGCGTTGAAGTGATCGCCGTTCAGAATGGAGAGGGCCTTGTCCATGGCGTCCTTGAGGGCGGTGTTGCCCTTGAGCACGGAGATGCCGATGTTGATCTCGCCCTCATCCACCTGGAAATTGTCCTCGGAGTCGGAGAAGTCCAGGATGACCAGATCGCTGTAGGTGGCGCAGGCGCCCATAGCGGTGGGCATATCGGTGCAGATGAAGTCCACGGTGCCGGACTCCACGGCCATGATCATGGCGCGGGCGTCTTCGGACTGAGGCATAATCTCAGCGCCCTCGATCTGAGGCAGGCAGGAGTCATACCAGATGGTGCCGGTCTGAGCGGTGGCGCTGCCGGTGAGCTCGCTGATGCCCTTGGCAGAGGCCTGCTCGCTGCCTTCCTTGGTCACGCAGACGATGGAGGCGTAGAAGTAGGGGCCGGCCATGTCGACCTGCTCCAGACGCTCTTCGGTCATGGACTGACCGGCGATGACGGCGTCGATGGTGCCGGCCTGGAGGGCGGGGATCAGGCCGTCCCAGTTAAAGGCCATGATCTCCAGTTCCCAACCGTAGGTGTCGCAGATACGCTGGGCCATCATCACGTCATAACCGTTGGCATAGGAGCCGGGGTTGTTCACGATGGGCACAGCGCCGTTAGAGTCGTCGTTCTGGGTCCAGTTGTAGGGAGCATAAGCGCACTCCATACCGACGGTGAGCACGCCGTCTTCCACGCCGGGGATGGTGGAGGTGTCGGTGCTGGTCAGATCCTCCACGGGGGGGATCTCCACGGTCTCTTTCTGGGTATCGGTGGTGGTCTCTTCGGTGGTCTCCCCGCCGCAGGCGCACAGGGACAGAACCATCAGAAGAGAGAGAGTCAGGGCAAGAAGCTTCTTCATTGTGGTCTCCTCTTTTCGTAATTCTTATCTGTGAAAAAAACCATGGACCTGAAGCAGATCCATGGCAAACAAACACAAATAGCAGGGCGCGGGACCCTTTGTTTGACCATGATAGCGCTCCATCGAAAGTTCCTTACAATGGCAGTCCGGCAGATCTTCTCTGCCGACCCAGGTCATCCCCCGGTCAGGCACCCGAGAAACCCTTCGGCGGCGATCCCTTTCCCCGCCCCGGTTGCCTGCCGGTGGACGGTGGGTACTGATGAGCGCCGCGCCTCTATCATTGTCCCTAATTATACGAGAGCCTGTCCCCCTTGTCAAGGACAGAGTGGGACAGAAACCCCCAAATCCCTGGGGCGGGTTTTGTCAGGTTTGACAAAGCCCGCCCGCCAAAGACGGGCGGGGGAGGGGGTGATCTGTGGAGCGGGAATGGGGTTGACAAAGTATGATTTCGGACTATAATGGAAAAGTACGAAATCAGACCAAAGGGGGAGAGACCATGATCCGTCTCAGACCAGAAGTGGAAGAGATGAACCGGCTGTACAAAGCCGTAGAGGAGACCTATCACGCCGCCGCTGTGGCGGCGGGGCTGTCGGACAGCGGCTTTCTGGTGTTTTACGCCCTGGCCGAGCTGGGGGACGGCTGTATCCAGCAGGAGATCGCCCGGCACTACTATGCCAGCAAGCAGACCATCCACTCCTCCATCAAGGCCCTGGAGCAGAAGGGGTACCTGACCCTGGCACCGGGGGAGGGCCGGGACCGGCGCATCCTGCTCACCCCCGCGGGGCAGCAGATTCTGGAGGAAAAGCTCACCCCCGTGTTTCAGGGGGAGAACCAGGTGGTGGAAGAGATGCCGGCCCAGGAGCTGGCAGACCTGCTGGCGCTGACCCGGAAGTATGTGGGCATCCATCGGCGGGTGCTGGGAGGGGGGTGAGACGGATGGCGGTGCGTTTGTCCCTGTCCAGCCACTTTACCTACCGCCGGCTGCTGCGCTTTACCCTGCCCACCATGGTGATGATGGTCTTTATGTCCCTATACAGCATTGTGGACGGGGTGTTCGTGTCCAACTTTGTGGGCAAGACGGCGCTGGCGGCGGTGAACCTGATTTTTCCCGTGTCCATGGCCCTGTGCACCATCGGCTTCATGGTGGGCACCGGCGGCAGCGCCGTGGTGGCCCGGACCCTGGGGGAGGGGAAGGAGCGGCTGGCCCAGGAGTACTTCTCCCTGCTCATCTTCCTGACCCTGGCGGTGGGCGGGGTTCTGTCGGTGCTGGGGGTGGCCTTCACCCCCCAGATCGCCCTGGCCCTGGGGGCCGAGGGGCAGCTGCTGGAGGACACGGTGCGCTACGGCAGAATCCTCTTTGCCGGCCAGACGGCCTTCATGCTCCAGTCGGCCTTTCAGTGCTTTTTTGTGGCGGCGGAAAGGCCGGGGCTGAGCCTGCGCATCAACATCGCCGCGGGCCTGACCAACATGGTGCTGGACGGGGTGTTCATCGCCGGCTTCCAGTGGGGGCTGGCGGGGGCCGCGACGGCCACGGTGCTGGGGGAGATGGTGGGCAGCGTCATCCCCCTGGTCTACTTTGCCCGGCGCAACGGCAGCCTGCTGCGGCTGCGGCGGCCGGGGCGGTTCTATGGGGGGATCGTGGGCCAGGCCTGTCTGAACGGGTCGTCGGAGATGGTCTCCAACCTGTCGGCTTCCCTGGTGAACATCCTGTATAACTTCCAGCTCATGGCCCTGGTGGGGGAGGACGGCGTGGCGGCCTATGGGGTGATTATGTACGTCAACTTTGTCTTTGTGGGGACCTTTCTGGGTTTTGCCCTGGGCAGTGCCCCCCTGGTCAGCTACCACTATGGAGCGGGCAACCGGGAGGAGCTGCACAACCTATTTGCCATGAGCCTGCGGCTGATGGCCGGGGCGGGGATTGTGCTGACCCTGGCGGCGGAAGGGGCCTCGGCCCTGCTGGTGGGGGCCTTTGCCAGCTATGACCCGGAGCTGTACCAGCTGACGCTGCGGGGATTTCGCCTGTACAGCCTGGCTTTCCTGTGCATGGGCATGAACTTGTGGGGCTCGGCCTTCTTTACCGCCTTGAACAACGGGGCGGTGTCGGCGGCCATCGCCTTTCTGCGGGCTTTGGTGTTCCAGGTGGCGGCAGTGCTGCTGCTGCCCCTGGCCCTGGACCTGGACGGGGTGTGGCTGGCGGTGGCCGCGGCGGAGGTGCCCGCCCTGGGGGTGACCGCCTGCTTCTTGGCGGCCAAGCGGAAGAAATACGGGTATTGAGAGAAAAACGGCGTGGACCACTGGTCCACGCCGTTTTTGCGCCTTGCGTTACAGTTCTTTGTACATGAAGACGGCATTCTCCTTGCCCTTTTGCTCGGTGACCGAGAGGACCTCCACACAGACGGTGCGGGAGCCGAAGCGGATCTCCAGCTTGTCGCCCACCTTCACGTCGTAGGAGGCCTTCACCACCCGGCCGTTGACGGAGATGCGCTCGTTGTCGCAGGCCTCGTTGGCCACGGTGCGGCGCTTGATGAGCCGGGAAACTTTCAGCCATTTGTCCAGTCGCATGTCCTCACCCCCTTAGTCGATGAGCCCGATGTGCTGGAAGGGCAGGACGGTGGCCACCGCTTTGCCCAGGATGTAGCGCTCGTCCACCGGCCCCAGGCGCTCGTCCCGGCTGTCGGAGGAGTTGTTGCGGTTGTCGCCCATGACGAAGACGGAGCCCTCGGGGACCTCCCAATAGGTGCCCTGGGCGTAGGGACTGCCGGGGAGGACCATGGGCTCGAGGATGTAGTCCTCCTCCAGGGGCTGGCCGTCCACGTAGACGGTGCTGGTGTCGTAGTCAATCTCCACGGTCTGGCCCCCCAGGGCGATGACCCGCTTGACAATGGGGGTGGTGATGTCCCCAAAGTCCTTGTGCAGGACCACGATGTCCCCCTGTTGGGGCTCGTAGGCGATGCTTTGCAGCAGGAGCATGTCCTTGTGGTTGAGGGTGGGGTCCATGGAGTGGCCGTCTACGCCGATGATCCGGCAGAAAAAGGTAAAGACGATCAGCAGAAAGATCAGCGCGAAGGCCAGGGCCTGGAGCCAGCCGTTCAGGTCGGCGCCGAAGGCGCCGGGGCGCTTTTTCTGCTCCTGTCCCGCGCCGGGCTCCTGGGTGGGCTGGGGCGCGTTGGGGGTCGTGTCCGGCGGGATGTGGGATTGGGCCATAGAGGGGAACCTCCTTTTTGGGGTTGCAACAGATTTATCCCCCATTATAC
This sequence comes from Clostridiales bacterium, assembly GCA_004554585.1. Classification (GTDB taxonomy): domain Bacteria; phylum Bacillota; class Clostridia; order Oscillospirales; family Oscillospiraceae; genus Evtepia. The sequence goes on along the minus strand of SFLH01000013.1, from coordinate 36,137 downwards.
CCCCCTTTGGCCCCCTTGGCAACCATGGATTGCCTGAGATTCAAAAGCCCGGCAGAAGACGGACGGTCAGACCGGGGTGGTCCTGGAGCTGGTCCAGCTCCCGATGCTGGCAGGTGAAGAGGAGGATCTGGCGGGTCTCGGCCAGCTGCGTCAGTAGGGACAGGACGGTGGCCAGGCGGTGGTCGTCGAAGGAGAGCAGGGCGTCGTCCAGGATCAGAGGGCAGGCCTGGGGGTCGGGGAGGACCAGCTCGGCCACGGCCAGGCGCAGGGCCAGATAGAGCTGGTCGGTGGTGCCCTGGCTGAGCAGGGCCAGGGGGTGGTCGGCTAGGGAGCCCTCCTCCCGGACGGTGACCGCCAGGGAGCGGTCCAGGCAGACCTGGGTGAACCGGCCCTGGGTGAGCCGGCGGAAGTAGGTCTCCGCCAGCTGGCTCAGCTGGGGGGAGAAGCGGGCGTGGAGGTGGGCGTCCGCCTGCTGGAGGGCCTCGATGGCGATCTCCAGGGCGGCGTAGTCCTCCTGCAGGTGGGCGGCGCTGGCCTGGATCTCGTCCAGGCGGGCGTCCAGGAACACCGGGTCCCCCAGGGCGGTGAGCTGGCCCTGGAGCTGGGCGATCTCCTGCTCAGCCAAGTGGAGGGAGGCCTCGCAGGCCTCGGCCTCTGGGGGGCGGTAGGGGGCACCGCTCTGCTGGCGGAGGGCGTCGAAGTACTTCAGCACGTGGTCCCGGTGCAGCTGGGCCTGGGCCAGCTCCTGTTCCAGGGTGCGTGCCTGATGCTCGTGGCGGTCCAGCAGGTCCTGGAGGGTGTCCAGTTCCCGGTTGTCCCGCCGGTCACAGGCGGCCTTGATGAGGGTGAAGACCAGGACCAGCAGCCAGAGAAAGGCGATGGGGACGGCCAGGAAGAGCAGGGGAATCTCTGGAATCTGCAGGGGAAAGCCGGGGAAGTGGGGCAACAGGAACCGGGGGGCGGCATAGAGGAAGACGGCGCACAGGGAGAGCAGGACGATGAAGGTCACAAAGCCCGTCATCCAGTGGCGGCGGGTGGTCAGGTCCTGGCGGATCTCCCCCAGGTCCTGGCGCATCTGCTCGGGGGACTCCTCCGCCAGCTCCTCCTGGCGGGCCAGAAGGGTTTGCAGCTGGAGCTCGGCGGCGTCCAGCTGGGATGCGGCCTCGGCCCAGCGGCGCTGGCTGTCGGTCTGAAATTTGCTGGTCTCCTGGGCCAGCCGGTCGTCCCACTGGGCCTTCTGCTGGCGCAGGCGGTCTGCCCGGGCGTGGAGCTGGTCCAGCTGGCGGCGCAGGGAGAGGGTCTGGGACATGGTCTGGCGCAGGTGGTCGGCCTCCTCCTCCAGCTGGGGGATGGCTCCGCTCTTGTGGAAGCGGCGGCGGTGGAGCCAGGTCTTCAGGCAGTCGTTGGCCTGGCTCCAGGACACATCCTCCTCCCCGGCGGAGACCAGGGAGGCGATGCGCTTTTCCAGCTCCTGGCTCTGGCTGACGGCCAGGCCGGTCTGGCGGAGAAAGACCGAGCGGTCGAAGACCTCCTGGCTGACCCCGGTGAGGACCTCCCCGACGTTCTCCCCGGTCAGGCCGGGCACCGGCAGGCCGGAGTCCTGGTAGCGGGCGGAGAAGGTCCCCATGGGGACGCCGTCGGCGGAGGTGCGGCGCAGCTCGATGATCTGCCCCTGGTGCTGGCACACCAGCAGCCCCTCCATGGGGGCGCCGTTCCAGGGGCGGTAGCGGTTCTTGTCGGCGGGGGCCCCTTTGCGGTCCCGCTGGCGGGTGTCCAGGCCGTAGAGCATGGTGCGCAGGAAGGCGCACCAGGTGGACTTGCCCCCGCCGTTGGGGGCGCCGATGAGGGTGAGCCCCGGCCCGAAGGTGAGGCTCTCCCCGGCCAGGCAGCCGAAGGTGGCGGTCAGGCGCAGCAGTTTCATGTAGGCTCCTCCCTTCCTTCCAGAGCGGCCAGACCAAAGCGCACCGCCCGCTCCAGCAGGGGACGGTCCTCCGGGGCGGCATGCTGGAGCCGCTGGGCCATGTTGCGCAGGAAGAGGCCGGTGAGGGTGTCCTCCTCCATCCGGGCCCAGAGGGACTGGCTCAGGGTGGTCTGGTCGGAGAGGCTGGCGCTGTAGAAATAGCCCGAGGCCAGGGCGGTCAAAGCGGTTAGGTCGGGCTCGTTGTCCGGGTCCCGGGTGCCCGTCAGCCGCAGGCGCAGGATGTCCTCGGGGCGGGCGGTGTGGAGGAATTCCTCCAGGGCCTGGACCGGGTCCCGGCCGGTGATGTCCAGGGTGGGGGTGAGGTAGCGCCGCCGGGCCAGGGGGATAAACTCCAGGCTCACCTGGCCCTCGTGGATCTGGCCCAGGTAGACCCCCTTGTCGCCGGTCTCGTCAAAGCCCCGGCCCTCGGGGCAGCCCGGCCAGGCGTAATAGGTGGTCCCCGCCCGCTGCAGGCCGCTGGCGGTGTGGCTGTGGCCCAGGGCCAGGTAGGTCAGGCCCGAGGCGGTGATCTCCCCGGGGGTGACGGGGCCATAGCGGCTGTGGGGAGAGGAGAGGTCTCCATGGAAACAGCCTAAGGTGGTGCCGGGCTCCTCCGGGGCGTGGAAGCCGGCCAGGGGGCCCTCCATGCGGTAGGGGGAGGTGAAGGCGCTGCCGTAGACCACCGCCCCCAGGTGGTCCAGGACCACCCGCTCGGGCAGGGGGGTGGAGAAGATGTGCACGTGGGAGGGCCAGGGCAGGCGGCAGTAGGGGGAGTTGTCGGTGTAGGGGTCGTGATTGCCCGGGGAGAGGAAGATGGGCATGTCCAGCTCCTCCAGGACCTGACGCAGGAGCTGGACGGTTTCCGGCCGGACCCGCTGGCTGTCGAAGAGGTCCCCGGCCAGAAGGAGCAGGTCCGCGCCGGCCTGGCGGGCGGTGTCCGCCAGGCGGGTGAGCAGCTGGCGCTGCTCCTGCCGGCGCTCGGCCGCCCGGTCGGGAGGCAGGGCGTGGAAGGGCGAGTCCAGGTGGAGGTCGGCGGCGTGGAGAAAGGTCAGCATGGCAGGCGCTCCTTTCCGGGGGTTAGTCGGCCAGGTCCAGACGGGTGACCTGGCAGCAGCGTTTGCTCTGGGTGTCGATGGTGAAGCGGACGGCGCAGAGCTTGTTGGGCCCTTCGGCGGCCTCGTAGCGCCGGGGGAGCTGGCCCAAAAACCGGGCCACGGAGTTGGCGGGCTTGACCCCCAGGATGGACAGGGCAGGCCCCGTCATGCCCAGGTCGGTGATGAAGCCCGTGCCCTGGGGAAGGATCTGGCCGTCGGCGGTGGGCACGTGGGTGTGGGTGCCCCACACCGCCTGGACCCGGCCGTCCAGGTACCAGCCCAGGGCCCCCTTTTCGCTGGTGGCCTCGGCGTGGAAGTCCACAAAGACCAGGTCGGCCTGAGCTCCCTCCCCGGACAAAATCTGGTCGGCGGTCAGGAAGGGGGAGGAGAGGTTGGAGTCCAGCTCAAAGCGGCCCATGAGGTTCAGAATCCCCAGGCGCAGGCCCTGAGGGCCCTCGTAGAGGCCGAAGCCCCGGCCGGGGAGGTTGGGGGCAAAGTTGGCCGGGCGGAGGATATAGGGGTTGTCCTCCAGGTAGTCCTTGATCTGAAGCTTGCCCCAGGTGTGGTTGCCCAGGGTGATGACATCGGCCCCGGCGTCAAAGATCTCTTCCGCGTGGTGGGGCAGCAGGCCCAGGCCCGCCGCGTTTTCCCCGTTGACCACGGTGAAGTGAATGTCGTGTTCTTTTTGCAGTGGCCGCAGGCGCCGACGCAGGCAGTCCAGGCCGCCCTGGGCCACCACGTCGCCTACGGCGAGAAGATGAAACAGCATAGGATATCCCCCCTTGGGATGGGTCGTAAAAAAGGGTCTTTCTTTTATTATATGCTTTTTCCCGGAAAACCAAAAGAGCGAAAGGGGCAAAAACCGACAAAAATTTTGCCCAAAAGAAACGTTCCCTGCCCGAGGAAACTCGGGCAGGGAACGGCTGGTTTCGCGGGGGAATTATTTGGCGTACTCGACGATCTTGACCTCGCGCAGGAGGTGAACCTTGATCTGGCCGGGGTACTCCAGTTCGTTTTCGATCCGCTGGGCGATCTCCCGGGCCAGGAGGGTCATTTCGTCCTCGCTGACCACCTCGGGCTTGACAATGATGCGCACCTCGCGGCCGGCCTGGATGGCGTAGGATTTCTCTACGCCCCGGAAGGAAGAGGTGACTTCCTCCAGCTTTTCCAGGCGCTTGATGTAGTTTTCCAGGTTCTCCCGCCGGGCGCCGGGTCGGGCGGCGGAGATGGCGTCGGCTGCCTGGACCAGGCAGGCGATGACGGTCTGGGGCTCTACGTCGTTGTGGTGGGCGTGGATGGCATGGACCACGTCCTTGCTCTCCTTGTACTTCCGGGCCAGCTCCACGCCGATGGTCACGTGAGAGCCCTCCACCTCGTGGTCCACGGCCTTGCCCAGATCGTGGAGCAGGCCGGCCCGCTTGGCGGTGGCCACGTCCTCGCCGATCTCGGCGGCCATGAGGCCGGCCAGCTGGGCCACCTCAATGGAGTGGTTGTACACGTTCTGGCCGTAGCTGGTGCGGTACTTCATGCGGCCGATGAGCTTGATGAGCTCGGGGTGCAGGCCCATGACGTTGGTCTCCAGCACCGCCCGCTCGCCCTCGGCCTTGATGGTGGCGTCCACCTCGCGCTTGGCCATCTCCACCATCTCCTCGATGCGGGCGGGGTGGATGCGGCCGTCCAGGATGAGCTTTTCCAGGGCCAGCCGGGCGATCTCCCGGCGGACGGGGTCGAAGCAGGAGACGGTGATGGCCTCCGGGGTGTCGTCGATGATCAGGTCCACGCCGGTGAGGGTCTCCAGGGTGCGGATGTTCCGGCCTTCCCGGCCGATGATCCGGCCCTTCATCTCGTCGTTGGGCAGGGGGACCACCGAGACGGTGGCCTCGGCCACGTGGTCGGCGGCGCAGCGCTGGATGGCCAGGCCCACGATCTCCTTGGCCTTGGCGTCGGCCTCCTCCTTGAAGCGGGCCTCGGCCTCCTTGATCTTCATGGCGGCCTCGTGGGTGACCTCGGTTTCCAGCTTGCTGATGAGGTAGGCCTTGGCCTCCTCGGCGGTGTAGCCGGAGATCCGCTCCAGGGTCTCCATCTGCTCGCTCTGGAGCTTGGCGACCTTGGCCCGGGCCTCCTCCAGGTTGGCCAGGCGGGCGTTGTAGGATTCCTCCTTGCGCTCGACGTTTTCGATCTTCCGCTCCAGAGTCTCTTCCTTCTGCTGGAGCCGGCGCTCGTGGTCCTGCAGTTCGGACCGGCGTTCTTTGACTTCTCTCTCGTAGTTGGTCTTTTCGGCCAGGATCTTTTCCTTGGCCTCTACCAGGGCTTCCCGCTTTTTGCTCTCGGCGCTTTTGATGGCCTCATTGAGGATGCGCTTGGCCTCTTCCTCTGCGCTGATGATTTCCTTTTCCGCTACCTTTTTGCGGTACAGGACGCCCAAGGGAATCCCTATGACAAGCGCGACGAGAAATGCGATCACGCCAGTTAGGATATAGGGCAGCATGTTGTCGGGACACACCTCCATTTCTGTAAAATTTCGCATAAAATCGCGGTCGCCCAGGCCCAATGGGGGGCCAACGGCGCCGCAGAAAGCAAATCAGAGGTCCCGGAGCCCCTCGAAAAGAGGAACTGCCTCGCGATCTGCGCATTTATACTGATTTTATTTTACTGACCAACGAGCCGTCTGTCAAGAGACTTCCGTGCTCCCCCGGGAAAAACTTCCGGGAATTTCCGCCGGCGGTGGACCGATGGGAAGGGGGGGTCATAGGATGGAGAAAGAAAATGAAGGAGGAATCGCCATGGAAGAACTGGTATCCAACCCTGCCCCCAGCGGCGGAGAGGACAAAAAGGAGATCTTTGCCCGGGTGTGGAAGCGGGTGATGGCCGACGGCGGGGGCCAGTGCCCCATCGCCTGGGAGGAGCCGGCGGCCAAGGAGAGCCGGGAAGGAGGCGAAGAGGAGGTCTGCCTGCTGGCCCCCGCCCGCCAGAGGAGCGCCCCGGGGCCCCACAGTGATTTCCCCGGAGAGGGAGGCGTGCTGGGGGAGGCCTGCCTGGGCTGCGCCGATCTGCTGCAGGAGATGGTGCGGCGGGAGCTGGCCGACTGGCGGGAGTACCAGGCTCTGGCCCGCCGGGCAGGGGGTGCCCCCAGCCGGGTGCTGGCCGGTCTGGCCGGGGAGAAGAAGCGCCGGGCCAAGCGGCTTTCGGCGGCCTACTTCCTGATCTCCGGGGTGAGGTACTGGCCGGAGGGGGAGGGTGCGCCCCGGTTTCCCTCGTACTTAGGCACCCTGCGCCGGCACTTTGCCCAGGAGCAGGCCACCATGTCCGCCTATCTGGCCGGGGTGGAGGCCACCAGCGACCCCTGCCTGCAGCAGCTGTTCTGGGAGCACGCCCAGGAGAACTGGACCCACGCCTGTCAGATCCGCAAGCTGGTGGAGGCCTTTTGAGGGAAGCTCCCTTGGCAGAGCTTGCCTGCAGGGAGAATCAGAGAGCACAGCCTACAACAACCCACGGCCCCCCGGATGCCTTTGGCATCCGGGGGGCCGTGGTTGGGGGAGAGAAGGGGCAATGGGGGCGCGGGCGCCGGGCTGGGGTTATGGATGGCGGATGTTTTCGGAGATGTCGGTCAGGGCCCGGGAGATCTCCATTTCCCAGCGGCCGCATTTGGCCAGGTCCCCCAGGGAGAGCATGCCCACCACCTTGCCGTTGTCTACCACCGGCAGACGGCGGATCTGCTGGCCCGACATGAGGCGGGCGGCCTGGCGGGGGTCGGCGTCGGGGGAGACCGCCGCGGGATGGCGGGTCATGATGGTGCGCACCGGAACGTGGGACGGGTCCTCGCCGGCGGCCACGCACCGCAGGATGATGTCCCGGTCTGTGACCATGCCCAGCAGGGCGCCGGAGCCGCTGCACACGGGCAGGGCGCCCACGTTGTGCCGGGCCAGCAGGCGGGCGGCCAGGGCCGCGCTTTCCCCGGGATCGATGGACACCACGCAGGGGTTCATGAGCTGTTGTACCTGCAAAAAAATCACCTCTTTTTTTCGGGTCGTGGGGCGGAAGGTTCCTCCCCAAACAGTGTGGGCCGGCGGCGGGCGCTTTATGCCCGAAAAAGGGACCCAACCGGCCGCTGCCCGGGCTTTTTTCCAAAAATCCCAAAAAGTTTGGCCAACCGTGTACGCAAACGTCCCCGTAGCGGGGGTGTCACCGGGTAGGGTGAGGAGGGATTTGACATGGCAAAGAAAAAATGGGACCGGCGCAGCGTGCTGGAGCAGATGATGGCCCTGGCCACCGGAGCGGCCAACGACGCGGTGAAGCTGGCCTATCTCACCGAGGAGCGCATGGGGGAGATCGACGGCCTGGACCTGGCCTGCCTGACCGAGTTTAAGCGCAGCGGCAGCGGCGCGGTGGAGGTGAAGCTCACCGACCGGGCCGCGGTGCTGGAAAAACTCTTGGAGCAGATGAAGGAGGAAGAGGGCCGGGGCACCGCGGCCTTCCTGGCCGCCCTGGACCGGCCGGCGCCCCCCGAGGAGATGGCCTCCCAGCGATGAGCCTGCGCTTTTCGGACAAGCAGAAGCAAGTCCTCAGCTGGTGGACAAGGGGGTCCCCCCACCGGGAGAAGGACGCCATCGTCTGCGACGGGGCGGTGCGCAGCGGCAAGACCCTGTGCCTGGGCCTGTCCTTCCTCCTTTGGAGCATGACCCGCTTTCGGGGCCAGCAGTTTGCCCTGTGCGGCAAGACCACCCAGTCGGTGCGGCGCAACCTGCTCACCAGCGTGCTGCCCATGCTGGCGGCCTTGGGCTTTCAGTGGGAGGAGAAGATTTCCCGCAACTGGCTGAAGGTGCGCTGCGGCGGGGTGGAGAACACCTACTTCCTCTTCGGGGGCAAGGACGAGGGCTCCGCCGCTCTCATCCAGGGCATCACCCTGGCAGGGGTGCTGCTGGACGAGGTGGCCCTCATACCCCGCTCCTTTGTGGAGCAGGCCTGCGCCCGGTGCTCGGTGACGGGGGCCAAGTTCTGGTTCTCCTGCAACCCGGAGGGGCCCGGCCACTGGTTTTACCGGGAGTGGATCTGCAAGGCCCAGGAGCGGAATCTCCTCCACCTGCGCTTTTTCATGGAGGACAACCCCACCCTCTCCCCCGAGACCCGCCAGCGGTATGAGCGGGCCTTTCAGGGGGCTTTTTACCGGCGGTTTGTCCTGGGGGAGTGGACGGCGGCGGAGGGGCTGGTCTATGACTTTTTCGACGAGTCCATGGTCCGTCCCCCGCCGGTGGGCGAGGCCCAGCGGTGGGTAATCTCCTGCGACTACGGCACCGTCAACCCCACCTCCATGGGCCTGTGGGGGAAGTACGGCGGGGTGTGGTACCGGGTGAGGGAGTACTACTACGACGCCCGGCAGGCCCGGCGGCAGCAGACCGACCAGGAGTACGCCCAGCGCCTGCGAGAGCTGGCCGGAGGGCGGAAGATCGAGGCGGTGGTGGCCGACCCCTCGGCGGCCTCCTTCCTGGAGGTCCTGCGCCGGGAGGGGTGGAACGTGCGCAAGGCGGAGAACGACGTGCTCTCGGGCATCCGGCGCACCGCCGACGCGTTGAAAACCGGGCGGATCGTCATCTGCCCGGCCTGCCAGGACGCCATCCGGGAGTTCGGGTCCTACTGCTGGGACCTGTCCGCCGGGGACCGGGACAAGGTGCGCAAGGAGTTTGACCACGCCATGGATGAGATCCGCTACTTCGTGGCCACGGTGGCCGCCCCGGAGGAGGGGGAGGCCCCCTTCTTCGCCGGGTACGTGGAGCGGCGGGTGTGAGAAGACAGGAAGGAGGAAACATGGGACTTTGGAAAGGAAGAAAACACACGCCGGCGGCGCCGGGCCCGGTCCAGCTCCGGCCGGCCCAGCGCCACCCCTTTCAGATGATCGACGGCTATGTGCCCCTGCATCAGCCGGACTTCTCCCTCTACCGGGCCATCCGGGAGGCCGTGCCCGTGGTGGACGCGGCCATGCTCAAGCTGGTGCGCCTGGCGGGGGGTGTGGAGGCGGTGTGTGAGGACAAGGGGGGGGAGGAGGCGCTGAACCAGTTTTTGCGCACGGTGCCCGCCGGGTGGAACCAGCGGGGCATCCAGAGCTTTTTGGACAGCTATCTGGACTGCCTGCTCACCTGCGGCCGGGCGGTGGGGGAGATCGTCCCCAGCCGGGACGGCCGGGAGATCGCCGCGGTGCTTTGCGGCAGCGTGTCCCACGTGGAGGTGAAGGCCGGCGACTCCCCCCTGGACCAAAAGCTGGCCCTGCGCCGGCCCAACGGGGAGGTCCAGGTGCTGCCCCGGCAGGACCTGCTCCTCTTCACCCCCTACCACCCCAGCCCGGAGCACCCCTATGGGCAGTCCCTGCTCCACGGCATGCCCTTTCTGTCTGGGGTGCTGCTGAAGATCTACCAGACCCTGGGGGAGAACTGGGAGCGGGCGGGGAACGTGCGCTTTGCCGTGGTCTACAAGCCCGAGGAGGGCCTGGACCAGGGGCGGGTCCAGGAGCGGGGAAAGCTCTTGGCCCAGCGGTGGTCCCAGGCCATGGAGCACACCCGAAGCGGGTCCGTGCGGGATTTTGTGGCCGTGGGGGACGTGGAGATCAAGGTCATCGGGGCCGAGTGCCAAATCCCCGACTGCCAGGCGGTGGTGGTGTGCGACAGCGAAGACCTGAGCGTCCAGCAGAGCCTGCGGGACCAGGTGGCCGCCGACGCCCAGAACCGGCGGGAGCGCATCGCCGTGGTTCCCGGGGGCAGGGACGAGTCGGTTAGCCAGCTGGTGACCCGGGCCCAGGGGCTCAACAGCGAGCGGGTGGTGCTCACCGCTCCGGGGGTGTCCCCGGAGGAAGGGGGCGCGCTGACGGCGGCGGCGGTGGCCGGGGCCATCTGCGGCCAGGCCGATCCCGCCCTGCCCCTGGGGGGCCAGGTCCTGACGGGGGTGAGCGCCCTGGCCGGGCGGTACACCGAGGAGGAGCTGGACACCCTCCTCCAGGGGGGCGTGACCCCCTTGGAGATGGCCGCCGGCCAGTGCACCGTCATCCGAGGGGTGACCACCCGCACCAAGACGGGCGACGCCCCCGACGACACCTGGCGGGAGCTGGGGACCATCCTGGTGGTGGACGACGTGATCCCCGCCATCCGGGACGCCCTGCGGGCCCGCTTTCCCCGGGCCAAGAACACCGCCCAGACCCGGGGGGCCATCCGCTCCCAGGTGATCCTGGAGCTGGAGCGGAAGCTGGCCGCGGAGATCATCACCGGCTATGGGGAGGTCACCACCGAGACCCCGGCCGACCGGCCCACGGTGTGCCTGGTGACCTTCTCCTTCGCGGTGGCCCAGGGGCTCAATCAGATCTGGCTGAGCGTCCAGATCACCGTGTGAGAGGAGGGAGCGCATGGGAGCGACGTTGATTCCCACCAGCAGTGACATCTATCTGGAAGTGAACGGGAAGAAGGTGGCGGTGGTCCAGAGCTACACCGCCCAGAGCACCAAGACCAGCACCACCGTGGAGGCCTTTGGGGAAAAGGAGCCGGTGGCCACCCTGCCGGGCCAGACCAAGCACGTGCTGGAGCTGACCCGCATCTACGCCACCGACGAGGCCCTGGCCGACGGCATTGACTTTTACAGCCTGGAGGACTTCAGCCTGGTCATCTGCAAGCCCGACCGGCGGGTGATCTACAGCGCCTGCCAGTGGAGCAAGATCGGCGAGAGCGGGACCCTGGGGGCCTCGGTGGTGGAAAAGGTCACCGTGGTGGCCGGGAAACGGATCGAGACGACGGCATGAGAGAACGTCTGCGTGTTGTCCAGAAAAAGCTGACCGCCCTGTGGCGGCGTCGGGGGGACGGCTGGAGGTGGCCCTGCGCTGGCGGGGAGAGGACCTGCAGGTCTCCCTCCCCCTGGGAGAAGGGAGTGACGTGATGTGAAGACAATCGACGAAATTTACCAGGAGATGGCCGCCCAGGTGGCTCTGGAGACGGGGGTGGCCCCGGCGGGAAACAGTGAGATGGCAGTGCGGCTGTATGCCCTGGCAGCCCAGATCTATGGCCTGTATGAGGAGAACGCCTGGACCTGCCGCCAGTGCTTTCCCCAGACGGCCACTGGGGAGGAGCTGGAGAAGCACGGCTTTCTGCGGGGGATCACCCGCCTGCCCGCCCAGCGGGCGGCGGGGACGCTGCGCTTTTCCCTGCAGACGGTGGCAGGGGAGGACCTGGCCATCCCCCAGGGGACGGTGTGCCTGTCGGCCGGCGGGGTCCGCTTTGAGACCACGGCGGCGGGAGTCCTCTCCGCCGGGTCCCTGTGGACCGACGTGGCTGCCCAGGCCTGTGAGCCGGGCACCGGCGGCAACGTGCCCGCCGGGGTGGTGCGGACCATGGCGGTGGCCCCGGCAGGGGTGGCGTCCTGTACCAATCCCACGGCCTTCACCGGGGGACGGGAGGAAGAGGGAGACGAGGACCTGCGCACGCGCATCCTGGCCACCTACCAGACCATCCCCAACGGCACCAACAGTGCCTACTACGCCCAGCAGGCCCTGGCGGTGCCCGGGGTGGCGGCGGTGCAGGTGCTGCCCAAAAACCGGGGTGTGGGAACGGTGGACGTGGTCATCGCCGGGACCGGCGGGGTGCCGGAGCAGACGCTGCTGCAGCAGGTGCAGGAGGACTTGGAGAAGAAGCGGGAGATCGCGGTGGACCTGAAGGTCCTTCCCCCGGAGACGGTGGTGGTCCACCTGATCCTCTCCGTCAAGCCCGCCGCCGGAACGGATGCGGCGGCGGTGCTGGAACGGGTGGAACAGGCCATGGAGACCTGGTTTGACGGGCACATGCTGGGCCAGAACCTGTTGCTGGCCCAGATTGCCCAGCGGATCTACCAGGTGGAAGGGGTGGAGAACTACCAGATTGAGGGCCCGGTCAACGACGTGACGGTGGGAGAGGGCCAGCTGCCTGTGCTGGGCTCCCTGTCGGTGGAGGAAATGTGGTGAAGCATGAACAATATTTGCGGGACCTGCTGGCGCCCCTGGGGGTCTACCGCTGGGAGGGAAGCTTCCAGTGGGGGGAGCTTCGGAGCGAGGGCATGGCCCTGGATCAGGCGGCCCAGGAGCTGGAGCACCTCCAACGGGAGATGAACCTGTGGACCGCCCAGGAGGAGGGCCTGCGGGGCGTGCTGGCCCTGCTGGGCCGGGCGAAGGATGAGGAAACGGAGAGCACGGACTCCCTGCGGCAGACCGCCATCTCCCTGCTGCAGGTGGGCGGCGGCAGCTTTACCCTGCGGGCCATCAATGAAATCCTTCAGGGGTGCGGCTTTCCGGTGCTGGTGGAGGAGACCGGCACCCCCCTGGAGGTGCGGGTGTCCTTTCCGGGGGTGGTGGGCATCCCCGGGGGCTTTGCCCGGATTCAGGAGATCGTGGAGTCCATTCTCCCCTGCCATCTGAGCGTGGAATACGTCTTTGCCGAGGCGTAGGGCCCTCCCTCCCGCCTTCGTTGGGGCGGCGGGGAAAAGACACAACACATGGTACCCAAGTCACAGACGGCCCCTAAGTTTTGTGCCATAATTTCCGCAGGAAAATTGGTGATAATTTTTCGGAGCAAGGCTTGACGGGATTGTGTCCCGGTGCTATGATGTGAGTGCTCAAAAAATAAAAACACAATATCCTGTGTTTTTTGCAGATAAGGACCACAAGATGCTCCGCCCGGCAGGTTGGGGTGTCCACGACATGAGAAAGAAGGAGAATCGCTCCATGACCACGGTACAACAGATTCGGAAACGGGACGGCAGAGTGGTCCCCTTCCACGAGAATAAGATCGCCGACGCCATCAACAAGGCCTTCGTGGCCACCTATAAGCCCGGCTATGAGGACACGGCGGCCAAGCTGGCCCACGAGGTGGCCTCTGTGCTGGAGGTGGAGGGGGGCAGCTGCCCCGATGTGGAGCACATCCAGGACATCGTGGAGCGCGTGCTCATGGATAACGGCTACGTCCAGACCGCCAAGGCCTACATTCTCTACCGGTCCGAGCGCAGCCGGGCCCGGGAGATGAACACCCGGCTGATGAAGATCTATGAGGACATCACCTTCTCTGCGGCCAAGGACAGCGACATCAAGCGGGAGAACGCCAACATCGACGGCGACACCGCCATGGGCACCATGCTCAAGTATGGCAGCGAGGGGTCCAAGCAGTTCTACCAAATGTTCGTCATGAAGCCCGAGCACGCCCGGGCCCACACCAGCGGGGACATCCACATCCACGACATGGACTTTGCCCCCATGGGAACCACCACCTGCACCCAGATTGACCTCATCAAGCTCTTTGACGGGGGCTTTTCCACCGGCCACGGCACCCTGCGGGAGCCCAACGACATCGCCTCCTACGCCGCCCTGGCCTGCATCGCCATCCAGTCCAACCAGAACGACCAGCACGGCGGCCAGGCCATCGTGAACTTTGACTACGCCATGGCCATCGGCGTGCGCAAGACCTTCAAGCGGATTTACCGCCAGAACCTGGCCCGGGCCCTGATGCTCCTGGAGGACCAGGCCGACCCCGAGAGCCAGATCAAGGCCCACATCCAGCAGATGGAGGCCGAGACCGGCCTGTACCCCAAGCTGGAGGACTGCGAGGAATTCTTCCAGGCGGAGATGCCCTTCCTGCTGGAGCACTACGGCCAGGACGAGGCTACCCTGCGCCGGTGCCAGGAGTTTGCCCACTACCGGGCGGTGAAGGAGACCGACCGGGCCACCTACCAGGCCATGGAGGCTCTCATCCACAACCTGAACACCATGCACTCCCGGGCCGGGGCCCAGACCCCCTTCTCCTCCATCAACTACGGCATGGACACCACCCCCGAGGGGCGGATGGTCATGAAAAACATCCTCCTGGCCACTGAGGCCGGCCTGGGCAACGGGGAGACCCCCATCTTCCCCATCCAGATCTTCCGGGTGAAGGACGGGGTGAACTACAACCCCGGCGAGCCCAACTATGACCTCTTCCAGCTGGCCATCCGGTGCTCGGCCAAGCGGCTCTTCCCCAACTTCTCCTTCATCGACGCCCCCTTTAATCTGCAGTATTATAAGGAAGGGCATCCCGAGACTGAGATCGCCTACATGGGCTGCCGCACCCGGGTCATCGGCAACGTGGTGGACCCGGAGCGGGAGATCTGCAACGGCCGGGGCAACCTCTCCTTCACCACCATCAACCTGCCCCGCCTGGGCATCAAGGCCAAGGGGGACATCAACACCTTCTTTGAGAGCCTGGACCACATGCTGGACCTGTGCGTGGAGCAGCTGCTGGAGCGCTTTGAGTTCCAGTGCCGGAAAAAGGTGAAGAACGCCCCCTTCCTCATGGGCCAGGGGGTGTGGATCGACTCGGACAAGCTGGACTGGGACGACGAGGTGCGGGAGGTCCTGCGCCACGGCACCCTGTCCGTGGGCTTCATCGGCCTGGCCGAGACCCTCAAGGCTCTCATCGGCGAGCACCACGGCGAGAGCGAGCGGGCCCGGGTGCTGGGCCTGGAGATCATCGGCCACATGCGGGCCCGGATGGACCAGGAAAGCGCCAAGCGGAAGCTGAACTTCTCCCTGCTGGCCACCCCCGCCGAGGGGCTCTCCGGCCGGTTCGTGAAGATCGACAAGGAGAAGTACGGCGTCATCGAGGGTGTCACCGACCGGGACTACTACACCAACTCCTTCCACGTGCCGGTGTACTACCCCATCTCCGCTTACGACAAGATCGCCATCGAGGCCCCCTACCACGCCCTGACCAATGCCGGCCACATCAGCTACATTGAGATGGACGGCGACCCCACGGAAAACCTGGACGCCTTTGAGCGGGTCATCCGGTGCATGAAGGAAAAGGGCATCGGCTACGGCTCGGTGAACCACCCGGTGGACCGGGACCCGGTGTGCGGCTTTTCCGGCATCATCGGTGACCAGTGCCCCGGCTGCGGCCGGCGGGAGGACGACGGCGTGCCCTTTGAGCGTATCCGCCGGATTACCGGCTATCTGGTGGGCACTCTGGACCGGTTCAACAACGCCAAGCGTGCAGAGGAACACGACCGGGTCAAGCACAGCGTGTGAGTGGCTTGCCTTGCATGAAATTGAAAGAAAAAATGCAAAAAGAGGCTTGGGTTTCCCAAGCCTCTTTTTTTTGTGCAGAGAGACCTGCAAGTGAAAGAAAAGAAAATGACGGAAAATTTGCGATTTTGCCAAAATGTCAAGAGAAACTTTACAAATTATTTTGGCTGAAGGGCGAAATGCACTTGCAAAAGCCGGTGAGGGGCGCTATAATTTATGCGATAATGTTTTATAGCATGCCGCGGGGAAAATGAAAGATAAGATAAAAAAACTGTAAAGATGATAAACGAAATCCCTGCTGATCAAAGGAGTGAAGACAATGACCGAGTTCAAGTCGGACGTCGATCTGAGCTTGATGGAGGGCATCCTGCGAAAATACCAGGACGATCCCACCAGCCTGATCATGATCCTGCAGCAAGCCCAGTCGATCTATGGTTACCTCCCCCAGGAAGTGATCTACCACGTGGCGGAACGGACGGGAAACAGCCCGGCCAAAGTCATGGGTGTGGCCACTTTCTACAGCTATTTCCGCCTCAAGCCCATGGGCACCTATCAGATCATGCTGTGTGACGGCACCGCCTGCCACGTCAACGGGTCGGAGCGCATCCGCACCGCCATCACCCAGGAGCTGGGCATCGGCAACGGCGAGACCACCGAGGACGGGATGTTCACCCTCAACGAGGTGGCCTGCCTGGGCTGCTGCTCCCTGGCCCCGGTGATGATGATCAACGGCGACACCTACGGCAACCTGACCCCGGAGAAGACCATCAAGATCCTGCGCAAGCTGCGTCAGCGGGAGTCCGGCCAGGGCATCCGTATCCTGGTGGGCCAGGGCAGCTGCGGCGTGTCCGCCGGCGCTGCCCGGGTGGCCAAGGTCCTCTCCGGCCACATGACCGCCACCGACAGCTTCACCGTGGAGACCACCGGCTGCATCGGCATGTGCTACCTGGAGCCCATTGTGGACATCTATGAGGGCGACAAGCTCCTCCACCGCCTGGTGCGGGTCACCGAGACCGACGCCCTGGGCATTGTGGAGGCGGTCCGCAAGAACGACTTTTCCAAGCTGGAGGCCATGTTCATCAGCGACGAGGACGCCCGCTTCCTGAAGAAGCAGAAGCGGGTGGCTCTGCGCAACTGCGGCGTGGTCAACCCCACCAGCATCGACGACTATATCAATCACGACGGCTACAAGGCCCTGGACAAGGCCCTGCAGATGGAGCCCGAGCAGGTCATCGAGGAGATCAAGGTCTCCGGGCTGGCCGGCCGCGGCGGCGCGGGCTTCCCCACCTGGTTTAAGTGGGACGCGGCCCGCAAGGCCGAGGGGGAGAACAAGTACCTCATCTGCAACGCCGACGAGGGCGACCCCGGCGCCTTCATGGACCGGGCAGTCATCGAGTCCGACCCCCACACCCTCATCGAGGGCATGCTCATCGGCGCCTACGCCATTGGCGCCAGCGAGATGTTTGTCTACATCCGGGCCGAGTACCCCCTGGCCGTGGAGCGGCTGGGCCACGCCATCGAGCAGGCCCGCAGCCGTGGCCTGTTGGGGGAGAACATCCTGGGCAGCGGCTTCTCCTGCGACCTGAACATCAAGATCGGCGCCGGCGCCTTCGTCTGCGGCGAGGAGACCGCCCTCATCGAGTCCATGGAGGGCAAGCGCGGCATGCCCCGCCTCAAGCCCCCCTTCCCCGCCCAGAGCGGCTACCTCAACGAGCCTTCCAACATCAATAACGTGGAGACCTTCGCCAACGTGGCCTGGATCATCCAGAACGGCGGCGCGGCCTTCTCTGCCATGGGCACGGAGAACTCCAAGGGCACCAAGGTCTTCGCCCTCACCGGCAAGGTCCAGCGGGGCGGCCTGGTGGAGGTGCCCATGGGCAAATCCCTCAAGGACGTCATCTTCGACATTGCCGGCGGCATCAAGGACGGCCGCAAGTACAAGGCCGTGCAGATGGGCGGCCCCTCCGGCGGCTGCATCCCGGCGGCCCTGCAGGACACCCCCATCGACTACAAGGCCCTCTCGGCCACCGGCGCCATCATGGGCTCCGGCGGCATGGTGGTCATGGACGACTCCACCTGTATGGTGAACATCGCCCGCTTCTTCCTGGACTTCACCGCCCGGGAGTCCTGCGGCAAGTGCGTGCCCTGCCGCATCGGCACCACCCGCATGATGGAGATTCTCAACCGCATCTGCGACGGCCAGGGTCAGGAAGGGGACATCGAGCTGCTGGAAGAGCTGTGCCTGAGCATCAAGGACGGCTCCCTGTGTGGCCTGGGCCAGACGGCCCCCAACCCCGTGCTGACCACCATCCGGTATTTCCGGGACGAGTACGAGGCCCACATCCGGGACAAGAAATGTCCGGCCTGCGAGTGCTCGGCCCTGCTGACCATCTCCATCGACCCGGCCAAGTGCACCGGCTGCACCGTCTGCGCCCGGAAATGTCCCGTGGAGTGCATCAGCGGCGAGCGGAAAGAGCCCCATGTCATCGACCAGAGCGCCTGCATCAAGTGCAAACAGTGCGTCAGCTCCTGTAAGTTCGGCGCCATTGTCGTAGAGTAAGAAAGGAGGGGTATGGGATGAAAACAAGAATTAAAGTGATTATCAACGGTAAGCCCTGCACCGGCAAGCCGGGACAGACCCTCCTGGAGATCGCCCAGAACAACGGCATCGAGATCCCCAACCTCTGCCACAACGGGGAGCTGAAGCACTACGGCGGCTGCAGCCTCTGCGTGGTGGAGGCCGAAGGCAGCCCCAAGCTCCTGCGTGCCTGTGCCACCGTGGCCCAGGACGGTCAGGTGATCTATACCGAATCCGAGCGGGTGGTGCGCACCCGCAAGACCAGCATCGAGCTGCTCATGAGCGACCACGACGGCGACTGCCGGGGCCCCTGCGTCCTCAGCTGTCCCGCCAGCGTCAACGCCCAGGGCTACATCCAGGCCATCGCCCGGGGAGACGACAGAGAGGCGGTGCGTATCCTCAAGGAGCGCCTGCCCATTCCCGCCTCCATCGGCCGGGTCTGCCCCCACCCCTGTGAGGGCGGCTGCCGCCGGCGGATGGTGGAGCAGCCCATCTCCATTTCCTATTTGAAGTACTTCGCCGCCGACCGGGTCATCGCCCAGGGCGGTTACCTGCCCGCCAAGGCGGCGGCCACCGGCAAGCGGGTGGGCGTCATCGGCGGCGGCCCCGGCGGCCTGACCGCGGCCTACTATCTGTCCCTGAAGGGCCACCGGGTGACCATCGTGGACGCCATGCCCCAGATGGGCGGCATGCTCCGCTACGGCATCCCCGAGTACCGCCTGCCCAAGCGGGTGCTGGACGAGGAGATCGCCGAGATCGCCTCTCTGGGCGTGGAGATGAAGAACAACTTCCGCATCGGCGTGGACGCCACCTTTGAGGAGTTCAAGAGCCGCTATGACGCGGTGATCATCGCCATCGGTGCCTGGGAGAGCATGCCCATCGGCTGCCCCGGCGAGGACCTGGACGGTGTCATGGGCGGCATCGACTTCCTTCAGCGGGTGGCCCTGGGGGAGAAGCCTGACATCGGCGACAAGGTGGCCGTGGTGGGCGGCGGCAACACCGCCATGGACGCCTGCCGCACTGCCGTGCGTCTGGGCGCCAAGGAGGTCTATGTGGTCTACCGCCGCACCGAGGCCGAGATGCCCGCCGAGCAGCTGGAGATCGACGAGGCCCGGGAAGAGGGCGTGATCTATAAGTTCCTCACCAACCCCGCCGAGATTGTTGGCGAGAACGGCAAGGTCAAGGAGATGAAGCTCCAGGTCATGGAGCTGGGCGAGCCCGACGAGAGCGGCCGCCGCCGTCCCGTGCCCGTGGAGGGCAAGTTCGAGATCCTGCCGGTCACCTGCGTCATCAGCGCCATCGGCCAGAAGGCCAACGTGGCGGGCTTTGAGGGCATTGAGCTCAACCGGAAGGGAATTATCTCCGCCGACGAGACCAGCTACCGCACCTCCATGCCCGGCGTGTTCGCCGTGGGCGACGCCACCAACAAGGGTGCCTCCATCGCCATCGAGGCCATCGGCGAGGCTCGGCGGTGCTCCCGGGTGGTGGACCTCTACCTCAACGGCATCCAGATGCCCTATCAGAAGACCTATCTGTCCGTGAAGAACCCCACCCCCGAGGACTTTGTGGACTACATCAAGCGGCCCCGGGCCAAGATGCCCACCCGTCCCCCCGAAGAGCGCAAGCACGACTTTGAGGAGATCAACCTGGGCTTCACCGAGGCCCAGGCCCGGGCCGAGGCCGCCCGCTGCCTGGACTGCGGCTGCCACGACTTCAACGAATGTAAGCTCATCCGCTGCGCCAACCTCTATGAGCTCCAGCCCGAGCGCATCGAGCGCCTGCGGAACCACGGCAAGGGGAAGAGCCACCCCAGCTACAAGGAGAAGCGCCTGGTGGCCATCGAGCGGGACCAGGGCAAGTGCATCCTGTGCAGCCAGTGCGTGCGCCTGTGCGACGAGGTGGTGGGCAAGGGCATCCTGGGCCTGGTGGACCGCGGCTTCGAGACCACCATCCGTCCTGAGTTCCAGCAGAGCGACATCATCAAGGAGTGCGTGGACTGCCTCAAGTGCGCCGAGGCCTGCCCCACCGGCGCCCTGCGCATCCTGGAACACGAAATGGACGACTGACCGGCTCTGCTGGGGAAAACACCCATCCAACCAGACAAACAAAAACGCCCGGCATCCACATTTGGATGCCGGGCGTTTTTTGCGTGTAGGGCAGAGAGCGGCCGCGTAGGGGCTGGGTCACTGAGTCAGGGTCAGGCTGTTCACAATGGCCTGGATCTGGTCGCTCCAGACGGCCATGTAGGTCTGGCCGGTGAAGTAGAGGTAGGCCGCATACATGGGGTAGTTCTCCCGGCCCAGGTCCTTGCCAAAGGACACGATGACCTCGCTGTGCCACCCGGTGGCGTCGTGGTAGACCACGGCCCGGGCGGGATAGCCGGCCACGGTGAGCTCCTGGCTCTGGAAGTCCTCCACGTCCTCCCGGGCGGCCTTTTCGTCAAAGCCGGCCAGCCACTGGTCCACCCGCTCCTGGGAGTCCAGCTTGGTGATCCAGCCCTGGGTGCCGTCGCTGCTGTACAGGTCGGACAGGCCCGCTGGGTCCTGCTGGAAGAGGTCGGTGGGGTAGCGCACGGAGTAGAGGTTGCCGTAGCAGGTGAAGGTGGCGAAGGCGGTGCTGCTGTCCTGGCTCTGGTCTGCGCTGCCCTCCAGGGCGAAGGTGTAGTCCATGTCCATCATGGTCAGGGTGAGGGTGGTGCCCTGGAAGGTGCCGGTCCCCACGGTCTTTCCCGCCACGTCCATGGTGAGGGTATCCCCGGACAGGCGCCACTCCGCCTCTCCCTCCTCCTCGGAGAGAAAGGTGGCCGCCGTGCCGTCGGCGTTGAGTTGGAGCCACTTGCCGGAGGGATTCATGGTCACCCCGTCCATGGTGATGCTTACGCAGAGGTATTTGCCCGCCCGGGCGGCCAGGTCGTCGGTGGAGGCGGTGCTGCCGCCGCAGGCGGCCAGCCCCAGCAGGCACAGAAGGGTCAGAAGAATGAGGGGAAGCTGTTTCATGGTAATCGCCTTTTTTCCTGAGAATAGCTCCATTGTACCCACAACCGGGGGAAATGTCCACCGAATTTTTGGGGAAAAGGCGCTGTTTTGGGGAAAAGGAGGGAAAACCCTGGAACGGACAGGCGCCCACTGTCGGGGAAAGGCAGGTGCCCCTGCTGAGAGGGATTTCCCTCTCGGCAGAGGCACCTTTCCTAGGGGGAAGTTACCGGTTCCAACTCTGGCACAGCCGGGCCAGCACGGTGGCCGCCTGGGCCCGGGTGGACGTTCCCTGGGGCGCCAGGGAGCCGCCCTCCGCGCCCTGGATCAGGCCGGTGTCCACGGCCCACACCATGGCCTCGGTGGCCCAGGGGGCGGTGTCAGCGCCATCCGGGAAAGCGGACAGATCCCCGTCGGCAGCCACATCCAGCCCCTTGTACTGGGCGAAGCGATACAGGATGACGGCCATTTGTTCCCGGGTCAGCCCGTCGTTGGGGGCAAAGCAGTTGTTCTCCACCCCGTTGACGATGCCCTGCTCTGTGGCCCAGGCCACGGCGTCGGTGTACCAGGTGTCTGCGGGTACGTCGGCAAAGTCGCTCTGTCCGCTGACCTGGGGCTGATCCTCCAGACGGTAGAGGATGGTGACCATCATGGCCCGGCTCAGGGTGGCATTGGGGGCGAAGCGGTCGTTTGCCACCCCAGTCATCAGGCCGTTTTCGGAGACGTAGGTCACCGCCTCATAGAACCAGTCACTCTCGGAGACGTCCGAGAAGGCCGGCGCTGCATCCTGGCTCAGCTGGTACACGGCCACGGTGCCGCTGACCTCACAGGCGGCCAGCAGCAGGGCTTGGCCGGTGGCGCTGTCCTGAGCGGCCACGAAGGCCAGCCCCTCCGGGGCCACATCGCCGCCGGTGACCCACTTGTCCAGCTCACCGTCCTCATAGACCTGGGAGCCCTCCACCACGGTGGAGAAATCCCGGGAGTTGATGTAATTGACAAAGGTGGCCGTTTCCGGCTGGGAGAGGTCGTAGGCCATCACCCCGCCGGTGCGTTCCAGGGCCACAAAGGCGTAGGTCTTGCCGTCTACCTGGCCCACAGTGACGCTCTCGGCCTCGGGGCCTTTTTTGCCCGAGCGGTCGTCTACCACTGCGTTGTCGTTGGAGCAGTTGAAGAATTCCGGCAGATACTGGGCCGTGAGGGCCTCAAAATCGTCTCCGCTGGTGTAGACCTCTTCCAGGCCCTGCTGGCCCACCTGGTACACGGTGAAGGAGCGGCCGCCGAAGAGATAGTCCTTGTCGGCGTCCAGACCGTCATAGTCCTCGGCCAGGAAGAAGACCACCTTGCCGCGCAGGCCGGTGTTCTCGGCGGTCAGGGCGCCGGAGGGGGAGGCGTCCCCGTCCTTGAAGTCCCGCTCATCCTCGTTGAGGTAGGCGGTACCCAGGTCCTCGTCGCCCCACTCCCGGCTGTCGCCCTCGTTGGCGGTCACCAGATAGGTGGTGCCGTCCTGGGTGAAAGCGGCGATGCCGTCGGGCATGCGGATGCCCCGCAGGCTGTTGTAGGTCTTGGGGGCGTAGGCCTCGTCCTTTTTGTCGATGTCCACGGGCACCTGGCTGTAGTCCTCAAAGCCGCAGGAGTAGATGCCGGTGAAGGTCTGGCTGGCCAGGTCCAGCACGGCGATGGCGTTGGCTTCCTGGAGGGTCACATAGGCCTTGCCGTCGGCCACAGCGATGTATTCCGGCTCCAGATCCACAGAGGGAGCGGTATCCTTTTTCAACACGATACCGGCCTGGGTCAGGGTGTTCCGCTGGCTGTCGAAGGGGGAGAAGTCCACCACCTGGCTGGTTCTCTGGGCCACGTGGAGGATGGTCACGGAGCCCTTGGGGTCGGTGGTGTCCTGGCCGTAACCCATGCGGGGCTCCCCTTCGTCGGCGGTCAGGGCGGTGTCGTTGTCGGCGAAGGTGATCATGTCCGGCTGGACGCCGGTCTCTGCCAGGCCCAGGAACTGGAGGGAGCCGTCCTCCTGGCAGGCGAAGAAGGCTGCCCGGCCGGCCTGGTCGTAGGCGGCGGCCTGGAGGGCGACGGCCAGGGTTTTGCCGTCGGGCGAGACCGCTACAGAGGTCATGTCCCCGTAGGCGAAGGTGGGGTCTGCCTCTTCTGCGGCCTGCTTTACGTCCACCTCTTCCCCGCCCAGCGCGCCGGAGACGGTCTGATTCAGGGGGAGGATGGTCAGTTTGCCGCTCTTGCCGTTGACCCCGTAGGCGTGGCCGTTGGCGGTGTTGTAGGCGATGATCTCCATCACGCCTCCGTCCACGTCGCACTGGCCGGAGGCATAGGAGGCGATCTTGGTCATGTCCAAGCTGCCGGTACCGTTGGTGAAGCCGGTCTCCGCCGAGTCTGCCGCCAGGGCGCCCAGGGGGGAGAGCAGCTGAGCGCCCAGGACCAGGGACATGGCCAAGGGGCCCCATTTTTTGCTGCGATTGTGCATGGGAATTCTCCTTTGCTGTGAGTTTGCTCCGGCCACTGCCGGAGGCTGGGTGGATAGAAACAGTATGTCAGACGACGGTAAAGTCCAAAAGCAAAATTGGGAGAAATCTGTGTAAAATGCGGGCCGGAGCCCGTCCCTGGGGGAGGAAACTGGGCGGCGGGGGTCGGCCGTCACCGCCGGATTTTCTAAAATTTTCAAAAGCATTCGTCTGCATATCTTTTGCGGTTTCAGCCATGATAAGCACCAGAGCGAGCCACGCTCGTTCTGAGGAAGGGTTTTCGAATCCGATTTGACTACAATGACACAAAAGGAGAACCGAATATGGCTACCAATAAGTCTTCTGGCAGCAACAAGATCATGGTCCCCCAGGCCCGCGCCGCGATGAACAAGTTCAAGATGGAAGCGGCCAACGAGGTGGGCGTGGACCTGAAGAAGGGCTACAACGGCTCCCTGACCACCCGTGAGGCTGGTTCCGTGGGCGGCCAGATGGTCAAGAAGATGATCCAGTCCTACGAGCAGAACATGGGCAGCCAGGAGTAATGGTTCCTGACCCTGTTTGGCAAAACGAGGACAAAAAAACAGAGAGAGGCAAAAGCCTCTCTCTGTTTTTTGCTTCACAGGGGTCCATCTGGTCCCGTTGGGGGGATCAGTTGGTCACGTCTGTGCCGGTGGAGGAGTTGGCGTCGGACCATTCCTTCTCCAGGGCGGGCCAGTCGCGCATGGGGAGGATCTCGGTCCAGATCTCGTATTCCTCGCCCTGCTCGCTGGTGGTCATGTAGTACTCGTGGGAGTTGGTGGCCTCCTGGATGTCGGCATAGTACCAAGTGGTCTGGTCCATGTTGTCGGGCCACTGGATCATGTCGTCCAGCAGGTGGGCCTTGTGGGGCTTGCGCTCCAGGGTGCGGTTGACCAGGGTGACGGCCTCGGCACGGGTGATGGCGTTGTTGGGCCGGAAGGTGCCGTCCTCATAGCCGTTGACGAAGCCAGCGGCAGCGGCCTGGTTGATGTAGTCTCTTGCCCAGTGGTCGCTGATGTCGGGGAAGAGGTCCTCGCCCTCATAGGTCAGGTCGAAGAACCGCACGGCGATGGTGGCGAACTCGGCACGGGTGATGTTGCCGTTGGGCCGGAAGGTGCCGTCCTCATAGCCGTCCAGGATGCCTGCGTTGGTGAGGGTGGAGATGGCGTTGTTGTACCAGTCGCTGGCGCTCACGTCGGAGAAGTCATTGGTCTGGCACCAGTAAGCGTCCCGGGACTCGTCGGTGAGCAGACGGAAGAAGATGGTGGCCACCTCGGCGCGGGTGATCTTGCCGTTGGGCCGGACGGTACCGTCGTCATAGCCGACGATGTAGCCGTAGTGGTTCTCGGTGTCCAGTTCGGGGGGCTCCACGTCGCCGCCGCCGTCATGCTTTTTGATGGTGTAAGACACAGTGGGCTTAGCGAAAATCTGCTCGGGGCCTTGCACGCCGTTGGAATCAACGGGAGTCAGCTCTGCGCTGGTGTTGGTATAGAGACTCGTGTATCCTTCGCTGCCGTCTGCGTCATACTGTCCATAGGTGCCCGCTCTGCTCTGGGGGTTGGTCAGCTTCACAGAGTAGGTCAGCTGGACATGGGCGAAGTTGCTCACGGGCACGTTGATCTTCCAGACGAAATGCTCGCTGGCCACGTTCGTTGTGCCATTCTGATAATAATTCAGGACGTAGGAATAACTGTCGTCAGGCGTATCGCCGAAACCATAGCTGGCGGTGGCGCCGTCCTGCGCGGGGATAGACACAGCGGAATAAGTTTCTTCGCCTACCTTCAGGGTCAGCTTACCGGCCTGGTTGACAAAGTCGAAGTTATAGGCGTTGCCCTTGTTGTCTGTGCCGGAACCGATCACGTCGACCACGTAGGAGCCGGCATCCACCAGGTAGTAGATGTCTTTTTGGATATCCTCAAAAGACACGGTTTGCCCCTCGGACAGGTATTCCATAAAGGACGTTGCCCAAGGATAGCTTGCATTCGAAGAAGCAGTTACGGCATAGCACTGATATCCTGCCTCTTGAATCTCCTGATAGGTCTCATACGTTAAGTACAATGCCTTGTCAATGGAATTTGCATAAGCTGTCTGCCAGTTTTCTTGAGGTGTGGATTGGCTGACTGTGCCTCCGTAAGGATACTCATATGTGGTGCCTTGCGCGCTCACTTTCGCCTTAATATCCGTGAGCCATGTACCCCAATCTTCGGGAGCATTGGTGTTGCCGTATTTGGAAGACCAGTTTTCTGGACCTGCCCAAGTATTCCAGCTATCTGCCCAAAAGCTCCATGCAGTAACAGTTGGCTTCTCGTTGTACATATAGGTAATACCGTCACTGACGAAAATCAGATACTTGCGGTTGCTGTCCACAGAAGTATCCTCATCCAGCATTGCCTTACCGGCCAACAGACCAGCATGCGTATTGGTACCGCTACTAATCTCATAGGCAATTGCATCTTCAATGGCACCCATGTTTTCCGAGTTCAATTCGGTCAACTCTAGAACGCGGTGTGCCTCTTTATTGAAAACAACCACGCCAACCTTAATCGTAGCATCGGTATTTTCAATTTGTTCATTTAGAGTCTGCAACATGCTGAGAATCTGCGTTTCAACCTCTGCACTGGTAGACTTATCCAAAACAAAGACTACGTCAGAGGCCAATTCTTCCTCTGCGGAAGGCAGGGACAGGGTCACTTGAGACTCATAGTTCTTGTCCAGGTTGGTGGCAGTCTTGGACCGAGAGACGTCCCAATCCAGGTCGGGCGTGGGAGCTTCTTTCTTCTCCCACTGTGCTGTGTAGGTGGCGTTAGCGGTTACCGTTTCGGCAACAGCAGGAGACCAGCCGGTGAACTCATATCCTTCGCGGGTGGGGGTTGCACCATTGTTGTATGCCGGGGTGGGAGCGCCGTTCACCAAGTTGTTGTGCACTTCATCTTCAAAGATGACACTATCCTCTACGCCGTCGGTATAGGTCACGCTGTAGGTAGCAACAACCTGCTCAGTATAAGTCCACACGCCCGTGAGGGTCACATTACTATCGCCCATGGTCTGGGGATCAGAAAAAAGACATACTGACCGTTTACGTTGCCGTACTGATCGTGGGTGAAAACGGTGTAATTCTCACCATAGGTGCTGTCAACAGTGTAAGATTGCCCCTTAACATATTCATTGTTGTCTGTGGGCAGAGTCAAGGTGACCAGTTTGCCAGCTTCGTTATATACCTCAGTGTCGGCTTCCGGCGCGCCTGTCCAACTATAGGCAACGGAATTCTTTTCGACAGAAAGACATACTGACCGTTTACGTTGCCGTACTGATCGTGGGTGAAAACGGTGTAATTCTCACCATAGGTGCTGTCAACAGTGTAAGATTGCCCCTTAACGTATTCTTTGCTGTCTGTAGGCAGAGCCAAGGTGACTTCCTTGCCAGTAGTGTCATATACCTTGGTGCCTGGCGCGTCTGTCCACTCATAGGTCACTGTGTACTTAGTTGCTTCTCCATATACCTGAGGAACATTGAAGTTGAGAGACTTGTCTTCAGAACCTACCCTGTAATTGAAGGTAGTAGTTCCATTCGCAGGAAGGAAACCGTCTTTAGTAAGATTGTCTGCGTCAACTGTGATCGGATAGGTGACAGTATACGTCGTAGAACCGTCAGGGTTCTCCTTACCCTGAGAAGAATCGGGGGTCCAGGTCAAGCCCGTTTCCGTCTTAGTTACACCAGGCAAGTTGCTTACGTCACCCAGAATGATATTCTCACCCATGGGGTCGGTGATAGCTCCGGCGAGCGTGGAAGTGACACTGCCTGCAATCCGCTCAAGAAGAGCGCCCAGGTCAGAATTCTGGGTATCAAAACAATGGCTGGTATCGGTAGCTATGCCCTCCATGGTGGTTTTGGAAACGCCGGACAGGGAGCCTAAATAAACGCTGTAAATTTCGCTGCTATCGTCCTTAGCGAGCGCAGCCTCCGCGATTGTGGGCCAGGCATGGCTGTAGGAGAACTCATCGCTGCCGCTCTCGCCATGTTCACAAGTCCAGTTAACGTCCCAGCTCGTACTACTTGAATTTCCGCTACCAAGGGTGCCGCCATTTCTATTTCTAGAGGAATATTCGGTATAATTATATACGAAGCCCTCGAAACGCAGGGAGTCACCCTTTACGCTTGCATTCCAGATATTGTGGCCCAAAAAATTAAAGCACCCGTCTAACGTCCCGGAAACCTTGGTGGGGCGGAAACTATAGGTGGGTTCGCCGTCGGATATGACAACAATCACTTTGTTTGCGGCAGTCGAATCCTGGAGCAGCTGGCGAGCTTGATAAATGCCACCCTGAATGTGAGTGCCGCCCCCAGCGGAAATGGCATTAATACCAGAAGTCACAGTATCGATGTTTGATGTCCACTCACACGCAACTGTTGCGTCACTGTCGTAATCGACTACAGCAATTCTGACAGTTGCCTCTTCCGTATCAAGAAGAGACTGAGCAAAGTTCGTTGCGGAAGTTTTGGCCGTAGACATCTTCCTATTGTCGTCCATACTGCCAGAACTGTCGATCACCAGCACAACGTCGGCGCTGGACCCAGGGATAGTAACATCTCCTGGTGTGGTGACAGACAACGTGATTTCATATTCATTGGTGTCTTTATACGTTGCTGTCTTGGAGATAGTTACGCCGTTGTCGTCGCTCACGGGAGCTCCATTCTCTACATAAGTGGAATCATCTCCCGCCGCCAGCACGCTCATGGGCAGCAGAGAGAGCGCCATGGCCAGTGCCAGGAAGCAGGATAATATTCGCTTCTTCATCTTCTTTCTCCTTTCATGATATGTCGCTGGGGTAAAGGGATGCGTTCATAGGCGGACGCAGCACCTCCTTCCGTGGCAACTTGGCTGGTCGCTAAAAATCGTGGGCCAAGTAATGTATGATGTGGTCCCGCCGCAGTGCCTCTTGGGGCGTGCCCATGGGGCGTCCCCTGCCGCAGGAGGGTATTGCCATCTGCCCCGCCCCCGCTGGGACGGCGGCGCAGAGAACAATCGGGTTGGGTTAGGGTTCCGCCTTGGCCAGGGGAACGGTCTCGGCCGGGAAGGGCCGCTTGGGCTTGGCCACCCCGGCGCAGACGGGACAGCCGCACTTTTTCCGCCCCGTGCGGGAGTGGACCACCGCCCTCCACACGTGGCCCAGGTCGCACTGCCACCACACCTTGCGGCGGCTGCCCGCCGTGACCATCTGGGGGGTGAGGGCGCCGTTGAGGGTGGGGTGCCACTGGGCGGCCACCAGGGGCTGGCGGGTGGCCAGGTCGTTGAAGCCCACCAGCACCTTCTTGCCCGCGCAGTAGGGACAGCCGGAGCTGTTCCGGGTGCGGGCGCTCACCATGGCCTGGAAGTCGTGGCCCAGGTCACACCGCCACCACACCCGCCGGTTGGAGTAGGGGGAGAGGGCTTGAGCGGTGAGCTGGCCGTTCTTGGTGGGGTGCCACTGGGCGGCAATGGCCGGGAAAATGGTCTGCAGATCGTTTTCCCCCGCCACCACCTGCCGCCCGGCGCAGACGGGACAGGCTGTGCCCTCGTAGGTCCGGGAGAAGATCATGGCCTGCCATTCGTGCCCTTTTTCGCACTGCCACCAGACCTTGCGGTGGGCACCGGGCACCACGTCCTGGGGGGTCAGGGCCCCGTTTTTGGTGGGGTGCCACTGGGCGGCAATGTCGGGGAACTGGGCGGCCAGGTCGTTTTGGCCCGGCTGCAGGGCCCGGTTGGCGCAGACAGGACAGCCGCAGCCGCTCACCCGGGTTTTCACCTGGGCCTGCCACTCGTGGCCGCTGTCACACCGCCACCAGACCAGCTTGTGGCTGCCTGGGCGCACTTGGTCGGGGGTGAGGTCTCCGTTTTTGGTGGGGTGCCACTGGGCCGCGATGTCGGGGTGCAGGCTGGCCAAGTCGTTTTCCCCTGGCCAGGGCAGCCGCCCGGCGCAGTAGGGACAGTTGGCGGCGTTGCTGGTGCGCACGTACACCGCTGCCTGCCAGCTGTGGCCCCTTTCGCAGGTCCACCAGACTTTCTTCTTGCTGCCGTAGGGGATGGCCTCTGGGGTAAGGGCGCCGTTGCGCGGTTGGTCCCATTCTTCCAGCAGCAGGTTTCGCTCGGTTCGTATGCAGTAATCTCGCAGTGTTTCCCGCAAGACAATCCCCCCCCTTTCAGGACAAAAACAATATTTTGTCTCATTTTCTTTGGGCAAAGCAATACATATTCTGCTTATTCAAAGAAGATTATACCACACTTGCCCTAAAAAGGCAAGGAGCAGTATCTTCCTGCACACGCCAAAGAAAGCCGCAAACTTCCTCGTTTTTTGCGGCTTTCCTTGGCGTGCTTTTTGCTGCCTAAATTTGCTTTCCATCGCCTTTGAGGGGCGGAAAACAGCCCCCCGTGCAGGGGACAAAGGACAGAATTTTTATACAAAATATTGTTTTTGTCTAGCTCACCATTCCCAGCCGGTTCAGCTGCCGGGCGTGCTCGGAGCCTGTGGAGATGAGATAGAGCCGGGTGGTTTCGATGCTGGAATGGCCCAGAATGTCCGCCAGCTTGGCCACGTCGTGGCTGACCCGGTAAAAAGTGACGGCAAACAGGTGCCGCAAATTGTGGGGGAAGACCTTGCTAGCCTCGATCCCCGCGTGCCGGCATAGGGCTTTCATTTCCGCCCAGATCTGGCACCGGGAGAGTCCTCTTCCGCTTCTTGTGAGAAATATCTCGCCAGAGGCGATTTTTTGTTTTTTGGCATAAGCCTTCAGCTTCCGGCAGAGTTTTTTGGGCAGGAAAATGGTGCGGATTTTGCCCTTCAAGGCCACCTCCGCGTAGCCCTGCTGGGCGGCCAACACGGTGAGGTATTTCACCTCTGAGACCCGGACGCCCGTGGCACCTATGGCCTCCAGCAGCAGGGCCAGGCGCTCCCTGCCCTGGGCGGCGGCGGTCTCCACCAGGTGGTGGTACTCTTCCTTGGTCAGTTCCCGCTGGGCGTCCCGGAAGAGCTTACGCTGGATTTTCAGAAAACTCACCCTGCACTCCCGCCGGCCTGCGAAGGCTAGGTAGCAGTGCAGGGCGGCCAGCATGGAGTTGATGGTCACCGGGGCGTATCCCTTGGTGACCAAAACGTTCTTCCACAGCTTTACGGAATCCTTGTCCAGGGGCCGGTCCTGGAGCCAGGAGAGAAAGGCGCCTGTGTCCCGCAGGTATTTTTGGATGGTCCCCGGCGCGCGCTCCTCCTGGCGGAGGTAGGCGGCAAAATCGGCCAGGGGTGGCAGCTGCTTTGTTTCACGCTTCATAAAAACCTCCTTTGCGTGGAATGGATGCTGTCTGTCAGTATTGTAACAAGAAATGTCCCGGAAAATGCGTGCGGATTCCACACAAACTTGCCCCAACCGCGGCGCTGCCTCCGACATATGCCGTCCTGGAACGAAAAAAAGCCCCGCCGCAGAACAAAATCGTTCTGCGGCGGGGCTTAGTTTGTCCGGGAGGGGAAAACACCCCCAAAGGCCGGCTGCGCCGAGCCGAAGACCGGAAGAAGGTTCTGAGCCTGGTGCTCTGCGTGGCTATGATGCTCTCTGTCATGGTCATGGGCGCCGGCGCAGCGTTTGGCGATCAGGACAAGATCGTCAACGAGGAAGCCGTCGATATGTGCGTCGCGCTGGACATTATCGACGGTCTCGAGGATGGCAACTATCATCCCGAGAAGAACATCAAGCGCAGTGAGGCTGTCAAGCTGATCGCCGCAACGGTCACTGGCGGCAAGGACTCTGTTCAGGATACGAGCAAGTCTTCTTTCACCGACGTGCTTGGCACCAGCGACGCCTGGGCCAACAAGTTCATCGAGTACTGTGTGGCTGAGAAGATCGTGGCCGGCGTGGGCGACAACCGCTTTGCTCCCGCCAGCAACGTGACCGGCACCCAGATGGCCAAGATGCTGCTGGTGGCCCTGGGCTATGATCCCATCAAGGAAGGCTATCAGACTGACGGCAGCTGGGACCTGGAGGTCAACACCGACGCTGTCAACGCCGGCCTGTATGCTGGCATGGGCAGTGTGGACATGTCCGCCGCTCTGACCCGTGACAACGCCGCTCTGATGATCTGGAACGCTCTGCAGGCCAACACCGTTCGCTATTCCATCTTCGGTGGTCTGACCAAGAATGACACCACCCTGCTGCAGGACGCTTTCGGTTCTGAGTACGGTGTTGACACTGGCGTGATGGCTCAGGTCTACTACAACAAGGGTTCCAAGGCTGAGTATACCTATTCCATCGTTGACGTCAACACGGACCGCACCAATATCGTGAACGTTATTGGCGGCGATCTGCCTCTGAACGCTGAAACCTATAAGACTACCACCGATTATTCCGACCTGTTTGCCATGAATGTCTCTGTCCTGTACAAGGGCAACGAGGCTCTTTGCATCCGCGTGAATGAAGGCGGCGTCGTGGTGGAAGGTGTCTGGGGCGACACTAATATGGAGACCCTTTTTGATGGTAATGTGGGCTACAATCGCACCAACACTTTCACCGTGAATGGGCAGGAATATTATCTGGACAACGTTGTTGGCGACCAGGGCATTCTGGACCTGGTTGACGTTGTTATTCCTTTCAACGGCTTCGATGACTACTACAAGATTCTTCAGCAGGATCCGAATGATATCCGTTGGCTGGAACCCAGAGATCAGTATTCCTTCCGCGCTATCGACCTGGATGGTGACACCCGTGTTGATCTGTTCGTCTTCTATCCCTATGTTGTCCTGAACGTGGATGATGTGGATGATGACGACTTCACCACTTCTATCATCGGTAGCGATGATGCCAAGCTGTTCGTTGACCCTGATATGCAAGAAGACGCATTTGTCGGCGACGGCGATCCGTGGGGCGTTGATCTGGTAGGAAACATCGAGTATGATGATGTCCAGGTCAATGGCGATCTGGCCCGCTATGGCTACGTGAAGGCTGTTCCTGCTACCTTCACCGCCCAGGGTGAAGACAGCTACACCGCTCTGGAAATCAAGACTGCCACTCCCTCTGTTCTGAGCGATGATGACGAACTGATTACCCTGAATGGTACTCAGTACACTGGCGCATTGCTGATTGACAAGGATGGTCAAGATGCCCGCACCTATAAGGCTTTCAAAGATATTTCTCTGACCAAGAGCTATAATTATGTGGAAGTCAACGGCTACCTGTTCGTTCTGGATGGCGCTGGCGTGCAGGCTCCCATGAACTATGCGGTTGTTACCGACCGTGGCGACAACACCACCGGCACTACTGCCAAGGTATATGAGACTGACCTGCTTCTGTCTACCGGCGAGACCGTCACTGTAAACGCAAAGGTTGTTGAAAGTGGTCTGAATGATTCTCAGCCTTATGTTGGTACCATGTATACCTACAATATCGACAATGCTGGAAACTATATTCTCACTCGTGTGAAGAATAAAGCTTCCTTTGAGGCGGATAACAGCATTTTCGATGTTCAGCAGGCATATAAGATTGGCGCCAGACTGGCAAGCGAAGGTACTACCCATGTTGGTAAGGACGCCATCTATGGTGAAGATGATGCTGGCGGATATTTCAAGAATTTCATTAACCAGAACAAGAAGTTCTATATCGAAGATGATGCCGCCATCTTTGTGTTCTATACCGAGGATGGAACTTATGATGTGATTTCTGGTAAAGAACTCATGGATAGTGTGGACAGCGCCAACTGGGCGTTCACCGGTGCCACGGAGAAGTCTAACGGCTTCACTACTGTGGATATGGGCTATGTTTCGCTGAGTCACGACATTGATGAGGTGACCTATGACGCTTATGTCCTGAGCAATCCCTCTCGTGTGATGACCGACGACAATGGCGACTTCTATGTTACCATCGAAGTCAAGCTGAGCGACGGCACCACCAAGACCCTGGAGAGCAAGCACGTTGACCTCTATGAGGATGCTGGTCTTCTCCGCGATCTGTATAAAGCGGCTGCCGAAAACATTTATAAACTTACCGTTCTGGACAATGTGATCGTACATGAAAAGAAGCTGGTCCAGATGAAGGACGTTGTTGTAGACGCTACTTATGATAAGGATGGGCATATGTTCAAGGCAGATGGTATTACCTATGTTATTAACGAGGACACCATGGTGTACAGCCTGAAGGGCAAAGACTTGACTGCCATCACTGTAGGCGATACCGTGCGCATCCCTGTCAATACGGTTGCAACCGATAAGGTAGCCACTTTGACCCACCTGGTTTATAAGGACTAACTCCTATCTAAAACAGGAGACCTTTCCGGCAATATATTGCAAGAGGCCCCGGGCATTCGCCCGGGGGCTTCTTTTGTCCGTGTGACGGTGAAAAAATTCCCCCGGGCCGGAGCCCGGGGGGATTGCGTTTTCTACTGCCCGCAGCAACTGCGGAAATTCAATACAGTCGCCTGTATGGAATTAGTAGATCACGGCAAGGATGTCGTTGGTGGGGTTGCCGTTTTCATCAACGTCAAGAATTACATGAATCTCAACGCCGGGCTTGATGTCAGCAATGCTGGCAGCGTTGCCGTCGACAGGGATGAACTCGGTGTCGGCATCCACGAAGAACTTCTCGCCGTCCAGCATGATCACGCCACCATACAGAGCAGCGGTGACATTGTGAGACACGGCAGGCTGATAGGCCTTGATGTCAATCAGGGTGGAGCCGTCCACGATCAGCTGGAAGATACCATCTTCACTATTCGTCAGACGATCAAACAGCCGCATCAGAGTAGGATCGTTTTCATAGTCGTATCCATAGGCAGTCAAAGTAACCTTTTCACCGCCGTTGACGATGACATCGACAGTCAGAATGTAGTTGCCGTCTGCATCCATAGTACGAATGGGGTTGCTGTCAACATAAGCGTAGATGAGAGCCTCATCGGGATCGTTGCTCACAGCCACATAGCCCAGGTCCACGGTGGGAGTGCCATTGTAAACCTTAGCGGTAGCGCCGGTGAAGGCCCAGCTGATCTCACCAACAGCAATGTTCTCCAGATCGGAGCCCTTCACAACACTGTACTCATCCATCATTCTGTTGTAGACAAAAATCACAGCGTCGTCTTCAATCTGATACTCAGTATAGGGGTTTACCTTACACTGGTTGGTAAAGTAGCCACCGGCAGTGTTGGTGCCATACACACCGTCCAGGCCGAGGTTGAGCATTTCCAATTCATACTCTGCGCTATGAAGCAGGGTAGCTTTAACAGCGTAATAGAAAGTGCCAGTATCTCCAGCTTTCACGACGAAATCACCGGTATCACCAGAGGGCTCAGCAACAAACTCAACAGGGATGACCCCGTCTTTGACACCGACAACACTATAATAGGTGTCTTCCTCATATGCAGTATCGACGGTAACTACCAAATTATAGTTTTCTGCATCGGTCGTGTTGTTACCCACATAGTCAACATGATAGCCCCACACTTCATCGCTGACCAGTTTCCAAGCGGAATCATTGTTCAGAGTGGCACCATCCTTATAGGCCTGCTGAATATCAAAGTTGGTGTACTCATCCTTGAAATCGGTGCCACAGCAACCACCGGGTACAGCAATCAGTTCATAGTTGCCCTTCAGGTCCACACGATAGGTGTACAGGGAACCAACCTCAGGACCATAGTGCTGGTCGTTCAGGGAGACGTAGACATTCACAGTCTCGGTGGTGCCGTCGGTCTTCAGGATGGTGGTCTCCCAGGTCTTGTCTACACCCTGAGGAGCCAGAGCAGTCTTGGTGACCACAACATACTCGTCCTTCACAGGACCGATGTTGTTGCCGTCGACGATGAACAGGTAGCCGTTGACTTCCACGAAGCCATAGGTCTCACCCAGGGAGATGGTGGAAACAGGATTGATTCTGTTCACCAGGTTGCCATCATACTCGGTGGTACCGAAGGTGATCATGCTGTCGTTGGTGTTCAGGCTGTTGGCTACGCCGGAGTTGATGTCCAGCACGGTGTAGGTGTCGATGTCCTCTGCGGTATATGCAGCGGGAACCACCTTCACATAACCATTCTCGGCCACGGTACCATTGAGAGCAATATCTTCGAATTCGATTTCACCGCTCAGAGGATTACGAGAAGTATCCTGGTTTCTTCCGTCACCGAGAATATCGCTAATCAGGCTGCGATCCTGCAGCTGAGGAGCAACTGTCAGGCTGGCATCATCGCTGACGATTTCACGGGCAACGAAGGTGTCGTTCAGAACGGTCTCGGTTCTCAGGACCACATAGGGGTAGACCACGAACTTGTCAATGTCACCGCCGCCATCCTGATCGATGCCAACGAAGGCATACTGCTCATATGCGTCCCAAGTGATGGGAGCAGCATACTGATTGTAGTAGCAGCTCATGTTCCGCAGGTCATCCGGATCGTTGGGCTCATTGTCCAGAGTATACTTCTGGCCATTCACCGTGATGGTGTTCTGGTGGGTGTTAATGCCACCAATGTCGCCAATGTTACCTTCCACAACAACGCCGCCCTTGTCGGTGCGGATGCACAGAGCGTTATCGCCGTCGTGCAGGACCTTGACGTTCATAGCGAACAGGTCGGTGTAGTCAGTGGTGGTCTCGAAGGTGTCATTGTGCCACCAACCAATGATGTTAGCAGAGCTGTCGCACTCTTCCACATTGTAGGTGTAGACCTTGGTATCCTGATTGTAGGAGATGTCGGTCAGGATGCCGCTGTAGAGGCCATAATCGGCGCCGAAAGCGGTCTCCAGCAGGGTGTCGCCGGTCTTGACGGCCCTGGCCAGCCAGGGAGTAACGGACGGTCTCAGCCTGCAGGGCGTTCCAGATCATCTGGGCGGCGTTGTCACGGGTCAGAGCGGCGTTCATGTCGATGCTCTCGACACCGGCATACAGTCCAGCGCTGGCAGCGTCGGTGTTGACGTTGACGGCCCAAGAGGTGTCGTCCAGATAGCCTTCCTTGTCGGCGTCATAGCCCAGGGAGACCAGCAGCATCTTAG
>SFLH01000005.1 GCA_004554585.1 Clostridiales bacterium | reverse complement strand
ACAGCCATGGGATCCTTGGCGGCGATAACGCGAGCCAGCTCCAGGCCAGCGGGGATCAGAGCGGGACGATCCTCAACAACCTTGGACACCAGGCCCAGGTTCCAAGCTTCGTCAGCGCTGATGAAGTTGCCGGTCAGCATCATCTCGAAAGCACGGCCGGTGCCGATCAGACGAGGCAGGAAGTAGGAGGAGGACATGTCGCAGCCGCCGATGCCCACGTTAGCATAGAAGCAGGAGAAGCGAGCGGTCTTGGTGCAGATACGGATGTCGGAGCACATAGCCAGAGAGAAGCCACCGCCAGCGGAGACGTTGTCGATCAGGGTGATCCAGGGCTGGGGAGTCTTAGCAATGTACCACTCCAGCTCGCCCAGCTTGATCTGATAGTGATAGAAACCGGGGACGGTCTCCTCATAGTCGGTCAGACCCTGCTTGACGTCCAGGCCAGCGCAGAAGCCCTTGGCCTCGTCGCCGCCGTACAGCAGGACGACGCGGATGTTGTAGTACTCGTCAACCAGCCACTGGGCCAGGTTGGTCAGGTCCTCAACCAGACCGTGGGACAGAGCGTTGTAAGCCTTGGGTCTGTTCAGGGTGACCTTCAGGATGTTGGGCTCGACCATCTCGAGCAGCAGGTTCTCATAAGAGGGCAGCTCTCTGGCTGCGGGATAAACAGGCTTCATGATAAAATCCTCCACTATTATAAGTACTCGGCCTTTCAGCCGGTTTGCTTACGCCGGCCGGCCCCGCAAAGGGGCCGACCGACGGAAGTGACATGAAATGACGTCAGTGGCAGACTGGATCAGTTGGTGTTGCCGTTGGCAGCAACATACATGCCGTGGATCAGGTACTGGATGTCGCCGGAACCCTCGATGTTGGGGGCAACAGCAGCGTCACGCAGGAAGCGCTCAGCCTGATACTCGTCGCAGACACCATAAGCGCCCATAGCGTTGACGGCCATGGTAGCAACCTTGGTAGCGGTCTCAGCGGCATAGCCCTTAGCCTGAGCGGTACGGGCCTGAACAGCACGCATGACGGGGATGTCATCGGGCTCGAAGTGGTTGTGGTCGCAGTAGTCAGCAGCCTCCAGCAGCAGCAGCTCAGCAGTGTGAGCATAGGTCAGCATGGTGGACAGACGCAGCTGAGTGGTGGGGAACTTGGTGATGGACTTGCCGCGGTGCAGCTTCTCCTGGCAGTACTTCAGAGCGATGTCGGCAGCACCCAGAGCGGTACCAACGAACACGGCGGTGAAGCCCAGCTTACCATAAGCGGTGGTGCCCAGCAGCTGAGTGAAGCCGTCGCCGGGCTTGCCCAGGATCTGGTCCTCGGTGACCTTCACGTCATCCAGGAAGATGTCATACACTTCGGAGCCGCGATAGCCGATCTTCTCCCAGGGGGAGGAGATGGAGTAGCCTTCGCAGAACTTGTCGATCACCAGGCCGGTGACCAGGTCCTTGCCGGACTCCTCGTCCTTCTGCAGGGCGAACAGCACGCAGGGGCCGTCATAACCAGCGTTGGAGATGAAGCGCTTGACGCCGTTGAGCTTGTAGGTGCCGTCGGCCTGCTTCTCCAGACGGGTCTTCAGCATCTTGGGGTCGGAACCGGTCTCGGGCTCGGTGAAAGCGAAGGAGACGGTCTGCTCGCCGCGGCAGCAGGGAGCCAGATACTTCAGCTTCTGCTCGTGGTTGGCATACAGGTCCAGAGCTTCCAGGCCCAGGATGTACACGTCCAGGCACTTGCCCACGGAGGGGGAGACACGGCTGAGCTCCTTGATGACGATGGCCTGCTCCACATGGCCCATGCCCATGCCGTCATACTCCTCGGGGAAGCTGATGCCGATGAAGCCGCACTCAGCCAGCTGCTCGTGAATGTCGTGGGGCAGCTGAGGATGCTTCTGGCCGTTGCTCACCTCGACCATTTCGCCGGCTTCGATCTCATCGATGCGGGGCTGCAGAACGGTTTCTGCGAAGTCCTTGGCAAGGTCGTGGATCATCTGCTGGTCTTCGTTCAGTTTGAATTCCATATTAAGATTCCTCCTGTAAATGATTTCTTGCGTAACAAGCATTGAAACAATTGCCTGGGCATGAGAAGAATGCCCACAGCAATGTGCCTT
Source organism: Clostridiales bacterium (assembly GCA_004554585.1). Lineage (GTDB taxonomy): Bacteria > Bacillota > Clostridia > Oscillospirales > Oscillospiraceae > Evtepia. The sequence goes on along the minus strand of SFLH01000005.1, from coordinate 117,155 downwards.
CCACACGGGGCAACTTCTACAGGGATATTATATCATAAGAAATGAGGGGGCACATGCCATATATTGATTATTTTTGGCGGGTTGCTTAGTTAATTGACACTATGAAATGAGGAGACGAAAAAAAAGATGCAGGCAAAACCTACAAAAAATTGAAGGAAAAAATGCACAATACCCACAAAAACAGAGGAAATTCGTCCCTCGGTCGGCCCTGGCCCCCCTGGGACCCTCCTGTGGAATCTGCCATGGAGAAAGAGGGAGGGGGTAGAAAAATTGTGAAAATGAGAAAATCAGGCCTTGACGAAGCGGGGTTCTTCCTGTAAGATAGGACAAACACAAGGAATTGAAACGGGGTTTGTCCGCGCAAGAAGGGTACATGAAAAATTGTCCTGGCTTCTTCATGACGGAAAACCTCCATTTTTCCGCCCTTGTGATCCATTGGATGATTGTACGACCCCATTTGGGGCAGTATTAAAGTACTATTATTATGTAAATTAAGGAGTTGCACAGACATGGAAGTTAAGACTGTTGGCGTGTATGGCGCAGGCCTCATGGGCAGAGGCATCGCTCAGGTCGCTCTCGAGGGCGGCTATGACGTGGTCCTCTACAATCACCGGACCCCTACCCTGGAAAAGGGCGTGGCCGACATCAAGAAGAACTTTGAGAAAAAGGTCGCCAAGGGGAAGATTACCCAGGAGCAAGCCGACACTTGGCTGGGCCGCCTGAAGGCCACCATCGAGCTGGAGGATCTGAAGGATGTGGACATCGTCTTTGAGGCCATGGTGGAGAACATGGAGCTGAAGAAGGATGCCTTTGCCAAGATGGCTCCCATCATCCAGCCTGAGGCCATCTTCGTTTCCAATACCTCTTCCCTGAGCATCACCGAGTTAGCGGCAGCCTCCCAGCGTCCCGAGAAGTTCTTGGGCATGCACTTCTTCAGCCCCGTGCCCGCCATGAAGCTGGTGGAGATCATCAACGCTTACGACACCTCTGAGGATACCATTGAAACTGGTAAGACTGTGGCCAAGGGCTTCGGCAAGGAGTTCGTCACCGTGCAGGACGTGCCCATGTTCATCGCCAACCGGGTCATGTGCCCCATGATGAACGAGGCCGCCATCCTGGCTGGGGAGAATGTGTGCTCCTATGAGGACATCGACAAGGCCTGCGAGCTGGGCTACAACCTGCCCATGGGCCCCCTGAAGCTGGCCGACTTCATTGGCATCGATGTGATGATTGAGGTCATGGAGTCTCTGTATCAGGAGACCGCCGACTCCAAGTATCGCCCCGCCCACCTGTACAAGGTCCTCTATCGTGCTGGCCGTCTGGGCCGGAAGAGCGGCAAGGGCTTCTACGATTATACTAAGTAAGTTCCCGGGCTTGCCCGGTTTGCGCACCGCTGCCCTGCTGGCAGGGCGGCGGTGCGTTTTTACGTCCTGTGCGGAAAAGCGCAAAAAAACCGCCGGGATTTTTGAAAAATTTCGCCGGCCTACCCACTTGACAAAGACAGGGGCATCGGCTATTCTTTAAACAGTGAAAATTTGATACCGTCACGCGATGAAGGGAATATGCCTTTTCCAAACCCATCTCAGAGAGCGGCCGGTTGGTGCGAGGTCGTATGGAGAGAATTGGCGTCTCACCCCGGAGTGTGAGCTATTTGAGTGGGCGTTGTTGGACGTCAATAAGAGTGGTACCGCGGAGAAAGTAAGATCTTCGTCTCTTTGCAGAAAAAAGAGGCGGAGCTTTTTTTATCCTCTCCGCCTTGACATGGAAAGGATCGTGTGTTCCCATGAAAAATTTTGAGAAGTACCGCCCCGGGTATTACCTGCCGCCGGAGACCTGTATGGACTGGACGAAAAAGGACCGCCTGACCAAGGCCCCCGCCTGGTGCAGCGTAGACCTGCGGGACGGCAACCAGGCCCTGATCACCCCCATGAACCTGGAGGAAAAGCTGGAGTTTTACCGCTTCCTGCTGGACGTGGGCTTTAAAGAGATCGAGGTGGGCTTCCCCGCTGCCTCGGAGACCGAGTATGAGTTCCTGCGCACCATCATCGAGGACCACCTCATCCCTGAGGACGTGTCCATCCAGGTGCTCACCCAGTCCCGCCCCCACATCATTCAGAAGACCTTCGCTGCCATCAAGGGGGCCAAGAACGTGGTGGTCCACCTGTACAACTCCACCTCCTTTGCCCAGCGCCAGCAGGTCTTCCGCATGAGCGAGGATGAGATCGTGGACATCGCCGTCTCTGGCGCCAAGCTCTTTGACGAGTACGCGGCGAAAATGCCCGAGACCAACTTCCGCTTTGAGTACTCCCCCGAGAGCTTCACCGGCACCGAGGTGGAGTTTGCCCTGCGCATCTGCAACGCCGTCATCGACGTCTGGAAGCCCCGGCCCGAGCGCCAGGTCATCATCAACCTGCCCTCCACCGTGGAGATGTCCATGCCCCACGTCTATGCCCAGCAGATCGAGTACATGAGCAAGCACCTGCACGACCGGGAGAACGTGATCCTCTCCATCCACCCCCACAACGACCGGGGCACCGCTGTGGCCGCCGGCGAGCTGGCCCTGCTGGCCGGGGGCGACCGGATCGAGGGCACCCTCTTCGGCAACGGCGAGCGCACGGGCAACGTGGACATCATCACCATGGCCATGAACCTCTTCACCCACGGGGTGGACCCCCAGCTGGACTTCTCCGACATGCCCAAGATCGTCAAGTTCTATGAGGACCTGACGGGCATGAGCGTGGGCTATCGCCAGCCCTACTCCGGCCATCTGGTCTTCGCCGCCTTCTCTGGCTCCCACCAGGACGCCATCGCCAAGGGGATGCACTTCCGGGAGGAGAACAACGAGAAATACTGGACCGTTCCCTACCTCCCCCTGGACCCCCACGACGTGAACCGGGAGTACGAGACCGACGTCATCCGCATCAACAGCCAGTCGGGCAAGGGCGGCATCTCCTACATCCTGGAGCACAACTTCGGCTACGACCTGCCCAAGGAGATGGCCACCGAGGTGGGCTACTTCATCAAGGGCATTTCCGACCACGCCCACAAGGAGCTCAGCCCCCACGAGATCCTGGTGGCCTTCCAGCACGAGTACCAGAACAAGGACGAGCCCATCGCCCTGCAGGACATCTCCTGGATCCGGGAGGGCGGATCCACGGTGGCCGATGTGACCCTGGCCATCCACAATGAGCTGTACTACCTCAGCGCCCGGGGCAACGGCCCTCTGGACGCCGTGAGCAACGTGCTCAAGATCGCCAACCCCAACATCAAATACCGCTTCGTGGATTACGAAGAGCACGCTCTGGAGACCGATTCGGACTCCCTGGCTTCGGCCTACGTGGTCATTGCCGATGAGGAAGGCAACCACTACTGGGGCGTGGGCGTGGACAGCGACATCACCATGGCCTCGGTCTATGCGCTGATTACCGCCGTGAACCGGGAGAACAAGGTCAAGCAGTTCTTCCCCACAGCCAGCGGCAGCAAAGACGGCGCCCGCTGAGCAACCATTCTGCCAGAACAAGAGGAGGTTTTTCCTATGGGAATGACAATGACGCAAAAAATTCTCGCCGCCCACGCTGGCCTGCCGGAAGTGAAGGCAGGCCAGCTCATCCGGGCCAAGCTGGACATGGTCCTGGGCAACGACATCACATCCCCCGTGGCCATCCGGGAGTTTGACAAGGAGGGCTTTACTGGGGTGTTCGATAAGAGCAAGATCTCCCTGGTCATGGACCACTTCACCCCCAACAAGGACATCAAGGCCGCCGAGCAGTGCCTGCAGTGCCGCACCTTTGCCCAGCGGTTTGACATCGACAACTTCTACGACGTGGGCCAGATGGGCGTGGAGCACGCCCTGCTGCCCGAAAAGGGCCTGGTGGCCGCCGGGGAGTGCATCATCGGTGCCGACTCCCACACCTGCACCTACGGCGCCCTGGGCGCCTTCTCCACCGGCGTGGGCTCCACGGACATGGCCGCGGGCATGGCCACCGGCGAGACCTGGTTCAAGGTCCCCGAGGCCATCAAAGTCCACCTGACCGGCAAGCTCCAGCCCTGGGTCAGCGGCAAGGACGTGATCCTCCACCTCATTGGCCTGATCGGCGTGGACGGGGCCCTGTACCAGAGCCTGGAGTACTGCGGCGACGGCGTGGCCGCCCTGTCCATGGACGACCGGCTGTGCATCGCCAACATGTCCATTGAGGCCGGCGCCAAGAACGGCATCTTCCCCGTGGACGACATCACCCGGGCCTATCTGGACGGCCGGGTAAACCGGACCTACACCGCCTATGAGGCCGACCCCGACGCCGAGTATGTGCGCACCGTGGAGATCGACCTGAGCCAGGTGGAGCCCACCGTGGCCTTCCCCCACCTGCCCGAGAACGCCCACCCCATTTCCCAGGTGGGGGAGATCAAGATCGACCAGGTGGTCATCGGCTCCTGCACCAACGGCCGGCTGGAGGACATGGCCGTGGCGGCCAAGATTCTCCAGGGCAGGAAGGTGGCCAGCCACGTGCGGTGCATCGTCATGCCCGCTACCCAGCACATCTTCAAGCAGTGCATCGAGCTGGGCTATATGACCACCTTCATCGACGCCGGCTGCGCCGTGTCCACCCCCACCTGCGGCCCCTGCCTGGGCGGCCACATGGGCGTCATGGCCAACGGCGAGAAGTGCGTGGCCACCACCAACCGGAACTTCGTGGGCCGGATGGGCGGCATTACCTCTGAGATCTATCTGGCCAGCCCCGCTGTGGCGGCGGCCTCCGCGGTTGCCGGCGTCATCGCCGACCCGAGAAAGGTGTGAGTGACATGAACGCAAAAGGTTTTGTACATAAGTATGGGGACAATGTGGACACCGACGTCATCATCCCCGCCCGCTACCTGAACATCGCCGACAAGAAGGAACTGGCAACCCACTGCATGGAGGACATCGACAAGGACTTCGTGAACGTGGTCAAGGCCGGGGACGTGATGGTGGGCGGCTTCAACTTCGGCTGCGGCTCCTCCCGGGAGCACGCCCCCATGGTCATCAAGGAGTCCGGCATCTCCTGCGTCATCGCCAAGACCTTCGCCCGGATCTTCTACCGCAACGCCATCAACATCGGCCTGGCCATTCTGGAGTGTCCCGAGGCCAGCGAGAAGATCCAGGCCGGCGATGAGGTGGCCGTGGATTTTGACACCGGCGTCATCACCAACGCCACCAAGGGGGAGACCTACCAGGCCAATCCCTTCCCGGCCTTCATCAAGGAGATCATCCAGGCCGGCGGCCTCATGGCCGACATCAAGAACAGACAGGAGGCGTAAGACGCTATGGAGTATCAACTTGCGGTCATCCCCGGCGACGGCATCGGCCCCGATGTGGTTGAGCAGACCCTGCTGGTGCTGGACAAGGTAGGGGAGAAGTTTGGGCACACTTTCCATTACAACAAGGTCCTGGCCGGCGGCTGCGCCATCGACGCCACCGGCGGCTGCCTGCCCCAGGAGACCATCGACGTGTGCAAGGCCTCTGACGCGGTGCTGCTGGGCGCCGTGGGCGGCTGGAAGTGGGACAATCTCCCCGGAGACCAGCGGCCCGAGCGGGCCCTGCTGGGGCTGCGGAAGGCCCTGGGCCTGTTTGCCAACCTCCGCCCCGCCCTGCTCTTTGAGCAGCTGGCGGACGCCTCCCCCCTCAAGCCCGAGATCCTGGCCGGTGGCCTGGACATCGTGGTGGTGCGGGAGCTCACCGGCGGCATCTACTTCGGGGAAAAGGGCTTTAAGGACACCGACCTGGGCCCCGCCGCCTACGACGTGGAGCAGTACGCCGAGGAGGAGGTCCGCCGCATCGCCAAGGTGGCCTTCGACATGGCCATGAAGCGCAACAAGCACGTGACCAGTGTGGACAAGGCCAACGTTCTGGAGTCCTCCCGCCTGTGGCGGCGGGTGGTGGCCGAGGTGGGCAAGGACTACCCCGAGGTCACCCTGGACAACCTCTACGTGGACAACGCCGCCATGCAGCTGGTGCGCAACCCCCGCCAGTTTGACGTGATCGTCACCAGCAACATCTTTGGGGACATCCTCTCCGACGAGGCCAGCCAGATCACCGGTTCCATCGGCATGCTGCCCTCGGCCTCCCTGGCCCAGGGCAACTTCGGCATGTACGAGCCTGTCCACGGCTCCGCCCCGGACATCGCCGGACAGGACAAGGCCAACCCCATGGCCACCATCCTCTCGGCGGCCATGATGCTCCGCTACACCTTCGGCCTGGGCAAGGAGGCTGACGCGGTGGAGAACGCCGTCAAGGCCGTTCTGGACCAGGGCTACCGCACCCCTGACCTCTTCGCCGGGGAGGGAACGCTCATCGGCACCGCCGAGATGGGCCGCCGGATCGCCGAGGCCATCTGACCGAAGGGCCCCTTTTTCGCCTGTGAAACAGACAAGAGCGCCGCAGAAACCGTCTGCGGCGCTCTTTTTTCGCCAAGGAACCATGGGAGAACTTGGCCGGGGGGAGGCCCCTTTACTTTTTGGGAGAAATAGGATATACTTTCCCGTGGAATTATTTTTGCGGTGCATTGGGAGGTGCGTGCCATGAAGCTGTTTCGCCCTGCCGGCGTCCTTCAAACCGACCCCAGCAGCCGGGACTGGACCCGGGAACACGGCTATGCCGAAAAAAGTGAGTTCTCCTTTCCCGACCTCTACCTGGACGACAAGGTAGCCCGGCTGGTGGAGGAAGAGCCCCAGGTGGAGGCCTTCCTGCAAGCCTGCCTGGAGCAGTTCGTCAACCACGAGTATGGCCATCTTTCTTCCCTGGACCTGGTGGAAAACTACCTCAGCCGGGACATCCACGGCAAGAACACCTGGATGCGGGGCAACTACCCCAGTCCCCAGTGGGGCGAGGTCCGGCTGGAGATCTTCTATGACCTGGGCCTGTTCCACCTGGAGGAGGTCGCCCCCCGGGCCCTGGCCTTGGAGCAGAGCAGGAAGGAACGGGCAGCCAGGCAGTCATGAAGCATATCCTCTTGCAAAAGCACACCCTGGAGGACGCCCTGGACTTCTGGCAGCTGCTGCGCCGGCGGCGCTTCCGGGCTCTGTTTCAGGAGCCCACGGCCAACACAGTCACCCAGCTCTTTCGCTACGTGATCACCGGGGCGTCCACCTTCTTTGTGGACTATCTGCTGCTGTTTCTGCTGGAAACCGCGGGCATGCACTATCTGCCTGCCTCCGCCCTGTCCTTCACCGTGGGCATCACCTGCAACTTCCTGCTGACCAAGTGCTTTGCCTTCAAAGCTGTGGACGCCACGGTGAGCCCCCCGGCGGAGGTGGCGGTCTTTGTGGCCATCTCCGTGGGCGGTCTGGTGCTGACCACCTTGCTGATGTACTTTTTCACCAGCCATTTGCAGGTGTACTTCATGGTCTCCAAGCTCATCAGCAGCATCCTGGTCTTCTTCTGGAACTTCCTGGGGCGCAAGATCCTCCTCTACCCCGGCAAGGTACACGAGAAGCTCTGAGGAGAAAATGTGCAAAGAAAAACTGACGCGAAACATATGGGTTCGCGTCAGTTTTTTGCTTTAGGAAGAGTCGTGTTTTTGGGGATCTTTGGGAAGGGTTCGCTGGAATTTCCGTGACCTCCTGGCGTAAAGTCCAGAACGGGGGCGGCGGGGCCGGCAGCCATCCCTTCGATCGGGACGTCAAAACAACAGCCCCTCTGACAGGACCGAGTAGAAAGCGCGCCGCGGGCAGCGGCGCGCTTGTCATTATGGGCTCAGGGCTCCCAGCTCAGTTCCCCCCGGTCCAGGATGGCCTTGCCTGTGGCGGTGTTCACCAGGCGGAAGGCGGCCTGGCCTTCGTCCAGCTTCCACAGGTGCAGGGCGATGGGGGTGTCCGGGTAGAGGACGGTCTTCATGGCCGCGTACATCCGCTTCAGCCGGGCGGGCTGGCCGGGGAAGAGCTGGCCGATGGCCAGCCGGCAGGCATAGCCGAAGGCGCACAGGTCGTGGACGAAGGGCCCTGCCAGGCCCCGGCCCACGGCCACCTCCCGGTCCACGTGGACCAGGTTGGTGTCTCCGGTCAGGCGGTAGAGCAGGTGCTGGGCGGGCCCGATGTGGTCTTCGGCCACAAGGTCGGGGTCCCGCGGGGGGATGGCGCTCTCCTTCCGGGGCATGGGGGTGCCGCCGTAGCCCCCCAAGGTGGGGAAGAGGGTGGTGCAGCGGTTGGTACACAGGAGGGTGCCCCCTTCGTCAAAGACCTCCACCTGGGACCGGACGGCCATGCCTCGGCCCTGGCCCCGGTCGAAGAGGTCGGTGAGCACGTCCCGGTAGACAAAGGACCCCTTCCCCGCCGGGATGGGCCGGTGGTAGAGGAATTCATAGTCCAGATTTACATAGGAGGCCTCGGGCCGCAGCAGCTCCTCCACCAGCACCGGGATAGCCCGGGGCCGGGGGAACTTAGGGCTGACGTTTACGGCCCCCCAATAGGGGGTGACCCCAAAGGTGGGCAGGGCCTGCAGCTCTTTTTCATAGGTATACAGGGGTTCCGTGGCTCCCACGGCTAAGGCATACAGGGCGCAGTCCCGCCAGTAGTAGGTCATGGTGCGCCATTCGGTGGCCAGGCCCGCCAGACGGGCCTCCCGGTCGTTGTTTGTCATGGTCCCTCTCCTCAATCGTTTAAAAATTCCCGCAGGGCGGCCAGGCGCTTTTGGGCCACGGCCCGGCCCTGGTCGTAGACCGCCTGGATCTTCTCCCGGCGGTGCTCCACCCGCTTGATGTCCAGGGCGGCCTCGGGCCGCAGGACAAAGACCTCCCCCCGGCGCTCCTTTTCCCGGATGTAGGCGGTGGTCTCGTTGTACACGTCCTGACGCCGGGCCATGGTCTCCAGCAGATGGGGGTACTGCTTGTAGGCCCGGCGCATGAGGGGCATGGCCTTGTTCTTGGTTTTCACATAGCCCATGGGCTGGGTGAGGACCACCACATTGCGGTCATACCCCTGCTCCTCCAGGTAGCGCAGGGGGATGGAGTCGGCGATCCCCCCGTCCAGCAGGTCCCAGCCCCCCACCGAGACCACCTGGGCGGCCAGGGGCATGGAGGCCGAGGCCCGGAACCAGGCCAGGTCCTCGGCGTCCCCGGTCTGACAGTTGTGGTAGACCGGCCGGCCGGTGTGCACGTCGGTGCCCACCACGTAAAAATCCATGGGGTCGGCGGCGTAGGTCTCCCGGTCAAAGGGGTCCAGGTGGTCGGGGATCTCCCGGTAGCAGAAGTCCGCCCCAAACAGGTCCCCGGTGCGCACCAGGGAGCGGAAGCTGCTGTAGCGGGGGTCCTTGCAGAAGCGCAGGTTGTAGCGCAGGACCCGGCCGGGCTGATGGGACTTGAAATTGCAGCCGAACACCGCCCCGGCGGAGACGCCCACGGCGCCGTCGAAGGCGATGCCTTCCTCCATCATCACATCCATCACGCCCGCGGTGAACAACCCCCGCATGGCGCCTCCCTCCAGGACCAACCCGTGCTTCATGGCGACCTTCCTTTCTTTTGGACAATTCTGTGCTCTATCCTACCACCAACCGGAACATTTGTAAAGGCGGCGGGCTGGGCCGCCGTTGGTGGGTCTGCCCAGAAAAAAGGGGAAAAATCCCGGAAGAAATCTGACAAAATGGACAAAAAGGACTGGATTTTTCCCGGAGGATCTTGTATAATAAAGGCAGATGAAACCCGCTGGATGTCCCCGGCGGGGAGAAAGGAGAGGAGTCCCATGGCTTTGTCCCGGTGCCCTGCCGCCCGTGCGGCACGGCTGTATGGTTGTCCTCTTTGGCGGGCCCTTCCCGCCTGAGCGGGGGAGAGAGCCCCCCGTACCGTCAGGCGGTGGCTGCCGGAATGGCCCGCGAAGGAGAGCGATGGAAGGAACGCGGTTCGCAATCCTCTGTTCTGCCCTTTGAAAGGAGGCCAGATCATGTTGTACTTTTGGATTTTGACAGTCGTTCTCTTCGCCCTGCCGATCTTTCTGGTGATCTTCACCTGGGGCTGGTCCCACGCGGACGCCAGAGCATGTGTGGTCCGCTGGCAGATCGTGGCCTCGGTGATCTATGTCTTAGCCGCCGGTCCCATGAACTGGGGCGGAGAGTCGGCATTGCTGATCCTTCTGCTGGGCGCCCTCATCGCGGCCACTGCGCTGCTGGTGCGCCACTGTGTGGGAGGACACAACCACGGATATTGGCATTTCTAACGGCGTCATACGACGCACCAGGCATACAGAACCTTCGAAAAACAAAACCACCGGCGCGGCCTGTCAGGGCGCGCCGGTGGTTTCTGTGTGCAGGGTAAAGGTCCGCTTGTCGTAGTCCAGCAGCCCCTCTTCCTTCATGCGGGTCAGCTCTCGGGTCATGGCGGCCCGGTCGGTGCACAGATACTCGGCCAGGGCCGTGCGGCTGATGGGAATGGTGAAGGTCCGGCTACCGGCAGCCTTGGCCTGGCGAGCCAGATAGGTCAGCAGCTTTTCCCGGATGGTGGTGCGGGAGACCACCTCCAGCTTTTCCACCAGCACCAGGTTTTTCTCGGCGATCAGCTCCACCATATTCTCGATCATCCGGTGGTGGAACCGGCAGACCAGCTTGCAGGCGTGGAGGATGCGCTCGTAGTCCAGCAGCAGCACCCGGCAGTGGGTGCGGGCCTGGTAGGCGATGGTGCGGTTGCGGGCCTTGACGCAGGTGTAGCTCTCGCCGAAGATACTGCCCACAGGCAGCACGGTGAGCAGGGACTTCTTGCCGAAGTAGTCCTCGCTGATCATCTCCACCTCTCCCTCCAGCACCACCCCCATGAGGGGATGTTCCCCCGGGGAGCGCATGATGAAGTCCCCCCGGCGGGGGGAAATCTCCCGGGCGCTGAGACAGCCCAGCATGGCTTCCAGATCCTCCGGGGCCAGGTTGCGAAAGAGCGGGAAGGTGCATAGCTCGTCCACGTTCATGGGGGTCACCTCCTGGGTGGTCTTGATACTGTCAGTGTAAAATATTTTTTCACCTGATGCAACGGCAACATATAAAATTTTTGTTTTTTGCTATCGTAACACCAAAGCCAATGCAGGGAGGAACACCAACATGAAACGTCAAATGCAAAAACCCGAGCGTCAGCTCTCCCCCGAGGCCACCCTGGCCCTGCTCAAGCGGGGGGACCACGGCACCCTGTCCGTTCTGGGGGACGACGGCTATCCCTATGCCACCCCCGTCAACTACATCGTCCTGAACGACAAGGTCTATCTCCACTCCGCCCCCGAGGGCTACAAGATCGACTGCCTGAAGCGGGACAGCAAGTGCTGCTTCTCGGTCATCGTCAGCACCCATACCGTGCCCAGCAAGATCACCGCTGCCTTTGAGAGCATCATCCTCACCGGCACGGCGGCCTTTGTCACTGACCGGGCTGAGAAGCAGACCGCCCTGGAGACCTTTGTCACCCAGCGCTGCCCCGGCTACGAAGAGGTCGGCTTTAAGATGATTGAAAAACTCTTTGACAAAACCGCCGTTCTCCGTCTGGACCCTGTCGCTCTCACCGGCAAAGCCTACAAGGGCTGAGAATATCCCCATTCTAAGGGCATCCGCCCCAATGCCAAAAGACCGAAGGACCTGTCTCAGGTTCCTTCGGTCTTTTTTTACAGCCCCAGGATAACCCGGGCCACTTGGAAGTAAATAACCAGTGTCACCACGTCCACCACCGTGGAGATGAAGGGGCTGGCCATCACCGCCGGGTCCAGGTGGATGCGCTCGGCCAGCAAGGGCAGCAGGCAGCCCACGGTTTTGGCGCACAGGACGGTGAAGACCATGGTCACGCAGATCACTGCCGCCACCATCACCGTCACCCCTTCGTTGTGCAGCAGCAGGCGGTCGACCACCATGAGCTTGACGAAGTTGCAGGCGGCCAGGGTGATACCGCACAGCACCGCCACCCGGATCTCCTTCCAGATGACCTGGAGGGTGTCGGAGAACTCCACCTCCCCCAGGGACAGGCCGCGGATGACGGCCACGGAGGCCTGGGTGCCGCTGTTGCCCCCGGTGCCGGTGAGCATGGGGATGAAGGCGATCAGGGCCGAGCAGGCGGCCAGAGAGGCCTCATAGCTGGTGAGCACCATGCTGGTCAAAGTGGCCGAGAGCATGAGGACCAGCAGCCAGGGCACCCGGGACTTCCAGGTTTCCAGCACGCCAGTGCGCAGGTAGGGCTTATCCGAGGGGGCCATACCGGCCATCTTTTCAAAGTCCTCGGTGGTCTCTTCCTGGAGCACGTCGATGGCGTCGTCCACGGTGACGATGCCCACCAGGCGGTTTTCCTGGTCCACCACCGGCAGGGCCACAAAGTCATACTTGGTGAACATCTGGGCCACGCTCTCCTGGTCCTCCAGGGTGTTCACGGAGATGACATTGCTTTCCATGATGGTCTCCAGTACGTCGTCGTCCTCGGCCAGGATGAGGGTGCGCATGGAGATCATGCCGATGAGCTTGCGGTTGTTGTCGGTGACGTAGCAGGTGTAGATGGTCTCCTTGTCCACGCCCGTGCGGCGAATCCGCTTGATGGCCTCCTCGGCGGTCATGTCCGGCCGGAGGCTGACGTACTCGGTGGTCATGATGCTCCCGGCGCTGTCGTCGGGATATTTCAAAATTTCGTTGATCATCTTGCGCATCTCCGGGTCGGCCTGCTTCAGGATGCGCTTGACCACGTTGGCGGGCATCTCTTCCACGATGTCCACCGCGTCGTCCACGTAGAGTTCGTCGACGACCTCTTTCAATTCGTTGTCGGAAAAGCCCCGGATGAGTAGCTCCTGGGCGTCCGGTTCCATTTCCACAAAGGTTTCCGCCGCCAGTTCTTTGGGCAGCAGCCGAAAGAGCAGGGGCAGTTTTTCCTCGGGCATATCCTCAAAGACCGCCGCCACGTCCACGGCGTTCATGGTCACCAGGATGTCCCGAAGGGTGGTGTATTTTTTGCCCTCCACCAGGGCGCTCAGGGTCTCACCCAGGGTTACGACCGCTCGTTCTGCCATTGGCTTCTCCTCCCAGCTGTTTTCGTTTCAAGACGCATGCCGCGTCCAGTTTCGTAGCAGGAAGTAAGACACACCGGTCAGCCTACCGGGCGGAAGGACGAATGGACGCCCGCAAGGGCGGCTCCTCCCTCGGCCCAGGACATCGGCCTGCCAAAGTGCCGTTACTACCGCCTGCGTCCATTCTGTTCACCTCCGATGCAACACAAAATTCGGACTTCCGAAAGAACTCCATTCTTCATTATATGGGCCGAAAAAATGTTTGTCAACCGCATCGTGGGTTTCTTTCTCCCGCTGCTTCCCCAGGCGGGGCAGGGGAAAGAGGACGGGGGAGGAAATTGGCTCTTGACAAAGCGGTTAGCTGATGCTAACATATGGAATCATAAAGTTAGCACTAGCTAACCAATAAAATCTGCAAAGAAGGAAGGGTTCCCTATCATGAAGAAAGCGACCATTATTTTTGGCAGCACCACCGGCAACACGGAGATCGTGGCCGACAAGATCGCCGAGAACCTGAGCGGCTATGACGTTCAGGTCATCTATGTCACCGATGCCAAGGACGACGCCGCCGTCCAGGAGGCCGACCTGGTGGTGTATGGCTGCTCCACCATGGGCCTGGGCGAGCTGCAGGAGGACTTTTTGCCCTACTATGAGAACCGCATGACCTCCGACCTGCTCAAGGGGAAGAACGTGGCCGTGTTTGGCCTGGGGGACAAGGAGAACTATGAGGACTACTTCTGCTGGTCGGCGGACATTCTCAGCAAGAAGGTCACCGCCTGCGGGGCCAACCTGGTCTGCCCGCCTTTGAAGGTAGACGGGGAGCCCGACGACAACGAGGAAGCCGTGGTGGCGTGGGCCAAGGGGCTGTAACAGTCCCAGACGGCGCTCCGGCGCGGAATCAGGCAAGGGGGATCTGCCCGCTGAAACGGCGGGGCAGGTCCCCCGCTTTTTTTCGGGGCAGGGCGGCGCGGCGGCCGGAAAAAGGTGGGTGACGGGGAAAGGACCTGTCAAGTGGTTTTTGGGGAAAAAGAAAAATTTGGCTGATTGCAAAAGAAACCTTTGAAATCTTGGGATTTTTTTGGTATACTAAAAGCGTGAATCCATACATAAGCGGCTTAACAGCGCATCCCCGCTTGTTGGGCCGCTTTTCTCTTCCTGCGTTTGCCGGGGGCGGCGGGGGAAGAACCACTATACTGGAAGGAGGACCCAACTATGGCAGATACATACCGGAAAGGCGAGTATGTCCGCTACGCCTGCAATGGCGTTTGCCTGGTGGATGACATCCGGCTGGACAGCCTCGCCCGCAAAGAAGCACCCAAAGAATTTTACATCCTGAAACCTGTCAGCAACCCGGCCTCCACCATTTTCGTTCCCACCGGCAGCGCGGCTTTGGTGAACAAGATGTCCCGGCTGCCCGACCGAGAGGAGCTGGATCAGCTGATCCTGTCCACGAAAGGGATCCAGTTCCCCTGGATCGAGGACCGCAAGGTCCGCCTGGCCCGCTTCCAGGAGATCGTGAAGGACTGTGACCTGCGGGACCTGATCTGCCTGGCTCTGTGCATTCAGCAGCGAAAGCGGACGCTGAGCGCGGCGGGCAAAAAACTGGGCGCCTCCGACGAAGGGGTGCTCCAAAAGGCCCAGGCCCTGATCGAGAACCAAGTGGGCTTTGTCCTGCAGGTCAGCAGCGACCAGGTGGGCGCCTATATCCGGCAAAAACTGGACAGTTGACAGAAGACCGATGGTCCCTGCTTCCTACCCCGGGGGGAGCGGGGGCTTTTCCTTTTCTCCCGGGGGCGGGGGGAGGCCGGGAAAGCAGACAGGAAAAAGTCCGGGCCCTCTTCTCTCAGGGGAAGAGGGCCCGGACTTTTTTCAACGAAGGGGATTATTTCATCAGGCCGCACACCAGCTCGGTGTAGCGGGCGGGGTTGGGCAGGGGGAGGTCGGCGATGATGAGGGCCTGGTTGTACAGGACCTCCACATAGGCAGCGGCCTTTTCCTTGTCCTCCTCAAAGGCCTTGCACAGGGCCTGGAAGGCGTCGGAGTCGGGGTTGAGCTCCAGCACCCGCTGGGCGCTCATGGGGAAGTCCCGGCGCATTTTGCGGAAGTACTTCTCCATCTCCAGGGAGACCGGGCCCTCGGCGGTCAGGCACACGGCGCCGCTCTGGAGGATCTTGGAGATGCGCACCTTGCTCACCTCGCCCTTCAGGGTCTCCTGGGCGAAGTCCAGCAGCTCCTTGTGGTCCTTCTCGGCCTGCTCCACGCTGGCCTTCTCGGCGTCGGTGACGGGCAGGGCGTTCTCGTCGGCCACGGAGACGAAGGGCTTGTCATAGGCGTTCTCCAGCATCTGCAGGACGATCTCGTCCTCGTCCACGGTGAGGTAGAGGACCTCGTAGCCCGCCTTCAGAATGCGCTCGGCCTGGGGCATCTTGGAGGCGTGCTCCACAGAGTCGGCGCAGACGTAATAGATCTTGTCCTGGGACTCGGGCATCCGGTCCACGTACTCCTTCAGGGAGGTGAGCTTGTTCTCCTTGGAGGACCAGAAGAGCAGCAGGTCCCGGATGGTGTCCCGGTTCTGGCCATAGGCGTTCATGAGGGCGTACTTGAACTGCATGCCGAAGGCGGTCCAGAACTGCTGGTACTTCTCCCGGTCGTCCTTCATGAGCTTGACCAGCTCGTTTTTGATCTTCTTTTCGATGTTGTTGGCGATGACCTTCAGCTGCCGGTCGTGCTGGAGCATCTCCCGGGAGATGTTCAGGGAGACGTCGGGGGTGTCCACGATGCCCTGGACGAAGCTGAAGTGGTCGGGCAGCAGGTCGGAGCACTTGTCCATGATCATCACCCCGGAGGAGTAGAGCTGCAGGCCCTTCTTAAAGTCGGTGGTGAAGTAGTTCATGGGCACCTGGCCGGGGATGTACAGCAGGGCCTTGTACTCGAAGTTGCCCTCGGCGGCCACGTGGATGGACAGCAGGGGGTCCTGCCAGTCGCCGAACTTGGACTTGTAGAACTGGTTGTACTCCTCCTGGGTGACCTTGCTCTTGGGCCGCTGCCAGATGGGGACCATGGAGTTGATGGTCTCCCACTCCTGGACCTGCTCGTACTCGGGCTTGTAGTCCTCGCCGGCGTCCTCGGGCTTGGGCTTCTGGCGGCTGTGGGTCATCTCCATGCGGATGGGGTAGCGGATGTAGTCGGAGTACTTCTTGATGAGGTTGGACAGGGCGTAGGCGTCCAGATAGTCGCCGTACTTCTCCTCGTCGCTGTCGGCCTTGATGGACATGATGACCTCGGTGCCCACGGTGTCCTTCTGGCAGGGCTCGATGGTATAGCCGTCCACGCCCTCGGACTCCCACTTCCAGGCGCTGTCAGAGCCGTAGGCCTTGGAGATCACAGTGACCTTGTCGGCCACCATGAAGGCGGAGTAGAAGCCCACGCCAAACTGGCCGATGATGTCCAGCTCGGCGTCGTCGGCGTCCTCGGTCTCCTTCTTAAACTGCAGGGAGCCGCTCTTGGCGATGGTGCCCAGGTTGTTTTCCATCTCCTCCTGGGTCATGCCGATGCCGTTGTCGCTGACGGTGAGGGTGCGGGCCTCCTTGTCGGGGACCACGACGATTTTGAAGTCGTCCCGGTTCAGCCCCACCTTCTCGTCGGTGAGGGCACGGTAGGCCAGCTTGTCGATGGCGTCGCTGGCGTTGGAGATGATCTCCCGGAGGAAGATCTCTTTGTGGGTGTAAATGGAGTTGATCATCAGATCCATCAGGCGCTGAGATTCGGCCTTAAACTGTTTCTTTTCCATGGTTTCGAAACGCCTCCTGTATCAAATAGGGTTAGCACTCTAACCCTCAAAGTGCTAACCCTATTATGGCGCGATGGAATTGAAATTGCAAGTCCTTTTGAAAAATTTATCACTTTCCATAGGTTAGTGCTAAATTTCAAAAAATTTTTGTCACTTTGTTCCCCGGCCCATGGGCGCGCGGGACAGGCGGCCGCTCAAAGGAAGTCCGCGGGGAGGTCCAAGGCGTTCAGGACGAAGGCGCGGATGCCGTCGGGGTCGGCCAGGTCCCCGTTGAACCGGCCCAGAAGCCCGGGCCCCGGGGCGGGATTGTAGGAAATGTTGACTGCGTTTTCGTACTGGGCGGGGTTCTCCCCCTCCTGGAATTGGATGGGTCCCAAAAGGATACCCCGTTCCTCGAGCGATGTGGCGGTGTCTCCGGGGTCCGTATCCACCAGGATGTACATGCACTTCCAGGTGAGGGGATAGGTGTCAGGGTCGGTGTTTGTGCGCAGGGTGCGGGTCTCTTGGCTCTGGGCGAGGTAGGCCAGGATTTCCCGCTCCACGGCCCGATCCGCTTCGCTCTTGGGTTCCCAGAGATAGTAGTCCGAGGTGTCCTCCTGGTAATAGGGGTCCTTCTGGATCACAATGTATTGGATGGCGGCGTTTTCCGGGTCCTGGATGACTGGACGCGGGAGAAGGAAATAACAGGCGGCCGCCGCACAGAGGACAAGGACAAGAAGGAGCGCGATGATTTTTTTCGTCATATGCCAAGACCTCCTTTGTCAAATGGGGCGCGGGACTGCTGCCTTGCCCTCACAGCCAGGCGCAGGGGAAGGTTTCCGTTTTAGGGAACAGGCCGAAGAGGCGGTAGGAGAGCTCCAGCTGGACGGTGTGGGACTGGGGGGGTGCCTGGCCGGGGAAGAGGACCACCAGCCAATTGCCTTCCCCGGAGAGGGTGGAGGCATCCAGGGGGAGCAGGACGTTCTGCTGTGCCAGGTCCGCCGCTTCCGCTGCCGAGAAGAGCTGAGCGGTGCCAAACCAGGGGGAGCTGTCGTTGTTGTGGACGTAGCTCTGGACGGACAGGTCGGTTTCCGCCGTGGTGTCCCGAGCGGTGAGCGCGGTCACCTGGAGGGGCAGGCCCAGGGAGGGGAAGAGCTCCACGTCCACCATGGCGCCGGTGCCGTTGTCCACCTGGGCGTCCTCAGCCCGGATGGAGGCAACCACGCTGGGGCGGAGGGAAAAGGTGGCGCACAGGACGATGCAGACCACCACCAGGAGAAGGAGGATACCGACGATCGTGAGTGTCAACCGTTTTTTCATGATGCACCTCCGTGACATGGGAAAAGATGGTTACTTTTCTGAAAAATTTCTGTTTGGAGTGCGTTTGGTTTGGCGATTTTGCTTATTTTTAGCTTAACATAGCTGGGAATCATATAGCAATAAAAAGGTTGTTAAGAATCATTAAGAAAAAATTAAGACGCGGACGGTTGAGGGAGAAAAAACACCAGCCGGGACACGGTGGCCGTGTCCCGGCTGGTGAAGGTGGAAACAGATGGTCTATTTAAAATGTGCAGGGAAGATGCTAGTAAAAAGAAAGCGCAACAAGTTTTGTGTGTTACTGGAAATTAAAGAAGGGTAGTAGATACACGAACTCGGACAGTACCGCTAAACGAGGAAGCATATGTATGAAATGATAATGTGTAAACCCCATGTTCAGCATCATTGTTTGTATATGTTTGGTTACTGCCGGAGGTTATGTAAAGATTTTTCGTGTGCCCGGATGGACTTGTGATTGTTACAGTCATAAGGGCCCCTGTTGTGTTATCGACCCAAATGCGATAGGCAATTTCGTTAGAGCCTTGATACCAAGAAATATTTCGACCTGAAATACTGGAATCCACGGCAAGATAATTGGCCCTGGTCTGGATCGTGTCTGAGTTATTTTCATCAGATAAAGAAGGAGCAGATTCTGTTGCGCCTAAAGCGACTACAGAAGACAAGGTGCATACGATCAAAATGCTACAAACAACTTTTTTCCAAAGAAATCTCATATTGGCCTCCTATTTAGATTTAAGCAATGGATGGTTCATTTTTTGGCATTAAACATAATTTAGATTATCACGTAGCACATTTGTTGTCAATAAAAGATTTTACAATTTGAAAAAACATTGCATAAAAATATCAGTCATGCTATAGTAAACGTAAAAATAGAAACATTAGGAACATGATGCGTGATAAAGGTAGGGCAACTCTATTGAGACGTAATGACAAAGATTCAAAAAGCCGTCCAGCTAGCGGTTTGGAAGATAACTTGAAAAAGGCTCTTACAGAGTTGTTGATTCTCTTCCTTTTTGGAGAGGATGAGCATTATATTGGAGAACTGGCACCATTGCTGGAAAAACGTAGCCATGGTGTAATTAGCATTGTTTTTCCTTATGCTGCTATTTACCGTATTACTCAAGCTGGCTACTTGAAAGAGACGAAAAAAAAGACTGCGCCTGATGGAAGATTGCGACAATATTACGCAATCACGAAGAAGGGACGAGAACACCTTCAAGAGTTGTTAGATGTGCACAATGCGTTTTATAAAGGAATTAATGAAATCTTGTCAGGAGGAGAGAAATATGAATAATCCTGACATTCGTTGCTATGAGCGGGAGATAGGAAAAAATATACGTGGATTTCGGCGTCGAAAGAAAGTATTAGAAGAATTTCGACGTTCTTTGAAACTTTTGCTGGAAGAGACAGATAATCCCTCCTACGAATTATTGACAGCAGCGTTTGGGATGCCGGAGGAAGTGGCGCAAGAGTTATTGCGCTCTACACCGGGGTTGCCACATCCACTGGGGTGCAAACAAAAAGTAGCTATTGCTGTAGGATGCTGTTTTTTGGCAGTTCTTGTGGGGTGGTGTACCTTTGTTTGGAAGTCAGCACCAGAACAGGAGGTAATCATTGGAGATAGCTCTGGTTACACAGGAAAGAGTACATCATCCAATGAGGCTTTAAAAATAGATGAAACAATTACTTCCTGGGATGTAGAATGGAATCAAGATAAGGGCTATTCAAACTATACAATTTGGGTACATAACACTAATATTGTAGAGATTGAGGCCGTCGTTCAATATTCGGACTATCAGCCACCCCATACGATGAAAATTTTGCCGGGAGAGAGCAAAGCGATGACAGTACGTGATGCCAAGACAGGCATACATACTATTTCATTTCAATCTTATGATGGTACGTTATCTGGGAATTTCCAAGTTTTTCTTTCTGAAGGTGAAAAAATGTAGGCTAAAAATCCAGCCCCCACCGGGATTCCAGTCCCGGCGGGGGCGTTGCGTTTCTCAGTTAAAACTATCCCCGTTGGCCCGAAAGAGCCGCTCCACTCGCCGCCGCAGGGGGGCGTGGTCCGGCTGGGACAGGTGGGGGTCCTGGGCCAGCAGTTCCCGGGCGGCGGTCTGGGCCTGGTGGAGCAGGACCATATCCCCCTCCAGGCTGGCCAGCTTTAATTGGGGCAGGCCGTGCTGCCTGGCCCCGAAAAAGTCGCCTGGCCCCCGGAGCTTCAAGTCCTCCTCAGCGATGGCAAAGCCGTCGGTGGTGGCGGCCAGGGCCCGCAGGCGCTGGCGGGTCTGCTCGTTGTCGTTGTCCGACAGGAGCACGCAATAGGACTGGTGCCGCCCCCGGCCCACCCGGCCCCGGAGCTGGTGGAGCTGGCTCAGGCCGAACCGGTCGGCGTCCTCAATGACCATCAGGCTGGCGTTGGGCACGTCCACCCCTACCTCGATGACGGTGGTGGAGACCAGAATGTCCGTCTGGCCGGCGGCAAAGGCGGCCATGGCCGCCTGCTTCTCCTTGGGCTTCTGCCGGCCGTGGACGATGCCCACCCGCAGGTCGGGAAAGACCTCCTGCTGCAGATGGCGGCCGTACTGCTCGGCGGCCTTCATCCCCTCTGGGTCCTCCTGGTCCACCGCCGGGCAGACGATGTACACCTGCCGCCCCAGCGCCACCTGTTTGCGCACGAAGGCATACAGCCGGGGCCGCTTGTTCCCGTGGACCAGGTAGGTGGCCACCGGGGTGCGGCCGGGGGGCAGCTGGTCGATCACCGACAGGTCTAAGTCCCCATAGATCATCAGGGCCAGGGTCCGGGGGATGGGGGTGGCGGACATGACCAGCACGTGGGGGTGGAGGTCGCCGCCGCTCTTGGCGGCCAGGGCCGCCCGCTGGTCCACGCCAAAGCGGTGCTGCTCGTCGGTGATGACCAGCCCCAGGCGGGCAAAGGCCACCCCCTCGCTGAGCAGGGCGTGGGTGCCCACCACCAGGTCGATCTCCCCGGCGGCCAGGGCCGCCTGGCACGCCCGCTTCTGGGCGGGGGTCATGGAGCCGGAGAGCAGGGCGATCCGCATCCCCAGGCCCCCCAGCAGGGTCTCCATGGTGCCCAGGTGCTGCTGGGCCAGCAGCTCCGTGGGGGCCATGAGGGCGGCCTGACAGCCGTTGCGCCAGGCCAGATAGGCGCAGGCGGCGGCCACCACCGTCTTGCCCGAGCCCACGTCCCCCTGGAGCAGGCGGTTCATGGGCACGGCCTTGGCCAGGTCTTGTGCCGCCTCCGTTGCCGACCGGGCCTGGGCGGGGGTGAGGGAAAAGGGCAGAGCGGCGAAAAAGGCGTCCAAGTCCTGCCGGACAAAGGGCACGGCGGCCTGTCCCGCCCGCCGCTGGCGGATGAGGGTAAGGCCCAGGGTCAGGCAGAAGAGCTCCTCAAACACCAGCCGCCGCCGGGCCGTGGCCAGCGCCTCCCAGGAGGGAGGGAAGTGGATGGTCCGGTAGGACTCCTCCATGGGGGCCAGCTGGTGGCGCTGGCGCAGCTGGTCGTCTAAGGGCTCCGCCGCCTGGGCCAGGCAGGGGAGGGCCTGACGGACCAGGCCCGTGAGCAGGTGGTTGGAGATCCCCGCCGTGAGGGGATAGACCGGGAAGATGCCCCCGGTGAAGTCGCAGCGCCCCTCGGGCTCAAACTTGGGGCTGACCATCTGGCGCCGGGCCCCATAGCCGGTGAGTTTTCCGTAAAAATAATAGGTCTGGCCCGGGTGGAGGGCCTGACGGACGTAGTTCTGGTTGAAAAAGGTGACCAACACCTGGCCCGTGGCGTCCACGATCTTTCCCTTGGTCAGCTCCATGCCCCGGCGGATGTAGCTGGTGCGGAAGGGCTCGGCCACCATGGCGGCAAAGCACACGGGGGTGTCCGCGGGCAGGTGGGCGATGTCCTCCTGGACGGTGCGGTCCTCGTACTCCCGGGGAAAGTAGGTCAGCAGGTCCCCCACATCGAACAGGCCCAGGTTCTCCAGGGCGGCGGCCCGGGCCTTGCCGACGCCGGGCAGCTTGGTGAGAGGGGTGCGTAAGGTGAGGGGTTCCATGGGAGACCTCCTTTCCAAGTGGGATCGGCGCTATTGTACCACAGGGGCCGGTCTGGGCGCAATCCTCACCCCAGAAAGACCCTGGCCGTCAGAGCGGCGAAAAAGAAGCCGGCAAAGTCCGCGCACAGGGCGGCGGGGACGGCGTAGCGGGTCTTTTTGATCCCCGCGGCCCCAAAGTAGATGGCGATGGTGTAGAAGGTGGTCTCCGTGGAGCCCAGCATGATGGCCGCCGTGCGCCCGATGAGGGAGTCAGGGCCGTAGGCGGCGATGAGGTCCGACCCTACTCCCAGGGCGGCGCTGCCGCTGATGGGCCGGACCACCATGAGCCCCACCGTCTCCGGGGGAATGCCCAGCCAGCGCAGGGCGGGGGCCAGGGCCTCCGCGGCCAGGTCCAGGGCTCCAGAGGCCCGGAGCATGGCGGTTACCGTCAGCAGGGTCACCAGGGCCGGGAGGATGCGCAGCAAAATCTCCAGCCCCTTGGCCGCCCCTTGGAGCAGGGCGTCGTATACGTCCACTTTTTTGGCCATGCCGTAGCAGGAGACCCCCACCAAAATGCCCGGCACGATCAGGTCCAATACCAGCTGCATGCCGCCCCTCCCCTCAGTTCCGCCAGACCTTGGCCAGCACTTTGGCCGCGGTGATCCCCGTGAGCACCGACAGGGCGGAGGTCACCCACACCGCCGGCAAAATGTCAAAGGGGGTCTGGCTCCCCGCCGCCATGCGCACCGCCGCCACGGTGGTGGGGATGAGCTGGATGGAGGCGGTGTTGCACACCACCAGCATGCACAGGCTGTCCCCGGCCACCCCGGGGGTGCGGCGGCTCATCCGCCGGGCAGCCTCCATGCCCAGGGGGGTGGCGGCGTTGCCCAGGCCCAGCAGGTTGGCCGAGACGTTGGCGGCGATGGTGTCCATGGTGCCCTGGTCCCCGGCGAAGTCGGGGAAGAGGCGGCCCAGCACCGGGCGCAGAAGCTTGGCCAGCTTGGCCGCCAGCCCCGCCCGGTCCATCACCTCCATCACCCCCATCCACAGGCACAGCACCCCTGCCATGGAGATGCCCAACTGAATGGCCGAGGCCGCTCCCTCCAGAGCCGCGTTGGCCAGCAGACCCTGGCTGCCCTGCGCCAGCGCGCACACCAGCGACAGGGTAATCATCCCGGTCCAAATCACCGTCATTGCCACACATACCCCTCCTGTTCTCTTCCACTGGGGGGGCGATACCCCCCAATTCCACAGCCATTGACGAGAAAATGGCACAATTTCCTTTTTTCTCCTTTTTCCGTGAATGCGACAAGTTTCGATTGACTTCCTTCCACATTTTGTTATAATCAAAGTAACACTATGTGTTTTTTGTCTATTTTGACTTTTTTTGTCAACCCCATGGAGCCGCCCCGCCAGGGGACAGAGAGACAACGGCCGACGCTGAAAGGATGTGCTTGCCAACATGAAGTCAACAGGAATCGTTCGTCGTGTGGATGAACTGGGCCGAATTGTTCTGCCCATCGAGTTGCGGCGCACACTGAACATCGCGGAAAAGGATTCTCTGGAAATCTATGTGGACGGGTCTTCGATCATGCTGAAAAAGTATCAGCCCGCCTGCATTTTCTGCGACAGTGCCAAGGATATCACCGTGTTCAAGGGAAAGAATATCTGCGCCCACTGCTTGAAGGAGCTGTTAGAGAAATAAGTTGCCCTTCGCGAACAGAAAAGCCGTGTCCCATCTCAGGGACACGGCTTTCTTTCTGCCTGCCAGAGGTTTGCGTTTCAGGGTTCGTCTTCGGACCGGGCGGCGATCACCCGGTCGTAAAGGGCCTTGCGGGACAGGCCGCAGACGGCGGCGGCTTCCTTCACCGCGTCCCGGGTGGACAGGCCCTGGGCTTGCAGCTGGGCGGCCAGGGCCATCCCCTCCTCCAGGGTGTGGCCCTGGGGGGCCTCTTCGGGGGCTCCTTCCACCACCAGGACGAACTCCCCCTTGGGGGGATTGTCCCGGTAGTAATCCGCTGCCTGGCCCAGGGTGGTGCGGCGGACCTCCTCGTGAAGCTTGGTCAGCTCCCGGCACAGTGCCACCCGCCGCTGGGGGCCGAAGGCCTCGGCCAGGTCGGCCAGGGTGGCGGGGAGCTTGTGGGGGGCCTCGTGAAAGACCATGGTGCGGGTCTCGCGGCGCAGGCTGTCCAGGTGGGCCCGGCGGTTCTTCTTGTTCATGGCCAGAAAGCCCTCGAAGGTGAAGCGCCCGGTGGGCAGGCCGGAGACGGCCAGGGCGTTGACAAGGGCGCAGGGCCCGGGGATGGCCACCACAGGGATGTCCAGCTGGGCACACTGGGCCACCAGGTCCTCGCCGGGGTCGCTGATGGCGGGGGTGCCCGCGTCGGTGACCAGGGCGCAGACCTCCCCGGCCAGCAGGCGGTCGGTGATCTCCTGGCCCCGGGGGGCGGTGTTGTGGCGGTGGTAGCTCACCATAGGCTTTTTCAGACCCAGGTGGTTTAAGAGCTTGACGGTCACCCGGGTGTCCTCGGCGGCGATGAAGTCGGCCTGGGCCAAGGTCTCCGCGGCCCGGGGGGAGAGGTCCCCTAGGTTCCCGATGGGGGTGGCGACCAGATATAGCGTTCCTGCCATGGCGGCATCCTCCTTTGTGTTACGGCTGGATCTGATAGTGCACCGGCAGGACCTCCAGGCCGGGTCCCCCCTCCTTCACGGCCTCCACCAGCACGGCGTAGGGGGGCTTGGTCTGGTCGTAGGCCAGCAGCTGCAGGCGCTTGGGGGTCAGCCGGGCCTCCGCCAGGGCGGCGAAGAGCTCCGCCAGCCGCTCCGGCCGGTAGACCAGGGCGAAGCGCCCTCCGGTGCGGGCCAGCCGCCCGGCGGCCTGGCACAGGTCGGTGACCGGGCAGGTGTCGTCCATGCGGGCTTGGCCGCCGGACTTCCCCGACCCCGCCCGGAAGTAGGGGGGGTTGGAGAGGACTAGGTGGAAGCGGTCCCCGGGGGTGAGAGTCCTGTCCCGCAGGTCGCCGGTGAGCACCTGGCCGGACAGGTTGTTTTCCGCCAGGTTCTGCCGGGCCAGGGCGGCCGCGCCGGGATCCAGTTCAATGCCCAGGCGGTCCAGGGTCTCCTCCCGCTGGGAGACCAGCAGCAGCAGGGAGCCGATCCCGCAGCCCAGGTCGCACACCGCCCAGCCCCGGCGCAGGGTGCAGAAGCGGGAGAGAAGCACGCTGTCCCGGCCCAACTTGAAGTAGGCGTCGTCCTGGGTCAGGCGGTATGGCCCCAGGAATTCTACCGAGGTCACGGGGTCCCCTCCTCCATGAGCTGCAGCTGGCGGAGCAGCCAGCGCACGGTCCGGGCAGTCATGCCCCAGATGAAGTGGCCCTGGTACTCATAGATGGGAACGTCCATAAAGCCGGTGCGCCAGGGGTAGGTCTTGGGAAAGCCCATGCGCTCATAGGGGAAGCGGTCGTCTACTTGGGCGGCCACCTTGTAGCGGTAGACCTCCTCCGGGTAGTTTTGCAGATAGTCCAGGGGGACGAAAAAGACGTCCTTCACCTCGTCGGCGCTGGGCCGCAGGGCGGCCAGGCCCTGGGGGGTGATCCGGGCCAGGAAGGGGTAGACCACCCGGTCGCTGATGTCCTGGATTACGTCCAGGGGGCCCAGCAGTTGGATCTCCTCGGAGGGGACGGCCAGCTCTTCCCAGGTCTCCCGCAGGGCGGTCTGCCAGGGGGTCTCCCCCGGCTCCCGCCGGCCGCCGGGGAAGCAGACCTCCCCGGGCTGGTGGCCCACCAGGGTCTCGGCCCGGGTTTCAAAGAGCAGGCACAGCTGCCCCTCCCGCTGGACCAGGGGGACCAGGACGGCGTACTCGCCCACAGCGCCCTGGATGCCCAGTTCCCGGTGGGTGAAATAGTCATGGAGCTGCGCAAAGGTCATGGGGGTTCCTCCTCTCAAGACTCGGGGACGGTGAACTTGGCCAGGGGGTCCTCCTGCTGCCACAGGACGGCCCGGCCCTGGGCCAGGCTGGCCTTCACGTCGATCAGCCGCTGGTTCCGGCTGCCCCGGAAGTGGAGTTCGTAGGATTTTTCCGCCTGGACAAAGGGGCCGTCCACCAGCACGTCTGTCTCTTCCAGCAGGGCGGACCAGGCCGGGTCCCCTTTGTCCCGCAGGTGCTCAAAGAGGTAGCCGGAATAGGTCCACACCGTCAGCCCCAGCTGGTGGGCGGTTCGGGCCAGGACGGCGCAGTCGGCGGCCTGGGCGAAGGGTTCGCCCCCGGAGAGGGTGAGGCCGTCGATGAGGGGGTTCTTTTTCAGCTGTTGGGCCAGGTCTTCCAGGGAGACTTCCCGTCCCCCGGCAAAGTCGTGGGTGTCCGGGTTGTGGCAGCCGGGGCAGTGGTGGGGACAGCCCTGGGTGAACACCGTAAACCGCAGGCCGCAGCCGTCCACGATGGAGTCGTTGACCGTGTTGGCGATCCGCATGGGCGCGCGCCTCCTTTCCAAGTCTTGTCAAACCCAAAAAGATGTGGTATCACTGGGATCAGCAGGAACTGCCGGCGGGCAGTTCTCCCCGCCCTGGAGGGGCAGGGGCTGAAAGACTGCTTTATGATAGCATACTTTTCGCCCTGGGACAATGGGGGTGGACAGGCAGAGAGGGTGGACGATGTGAACAAAGCACACCCGGGCGGGCCGGAAAAATTTTTCGCGGGAAAAAGAGGAAATGGAAAATTTCCCTTTACTTTATCACAGTAGAGTGGTAGTATACTAAATAGTCAGAAGAAAGGGGACCACACCATGCAGTTGGATTGGAAGATCCTGCGCAGCGGGGAACAGACCATGTACCGCCTGCGGGGGCTTTATGAGGGATACGGCTACCGCCGGTTCAAAATGAGCAAGTTTGAGGAGTACGACCTGTACGTACGCAACAAGGATTTTCTGGTCAGCGACCGGATGATCACCTTCACCGACAGCCGGGGGGTCCTCATGGCCCTCAAGCCTGATGTGACCCTATCCATCATCAAGAACACCCGGGAAGGGGAGCCCGGCCCCCGGAAGGTGTATTACAACGAGACGGTCTACCGCTCCGGCAAGGGGGATGAGGCCTTCCAGGAGATCATGCAGACCGGTTTGGAGTGCATCGGGGAACTGGACCTGTATCACATTTACGAGGTCACCGCCCTGGCCCTGGAGAGCCTGGCCACCATCAGCCCCGACCACGTGCTGGACGTGTCCCACGTGGGCCTGGTCTCCGGCTTCATGGAGGCCGCCGGGGTGGACGAGGCCGACTACGGCCAAGTGATGGCCGCCGTCCGGGCCAAGAGCCTGGCGGGGCTGGAGGAGTTCTGCCGCAGCCGGAACCTCAGCGGCACCGTCAAGGCCCTGCTGGAGCGCCTGGTGACCACCTACGGCACCATGGAGACCGTGCTGGAAGAGCTCGCCCCCCTGTGCGTGGGCGGCAAGAAGACCCGGGAGGCCTGGGAGGAGCTGAATAGCCTCTGCGCCCTTCTCAAGGCCAACGGCCTGAGCGACAAGGTCTACCTGGACTTCTCCGTGGAGGGGGACATGGACTACTACAGCGGCATTGTCTTCCGAGGATTTTTGAAAAATTTGTCCGCGGGGGTGCTCTCCGGGGGACAATATGATAAAATGGTGGAGAAAATGGGGAAGAAGTGCGGGGCCATGGGCTTTGCCATCAACCTCAATGAGCTGGAGCGTCTGGGCCCGGCCCAGCCGCCCTTTGACGCGGAGGTGCTGGTGCTCTACGACGACGCCACGGACCTGACGGCCCTCACCGGCCGCCTGGCCCAGCTGGCCGGAGAAGGCAAGCGGGCTCTGGCCCGGCGCCGGGCCGGGGACCTGCGGGCCAAGGAGATCGTGGACCTGAGAGGAGGGGAGAAGGGATGAAGGACTTTCTGAATGTGGCCCTGCCCAAGGGCCGGCTGGGCGAGCGGGTGTACGCCATGTTCGCCCAGGCGGGCTTCCCCTGTGAGGAGCTGCTGGACCCCAAGCGCAAGCTGATCTTTGAAAACCCCGAGGCGGGGGTGCGCTACTTCTGGGTCAAACCCTCCGATGTGCCCGTATATGTGGAGCGGGGGGCCGCCGACGTGGGGGTGGCCGGCAAGGACATCCTGCTGGAGTACGGCCCGGACATCTATGAGCTTTTGGACCTGAACGTGGGCAAGTGCCGCATGTGTGTGGCGGCCCGCACCGGCTTCCGGGACGACCCGGACAAGACCCTGCGGGTGGCCACGGAGTTCCCCCACATCACCCGGGCCTACTACAGCGCCCGCAGCCGGGACATCGACATCATCCGCCTGCACGGCTCCATCGAGATCGCCCCCATCCTGGACCTGACCGACGTGATCGTGGACATCGTGGAGACAGGCACCACCCTGCGGGAGAACGACCTGACCCCCATCGAGACCATCGTTCCCATCAGCGCCCGGCTCATCGCCAACAAAGTCAGCTTCAAGTTTAAGCACGAGGCCATCCAGACCCTCTACGAGGGTCTGCGGGAACAGGTGGCCGCCAAGGAGGCAGAAAAGAAATGATCCAGATCTTCAAAGAAGGGGAGACCGACCGGCAGACCATCTTTGCCCGGAAGGACCCGGTGGACTCGGTGGCCGCGCCCGTCCAGGCCATCCTGGCCGACGTCAAGGCCAACGGGGACGCCGCCCTGAAGAAATACACCAAGGAATTTGACGGGGTGGACCTGACCTCCATCGAGGTGGGGATGGGCGCCATCGACGAGGGCTTCCGGGCCGCCGACCCCGGCCTGGTGGAGATCCTCTACCGGGCCGCCGACCGCATCGTCGCCTTCCACCAGCGCCAGGTGCGCAACAGCTTTTTGATCAACGACGAGGAGGGCATCCTCATGGGCCAGAAGATCCTGCCCCTGCAGCGGGTGGGCCTGTATGTGCCCGGGGGCACGGCGGCCTATCCCTCCAGCGTCCTGATGAATTGCATCCCGGCCAAGCTGGCGGGGGTGAAGGAGATCTGCATGGTCACGCCCCCGGGGAAGAACGGCAAGATCCCCCCCAATATCCTGGCCGCCGCCCGCATCTGCGGGGTGGACCGGGTCTTCCGGGTGGGCGGCGCCCAGGCGGTGGCCGCCCTGGCCTATGGCACGGAGAGCGTGCCGAAGGTGGACAAGATCGTCGGCCCCGGCAACCAGTTCGTGGCCGAGGCGAAAAAGCAGGTCTTCGGCCAGGTGGGCATCGACATGGTGGCCGGGCCCAGTGAGATTCTGGTCATCGCCGACGGCAAGTGCACCCCCCAGATCGTGGCCGCGGACCTGCTCAGCCAGGCCGAGCACGACCCCAACGCCTCCGCCGTCCTGGTCACCGACAGCCAGGAGTTGGCCCTGGCCGTCCAGGCCGCCATCGAGGAGCAGATTCCCAAGCTGCTGCGCAAGGACATCGCCCGGGCCTCCATCGACAACAACGGCAAGATCATCCTGGCCCAGAGCCTAGACACCGCCGTGGAGATCTCCAACGAGATTGCCCCCGAGCACCTGGAGGTCTGCGTGGACCAGCCCTTCGACGTGCTCAGCAAGATCACCAACGCCGGTTCGGTCTTCCTGGGCCGCAACTGCCCGGAGGCCTTGGGGGACTATTTCGCCGGGCCCAACCACACCCTGCCCACCAGCGGCACCGCCCGGTTCTCCAGCCCCCTGTCGGTGGACGACTTCGTCAAGAAGATGCAGTACACCTATTACACCAAAGACGCCCTGGCCAAAGCCCAGATGTCCGTGTCCAACTTCGCCAAGAAGGAGGGCCTCACCGGCCACGCCCGCAGCATCGACATCCGCTTTGACCCCGCCGTGGTGGGGGAGGAACCATGAGCCGCTTTCTCAACGCCAAGTACGCGGGCCTGACGGCGTACACCCCCGGGGAACAGCCCCGGGACCGGCAGTACATCAAGCTCAACACCAACGAGTCCCCCTATCCCCCCGCCCCGGCGGTGCTGGCCGCCCTGGGGGCCGAGGACGTGGCCGACCTGCGGCTGTACTCCGACCCGGAGGGCACCGTCCTGCGAGAGAAGCTGGCGGGCCTGTATGGGGTGAAGCCGGGGCAGGTCTTTCTGTCCAACGGCTCGGATGACATTTTGAACTTCGCCTTCATGGCCTTCGGGGCCGACGGGGCGGTGTTTCCCAGCCTGACCTACAGCTTCTACCCCGTCTTTGCCGACCTGCACCAGGTGGCCTATGAGACGGTGCCCTTAAAGGAGGACTTCTCCGTGGACGCCGCCGCCCTGGCCGGCCGGGGCAAGCTGACGGTGCTGGCCAACCCCAACGCCCCCACGGGCCTGGCCCTGCCCCTGGACCAGGTGGAGGCCATTGTGGCCGCCGACCCCAGCCACGTGGTGGTGGTGGACGAGGCCTATGTGGACTTCGGGGCGGAGTCCGCCGCGGCCCTGCTGGACCAGTACGATAACCTGCTGGTGGTGATGACCTATTCCAAGTCCCGCTCCATGGCCGGGGCCCGCCTGGGCTTTGCCCTGGGCAGCCGGGCCATCATCGAGGACCTGGAAAAGCTGAAATACTCCACCAACCCCTATAACGTCAACCGCCTGACCCTGAAGCTGGGCCAGGCGGCGGTGGACGCCGACGGCTATTTCCGGGACAATGCCCGGCGGATCATGGCCACCCGGGCCAAGACCATGCAGGCCCTGCGGGCCCTGGGCTTTTCTATGCCCGACTCCCAGGCCAACTTCCTCTTCCTCACCCATCCCAAGCTGGACGGGGCGGCCTTTTACCAGGCCTGCAAGGACCGGGGCATCCTCATCCGCCACTTCTCCGACCCGGCCATCGCCCAGTACAACCGGGTGACCATCGGCACCGAGGAGGAGATGGCTGCCTTTGTCCAGACGGCCCAAGAGATCCTGAAGGAGGGACTGTGATGCGACAAGTGGAGATCACCCGCCAGACCGGGGAGACCGACATCACCCTGACCCTGAATCTAGACGGCACCGGCCAGCACGACATCCAGACCGGCGTGGGCTTTTTCGACCACATGCTCACCGGCTTTGCCCGCCACGGCTCCTTCGACCTGACCGTCCGCTGCCAGGGGGACACCTGGGTGGACGACCACCACACCGTGGAGGACGTGGGCATCTGCCTGGGCCAGGCCTTCGCCAAGGCCCTGGGGGAAATGCGGGGGGTGGAGCGCTTCGGCCACATCCTCCTGCCCATGGACGAGGCCTTGGTGCTGGCGGCAGTGGACCTGTCCGGCCGGGGCATGCTGTGCTGGGACGTGCCCATGCCCACGGCCAAGGTGGGAACCTTTGACACGGAGCTGGCCAAGGAGTTCTGGCTGGCCTTCACCCGCCAGGCAGCCTGCACCCTCCACCTGCGCAAGCTGGCGGGGGAGAACAGCCACCACCTCATCGAAGGGGTGTTCAAGGCCGCGGCCCGGAGCTTGAAGCAGGCCGTGGCGCTGACCGGGGGGAGTGAGATCCCCTCCACGAAAGGAAGATTGGTATGATCGCGGTAATCGACTACGGCGTGGGGAACCTCTTCTCCCTCTGCCGCTCTCTGGAGGCCATCGGCCAGCAGCCGGTGGTCACCGGCGACCCCGCCCTGCTGCGGCAGGCGGACAAGCTCTTTCTCCCCGGGGTGGGGGCCTTTGCCGACGCGGCGGACAAGCTCCGCCAGACGGGGCTGGATGAGGTCATCCGCCAGGAGGCCGCCCAGGGCAAGCCTATTTTGGGCATCTGCCTGGGCATGCAGCTGCTCTTCGAAGAGAGCCTGGAGTTCGGCGCCTGGAAGGGCTTAGGTCTTATTCCCGGCAAGGTGGTCCCCATGGAGGGGGTCATCCCCGCCGACTATAAAATCCCCCACATCGGCTGGAACGCCCTGCACTATCCCCAGGGGAAGGTCCATCCCCTGCTGGCCGGGGTGCCGGAAGGGGAGTGCGTGTACTTTGTCCACTCCTTCTACGCCACCGACTGTGCCGATGCCGTCATCGCCACCACGGAATACGGCGCCGAGCTCACCGCCGCCGTGGCCAAGGGCAACGTCATGGGCTGCCAGTTCCACCCGGAGAAGAGCGGGGACGTGGGGCTGTCCATTCTGAAGACCTTCTGCGAAGGGAGCTGGTGAGATGCTGATATTTCCTGCCATCGACCTCTATGGAGGTCAAGCGGTCCGCCTGTACCAGGGGGACTACAACCAGATGACCATCTACGACCCGGAGCCCCTGCACACCGTAGAAAAGTTTGAGGCCGCCGGGGCCAGCCACCTCCACCTGGTGGACTTAGAGGGGGCCAAGACCGGCCAGACCACAAACCTGCCCACCATCGAGAAGATCACCGCCCGCACGGGCCTCTTCGTGGAGGTGGGGGGCGGCATCCGCAACATGGACACCGTCCGCCGCTACTTAGACGCCGGGGTGAGCCGGGTGATCCTGGGCACCGCTGCCGTCACCGACCCGGACTTTACCGCCCGGGCGGTGGCCGAGTACGGCGACAAGATCGCCGTGGGAGCCGACCTGAAGGACGGCAAGGTGGCCATCAAGGGCTGGCTGGAGACCAGCCAGGACGGCTGGCAGACCTTTTTTGACCGGATGCAGCAGCTGGGCGTGAAGACCATCATCTGCACGGACATCTCCCGGGACGGGGCCATGGAGGGGACCAACCGGGAGCTCTACCGCACCCTGGCCGTCCGGTATCCCATGGACATCATCGCCTCGGGGGGCGTGTCCTCCCTGGAGGACATCCAGGCCCTGAAAGCCGCCGGCGTGGCCGGGGCCATCATCGGCAAGGCCTATTACACCGGCGCCATCGACCTGGCCCAGGCCATCGCCCTGGGAGAAGGAGGGAGAGCATGATCACCAAGCGCATCATCCCCTGCCTGGACGTGAAAGACGGCCGGGTGGTCAAGGGAGTCAACTTTGCGGGGCTCAGCGACGTCAGTTCCCCGGTGGAGCTGGCCGAGTACTACACCAAGAGCGGGGCCGACGAGCTGGTCTTTTACGACATCACCGCCTCCGCCGAGGGCCGCAGCCTGTTTACCGACATTCTCCGCCAGACGGCCAGCCGGGTGTTCATCCCCCTGACCGTGGGGGGCGGCATCAACACCCTGGAGGACTTTGACCGGGTCCTCAAGTGCGGGGCCGATAAAGTCAGCGTCAACTCGGGGGCCATCCGCAACCCCGATCTCATCCGCCAGGCCGCCCTGCGGTATGGCAGCCAGTGCGTGGTCCTCTCCGCGGATGTGAAGCGGGTGGACGGCCAGTTCCGGGTCTACGCCCGGGGAGGCCGGGACGACACGGGCATGGAGGCCATCGCCTGGATCAAGCGCTGCGTGGACCTGGGCGCCGGGGAAGTGGTGGTCAACTCCATCGACACCGACGGCGTCAAGGGAGGCTTTGACCTGGAGATGCTCTCCGCCGTGTGCGACGCGGTGAAGGTGCCGGTGATCGCCTCCGGCGGCGCGGGGAAGACCGAGGACTTCGTGGAACTCTTCCACACCCTGCCCGGGGTGGACGCGGGGTTGGCGGCCTCGGTGTTCCACTTTGGGGAGATCCAGATTCCCCAGCTGAAACAGGACCTGCGGGCCCAGGGCATTTTGGTACGATAAGACCGGGAGGATACGACCATGATCGACATGGAAAAACTGAAGTTTGACGAGAAAGGCCTCATCCCCGCCATCGTGGTGGATGGGAAGAGCGGCCAGGTGCTCACCCTGGCCTATATGAACCGGGAGAGCCTGGAAATCTCCATCAAGGAGGAGCGCACCTGCTTCTGGAGCCGCTCCCGCCAGGAGCTGTGGCGGAAGGGGGAGACCTCCGGGGCGGTGCAGCACATCATCGACATCACCGCCGACTGTGACTACGACGCCCTGGTCATCCGGGTAAACAAGGACGGCCCCGCCTGCCACACGGGGGCGGAGTCCTGCTTCCACAACCCCCTGTTTGAGAGCGAGGAGAACACCGCCTTCTCCCTGGAGGGCCTCATGGACATGCTCCGGGGCCGGAAGGAGAGCCCCAAGGAGGGGTCCTACACCTCCTACCTCTTCGACAAGGGCATCGACAAGATCCTGAAAAAGGTGGGTGAGGAGTCCACCGAGGTCATCATCGCCGGCAAGGCCGAGGATAAGAAGGAGACCATCTACGAGATCGCCGACCTGGCCTACCACGTGATGGTCCTCATGCTCCAGCTGGGCATCAGCTTGGAGGACGTGCGGGACGAACTGGCCTCCCGCCACGTTATCGACAAGAAGGTCAAGCAGGAGAAGATGACCTGACCGGGAGAGAAGGCCGCGTATGGACGAAGGCCTCGGCCTGCCCCTGGGCCGGATCTTTGAGGAGTTCCTCCGCAAGAAGAAGGTCAAGCCCCAGGAGCAGGACCCCAAGGACCAGAAACAGCATGAAAACGGCGGCTGGCGCGAAATAGCGCCAGCCGCCGCTGTCTTCTTTGGGAAAAAACGTCATCACCTTGGCCGCCCGGCCTCGTCAAAGTGTCGTTTCAGGGCACGCACGGTCAGGCCGAGGGTGAGAAACAGGAGCGCCAGCTGGAGGACCACCAGCACCGTGCCCCAGAGCCCCACCACGTCCTCCGCCCGTCCCAGTGCCGGCAGCATCAGGGCCGCCGACACGGGCAGCAGCACCAGCCCCCAGGCAAACCACAGCCGGCCGCAGGTGCGGTGGGCGAAGTCCCAGGCGGCCTGGCTGGCCATGGACCGGCGGGTGCGGTAGCCGTAGACGCCGTTGATCTGCTGGGGCGGACGACGAAGAAAGACCTGGCCGAAGAGGACCATGATCCCCGGGAGCAAAAGGACGATCACCAGCATGAACAGCCAAAATCCCATGGGCAGTACCTCCTGAGTTGTTTTTTTCTAGTATAACATAAAAGTTTTTGTGCTACAAGGTAAAATTAACCCTTGACGGGGGTGAGAAAGCGTGGTAGAATAGGGCCGTTATTAGGGAAGGAATGGTTTTGTATGAAAAAGCAGACCATCAGCATGAACAGCGCATTCGCCTTTACCTACTATTACTTTATGACCGGCAAGGGAATAGGGTAATGGCAATTTGTGCTGGAGAAAATCGCGGTCCTTCTTTGTGATAGAAGTTCCCCATACGCCACACAGATTCCGTTCTGTGTGGCGTATTTTTGTTTGGCTCAGGCCGCCGGAAACGGGAGCGGGCGGCCCATCGGAAAGGAGAAATCATTATGATCGCAGTCTTAAAGCCCGGCGCTTCGCCGGAACGCACCGAACACCTCATCCACTGGCTGGAGGAGCAGAACTTAGGGGTCCACGTCTCCCACGGGGAGTACCAGACGGTGCTGGGCCTTATTGGCAACACCTCTAAGGTGGACATGGAAATGATCCAGAGCCTGGACATCGTGGAGACGGTGACCCGGGTTTCCGACCCCTTCAAGGCGGTCAACCGCAAGTTCCACCCGGAGGACACCGTCATCCAGGTGGGCCCCGCCGCCATCGGCGGGGGCCACTTCGGACTCATCGCCGGCCCCTGCTCGGTGGAGACCGAGGAACAGATCACCTTCGTGGCCCAGGAGGTGAAAAAGGCCGGGGCCACCTTCCTGCGGGGCGGCGCCTTCAAGCCCCGTACCTCCCCCTATGACTTCCAGGGCCTGGGGGCCGAGGGTATCCGGCTGCTGCTGGAGGCCAAGAAGGCCACGGGCCTGCCCATCGTCACCGAGCTCATGGACATCCGCAACCTGGACCTCTTCGAGGAAGTGGACGTGATCCAGGTGGGCGCCCGGAACACCCAGAACTTCGACATGCTCAAGGAGCTGGGCAAGACCAATAAGCCCATCCTCCTCAAGCGGGGCCTGG
The DNA here is from genome assembly GCA_004554585.1 of Clostridiales bacterium. Lineage (GTDB taxonomy): Bacteria > Bacillota > Clostridia > Oscillospirales > Oscillospiraceae > Evtepia. Next base: position 81,242 of record SFLH01000005.1, on the reverse strand, counting down.
CCGGCACCATCAAGGAGCTGCTCATGAGCGCCGAGTACATCATGGCCAGCGGCAACGAGAACGTCATCCTCTGTGAGCGGGGCATCCGCACCTATGAGTCCACCTACACCCGCAATACCCTGGACCTGTCCGTGGTCCCCGTCCTCAAGAGTCTGACCCACCTGCCCGTGGTGGTGGACCCCAGCCACGCCACCGGCCACGCCCATCTGGTGGAGCCCATGGCCATGGCTGCCGCCGCCGCCGGGGCCGACGGCATCATGATCGAGGTCCACAACGATCCTCCCCACGCCCTGTGTGACGGGGCCCAGTCCCTGACCCCTGAGCAGTTCGCCCACACCGCCGGGAAGATCCTGCGCATCCGGGAGGCGATGCAGGGATGACCGTCGGCATCATCGGCTTGGGGCTCATCGGCGGGTCCCTGGCCAAGGCCTACCAGCGGGAGGAAGGGATCACCGTCCTGGGCTGGGATAAGGACACTTCCATCACGGAGTTTGCCCAGATCGCCCAGGCCATCCAGGGCCCTCTCACCGACGACCGGCTCGGCGAGCTGGACCTTCTCCTCCTGGCCACCTACCCGGAGGCGGTGGTGGAGCACATGACCCGCCTGGCCCCCCTGCTCTCCCCCAAGACCATGGTCATCGACTGCGCCGGCACCAAGGAGAAGGTGTGCGCCGGAGTCTTCCCCCTAGCGGAACAGTATGGCTTCCCCTTCCTGGGGGGCCACCCCATGGCGGGCACCCACCACTCGGGCTTCCGGGCCAGCCGGGCCGACCTCTTCGACGGGGCCCCCATGGTCATCGTGCCCCCCCGGTTCGACGACATCCGCCTGCTGGACCGGGCCAAAACCCTCTTGGCCCCGGTGGGCTTTGGGCGCATCTCCATCACCACCGCCAAGGAGCACGACCAGCGCATCGCCTTCACCTCCCAGATGGCCCACGTGATCTCCAATGCGTACATCAAGAGCCCCACCGCCCGGCAGCACGACGGCTTTTCCGCCGGCAGCTACAAGGACCTGACCCGGGTGGCCTGGCTCAACCCCGCCATGTGGGCCGAGCTTTTTTTGGAAAACCGAGACAACATGCTCTTTGAGCTGGATACCCTCATCGCCGCCCTGGGCCAGTACCGCAAGGCCATCGAGGACAACGACTTCGACACCCTCTGCCGCCTGCTGGACGAGGGCAGAAGGATCAAAGAGGAGGTAGACGGGAAATGACCACGGTAACCGTCCAAGCATCCCACACCTATGACGTGAAGATCGCCCGGGGCCTGCTGGCTTCCGTAGGACAGGAGGCCGCCCGGGCCTTCCGGGGCCGCACGGCGGCGGTGGTCTCCGACACCAACGTGGCCCCTCTCTATCTGCAGGCCGTGACCGACAGCCTGAACCAGGCGGGCTTCCGGGTCTGCCCCTTCGTCTTTCCCGCTGGGGAGGAGCACAAGAACGGGGGCACCTACCTGGACCTGCTGGAATTTCTCGCCCGGGAGCACCTCACCCGGGCCGACGGCCTGGTGGCCCTGGGCGGCGGGGTGGTGGGGGACCTGACGGGGTTCGCCGCCGCTACCTTCCTCCGGGGCGTGCCCTTCCTCCAGCTGCCCACCACCCTGCTGGCGGCGGTGGACGCCTCCGTGGGGGGGAAGACCGCCATCGACCTGCGGGGAGGCAAGAACCTGGCCGGGGCCTTTTACCAGCCCCAGGCGGTTCTGTGCGACCTGGACACCTTGGACACCCTCCCCGCCGAGACCTTTGCCGACGGCTGCGCCGAGGTCATCAAGTACGGCATGATCGGCGACCCGGCCCTGCTGGACAAGCTGGAGCGCCTGGACTTCCGGGCCGATCCCGAGGAGGTGGCCGCCCGGTGCATCGCCCAGAAGCGGGACCTGGTGGAGCAGGACGAGTTCGACACTGGTGCCCGGCAGCTGCTCAACCTAGGCCACACCATCGGCCACGGGGTGGAGGCCTGCAGCGGCTACGCCATCTCCCACGGCAAGGCGGTGGCCATCGGCATGACCCTAGTCACCCGGGCTGCAGTCTCTCTGGGCCTGTGCCCCGCCCCGGTCCTGCCCCGGCTGGAGGCCCTGCTGCACCAATACGGCCTGCCCACCGCCACCGAATACCCCGCCCGGGCCCTGTACGAGAAGACCCTGTCCGACAAAAAGCGGGCGGGGGACACCATCACCCTGGTGGTCCCCACCGGCTGGGGCAAGAGCCGGCTGCGCCAGATCCCCGTGGGGGAGCTGCTCACTTGGATCGAAAGGGGGCTTGGCCAGTGACCGTCACCATCCAACCGGGCGCCGCCCAAGGGACCCTGGCCGCCATCCCCTCCAAATCGGCGGCCCACCGGCTGCTGATCTGCGCGGCCCTGGCAGACCGGCCTACCCGGGTGGTCTGCCCCCAGTCCTCCCAGGACATCGACGCCACCCTCCGCTGTCTGCAGGGGTTGGGCGCCCAGATCACCCAGCGGGAGGACGGCTATGAGGTCATCCCCCTGGACCGGGACAAGCCGGTCCAAGAGGGGGTGCTGGACTGCGGGGAGAGCGGCTCCACCCTCCGCTTCCTCCTGCCGGTGGCGGGGGCCCTGGGGGCCCAGGTCACCTTCCAGACGGCGGGCCGCCTGGTCCAGCGGCCCATGGGGCCCCTGGTGGAGCAGCTGGAGGAGAACGGCTGCGCCGTGACCCTGGACCAGGAACACAAGACCATCGCCATCGCCGGCCGGCTCATGCCGGGGGTCTACCAGCTGCCGGGGAATATTTCCTCCCAGTTCATCAGCGGCCTGCTCTTTGCCCTGCCCCTGCTGTCGGGGAGCAGTGAGCTCATCGTTACGGGGGAGCGGGAGTCGGCCAGCTATCTGGACCTGACCCTCCGGGCCCTGGCGGACTTCGGGGTGGTTCCCCGTCAAAGCGCCGGCGGCTGGACCGTCCTGCCGCAGCCCTGCCGCAGCCCCGGCCTGGTCCGGGTGGAGGGGGACTGGTCCAACGCCGCCCCCTGGCTGTGCCTGGGGGCCTTGGGGGGCGAGAGCGTCACCGTCACCGGCATGGACATGGACTCCCTGCAAGGGGACAAGGCCATCTGCCAGGTGCTGACCAGGATGGGGGCCCGCATCAGCGTCACCGGCGACCGGGTCACCGCCCTGTGGGGCAGACGGACTCCCGCCGACATCGACGCCAAGGACATCCCCGACCTGGTGCCCGTACTGGCCGCCGTGGCGGCGGCCACGCCGGGGACCACCCGCATCACCGGGGCCGCCCGGCTGCGGCTGAAGGAGTCGGACCGGCTGGAGACCACCGCCTGGGCCCTTAACGCCCTGGGCGGCCAGGTGGAGCAGACCGAGGACGGCCTGATCATCCAGGGCCGCGCCGCCCTGGAAGGGGGGCAGGTGGCCGCCGCCGGGGACCATCGGATCGCCATGGCCGCCGCCGTGGCCTCCGGGGCCTGTACTGGTCCCGTGGTGGTCACTGGGGCCCAGGCGGTGGAGAAATCCTACCCCACCTTCTGGAAAAGCCTGCGCGCCCTGGGAAAAGAAGTGGAAGAAGATCCCTTTGGCCCTTGACGGAAGGCCGGGGATATTTCATAATGAGGACATTGTAGTGATATGAGCAGTATTTACCACGGTCATCTGACCGTTTCCATCTTCGGCCAGTCCCACGCCCCGGCCATTGGGGTGACGGTAGACGGCCTGCCCGCCGGGGAGGAAGTGGACCTGGAGGAGCTGCAGGCCTTTCTCAACCGCCGGGCCCCGGGGACCGGGTCCTGGTCCACCACCCGGAAGGAGGCCGACCGGCCAGAAATTTTGGCGGGCCTGGACAAAGGGCGCACCTGCGGCGCCCCCCTGGCTGCGGTCATCCGCAACACCAACACCCGGTCCAAGGACTACGAAAACCTGCGGGACGTGCCCCGCCCCGGCCACGCCGACTACACCGCCCAGGTGAAGTACGGGGGCTTTCAGGACGTGGCGGGGGGCGGCCACTTCTCCGGCCGGCTCACCGCCCCCCTGTGCATCGCCGGGGGGATCTGCAAGCAGATCCTGGCCCGGCAGGGGATCTATGTGGGGGCCCACATCGCCGCCGTGGGGACCATCGCCGACCGGGCCTATGACCCGGTGGACCTGACCCAGGAGGACCTGCTGGCCCCGGGGCGCAAACCCTTCCCCGTTCTGGACGACCAGGCGGGCCTGGCCATGCAGCGGGCCATCGAGGTGGCCAAGGGGGAGCTGGACTCCCTGGGAGGCGTCATCCAGTGCGCCGTCCTGGGCCTGCCCGCCGGCCTGGGAGACCCCATGCTGGACGGTATGGAGAACCGCATCGCCCGGCTGGTCTTTGCTATCCCCGCCGTGAAAGGGGTGGACTTCGGCGCGGGCTTTGCCGCCGCCGCCCTGCGGGGCAGCGAGAACAACGACGCTTTTTACATGGACGGCAGCCAGGTGAAAACCCGCACCAACCACGCCGGCGGCATCCTGGGGGGCATCACCAACGGCATGCCCCTGGTGTTCCGGGTGGCGGTAAAGCCCACCCCCTCCATCGCCCGCCCCCAGAAGAGCGTGAGCTTGTCCCGGGGGGAGAACACCATATTGGAAATCCATGGCCGCCACGACCCCTGCATCGTCCCTCGGGCGGTGCCCTGTGTGGAGGCGGCGGCGGCCATTGCCGTCTATGACGCGCTGCTGGAGCAGCAGGAAAGGAGCAGACAACCATGAATTTAGAAGAACTGAGAGAAGAGATCGACGCCATCGACGACACCTTGGTCCAGGCCTTTGCCCAGCGCATGGACGTGGTGGCCCGGGTCAGCCAGGCCAAGAAGGAGCAAGGCCTGCCCACCCTGGATCCCGCCCGGGAGCGGGAAAAGCTGGCCGACATCGCCGCCAAGCTTCCCCCGGAGCTGGAGCAGTACGGCTACGCCCTCTGGTCCATGCTCTTTGAGATCAGCCGGGGCTACCAGAACGCCATGAATCCCCAGCCCTCCGCCCTGCGCCAGGAGATTCAGGCGGCCATAGAGCACACCCCCAACCTCTTCCCCCCCTCCGCCACCGTGGCCTGCCAGGGGGTGGAGGGCGCCTACTCCCAGCTGGCCTGTGAGAAGCTCTTCAAGCACCCCCAGGTGATGTACTTCGGCTCCTTCGAGAGCGTCTTCTCCGCCATCGAGAACGGCTTCTGCGACTACGGCGTGCTCCCCCTGGAAAACAGCACCGCCGGCTCGGTCAAGCAGATCTATGACCTGATGCTCCACCACAGCAGCTTCAAGATCGTCCGCTCCACCCGGCTGAAGATCGACCACAACCTGGTGGCCAAAAAGGGCACCAAGCTGGCCGACATCAAGGAGATCTTCTCCCATCCCCAGGCCATCAGCCAGTGCGCGGCCTACCTGGAAAAGCTGGGCAAGGACGTGAAAGTGACCCCCTGCGAGAACACCGCCGCTGCCGCCGCCGCCGTGGCCCAGTCCGACCGCACCGACGTGGCGGCCATCGCCTCCCACAGCTGCATCGCCCTGTACGGCCTGGAGCGGCTGGCCGCGGACATCCAGGACCGGAGCAACAACTACACCCGGTTCATCTGCATCTCCAAAAAGCTGGAGATCTACCCCGGGGCGGACAAGACCTCCCTCATGGTGGTCCTGCCCCACCGGCCGGGCTCCTTGTACCAGATCCTGGCCCGGTTCTACACCCTGGGCTTGAACCTGATCAAGCTGGAGAGCCGCCCCCTGCCCGACCGGGAGTTCGAGTTCATGTTCTACTTCGACCTGGAGACTTCGGTCTACTCCGACGAGTTCATCCGCATGGTGGACGACCTGTCCGCCGTCTGCGAGGAATTCCAATACCTGGGAAGCTATAGTGAGGTGATCTGATGCGCTGCGGACTGTTGGGAGAAAAACTGGGGCACAGCTATTCCCCGGAACTGCATGCTTTTTTCGGCGACTACGACTACGAGCTCTTTGAGGTCCCCCCAGACCAGCTGGGGGATTTCCTCCGGGTGGGGGACTTCCAGGGCCTGAACGTGACCATCCCCTATAAGACCACCATGCTGGCCATCTGCGACGATCTCACCGAGGCTGCCGCGGCCATCGGCAGCGTGAACACGGTGGTCAAGCAGCTCGACGGCTCTCTCTTGGGAGACAACACTGACGCAGCGGGCTTTGAAGGCATGGTCTGGAAGAGCCGGGTCCGGGTCCTGGGCCGCAAGTGCCTGGTGCTGGGCTCCGGCGGGGCCAGCCTGGCGGTGCAGTATGTCCTGCGGAAGCTGGGGGCAGGGGAGATCGTGGTGATCTCCCGCTCCGGCCCGGACAACTACACCAACCTGGACAAGCACAAGGACGCCGCCGTCATCGTCAACACCACCCCCGTGGGCATGTATCCCAACACCGCCGCCTCACCGGTGGATCTGCGCCAGTTCCCCCAGTGCCAGGGGGTGCTGGACCTGATCTACAACCCCGCCCGCACTGCCCTGCTCCAGCAGGCCGAGGCCCTGGAGATCCCCTGCATGGGCGGCCTGTACATGCTGGCCGAGCAGGCCCGGTGCGCCAGCCAGATCTTTACCGGGGAGGTCATCCCCGCCATCCGCTCCAAGGAGGCCTACCTGGCCCTGCGCCACCGGAAGGAGAACCGGGTCCTGGTGGGCATGCCCGGCTGCGGCAAGAGCACCGTGGGCCGGGCCCTGGCCGAGATGCTGGACCGCCCCTTCGTGGACTGCGACCAGGAGCTGGAAAAGGTCCTGGGCATGCCCGCCGGGGAATACATCACCCACCACGGGGAGGCTGCCTTCCGGGCCCAGGAGACCGCCATGCTCAAGGAGCTGGGCAAGGCCTCCGGCCTGGTCATCGCCACCGGCGGCGGCTGCGTCACCCGGCCGGAGAACTACCCCCACCTGCACCAGAACGGGACCATCGTCTTCCTGGAGCGGGAGCTGTCCAAGCTGCCCAAGAAGGGCCGGCCCCTCTCCCTGCGGGGGAACCTCCAGGACATGTACACCATCCGCCTGCCCATGTACCGGCGCTTCGCGGACATCATCGTGGAAAACGACAGCACCGTGGAAGCCGTGGCCAAGCGCGTGGAGGAAGCCTATGAACATTTTAGTGATTAATGGCCCCAACCTGAACCTGCTGGGCATCCGGGAGCCCGACCTCTATGGCAGACAGGACTACGCCGCCCTGGTGTCCCTGGTGGAGGAGACCTGCCGGCAGGCGGGCATGGACGTGGAGGTCTTTCAGTCCAACCACGAGGGGGCCATTGTGGACAAGATCCAGGAGGCCCTGGGGAAGTTTGACGGCATCGTCATCAACCCCGCCGCCTACACCCACACCAGCGTGGCCATCCTGGACGCCCTGAAGGCGGTGGCCCTGCCGGCGGTGGAGGTCCACATCTCCGACGTGTCCCAGCGGGAGGACTTCCGCCAGATTTCCTACGCGGGCATGGCCTGCGTGAAGACCTACATGGGCCTTGGCCTGGAGGGTTACCGCCAGGCCCTGCTCTACCTGAAGGAGTACCTTCAGACACACTAAACGAGAAAGCGAGACAGGACGCCCCCGCCGCCGCGGCTGGGAGGCGTCCTGTTTTTTGCACCGGGCGGGCCGGGGGACAGACTCGGCCCAGGCCGTCAGCGCCCCCCAAAAAAGAAAACAATCCCAAGGAAAAAGGCCGCCGAAAGGCGGCCTTTTTCCTTGGGAAGGATACAGGGACGGCGCTGTCCCCAAGGGGACGCGCGTTGTTACAGTTGCAGTGTCCGGGTGGGGTCATCGGCAATCCGCCGGTGGATGTATTCCTCCAGGAAGTCGGCGGTGCCCTCCAGCCCCAGGCGGGAGGTGTTGATGGTCAAGTCATAGGACTCGCTGTGGCCCCAGACGGTGGGGCAGTGCTCGCTGTGGTAGGCGGCCCGGCGCTTGTCCCCCTTGCGGATGAAGTCCAGGGCCTCGGCCTCAGACAGGCCGTAGGTGTGGCGAATGACGGCCACCCGGTCCTTCAAGTCCCGGCAGACGAAGAGGGAGATGAGTCCAGGGTGGTCCCGCAGGATGTACTCGGCGCACCGGCCCATGACGAGGAAGGACTCTCCCTCGGCGGCCTTTTCCTCCAAAAAGCGGAACTGAAGCTCGGCCAGGCCCGCCTGGGCGGAGTTGTTCAGCCCTCGGATGGTCCGGGAGAGGAAGCGGCTCTTGGGGGACTCCTCATACTGGCGCAGGGCTTCCGGGTCCAGCTGGCGCTGGGCGGCGATCTCCGCCAGCAGGTTTCTGTCGTAGAGGGGAAGGTCAAAACGCTGGGCCAGGATTCCCCCGATCCTGTGGCCCCCGCTGCCCACCTGGCGGCCCAGGGCGATGATCAGCTGCTTCATGACACGTCTCTCCTTCTGGTTCCTTTTCTTGGTTTCATTATCGCAAAGGGCGGCGAAAAAATCAATGGGAATCTTTCGGAAGAATTTTTTCAAAGAAAAGAATTTGTCCAGAAAGAGGGAACGATAGCCAGGACTGGAAGAGGGGAGCAGTTGACGGACGGCGCGGGGTATGCTACCCTCTAAAGTAGAACGTGTGTTCGGAAAAGGCGGGGCAGATGAAAAAAGAGAGCTTCGGGCGCAGTGCCCGGAGCTCTCTTGAACCTGGCGGCGGAGTCAGGCGGCCAGGAAGGAATTGGCGGTCAGAAGGATGCCCAGCAGCCCCACGTTGCACAGGGTGAACCAGGCGAAGTACTTCTTGCGCTGGGCGGGGTATTCCCGCACCAGGAACTTATAGGAGATGAGGCTGGCCATGGAGGCGATGAGGGTGCCCAGTCCCCCCAGGTTGCACCCCACGATCAGGTCGGACCACTGGCAGGTGAAGCCGGACAGGAGCAGGGCGGCGGGCACGTTGCTGATCAGCTGGCTGGCCAGCACCGCCACCAGTTCCACGTGGCCGGAGAGCAGGGAGACGAAGAGGGTCTGCAAGTCTCGATGCACCCCAGATTGCCGATGAAGACGAAAAAGGCCAGGAAGGTGGCCAGCAGGGAGTAGTCGATGCCTGCCAGCAGCTGCCGGTCGGCCAGCAGCAGGAAGGCGGCCACGGCCCCGGCGATGATCAGGGGGGAGATGAGCTGGAACAGGCCCAGCAGACAGACCACAAAGCCCAGGGCGCAGGAGATCAGGCGCTTGGGGTCCCCCAGCTGGGCGGCCAGGGCGGGCTCGGTGGTGGGCACGGACTTGCGCGTCAGGATCAGCCCCGTCAGGCACACCGCGGAGATGAGGATGTAGGGGAGCATGAGCCCGCACAGCTCCCAAAAGCCCATGCCCGACTTGGTGTACAGGTAGAGGTTCTGGGGGTTGCCCATGGGGGTGAGCATGCTGCCCAGGTTGGCGGCCACGGTCTGCATCACCACCAGGGGCACCAGCAGGCGCTCCTGTCCGGCCAGGCGCAGGACGGTGAAGCCGAAGGGGATGAAGGTGATCAGGGCCACGTCGTTGGTGATGACCATGCTGCACAGAAAGGGCAGGAAGACCAGCACGAAGAGCATCTTCCGGGTGGTGCCCGCCCGCTTGAGCAGCCGGTCGCCCAGGTAGACGAACAGGCCGGCGGACTGGAAGCCCTTCATGACGGCCATGAGACTGAAGAGCAGGGCCAGGGTGTCCCAGTCGATGTAGGAGACGTAGTGCAGGCTGGGGGGCACGGCCAGGCAGGAGAGCAGCGCCAGCAGAATGGCCGCCGACAGGACGACCTCCCGGCGGAAAAAGCCCAAGCAGTGCTTGGCGGCGTTGGTGACAGTGAGCATAGTGGATCAGACTCCCGGCAGAAAATTTTGGCCATGGAAAAAGTGATCGATAAAAACCGATCACTTTTTCTGGTGGAGGAGGATGGATTCGAACCATCGAAGTCGTCGACAACAGATTTACAGTCTGCCCCCTTTGGCCACTCGGGAACTCCTCCATATCAAGTTTTTGGAGCTGGTGGACGGACTCGAACCCCCGACCTGCTGATTACAAATCAGCTGCTCTACCAACTGAGCTACACCAGCGTGGGTACTCATCCGCAGCGAAGGTTAGTCTAACAGAAGAGGCGGAATTTGTCAAGCCCTTTTTTTCAAAAAGGAGGAATTTTTTGCGGAGAGGAAGGGAAGGCCGGGGGATCGTCTGCGCGCCCTTTCGGGACAAGCAACAGGATGCCCCCCGGGAGGAATGCCCTGGCTGCGGGCAGGAGCAGTATTGGTACGACCCGCCGGCGCGGGAGGGGCTGTGCCCTGCCTGCCGCCGGCGGGTCCGTGAAAGAGAGGAGAATGCCATGACCTTGCAGGAGATGTCCAAGGAGTACCGGGCCCAGGCCCAGGTGCTGCGGGGACGGATCAACGAACTCAAAGAGGCCCGGGCCAAGAGCGAGCAGGCCTGGGAGAAGGACGCGCTGAGCGGCCGCATCGGGATTTTGGAGACCCTCTGGCGGGAGGCCCGGGACCAGGCGGTTCTGCTGGAACATTACTACGACAGGGGGTACCGGCGCAATGGCCACTACACATTATAAACGCTGGCGGCAGGGGGCGGACCTGGCGGTCTACAGCCGCCTGATGGCCCGGGACAACACCCAGCAGGTCCACCAGCTGTGTACCCAGCTCGCCCAGGCCCTGCGGGAAGAGGTCACCCAGCGCCAGCGCCAGGTCCTTTTCCTATATTATGAGGAGGGGCTGACCATGGAGGAGATCGGCACCCAGCTGGGGGTGGACCGGAGTACCGTCTCCCGCACCCTCAAGCGGGGCGAGGCCCGGCTGCGGCGGTGCCTGCGCTATGGCGCCGCCGCCCTGCTGCGGGACACCCTGGGGGAGGACAGCGAAGAAAATTTCCGCCGGACCATTGACAAGCGGCGCTGCTGGGGAAGATAATACAGAAAGCACCAAAGCAAAGGGGGCGCGAAACGTGAAAGACAACCGCATTGTATTCCTGCTGAACCAGGGCAGGTGGCAGCAGGACCAAGAGCTCATCCGGGGCCTGAAGGCCTGGCAGCACTATCCCCTGCTGCTGGAGGCCTATGAGACCATCGATGAGGGGGCCCTCTTCCAGAGCTGGGTCCACGGCCCGGGCCACATCCACCGGGTCCTGCTCCTGTCGGCTCTCATCGGCTGGCGGGAGGCCCTGGGGGAGGAGGATCTGCGCCAGCTCTTCCGGGCGGCCAGCTACCACGATGTGGGCCGGACCTTTGACGGCTTTGACATCTACCACGGGGCCCGGTCGGCCCTGCGCCTGGCGGAGCTCACCGGCCAGGAGGGGGAGAATTTGGTGGAGCTGAAGGCGGCGGTCACCGCTCACTCCCGGCCCGACCGGGACATGGAGCCTGTGGTGGCCTCCTTCCAGCCCAAGGACTACCCCCACGCCCTGGAGCTGACCCGTCTGCTCAAGGACGCAGACAACTTGGACCGGGTGCGCCTGGGGGACTTGAACCCCAAGTTCCTGCGCCACGAGAGCGCCAGAGACCTGACGGGCTTTGCCAAGCGCCTGTTCCAGCTGCACCAGGAAAAACCGTGACGGAAGATCTCCGTCGGGCCGCGGACTGCCCTTTGCCGGGGTACGCGGCCCGGCGGTTTTTCTTTTTTTGTGGGACTTTGCCGAAAAAGCGGGGAAAAGGTTGTGCACTCGGCTGGAAAAAAGCCAGAAAAGAATCCTTTACTTTTGTCGGGGCGGATGATACAATAGCCGCGTTGGTCCGGCCCGGTTCCGGGACGGACCGCAAACGGATGGTATTCCGAATAGGAAACTGTACCGGCATGTTCCCTGCGGGTCTGCTGCTCCGGCGCGGCACCCCTCGCGTCACCCTGCCCTGGAAAGGCACGGTGATCGAATGAAGATAGGATTCCTTGGAGCGGGAAAAGTTGGCTTCTCCCTGGGGCAATTTTTTGTCCAGGGCGGCATTCCAGTGACCGGCTATTACAGCCGGCACGAAGGATCGGCCCAGGAAGCGGCGGCATGGACTGGCACGAAGCAATTTGACGATGTGGAAACATTGGTTCGGGCAAGTGACGCGATCTTTTTTACCGTTCCGGATGGAGCGATCCCCACAGTCTGCCAAAGGCTGAGGGGCTTTGACTTGGCAGGAAAACAACTTTGTCATTGCAGTGGCGCCCTGACCGCCCGGGAGGGATTTCCCGGCCTGGAGGACACCGGCGCCAGCTACTATTCGATCCACCCGTTGTTCCCCGTCAGCGACAAGTACGCTGCCTGGAGGGAACTGTCGGGTGCTTTTTTTTGCCTGGAAGGGGAGGGGCCCCACCTGCCCTGGTGGCAGGAGACCCTCACTGCCCTGGGCGCCCAGGTTCGCCTGGTGCCCTCGGCGGAGAAGGCGGCCTACCACGCTGCCTGCGCCGTGGCCAGTAACCTAGTCTGTGCCCTGGTCCAGGAGAGTGTGACCCTGCTTTCCCGCTGCGGCTTTTCCCAGCGGGAGGCCCTGGATGCCCTGACGCCCCTGATGAAGGCCAACCTGGACCACCTATGTCAGGTGGGCCCCCAGGAGGCCCTGACGGGGCCGGTGGAGCGGGGGGACCACACCACAGTGGCCAAACACCTGGCCTGCCTGCCGGCGGGACCGGGGCGGCAGCTGTACCGGGTGGCCTCTCAGATCCTGGTGGACCTGGCCAGAGAAAAGCATCCCGATGTGGACTATCAGCCTGTAACGGACATACTGAAGGAAGGATCGAACCCATGAAACAGAACACCGTTGTCACCCTGGCGGCCATGAAGGCCCGGGGCGAGAAGATCTCCCAACTGACCTGTTACGACTACACCACCGCCCGGCTCATGGACCAGGCCGGGATCAACATGATCCTGGTAGGGGACAGCCTGGGCATGACCATGCAGGGCTACGCCGACACCCTGCCGGTGACCCTGGAGGAGATGATCATCTACGGCCGCAGCGTGGCCCGGGGCTGCCGCCAGGCCTTTGTGGTGGTGGATATGCCCTTTATGACCTATCAGATTTCCCCCCAGCAGGCCCTGGAAAACGCCGGCCGCCTGATGAAGGAGACCGGCGCGGATGCCGTCAAGCTGGAGGGCGGCCAGGGAATGTGTGAGCAGATTCGGGCCATCACCGGCGCGGGCATTCCCGTCTGCGCCCACATCGGCATGACCCCTCAGTCCCACCACGCCTTCGGCGGCTTCAAGGTTCAGGGTAAGGGGGAGGACGGCGCGGCCAGACTCCTGGCCGACGCCTTGGCGGTCCAGGAGGCCGGGGCCTTTGCCGTGGTCCTGGAGTGCGTGCCCCCCAAGCTGGCCGCTCTGGTGACGGAGAAGCTGGACATCATCACCATCGGCATCGGCGCCGGGGCCGGCTGCGACGGCCAGGTGCTGGTATACCAGGACATGCTGGGCATGAACGGGGAGCACGTCCCCAAGTTTGTGCAGTGCTTTGCCCAGCTGGGCCAGGTGATGACCGAGGCCTTCCAGACCTACGACAGCCAGGTAAAGGAGGGGGCCTTCCCCTCCCCCCAGCAGACCTATGCCAAGAGCGATTGCAGCGACGATGCCCTGGCCCGTTTGGCCCAGGGAGAGCAAGCGGCACCCCTGAGATTGTATTCTGTTTTGTGAGGATAAAGAAACCATGAAGATTGCAACAACCATTGCGGAAGTCCGGGCCCAGGTGGCGGCCTGGAAGAAGGAGGGCCTCACCGTGGGCCTGGTGCCCACCATGGGCTATTTACACGAGGGCCACGCCAGCCTGGTGGACGAGGCCGTCCGCCAGTGCGACCGGGTGGTGGTCTCTGTGTTTGTAAACCCCACCCAGTTCGGCCCCAACGAGGACCTGGAGGACTACCCCCGGGACTTTGACCGGGACAAGGCTCTGCTGGAGGAGCACGGCTGCCACCTGGTCTTCCACCCCTCGGTGGAGGAGATGTACCCTGAGGGGGCGGCCACCTATGTAGAGATCCACTCCGACATGCCCAAGCAGCTGTGCGGCAAGACCCGCCCCATCCACTTCCGAGGGGTGTGTACGGTGGTCTCGAAGCTGTTTAACATCGTCACCCCCGACAAGGCATTCTTCGGCCAGAAGGATGCCCAGCAGCTGGCCATCCTGCGTCGGATGGTCCGGGACCTGTCCTACGGCATCCAGCTGGTGGGCTGTCCCATCGTCCGGGAGGCCGACGGCCTGGCCAAGTCCTCCCGCAACACCTACCTGAACCCCCAGGAGCGCCAGGCCGCTCTGGTGCTGTCTCAGGCAGTGAAGCTGGGGCAGGAGCTGGTGGCCCAGGGAGAGCGGGACGCGGCAAAGCTGGTGGCAGCCATGTCCGCCCACATCGCTGCCCAGCCCCTGGCCCGCATCGACTATGTGGAGGCTGTGGACGGGGTGACCATGGAGCCGGTGGAGACCCTGCAGGGTACCGTCCTGGTGGCCATGGCGGTGTACATCGGCAAAACCCGGCTCATTGACAATTTCATCGTGGAGGGCCTTTGAGATGACCATGGAGATGTTAAAGGGAAAAATCCACCGGGCCACGGTGGTGCAGGCGGAGCTGAACTATGTGGGCTCCATCACCGTGGACCTGGACCTGCTGGACGCGGCGGGGATTTTGGAATACGAAAAGGTCCAGATCGTGGACATCGACAACGGCAGCCGGTTTGAGACCTACACCATCGCCGGTGAGCGTGGCTCGGGGATGATCTGCCTCAACGGCGCCGCCGCCCGGTGCGTCAGCGTGGGGGACAAGGTGATCATCATGGCCTATGCCCAGATGACCCCCGAGGAGGTCAAGGGGGACTACCACCCCAACGTGGTCTTCGTGGACGAGGACAACCGCGTGGCCCGGGTGACCACCTATGAAAAGCACGGCCTGCTCAAGGACATGACCTGAGCGGGAAAGACCGCCGCCGCGGGAGCTTCCCCGGCAGACAATGCAGCCGCCGGCACCCGGCGGAGATGAGGAGAAAAGTATGGAAAATCTGCAAGGAAAGTGTGTGCTGCTGTGCGTGAGCGGGGGCATCGCTGCCTACAAGATCCCCAACGTGGCCAGTGCCCTGCGCAAGGCGGGGGCGGAGGTCCACGTGGTGATGACCCAGAACGCCACCCAGTTCATCACCCCCCTGACCTTTGAGTCCCTGACCAACCATCGGTGTGTGGTGGACACCTTCGCCCGGGACTTTCAGTATGACATCACCCACATCTCCCTGGCCACGGCGGCGGACCTGATCCTGGTGGCCCCGGCCACGGCGGATGTGATCGCCAAGCTGGCCCACGGCATCGCCGACGACATGCTCACCACGGTGGTCCTGGCGGCCAAGTGCAAAAAGCTGGTTTCCCCGGCCATGAACACGGCCATGCTGGAAAACCCCATCACCCAGGACAACATTGCCGCCCTGCAAAAGTATGGCTTTTCCATCATCCCCCCGGACAGCGGCCTGCTGGCCTGCCAGGCGGTGGGCAGCGGCAAGATGCCTGAGCCCGAGGTCCTCTTGGATCACATTGCCCGGGAACTGGCCCGGGAGAAGACCCTGGCCGGCGTCCGGGTGACGGTGACGGCGGGGCCCACCCAGGAGTCTCTGGACCCGGTGCGCTACCTCACCAACCACAGCTCCGGCCGCATGGGCTATGCCATCGCCCGGGAGGCCATGCTCCGGGGGGCCCAGGTCACCCTGATCTCCGGCCCCACGGACCTGTCCCTGGTGCCCTTCGTGGACACCCGGCCGGTGACCACGGCGGCGGACATGTTCCGGGCCGTTCAGGACATGCTGCCCCGCACGGACATTCTCATCAAGGCCGCCGCTGTGGCCGACTACCGACCGGCCAACGTGGCGGCGGACAAGATGAAAAAGTCGGAGATGACCGACCTATCCATTCCCCTGGAGCGCACCGACGATATCCTGGGCTGGGTGGCCCAGCACCGGCACCCCGGCCTGTTTGTGTGCGGTTTCTCCATGGAGACCAAGGACATGGTGAAAAACTCCCGGGACAAGCTGGAGCGCAAACACCTGAACATGATCGTGGCCAACAACCTGAAGGTGGCCGGGGCGGGCTTCGGCACCACCACCAATGTGGTCACCCTCATCACCCACGACGGGGTGGAGGAGCTGCCCCTCATGGGGAAGGATGAGGTGGCCGCCTGCCTGCTCAACGAAATTCAAAGACGGCGATAAATCGCAAGCAAGGAACTGCCTCGGGGCTCCCGGGGCGGTTCTTTTTTTCCAAGGCGCCGTCGGGTAGGGCGGGCAGAGGGCGCCAGCCCTCTGTGGGGAGCCGCTGCCCGCGGGGGCCTGCTGCCCGCAGGGGCCTGCTGCCCGCAGGGGGCCCGGCTTTCTCTGGAGAAAGCCGGAGGAAAGAGCACCAGGGGGCGCAGCCCCCTGGACCCCCGCTTAGGAAAGGAGGTTCCTTTCCTAAGAACCTTTTCTCTGGTGGGGGGAGGCTGGCAGGCTGGGGTTCTTTTGGGATGACTGGCCTGCGGCCCACTCAGCGAAAGGCCCCAAGGCGAGCCGCCCACCACTTGGGCGGCTGGGGGACGGGGTTCTTTTCCCTATGGGGAGGACGGAAGAGACGACATCGAAATGACAAGAAAAATAGCGGAAAAGCAAATATGAAAGCAGCCATGCCATTTGCTCATCTGCCTCTCTGCGCCCACGTTTGCTCCCAAAGGGCACGCCCTATCGGAGCCAGCCGCCCAATCGGTGGGCGGCTCGCCTTGGGGCCTGGCGCTGTGAGGGCCGCAGGCCGCTGATAGACGGAAGAACACCCCCTTCCCGTTTCTACAAACCAGAGGAGGGGAGTGTGAGGGGAGGAATCTCCTACCCTCACCCCTGGGGTCCAGGGGCCGCAGCCCCTGGTGCTCTTTCCTCCGCTTTCTCCAGAGAAAGCGGACCCGTGCGGGAGCGCTCCGCTCCCGCGTTTCCCCTTCCACCGCAGCCCTGCGACGGAAAACCGCCCGTCAGCCTTTGGCCCTTCTCTCCAGCCTTCGTCTGGCTCTTTTTCCAGAACGCCGCGGCTTGCCGCCGAAGAAAACGAGAGGAGGGAAAATGCTGGGGAAAGGCCCCCTGTTTCCCCATCCAGCGTCCGACAACCTTTTTTGTGCCCGGTGGGTATAATCGGCTCACGCAACGCATAAGAAAACCGGTTGGCCGGACACAGGAGGGAGCAGGTATGGCAACGAAAGAACGAGCGGGAGGACGGCTGTTTCGTTTTCCCCGCCGGGACACGGTGAAGATGTCCCGGCGCGCCCTCATGGGCATGGCGGAGGCCGGGGTGGGCTTCCTGTTGGGGGGCATCCTGGCCGGAGCGGAGATTTTTGGGTTTTACGCTCCCTTTGGGGTGGCGGCGGTGGCCGCCGCCGGGTCGGGGCTGAGCGGATTTTGCACCCTGGCTGGGTCCTGCCTGGGCTACCTGTGCCTGGAGGGGATGACCGACGGCATGCGCTATGGCGCCTCGGCCATCCTGACCTATTCGGTGGCCTTTGCCTTTTACGACGCCAAGTTTTACAAGCGGGTTTGGTTCATGCCCGCCATCGCCGCCCTGCTCAGCGCCCTGACGGGGATCATCTGCCGGGGCGGCCAGGGCTGGCACGGGGAGGACCTGGTCTACTTCGTCACCGAGGTCCTCTTTACCGCCGCGGCGGCCTACAGCTACCGCATCGTCTTTACCCAATGGCCCGACACCCTGCAGAACCTGAAGCGCCTCACACCCCGGCAGAGTGTAGGCCTGCTGATGCTGGGGGGGACGATCCTCATGTCCCTGGCCCGGGTGGAGATTTTGGGGACCTTTTCCCTGGGCCGCCTGGTGGCGGCGGTGGGGGTCATGGCCGCTGCCCGCCGAGGGCCGGGGGA
Organism: Clostridiales bacterium; assembly: GCA_004554585.1. Taxonomy (GTDB): domain Bacteria; phylum Bacillota; class Clostridia; order Oscillospirales; family Oscillospiraceae; genus Evtepia. The sequence goes on along the minus strand of SFLH01000005.1, from coordinate 63,530 downwards.
GGGTATCCTCACCGGCGCCTGCGCCGGGGTGGCCCTGGACATGGCCTCTGGAGAGGACCCCTATTACAGCCTGGTCTTTGCCCTGGCGGGGCTGGCCTGCGGGCTGTGCCGGGACCGGCGAAAGGTCCTGGCCGGCCTGGTGTATGTGCTGGCCACCTCTGTGGTGGTGCTCTGGCGCTTTGACGGGGGAGAGCACATCGGCCTGCCCATGGAGGCTCTGGTGGGAGCCATTGCCTTTCTCCTTCTGCCCATCCGCGTGGCCCCGGCCCGCCAGGAGCAGGCCCAGGAGAGCGGAGAGCTGGATCAGCGCCGCCAAGTCATCGCCCGCAAGATGGGGGAGATGGCAGGGGCCTTCCACACCCTCTACGACAACGTCCGCCAGACCCTCCGCCCGGAGGACAGCGGCGGCGAGGATCCGGCGGAGATCTTCACCGCCGCGGCGGATAAGGTGTGCGCCAAGTGTGTTCTGCAAAGCACCTGCTGGCAGAAGGAGTACCAGGACACCCGGACCGTCCTCAACGACGCCAGCATCCCCATCCTGGACCGGGGCCGGGCCTTGGCCACGGACTTTGCCGGGCGGTTCAGCGCCCGCTGCGTCCATTTCCCAGAACTTTTGGCGGAGATCAACCGGCAGCTGACGGCCTTCCTCCGCCGCCGCCAGGCCCTGCGCCGGACCCTGCAGACCCGGCGGACCCTGTGCGGCCAGTATGCCCGGCTGGACAAGCTCATGCGCACAGCGGCCACAGAGCTGTCGGCCGGCCTGACCCCCGACCTTCCCCGCCAGGAGCGGCTCAACGCCTTCCTGGCCGGGAAGAACCTGACGGGAGGCCTGGTCTATTACGACAAGGAGGGCCGCCTGCAGGTGGAGGTCCCCGCCGAGGCGCCCCTGAAAACCCGCACCGCCCGCCGGGAGCTGGCAGAGGTGCTGGGCGCCCCCCTGCGGGAGGGGGAGGAGGTGGAGGACCGCCTGCTCTTTGCCCAGGCCGAGCCCTTCCGAGCAACGGTGGCCCTGGTGGGCGCCCCCCGCCGGGGGGAGCCGGTGAGCGGCGACACGGGCCTGTGGTTCCGCCGGGGGGACGGGATGCTCTTCCTGCTGCTGTGCGACGGCATGGGCTCCGGGGAGGGGGCCCGGCGGGAGAGCTCCCAGGCGGCCAAACTCCTGGAGAGCTTCCTGAAAGCGGGCATGGACCCGGCCGAGGCGGTGGAGACCGTCAGCGCCGCCCTGGCCCTGCGGGGAGAGGCCGGGGGGAGCACCACCATCGACCTGCTGTCGGTGGACCTGTACACCGGCCGCTGCTGCGTCCACAAGCAGGGGGCCGCCCCCACCTATGTGCGCCGGGGCAAGCAGATCAAGTGTGCTGTGGGCTCCTCTCTGCCGGCGGGCATCGTCACCGGGGAGCAGGCCCGGCCCGACCTGCACAAGTTCCGGGGGGAGGCCGAGGACTGGATCGTCATGGTCACCGACGGCGTCCTCTGCGGCCGGGAAGACCTGTGGGTCCGGGACCTGATGACCGGCTACCAGGGGGAAAGTCCCAGCGACCTGGCCCAGCGCATCCTCCAGGCCAGCGGCGAGCTGTGCCAGGGGGAGGACGACGGCACGGTACTGGTGCTCCACCTGAAGGCCCGGGGAGAAAACTGAACCGGAAAACTCCAATGGATACGACACCCAGCTGCCCCGAGGGCCCGCCAATTTGGCGGCCCCTCGGGGCAGTGCCGGTTGACGGGGGCGGGGAAAGAAGGTATCATATTTTTATAAAACCATCGACAACGTCATCGCGGGATGACGCGGGAAAGGAAGTGGCACCATGGAAGAACGGAAGCGGGAATTCTACACCCTGTCCAACGGGGTGGTCATCCCCTGCCCCGGCTTTGGCACCTGGCGGATGAAGGAAGGCCCCGAGACGGCGGCCGCTGTGAAAACGGCCCTGGACCTGGGCTACCGGCACATCGACACGGCGGCCTATTACCGCAACGAGACCAGCGTGGGCCAGGGGCTGCGGGAGAGCGGCCTGGCCCGGGAAGAAGTCTTTCTCACCAGCAAGGTCTGGAACACCGACCGGGGGTATGACACCACCCTGCGGGCCTTTGACCGGACCTTGGCCGCCCTGGGCACGGACTACCTGGACCTCTACCTGATCCACTGGCCCGCGGCGGCCAACCGCTTCCCCGACTGGCAGGAGATCAACCGCCAGACCTGGCGGGCCCTGTGCAAGGTCTACCGGGAGGGCCGGGTCCGGGCCATCGGCGTGTCCAACTTCCTGCCCCACCACCTGGCCCCCCTGCTGGAGGAGGAGACGGCCCCCATGGTGGACCAGATCGAGTGCAACCCCGGCTGGCAGCAGCGGGAGCTGATCGCCTTCTGCCAGGCCCACGGCATCCTGGTGGAGGCCTGGAGCCCCCTGGGCCAGGGCCGGGTGCTGGGCCACCCCCTGCTGGCCCAGCTGGGGGAGAAGTACGGCAAAAGCCCCGCTCAGATTTGCCTGCGCTGGTGCCTGGAGCAGGGGACCCTCCCTCTGCCCAAGTCCAACACCCCCGCCCGGGTGCGGGAGAACCGGGAGATCTTTGACTTTGCCCTGGCGCCCGAAGACCTGGCGGCCATCGCGGCCCTGCCCCCCTTCGGCACCTCCGGCCACGACCCGGACAATATCGACTTTTGACGGCTTGTCATCTCTGCGGGGATGGGGTATACTAAATCGGAAGAAACTCCCAGAAAGAAGGAAGGCTGCGGCCATGTTTGGACGGAAAAAGAAAAAGGAAAAGGCAATTGCCCACCACCAGGCCATCCGCAAGGGCCTGCTGTTCTGGCTGCCGGGGGGCTCCTCCCGGTTAGACGTGTATCTGGACTACTGCGTCATCCGGTGCCTGGGCAAGACGAAGATGAAGGAGAAGGAACGGGTGATCCCCTTCAGCTCCATCAAGGACGTGGTCTACACCCCGCCCACTGGCATGCGCATGGCCTGCCTGCAGCTGATCACCAAAGAGATGCCCGACGTGAAGAAGAGCTACTGGTACGCCTATGAAAACAACTTGGTAGTGGTTCACCCCTCCACCGAGGAGCTGGCCCACAAGGTCCGGGAGTACATCCTCAACCCCAAGGGGTCCGACGTGGTCCCCCCGGAGTACCTTAGCCAGCTGCGCAAGGAGATGAAGGAGCAACGCCGGGCCGAGGCAGAGGCCAAGGAAAAGGCCCAGAAGGCCGAGAAAGAGGCCGTGAAAGCGGCCAAGGCCCAGGCGGCAAAGGAAGCCACCCAGGCCCAGACCCCGCCTGCGGAGGCGCCCGCGCCGGAACCGGCGGCAGAGGACACCGGAGAGAAAGACTGACCCTCCCCAATTCCAGCCGACAAGAACAACCAGCCCCCTGGACCACGGCAGACCAAGCCGCGCCAGGGGGCTTTTCGCAAGCCGGAGGCCCTTGCCTTTTTGCTGGGGAACCGATAGAATATAGAATAAAGAAAAAACGCTGTCCCAGCGAGAGAAAGGCAGACGTGTCATGTACGAAAAACTCTTCAGCCCCGGCAGGATCGGGACCCTCACCATCCCCAACCGCATCGCCATGACGGCGGCCTCGGCCTCCCTGTCCCAGCCGGACGGGACCATGACCGAGGAGATGCTGGCCTACTATGAGGCCCGGGCCAAGGGCGGCGTGGGCCTGATCATTACCGAGATGGTCAGCGTGGACCAGGAGCGGGGCGTCCTCTTCCCCCGGGAGCTCAACGGGGACCGGGAGGAGAGCGTGGACTCCTTCCGCCAGCTGGCCGACCGGGTCCATCCGTACGGCACGAAGCTCTTTGCCCAGCTCTTCCACCCCGGGGCCAACGCCGATCCCAAGCTCAACGCCCTGCCCCTGCTGTCGGCCTCGCCGGCCCGGGGGAAAAAGCGGGGCCAGGCGGAGGAGGCCACCCGGGAGGACATCGCCGCCATTGTGCAAAAGTTTGGCCAGGCCGCCCGCCGGGTGAAGGAGGGGGGATTTGACGGGATCGAGGTCCACGCCGCCCACCACTATTTTCTCCACAGCTTCCTCAGTCCCGTCACCAACCACCGCACCGATGAGTACGGCGGCAGCCTGGAAAACCGTGCCCGCATCCTGGGGGAGATCGTGGCGGCCATCCGGGCCACCTGCGGCCGGGACTTCCCCCTGATGTTCCGCATCTCCCTGGAGGAGTACATCGGCCCCAAGGGCTACCACGCCGACACGGGCATCAAGATCTGTCAGATGCTGGAGGCCTGGGGGGTGGACGCCATCAACGTCACCGCCTCGGGCACCGACAGCAAACTCAGCCAGAGCGTGGAGCCCATGTACTACCCCCAGGGCTGGCGCAAGCACCTGGCCAAGGCGGTCAAGGGCACCGTCTCCATCCCTGTGCTGTCCGTGGCCCTCATCCGGGACCCGGCCTATGCCGAGCGGCTGCTGGAAGAGGGGGTGCTGGACTTTGCTGCCTCCGTCCGGGCCCACCTGGCCGACCCCCAGTGGGCGGAAAAGGCCCGCACCGGCCGGGAGCGGGACATCCTGCCCTGCATCTCCTGCATGGCCTGCTTTGCCAAGTACGATGTGGAGGGTCACATCACCTGCGCCGTGAACCCCGAGACGGGCTACGAGGCCCACCTGCCCCCTCTGCGCCGGGACGGGGACGGCCGGCTGGTGGTGGTGCTGGGCGCCGGCCCGGCGGGGCTGGAGGGAGCCTGGATGGCCGCCCGGCGGGGCTTCCGGGTGATCCTGTTTGAACAGGCCCAGGAGGCGGGGGGACAGCTCCGCCTGGCCGCCCTGGCCCCCCGGAAGGAGAAGATTTTGTGGCTGCGGGACAGCCTGCTTCACCGCTGCCGCCAGGCGGGGGTGGAGCTGCGCCTGGGCCATGCCCCCACGGTGGAGGAACTGGCCGCCCTGGCCCCCTATGCCATTTTGGACGCCACCGGCAGCCGTCCCGCCGTCCCGGCCTCCATCCCCGGCGCCCAGGACAGCCCCCTGGTGTGCACCCCGCCCCAGATCCTCACCGGCGCTGTAGACGTCCGGGAGGAGAGCGTGGTGGTGGTGGGTTCCGGCATGACCGGCCTGGAGACCGCCGAGTATCTCTCAGCCCGGGAGCGGAACAACGCCGTCCTGGTCCTGGAGGCCGCTCCCCGGCTGGCCCCCGGCGTCCAGGGCTCCAACCGCAACGGGGTCACGGCGGTGCTGGAGATCAACAACGTGGTCCTGCTCACCAGCCGCACCCTCACCCGCGTCGGCACTGACCGGGTCTGGTTTGCAGACAGCCAGACCGGGGAGGAGTACGTCTATCCCTGTGACCGGGTGGTCCTGGCCCTGGGCACCGTGCCCAGCCGCCCCTACGGCGACGCCCTGTCCGGGGCCTGTCCCAAGGTGATTGCCCTGGGAGACGCGGTGCAGGGCGGCCAGATCTGGGACGCCATCCACCAGGGCTACCACGGGGCCCTGTCCCTGTGAGAAGCTGCTGCCCTGGAGGTCCGCCGCCCGCCCAGTCGCGCCGGCCTCTGACCTTGCCTCAAACCCGCCCGGGACAGCCCGGGCGGGTTTTGCTTGACAGGAATGCCGGGGCGTGGTAAGATGTGGGCAGCATCGACAGGATGTGAAAAGTTCATCTCGTGTGGAACGGGAAGAGTACCATCCGCAGAACCGGACAGAGAGGGGAGGCCACCGACTGCAAGCCGCCCCACGGGGAGCGATGGGAAAGTGCGCCCGGGAGCGAGAGGGATGCAGATGCCCTCCGGTTTGGCACCGTTACCGGCCTTCTTGAGTGAGAAACAAGAGTGGAACCGCGGTTGTGTATCGCCTCTTGACCCTGTGTGGGTCGGGAGGCGTTTTTTGTTGCCCTGGGTTCCAGAGGGCGGGGCCATCGGGCCCGCCGGAGCATAACATGCTGTGATGTTTTTTTCTGAATTTTGAGTGAGGTGACCGGAAATGTCCCATCTGAGCGAAACGTTGGCGGCCTATCAGGCCCGCGATCCGGCGGCCCGGAGCAAGTTGGAGGTTTTTCTCCTCTACCCCGGTGTCCACGCCACTGTCTATCATCGGGCGGCCCATTTCTGTTACTGTCATAACATGAAGTTTTTGGCCCGGACCATCTCCCAGTGGAGCCGGTTCTGGACGGGCATCGAGATCCACCCCGGCGCCAAGATCGGCCGCCGCCTGGTCATCGACCACGGCATGGGCATCGTCATCGGCGAGACCGCGGAGGTGGGAGACGACTGCCTGATCTACCACGGGGTCACCCTGGGCGGCACCGGCAAGGACCAGGGTAAGCGCCACCCCACCATCGGCAACAACGTGCTGCTGTCCACCGGCTCCAAGGTTCTGGGGCCCTTTAAGGTGGGCGACGGGGCCCGCATCGCCGCCAACGCGGTGGTCCTCAAGGAGATCCCGGAAAACGCCACCGCCGTGGGCGTGCCCGCCCGGGTGGTCCGCATCGCCGGGGAGAAGACCGACTTCGTAGGGGACGTGGACCAGGTCAGCGTCACCGACCCGGTGCAGAAGGAACTGGAAGCCCTCAACTCCCGCCTGACCTGGCTGGAGAACTATATCGACCGGAAACACAAAGAGGAAGAAGACAGGAAGGAGAACCAACATGAAGCTGTTTAACACCATGACCCGCCAGAAGGAGGAGTTCGTCCCCCTCACCCCCGGCCAGGTGAAGATGTATTGCTGCGGCCCCACCGTGTACAATTTCATCCACGTGGGCAACGCCCGCCCCATGATCCTCTTCGACGTGCTGCGCCGCTACCTGGAGTACCGGGGGTACGACGTGACCTTCGTGCAGAACTTCACCGACGTGGACGACAAGATCATCAAGCGGGCCAATGAGGAGGGCACCACCTCCCAGGAGATTTCTGAGAAGTACATCGAGGAGTACTTCAAGGATGCCCACGGCCTGGGGGTCCGGGACGCCACCATCCACCCCAAGGCTACCGAGAACATCCAGCAGATCATCGACCTGGTCCAGACCCTCATCGACAAGGGCTACGCCTATGCCGCAGGCGGCGATGTGTACTACCGCACCAAGAAGTTTGCCGACTACGGCAAGCTCTCCCACCAGCCCATTGAGGACCTTCAGGCCGGCGCCCGCATCGACGTCAACGACGTCAAGGAGGACCCCCTGGACTTCGCCCTCTGGAAGGCCGCCAAGCCCGGCGAGCCCTATTGGGACTCCCCCTGGGGCCAGGGCCGGCCCGGCTGGCACATCGAGTGCTCGGCCATGTCCAACCGCTACCTGGGCAAGACCATCGACATCCACTGCGGCGGAGAGGATCTCCAGTTCCCCCACCATGAGAACGAGATTGCCCAGTCTGAGGCCGCCAACGGCTGCAAGTTCGTCAACTACTGGCTCCACAACGGCTTTTTGAACATCGACAACCAGAAGATGTCCAAGTCCCTGGGCAACTTCTTCACCGTCCGGGAGGCCGCCGAGGCCTATGGCTATGAGGCCGTGCGTTTCTTCATGCTCTCGGCCCAGTACCGCTCCCCCCTGAACTACTCCCGGGACTCCCTCATCATGGCCCAGAACTCCCTGGAGCGGCTATACACCGCTGAGAGCAACCTGGAGTTCCTGGTGAAGAACGGGGCCGACGGGGGCCTGACCGCCGAGGAAAAGGCCTTTACCGACACCTTTGACAGCTACCGCCAGAAATTCGACGACGCCATGGACGACGACCTGAACACCGCCGACGCCGTCAGCGTCATCTTCGAGCTGGTGCGGGCCATCAACATCGCTGTGGAAAAGAACCCCACCAAGGCCCTGGCCCAGGCCTGCCTGGACATGCTCCACGAGTTCACCGACGTGCTGGGCCTGCTGTACAACAAGAAGGAGGCCGACGACGACCTGAGTGAAAAGGTGGAGGCCATGATCCAGGCCCGCCAGGAGGCCCGGAAGGCCAAGAACTTCGCTGAGGCCGACCGCATCCGCGACGAGCTGAAGGCCATGGGCATCACCCTCATGGACACCCCCCAGGGGGTCAAGTGGTCCAAGGACTGACGACGGCACCATCTGAAAAAGAAGACAGAGCACCCCCCAGAGACGGACCTGCGCCTGCAGGCCGTCCCTGGGGGGTGTTTCGTGGAGGAGAGAATCTGCGGAATTATTCCAGCTCAAAGGCACCGGTGTAGAGCTGATAATAGGTGCCCTTTTTGGCGATGAGGGTGTCGTGGTTGCCCATTTCAATGACATGTCCATGGTCCAGCACCACGATCAGGTCGGCGTTCTGGATGGTGGAGAGCCGGTGGGCGATGACGAAGGTGGTCCGCCCGGCCATGAGGGCGTCCATGCCTCGCTGGACCAGGGCCTCCGTGCGGGTGTCGATGGAGGAGGTGGCCTCGTCCAGGATCATGGCGGGGGGATCGGCCACGGCGGCCCGGGCGATGGCCAGCAGCTGCCGCTGGCCCTGGCTCAGCCCCTCGCCGGCCCCGGTCAGGCGGGTGTGGTAGCCCTGGGGCAGGCGGGAGATGAAGTCGTCGGCCCCGGCCAGCTTGGCCGCGGCGATGCAGTCCTCGTCGGTGGCGTCCAGGCGGCCGTAGCGGATGTTCTCCAGGATGGTGTCGGTGAACAGGTGGGTGTCCTGGAGGACGATGCCCAGGGACCGGCGCAAGGAGGGCTTCTGGATGCGGTCGATGGAGATGCCGTCGTAGCGGATGGACCCGCCGGTGAGGTCATAGAACCGGTTGAGCAGGTTGGTGATGGTGGTCTTGCCGGCGCCGGTGGCCCCCACGAAGGCGATCTTTTGGCCCGGCTGGGCGGTGAGGTTGATGTCATAGAGGATCTGTTTGTCCGGCACATAGCCAAAGTCCAGGTGGTCCAGCTGGATGTGGCCGGTGAGCTTGGTGTAGACGGCGCCGCCGTTGGGCTGCTGCTCCTTCCAGGCGAACAGGCCGGTGTGCTCCTGGCATTCCTGGAGGCCGTCGTCGGTCTGCCTGGCATTGACCAGGGTGACCGTGCCGCCGTCGGTCTCGGGCGCCTGGTCCAGCAGGGTGAAGATCCGGTCTGCGCCGGCCAGGGCCATGGCCACCATGCTGATCTGCTGGGCGATCTGCTGAATGGGCATGGAGAAGGACTTGGACAGGGAGAGGAAGGCCACCACCACCCCGGCGGTGATCCCGCCGGTGCCGGCAATGGCCATGCCGCCGCCCACTAAGGCCAGCAAGACATACTGCAGGTTGCCGATCTGGCTGAGAATGGGCATGAGCACGTTGCCGTAGCGGTTGGCCATCCGGGCCTGGGTGTACAGGTCGTCGTTCTGGGCCAGGAAGCCCGCCTCGGACTGCGCCTCGTGGCAGAAGACCTTGACCACCTTCTGGCCGCCCAGCATCTCCTCGATGTAGCCGTTCAGGCTGCCCAGGGCGGTCTGCTGGGCCATGAAGTAGTGGGTGCTGGTGCCTCCCACCTTTTTGGTCAGCAGGACGATGACCACCGTCACTGCCACCACTAGCAGGGCCAGCACCCAGCTGTAGTAGACCATGACGCAGAAGGAGGCCAGCACCGTGATGGCGCAGGAGAAGAGCTGAGGCAGGGCCTGGGAGATGAACTGCCGCAGGGTGTCCGTGTCGTTGGTGTAGTGGCTCATCACATCTCCGTGGGTGTGGGTGTCAAAGTAGCCGATGGGCAGGGTCTGCATGTGGTTGAACATGTCGTCCCGGATGGCCTTCAGACAGCCCTGGGAGACCCGGACCATCAGGCGGCTGTAGCACAGGGTGCACAGCACGCCGATGAGATAGATGGCGGCCATGGTCAGCAGCACCCGGGCAAGGCCGGTGAAGACGGGGTTGTCTTCCAGCAGCAGGGGGGCGATGTATTGGTCCACCAGCACCTGCATGAACATGGAGCCGCTGACGTTGGCCACGGTGGAGACCAGCACGCACAGGCAGGACAGGACAAAGATGCCCTTGGCGTGGCCGGCGATGTAGGCCATCAGGCGCTTGATGGTGGCGCCGCTGTATTGGGGTTTGCTGGTCATTGCGGGTCATCTCCTTTCTGCTGGGAGGTATAGATCTCCTGATAGATGGGGTTGGACTGGAGCAGTTCCTCATGGGTGCCGGTGGCGGCGATGCGCCCGCCGTCCAGCAGGACGATGAGGTCGGCGTCCTGGACCGAGGAGACCCGCTGGGCGATGATGAGCTTGGTGGTTTCGGGAATCTCCTCCCGGAAGGCCTTGCGGATGAGGGCGTCGGTCTTGGTGTCCACGGCGGAGGTGGAGTCGTCCAGGATCAGGATCTTGGGGTGCTTGAGCAGGGCCCGGGCGATGCACAGCCGCTGCTTCTGGCCGCCGGAGAGGTTGGTGCCGCCCTGCTCCACCATGGTGTCATAGCCGTCGGGGAAGGTGCGGATGAACTCGTCGGCCTGGGACAGCCGGCAGGCCCGGACCAGCTCCTCGTCGCTGGCTTGGGGATCGCCCCAGCGCAGGTTTTCCTTGATGGTGCCGGAGAAGAGGAGGTTTTTCTGCAGGACCATGGCCACTTCCTGGCGCAGGGTGGTCAGGTCGTACTCCCGCACGTCCCGGCCGCCCACCCGGACGGTGCCCGAGAGGGCGTCGTAGAGCCGGGGGATGAGCTGGACCAGGCTGCTCTTGCCAGAGCCCGTGCTGCCCAGAATGCCCACCGTGGCCCCCGAGGGGATGTGCAGGGTAATGTCCCGCAGGCAGGGGGCGTCCTTGTGGTAGCCGAAGTCCACGTGGTCAAAGGTGACAGACCCGTCGGGGATGTCCTTTTCGGGGGCTTCGGGGTTTTGCAGGCCGCTGGTCTCCTGGAGCACTTCCACGATGCGCTCCCCGGAGCTCTGGGCGATGGTGATGAGCACCAGGACCATGGAGAGCATCATCAGGGAGGTGAGGATGAGCATGGCGTAGGTGATGAGGCTGGTCAGCTCCCCAGTGGTCAGCTCGGTGCCCCCGGAGAGCACGATGATCCGGGCGCCGAACCAGAACAGCAGCACCAGGCACAAGTAGACCACAAACTGCATCAGCGGGGAGTTGAGGGCCATGTAGCCCTCTGCCTGGCGGAAGCGGTTGTACAGCCGGGTGGAGACCCGCTGGAACTTCTTCTCCTCAAAGTCCTCCCGGACGAAGGACTTCACCACCCGGATGGCCTGCAGGTTTTCCTGGACGATGCCGTTGAGGGTGTCGTAGGTGCGAAAAACCTTGGTGAACAGGGGGTGAGATTTTTTCACCAGCCAGTACAGGCCGCCGCCCAGCAGGGGGATCATGATGAGAAAGAGCAGGGAGAGCTTGGGGCTGAGCATGATGCACATGGCCAGAGAGAAGATGAGCATCAGCGGCGCCCGCACGGCAATGCGCAGGATCATCTGATAGGCGATCTGCACGTTGGTCACGTCGGTGGTCAGACGGGTGACCAGGCCGGCAGTGGAAAAGTGGTCAATATTGGCGAAGGAAAAGCCCTGAATGTGGACGTAGAGGTCCCGCCGCAGGTTGCGGGCAAGACCGGTGGAGGCGGTGGCCGCCCGGGCCCCAGCCACCAGGCCGGAGACCAGACCCAGGACCACCAGGACGATCATGATGAGCCCCAGCTTTATCAGGGTATCCATGTCGCCGCCGTAGATGCCCTGGTCAATGATCTGGGCGGTGAGGAAGGGCAGCAGGATCTCCAGCACCACTTCCAGGGCGGCAAAGAGGGCAGTCTGCCAGGAGGCGCGTTTGTATTCCCGCAGACTTTGGTACAGGGTTTTTACCATCCGTAATTCACTCCTTTTATCTGGTAGCACGCTACCTATTAGGGGAAGAGAGGGGGCAAACGGGGGAACACTCCGTTTGCCCAAAGGGTCAGGTCTCTTCCTCCAGGTTGGCCAGCATCACATCGGTGATGCGGTAGAAGGCGTCAATGTCTTTCTGGTCCAGGCCCCGGCACAGCTCGGCGAAGATCTGTTCGTCCTGGTCGGCCACGAGTTTTTGGAAGTGCTGGGCCTTTTCGGTGGAGACGATCTTCTTGTACCGCCGATCGGTGGGACTGGGCATGGTGCGCACAAACCCCTTGGCCTCCAGACGCTGAATCAGGCCGGTCATGGTGGGGTGGGTGACGCGGACGTGTTTTTCCAAATCCCGTTGGTTGATCTCCGGCACGCCTTGGTTTTCCAGCTCCATGATGTCTCCCAAGACACGGAGCTGGGCGGAGGTCAGGCTATCCTTTTCCAGGCGGGCGTCCATTCGCTGGCGATGGGCCCGGGCCAGTACGGCCATACGAAGGCCAGGAGGCATGGAAAGGGGCATGTTGTCACCTTCTTTGCGAAAATAGGTAGCTCGCTACTAATTAGGATAGCAAAGAAGCCTACCTTTGTCAAGCCCCTCTTTGTCCGTGGGAAGAAGGGGGACTTGGAGAAGGAACTTGCCAAAGGCATTCTTTGCCGCTATAGTGGTTCTGTATCCCGAAACAGAGAGGAGAGGGTCCCATGAGATCCCGACAAAAATTCCTGCTGCCCCTGCTGCTGCTGTGGAGTTTGGTGCTGGCGGCCTGCACTGCCCCGGCACAGCCTGCTGCCGACCTGAGCCAGATAGATATCAGCCAGTTCCGCACCGAGACCCCCTGGGTGGAACTAGACGGGGGTGAGCCCGCCTTTTCCTCAGAGGAGATGACCACCACCGCCTTTGAGGACTACGCCCCCCTGGACGCCCTGGGCCGCTGCGGCACGGCCTATGCCTGTCTGGGGCCGGAGACCATGCCAACGGCTGAGCGGGGGGAGATCGGCCAGGTGAAGCCCGCCGGGTGGCACACCGTCAAATACGACTGGGTGGACGGGAAGTATCTCTACAACCGCTGTCACCTCATTGGCTATCAGCTGTCTGGGGAGAACGCCAACGAACGCAATCTCATCACCGGCACCCGCTTTCTGAATACCGAGGGGATGCTCCCCTTTGAAAATCAGGTGGCCGACTACATCCACGAGACCGGCAACCACGTCCTCTACCGGGTCACCCCTGTCTACGAGGGCAGTGATCTGGTGGCCTGGGGAGTGCGCATGGAGGCGTGCAGCGTGGAGGATGACGGGGCGGGGGTCAGCTTCCATGTCCTGTGCTTCAACGCCCAGCCCGGGGTGGCCATCGACTACGCCACGGGGGAGTCCTGGGCGGACGAGGGTGTGGGCAAGGGGACCTCTCCGGCAGCGGAGGGGGAGACCCCGGAGACCACCTACGTCTTGAACACCAGCTCGAAAAAGTTCCACCTGCCCGACTGCGCTGGCGCGGCCCGCATCGCCGAGCGAAACCGCCAGGAGACCTCGGCCTCCCGCCAGGACCTGCTGGACCAGGGCTACACCCCCTGCGGCACCTGCCAGCCGTAAGAAGGCGCCCCGGAAAACAGGAAACCGCCCCTGCCGGCCTTTGCCGGCAGGGGCGGTGGTGTTATCGGCGCTTTTTGCCCGGCCCCTTGCCCTGGCGAGCGGGGGGCTTGGCATTTTTGCGGGCGGGGGCGGCGGCCCGGGGAGCGGGTTTGCCGCGGCGGCCCGAGGGCCCCGCCTTGGCCGGCGCCTCCGGCTTAGCCGGGCGGCTGGGGCGCAGGAGACATTGAGGGCCGTAGCCGATCAGGTCCTCCCGGCCCGCCTTGTGCAGGGCCTCCAGGATCAGCCGCCGCTTCTCCGGCCGCTTCCACTGGAGCAGGGCCCGCTGGAGCTCCTTCTCGTGGGGGGACTTGGGGATGTAGACCGGCTCCATGGTCCGGGGGTCCAGACCGGTGTAGTACATGCAGGTGGACAGGGTGCCCGGGGTGGGGTAGAAGTCCTGGACCTGCTCGGGCTGGCGGCCGGTCTTGTTGATCCACTGGGCCATGGTGATGGCGTCGGCCAGGGTGCAGCCCGGGTGGGAGGACATGAGGTAGGGCACCAGGTACTGGTTCTTGCCGTACTTCTGGTTCAGCCGCTGGTATTTTTCCCGGAATTTCTCGTAGGTCTGAATGTGGGGCTTGCCCATGGCGTCCAGCACGTGGCCCACGCAGTGCTCAGGGGCCACCTTCAGCTGGCCGCTGATGTGGTGCTTGACCAGGTCGGCAAAGAACTCCCCGTTCTTGTCCTGGAGCAGGTAGTCAAAGCGGATGCCCGAGCGGATGAAGATCTTTTTGATGCCGGGGATCTGCCGCAGTTTTCGCAGCAGCTGCAGGTAGTCGCTGTGGTCGGCGTCCAGGTTGGGGCAGGGGGTGGGGGCCAGACAGTCCCGGTTCTTGCACAGGCCGTGCTTGAGCTGCTTTTTGCAAGAGGGCCGGCGGAAGTTGGCGGTGGGGCCGCCCACGTCGTGGATGTACCCCTTGAAGCCGGGATGCTGGGTGAGGGCGGTGACCTCCCGGATGACGCTCTCGTGGCTGCGGGAGGTGACCATCCGCCCCTGGTGGAAGGCCAGGGAGCAGAACTTGCAGGCCCCAAAGCACCCCCGGTTGTGGGTGACGGAAAAGCGCACCTCCTCGATGGCGGGCACACCCCCCATGCTGTCGTAGACCGGGTGGGGCTCCCGCAGATAGGGCAGCTCGGCCACCGCATCCAGCTCCTGGGTGTTCAGGGGCATGGCCGGCGGGTTGGCGATGAGGTACCGGTCCCCGTGGGGTTGGATCACCGCCCGGCCCCGGACGGGGTCGTGCTCGTCGTACTCCACCAGGTTGGCCGCGGCGTAGGCCCGCTTGTTCCGGCTGACTTCCTCGTAGGAGGCCACCGTCAGGGCGGGGAAGGAACACACGGCGGGGTCCTTGGCCAGATAGCAGGTGCCCCGCACCCCAGTGATCTCCCCCACGGGGGTGCCGGCGGCCAGCAGGGCGGCGATCTGGCGGGTGGCCCGCTCCCCCATGCCGTAGGTGAGCAGGTCGGCCTGGGCGTCGAGGAGGATGGACCGGCGGACCTTGTCCTCCCAGTAGTCGTAGTGGGCAAACCGCCGCAGGGAGGCCTCCAGCCCCCCGATGACGATGGGGATGTCCCCAAAGGCCTCCCGCACCTTGTTGGCGTAGACGATGGTGGCCCGGTCCGGCCGCAGGCCAGCTTTGTTGCCCGGGGAGTAGGCGTCGTCGTGGCGGCGCTTCCGGGCGGCGGTGTAGTGGGCCACCATGGAGTCGATGTTGCCCCCGTTGATGAGCACCCCGTACCGGGGGCGGCCCAGGGCGGTGAAGCTGTCTAAGTCCTTCCAGTCGGGCTGGGCCAGGATGGCCACCCGGTAGCCCTCGTCCTCCAGCACCCGGCTGATGATGGCGGTGCCGAAGGAGGGGTGGTCCACGTAGGCATCCCCGGTGATCAGGAGGAAGTCGTAGTAATACCATCCCCGCTGGATCATATCCTCCCGGCAGATGGGCAGGAAATCGTGTTCGTGTTTCAAAGCATCGCCCCCTGGGGGTCATAGCCGATGTACTTCTCCATTTCGTACAGGGTGCCGTAGGCGCCGGGGGCGGTGCCGGTGCGGCGGAAGCCGTACTTTTCGTAGAAGGACAGGGCGGCGTGATTGGTTTCCGAGCAGGTCAGCTGCAGCTTGTCCCGCCCCCGGGGGCGGTAGACGCTGACGGCCTTGCCGATGAGCTGGACGCCCACCCCGTTGTGCCGCTGCTCGGGGGTCAGGTAGAGGAAGGAGACGAAGCCTTTCTTTTCCGCGGCGCCCCGCTGGGGGTCCAGCTGAAGCACGCCGGCCCGCCGGCTGCCCGTCATGGCCACGGAGAGGCTCTGGGGGTCTTCCTGCCAGACCTGGTAGGCTTTGTCCAGACAGACCGCCCCGTCCCAGCGGTCCAGGCTGCCGTAGAGCCCCTGCCAGGCCTCCTCCCAGCAGGCGAGATAGAACTGCCGGTCCTCCTCCTGGGCAGGGTCGAAGGGGGCGAACCACAGGTTCACATCGGCGGCCTGGTCCCCCTTTTTCCACCAGTGCTGCTGGGCCAGGGTGGAGATCTCCGGAGACAGGTGGGAATTGTCGTCCCGGTAGACCACCTGGACCTTGCCGTCCTCGATTTCCAGAAGGGTCACGGCGGTGTTGTCGCTGTGGCCCATTTTCTTCATGCCGTCCAGGCCGATGCCCAGAAACTCGGCCACCACGTTGCGGATAAGGGTGCCGTGGGCAAAGACAGCCACGGACTGGTTGGGGTGCTTGGCGGCGATGTCCAGGATGGCGGCGGTGCCCCGCCGGCGGACTTCGGGAAAACTCTCCCCGCCGGGGGCCCGGAAGTCCGGGGAGGTGGCAGAAAAGAGGGACATCATGGCGTGGTCCTGGCGGTCGATGCCGGCCCAGGAGTGGTCCTCCCACTCGCCCATGCCCAGCTCCCGCAGGTCAGCCCGGGTGTGCAGGGGCAGCCCCTTGGGGGCGCAGATGGCCTGGGCGGTGGTCATGGTGCGGAAGAGGTCGCTGGAATAGACGGCGTCGATGGGCACATCGGCGAAGCGCTCCTTCAGGGCCTGGATCTGGCGGTAACCGTTGTCGGTGATGAGACTGTCATATTGGCCGTGGATGCGGCGGTACAGGTTGCCCTCCGCCTCGGCGTGCCGGATGAGATAGAGAGTTGTCATGCCTTCTCCTCCAAGGATACGAGATAAAAAGATAACATCTAATTATAGCGAAAATCACATATTTTAGCAACGAATTTTCCGGCAAAGAGGGGCACACTATTTTTGTCGGTCTCAGACAAATTCACGGAAAGGAGGCGCAGCCATGACAAGCAATTCCTTTTGGGTGGGCATGGCCATGGGCGTGGCCGCCGGCACTTGCCTGGGCATGCGCATGAAGTCTCAGGAGCGGATGATCCGCCGGGGCATCCACCGCACCGCCCGCCGCATGGAGCAGGCCTTTGACACGATGATGGGCTGAGCGGCGGCAGCGGCGCAAAAAAAGATGAAAAAAGTGAAAAATAATCCTTGACAAAGCTGCCCCCGTCTGCTATTATAAGTCTTGCCTCGAGCGAGAGGCGAAAAGAACACGGGGGTATAGCTCAGCTGGGAGAGCGCTTGAATGGCATTCAAGAGGTCAGCGGTTCGATCCCGCTTATCTCCACCAAAAGCCTTGAAATCGAAAGATTTCAAGGCTTTTTGTTGTTTTTTGTTCCCTTTTTGTACCTCTTGAATTTCTGGGCAAGCCCCAGCATTCAAGAGGTGCAATTGTCCGGGGAAGCTCCCAGAACCGCGCGGTGGGGCGGAAACCATTGGAGGACCGCAGCGTGGTTGCGGCAGGAATCTCCCTGGGTCACCTGTTTCGCGGATAGCGCACGGGGAGAGGGAGTTTCTGTCCCCTCATGAGGTCCGCCGCCGCCAAGCAAGGGTACCTAGGACAACCGCCAGGGTCAGCAGAGCCACCGCCTGGGAGGTGGACAGGGGCCCGACAAAGCCCCGGGCGGCGTCTCCCCGGAGAAACTCCAGGCAAAACCGTAGCAGGGCGTACAGGCAGAGATAGACCGCCAGCAGGGCGTCGCCCTGCCGGCCCCGCCGGGCCAGCCGGTCTAGGAGCAGGAAGAGGAGGAGACAGCCGGCGCTCTCATACAGCTGCACCGGCACCAAGGCGGTGCCCCCGGGGGCGGCGGAGCCCTGGGGAAAGACCACCCCGGGACACCCCTCTGGGGCGGGGATGCCATAACAGCACCCGGCCAGAAAGCACCCCACCCGCCCAAAGGTGTGGAAGAGGGGCACGGCGGGGACCAGATCGGTGGTGAGGGCGGCGAAGGAGAGCTTCCGCAACCGGCAGAACAGCCACACAGCTGCCAGAGCCCCCAGCAGGCCACCGTAGAAGACAAAGCCCCCGGAGAGATACCGGGCGGTGAAGAGGTCACGCTGGTCTGGCAGCAGGGCCAGGTCGGCGACCAGCTGGGGCAGCCGGGGCAGCAGATAGAGGACCTTGGCCCCCAAGATGGCCCCCAGGGCGCCGAACCAGAAGGCCTGCTCGGCCTGGCCGGGATTCTCTCTCCGGGCTTTCAGGCGGTGGTGGAAGTAGACCCAGGCGGCAGTCGCCCCCAGCAGGATCATCAAGCCGTAGGTGGGAAGGGGGACCTTCCCCAAGAGAAGATAGGGAAACATAAACGGATACCATAAGACAGCACGGCGCCGCAGCCAGAAGGACCACGGCGCCGTGAGAGAACGGACAGAACGGTCAATAGGGAATGGTCAAGCTGGCGATGCCGGCAAAGCTAACACAGGCAATGCAGGCCACAAAGGCCAGGGCGCCGCCAATCAGACCGATGAGGGAGAGGACAAAGCCCGCGGTGCGGATGGGGTCCTCATACCCCAGCTCTCTGGCTTTGCTGGCCTGAGCCAGGCCAATGATGGCCAGAATCACCGACAGGATGGAGGAGTATCCGAAGAACCAGAAGACCACAGAGATGATGCCCAGCACCAGGCTGGCAGTGGCATTGCTTTTCCCCGGGGGATTGGTGTGTTCAGGCATGGTGGCTGCCCCCTTTCTTACAAATGGACGTCTGTCCGGCCGGACCGGGCAGACGATCTATTTCTATGTCTATGGGATACTATTATTGTAGGGAATGTTTCGACAAAAGTCAACCAAAAGCAGGCGCCAAAAGCAGGAAAAAGCGCCCGGAGAGGAAAGTCCCTCTCCGGGCGCGGCGGGAGCTATTGGGCCGGCCGGGTGGTGACGGCCAGCCGCTCCAGGCAGGCGCCGCCTGCCCGCCGGCGGCAGTAGTTGTTGGTGCAGGAGCGGAAGGCGGCAAACTGCCGCCGGGCGGCTTCCTCGTCGCCGTAGACCTTCCAGCACCCCACGCATTTACAGGCTTTCCCCTGATGGGCGATGAACCCGGCCACATCTTCTGGGGGATAGCCCAGAAACAGCCCAATTTCGTGGGGGAAAGCCTGCCTGGCACCCAGTCTGCGGGCCAGTTCTCGCAGACAGGCGGCCTGGTCCAGGCGGTCATAGCCTGCCTGACGGAGCAGGCGGCGGGCCTCCTCCCGGGACAGATCTCGGGAGAGGGCTGCCGGGCGAAAGAGATAGAGGAGGACGCGCCCGGCCTCCTGCCGCAAGGGGAGCAGCCGAAGGCCCCGAGGGACCAGGATGCGGTTGAATGACCGCAGATCCCGGACCATGTCTTTGCAGGAGGAAAAGGAACAGGGGAACAGACTGCCTGTCTTGATTCCCGCCAGGGTGGGGGCGGCATGGCGAATGACGTAGTCCACCGACATAGGCTCAGCTTCTGCCCCCGGCGTGGGTCTCCAGAATGCTGCCCAGGGCGGACATGGAGCTGGAGCGGGAGCGGACGATGACCGTGTCTTGGCCCCGGGTCTCGTTGAGGGCGTTCTGGACCATTTTGTGGGAGATGGTGTCGGTGAACATCACCAGCAGGTCCGGGCTGCCCAGACGGTTTTTCAGGGTGCCCCCCATCTTGGGGATCACCTTGGCGGAACACTGATAGGAACGGCACAGGTCTTTGTACTTGCGCACCATGCATTCGTTTCCACCCAAAATGACAACACTCATGTGAGAACTCCTTTCTTTGCAGTACATTGTTAGCGAAAGCTAACTGCTGGGGGATTTTTTTGCGCCCTTTCGGACGCAGGCATTGGAAAATGCGGGGGACGGGCAGGGACCTCTTGCCGGGGCTGCCCGAGGGAATCTCTTTGTTAGCGTAGGCTAACTATAACGGATTTTTTCCCGGCTGTCAAGGGGGAATCGGTTTGGAAAGTAAGAAAGACGGAAAAAATAGAAAAGATCGAAAGAAAGTCGGACAAAGGCGCGGATGGTCATAAAAAATTAAGAGAAATTTAATTGACTTTTCTTCAGGACGTTGTACAATGAAGGCAACCTATGGGGAGGTAGATGGGAGCATGCTGTCCTCATTTTGCCCGGAAAATCAGGAAAAGATCCCCGAAGATTGTGGGGAAAGGCAATAGCATTTTCCGGTAGGATGGGATAAAGTAAAAGGAATGCGATGTGTACCCAGCATACCGCCTGGTGGAGAGGATAAGAAGGGTCCCTTCCGCCCGCTGCCGGTCCTGCCGAGGACAAACTGACAGAAAGAAAAGGTATAAGAAGGTTAAAAAATGGATATCATCTTGATCATCAATCTTGTGATAGGCATTGTGTTTTCCTGCTGTTATGCCTATCAGCTCTTCTTTCTGGTGGTCCCGTTCACCAGAAAGCAGGAACCTCACAAACCAGAGGTTCTCCACCGTTTCGCCATTTTGATCTGTGCTAGAAATGAATCCGCAGTCATTGCCGATCTAATCCAAAGCATCCGCAACCAGACGTATGACCAAAGCCTCATCACCGTCTTTGTGATGGCGGACAACTGCACCGACAACACGGCGGAAATTGCCCGCCGGGAAGGCGCTGTGGTCTACACCCGTTTCAACAAGGAGAAGGTGGGCAAGGGCTACGCCCTGGAGCAGCTGCTGATCAACATCGAGGAGGATTACCCCCAGACCTTTGACGGGTTCTTCGTCTTCGACGCCGACAACGTGCTCGACCGCCGCTTCGTGGAGGCCATGAACCGGACCTTCTCCGACGGCTACGAGGTCATCACCAGCTACCGCAACTCCAAGAACTACGGCGACAACTGGATCTCCGCCGGCTATGCCCTGTGGTTCATCCGGGAGTCCCGCTACCTGAACAACTCCCGCATGCTCTTGGGCACCAGCTGTGCCGTCTCCGGCACCGGCTTCCTCTTCAGCCGCAAGGTCATCGAGAGCACCAACGGCTGGCGCTTCCACCTGCTCACCGAGGACATCGAGTTCTCCGTCTACAACATCCTCCAGGGCCGCCAGATCGGCTTTTGCGCCGACGCGGTGCTCTATGACGAGCAGCCGGCCACCTTCCGCCAGTCCTGGCGGCAGCGGTTGCGCTGGGCCAGAGGATTTCTGCAGGTTTTCCGGAAGTACGGCTTCAGCCTCTTCCGGGGCATCGGCAAGGGCCACTTCTCCTGCTACGACATGAGCATGACGGTCATGCCCGCCTACATCCTCACCGTGGGCCTGGCCTTCGTCTACCTGATCGGCGGCTTCCTCACCGCGGCCGACGGCATGTCAGTGATGCCCTGCCTGAAGTACATGCTGCAGACCCTGACGTGGCTGTACACCCTCCTCTTCCTCTTGGGTGCCTTCACCACCGTCACCGAGTGGAAGAACATCTACACCTCCCCTGCCCGGAAGATCCTCTACACCTTCACCTTCCCCATCTTCATGCTGACCTACATCCCCATCTCCCTGGTGGCCCTGTTCAGCAAGCAGGTGCAGTGGAAGCCCATCGAGCACCACCGGGCCGACCGCCGGGTGCTGGAAACCGCCGCCGGGCGGAAATGAGCAAGGGCCTGTTTGCGCGGCCCAAAAGAATACTGACCCCTACGATCCCCCGCCAGCGTGGCGGGGGATCGCGTTGTACAGAAAGGAGAAGCGCCATGGATCTGACCGGCAAGCACTACACCTGGTTCCAAAACCGGGACTGCGAGTATTTCCCCTGCCACAAGGACGTGAAGGAGGAGGAGTTTAACTGCCTGTTCTGCTATTGCCCCCTCTATCGGGCCCCTGACTGCCGGGGGAGCTTTGTCCTGCGGGACGGGATCAAGGACTGCTCCTACTGCCTGCTACCCCACAACGGCCTGGAAAGCTATGCCTACATCTCGGCCAAACTTCGGGAGGAGGGCCTGTTTGACCCGAAGAAGTGAGAGTTCCGCCCAGAAACCAAACACCAAAACCAAGACCCCGCCGGGCACTGCCGGCGGGGTCTTTCTGCGGGGAAGAGGGAGGAGGGGCTGCGGGCGAGCTGCGGGCCTCCGCCGGCGGAGCCCGTCCCCTTACGCACAAGCCCCCTGGCCGCGGGCGGCCAGGGGACTTGTGGGCAGGGATGGTGTAGTTTGCTTTCCGCAGCCCAGAAAAGGGGGCGGAACGATATCGTTCTTAAGCCGGTTTCACAATGGGGTGGAAGGGAACAAAAGTCGGGAAAAGGCCTTGTCCGGTCCGCCTCAAAGGAACAGGGCGGGGAACAGCAGGAAGGCAGAGATGATGCCGATGGCCACGTTGCACAGGCCGGCCAGCTTGGTCAGCGCGGGCTTGCCGGTGTACCAGGCGGGAATCAGGGTGAGCAG
This sequence comes from Clostridiales bacterium, assembly GCA_004554585.1. Lineage (GTDB taxonomy): Bacteria > Bacillota > Clostridia > Oscillospirales > Oscillospiraceae > Evtepia. Next base: position 41,572 of record SFLH01000005.1, on the reverse strand, counting down.
GAGCACGTCGATGACCACCAGGTCGATGCCCAGGGGCCAGACCAGGCCGTCCTGGAAAGCCCGGATGGTGAAGCCGATGCACAGGATCAGGCCGCACAGGAAAAAGTGGGCCATGACCTTCTTGTCGCCGCCCTTGATGAAGAAGAAACCAACCAGGACCCAGAACAGGCCGAAGAAGCCGAACACGGTGCCCAGGTAGATGCTGTGGTCGCCGCCCACAGAGAACAGGTACATGCACAGGGATGTAAAGATTTGGGTGAAGCCGCCGAAGAAGATGGCGATGTAGCCCAGGGAGCGGGTGAGCTTTTCGTGGTCAGCGCCTTTCACGCCCACGCCCAGCTGCTCCAGGCCAAAGCAGATGACAGTGGCAAACAGACCAAACAGGCCGATGGCTTCGGGATTGACAGGAACCATAACAGAAATCCTCCTTTGATGAAATGGGTATGAAACCGTTGAACTGGCCCCAAGATACCGTGAGACGAGGAAAAAGTCAACCTAATGTCAATATACAAAAGGAAAGAAAACATTACTTCACGAGGGAGACGGAAAACTTGCGTTATTAGATAGGAAAGGTCGAAAATGCAAGAGATGAAGGGACGGTGTGCAAGAATTTTTCTATGGCGCCATAAGAAATCTAGAAAACGAATAGCCTGCTGCAAAAAAATGAATTTCGCGCAAAAACATCTTGCCGCCGGGCGGGGGGCTTCCCGTCCGGCGGCAAGATGTCAAGGTAGACAAAGTTGAGGGTCCAAAAGCTCTCCCTGCCACAGCAGCTCGAAGTGGCAGTGGGGGCCGGTGGAGCGGCCAGTGGAGCCCACCAGGGCAATGGTCTGCCCCTGCTCCACCCAGTCCCCCTCCTCCACCAACAGGGCAGAGCAGTGGGCGTAATAGGAGACGTAGCCGTTGCCGTGGTCCAGTTTGACCAGGTTGCCGTAGGTCCCCTTTTCTCCCGACCAGATTACCTCGCCGCTGGCGGAGGCGGCGATGGGGGTGCCGCTGGGCGCGGCGATGTCCAGCCCCCGGTGAAAGCTCTCCCCGCCAAAGATGGTTCGCTCGCCGAAGGGGGAGGAGATCCGCCCCTCCAAAGGCCAGAGGAACCGGCCTTTGGCCCCCTCTGCCCCCTGGGCGGTGCCCACGGCTACCTGGGTGGGCACAGGCTGGATGAGCAGGTTGGTGGACATGGTCTCCCGGTATTCCTCCCGGCCTTGGGAGTAGGTCACCCGGTCGGTGTATTCCGCCAGGCCGGGGGTACCCTCCGCTAGGACCTTTTCCTCCCCCACCAGCAGGGTGTTGTCCGCCACTTCCTGGACCTGGGGATCCACGGGCTGGGTATAGGTGACCTCCTCCACCGTGAGCACGGTGAGCACGGGCAAGTCCTCCTGAAAGGCCTCGGTCTCCTCCGTGGCGGCGAAGGCGGGGAGGACCCCCGCTTCCTCCGCCGGGGCCAGGGCCTGGGCCAGGTCGTCCATGGCCGCCTGAACCTGGCTGCGGGGTTGGGTCAGCCGCTGGACCAGGGCGTCGGCGTCCAGAACCTCCGTTTGGGCGGGGAGGTACCCCTCCTCCACGGAGACGGTGTTGCCGAAGTAGGCGGCCACTGTGAACTGGGTCCGGTAGCGCTCCTTTACGGTCCACAGGGCCTGGTCGATGGCCTGCTGGCTTTCGCAGGCGGCCACGGGAAGGCCGTCGATGGTGAGGATGTATTCCGCCCGCACCTGCTCTACCGTCTCCATGAGGCTGTGGGTGAGCTCATCGGGGTCCTGCAGCTTGTTTTTGGGGGCGATGGTCAGGGCCATGGTGGTCTCCTGGGTGTAGTCGTAGTCGGCCTGGAGGATCTGAGAGACCTGATCCTCCACCTGGCTCACGGCCCTCTGCACGGTGTCCGTCCCCTGCACAAAGGCCAGGGGAGGGGCGCCGTCGGTGGAGACCGCGTAGCACAGGGTGCAGGTGGAGACCAAAAGTGCCCCTGCTGCCGACAGCCCCGTCAGTCCCAGCAAAATCCCCGCCGCCACCCGCCGGCGGCGGCGGGGCCAGCCTTCCCTGGCCGGGGTCAGGCGGGGGGAAAACTCTGTGGGGATGGAACAGGGCGCCGGCCTCTGGCGGTCCCGCTGGTCCTCTGAATTCTGGTTTGCAAGATAGTCCAACGTGTCGCTCCTTTCCATTGGGTTGCATAGAGAAAACAAAAGGGTAACAAACTGGTTACAGAAAGATGATACGAAGGGATGTCCCATCCGTCAAGGGGTTGAAAAACGGGCTTTTTGCCGCCTTTGGGCCTTTGCCGGGGAAGGGGGGCGAGGGGGACAAAATTCCCCGGATTTCCCGGGTTCTGCCAGGAGAAAATTCTTCTCGGCAGGGCCTTTACAGAGGGTATTTCACAAGGTATAATAATACGAACTGTTAAAGCCCATGGGGCGGAAAAAGAGAAGCAGGAGGGGTGGCATGGATGTGAGATTTGCCCGGACGCTGTCCCAGCTGCGCCATGAGAAGGGGGTCAGCCAGCGGCAGGCGGCCCAGGACCTGGCGGTCTCTCAGGCGCTGTTGTCCCACTATGAAAATGGCATCCGGGAGCCGGGGCTGGCCTTTGTGGTCCGGGCCTGTGATTACTATCGGGTCTCGGCGGACTATCTGCTGGGCCGCCAGCGGGAGCGAGGCCCAGGCTGGGAGGGAACGGATGCCCAGGGGACGGACCCTGCGGTGCTCTCGTCTACGGCGGACCTGCTGACCCAGCTGTGCCTGGAGCTGTGCCGCCGGGAACCGGACAGCAGACCCCTGTTCCACTGCCTGGCCGGCCAGCTGAAGCAGGCCTTGGCGGAGGAAAAGAAGCCGCCCAGCCAGCGGGAGAAAGGCCCCCAGGGGGGCAAGGGGGAGACCGCCCCCTAATGCCTGCCCGGGGACTCCTTTTATTTGCTTTCAGCTCCGCCGAAGTGAATTCGGCTCCGCCAAGGGTTTGCCTGGGGCAAACCGCTTGCACGGTGCACCTGCGCCGAGGTGGATTTTCCATGAGGAGGACAAAGAAATATGACAGACCAAAGTAAGATTCGAAACTTTTCCATCATCGCTCACATCGACCATGGAAAATCCACGTTGGCCGACCGGCTGCTAGAGCTGTGCCATGCGGTGCCCGAGCGGGAGATGGAGAACCAGCTGCTGGACAATATGGACTTGGAGCGGGAGCGGGGCATTACCATCAAGGCCCGGGCCGTGACCATCCAGTATGATGCCCTGGACGGGGAGACCTATACCCTCAACCTCATCGACACCCCGGGCCACGTGGACTTCAACTACGAGGTCTCCCGCTCCCTGGCCGCCTGCGAGGGGGCCATCCTGGTGGTGGACGCTTCCCAGGGGGTGGAGGCCCAGACCCTGGCCAACACCTACCTGGCCATCGAGCACGACCTGGAGATCCGCCCGGTGATCAACAAGATCGACCTGCCCGCCGCCAACCCCCAGCTGGCCAAGGAGGAAGTGGAAAACGTCATCGGCCTGGAGGCCGCCGACGCCCCTGAGATCTCCGCCAAAATGGGGGTGAACATCCAGGCAGTGCTGGAGGACGTGGTCCACCACGTCCCCGCCCCCCAGGGAGACCCCAAGGCCCCCTTCAAGGCCCTGATCTTCGACAGCCAGTACGACGCCTACCGGGGTGTGGTGGTCTACTTCCGGGTGATGGAGGGCACCCTCACCCTGGACCAGACGGTGAAGATGATGGCCTCCGGGGCGGAGTACGGCCTGGTGGAGATCGGCCACCTGCTGCCCACCAAGCTGGAGCCCTGCAAGAGCCTGTCCGCCGGGGAGGTAGGGTACCTGACCGCCTCGATTAAAAACGTGAAGGACACCCAGGTGGGCGATACCATCACCACCGTGGCCAACCCCGCCGCCGAGCCCCTGCCCGGCTACCGTCCCGCCCGGAGCATGGTCTACTGTGGCATCTACACCGAGGACGGCTCCAAATACCCCGACCTGCGGGATGCCCTGGAAAAGCTCCAGCTCAACGACGCCTCCCTGTCCTTCGAGCCCGAGACCTCCGCTGCCCTGGGCTTTGGCTTCCGCTGCGGCTTTTTGGGCATGCTCCACATGGAGATCATCCAGGAGCGCCTGGAGCGGGAGTTTGACTTAGACCTCATCACCACCCTGCCCAACGTCATCTACGAGGTCACCAAGACCGACGGCACTGAGGTGCGGGTGGACAACCCCCACAACTACCCCGACCCCTCGGTGATTGCCGAGCAGCGGGAGCCCTTCGTGAAGGTCTCCATCATCTCTCCCCCGGACTACGTGGGCAACATCATGCCCATGTGCCAGGAGCGCCGGGGGGAGTTCAAGGACATGCAGTACCTGGACACCAACCTGGTGGAGATCCACTACCACATGCCCCTCAACGAGATCATCTACGACTTCTTCGACGCCCTGAAGGCCCGCACCAAGGGCTACGCCTCCCTGGACTATGAGTTTTTGGACTACCGTCCCTCCGACCTGGTGAAGGTGGACCTGCTGCTCAACGGCGAGCAGGTGGACGCCCTGTCCTTCATCGTCCACCGGGAGAAGGCCTACGGCCGGGCCCGGAAGATCTGCGAAAAGCTCAAGGAGAACATCCCCCGTCAGCTCTTCGAGGTCCCCGTCCAGGCGGCCATCGGCGGCAAGATCATCGCCCGGGAGACCGTCAAGGCCATGCGCAAGGACGTGCTGGCCAAGTGCTACGGCGGCGACATTAGCCGGAAAAAGAAGCTGCTGGAAAAGCAGAAGGAAGGCAAGAAGAAAATGCGCACCCTGGGCACCGTCCAGCTGCCCACGGAAGCCTTTATGGCGGTGCTCAAGCTGGACGAGTGATCTGTGCCTGTTTGGCCAAGAAGGAAATGAAACCCGCAAAGCGCTGCCGGGAACTGCCATGATGGCGGTTCCCGGCAGCGCTTTGTTCGGGGGAATGATGCAAACGCCATACTGCGGCATACAAAATGTTAAGCGTTCTTGACATTTTCCTGCTTTGTAGTACAATAAAAATGTAAAGAAGTTTTAACATTAAAAAACCGAGTCAATAAACTGCGGGGAGGGAACTGATATGAAGAAAATGGATGAACTGGACAGAAGCATTCAACTTCATTCAGAGGAATGGGGCTATAAAGCTGCGTTGCTGGCATTAAGCATATGGACACTATTCAACTGTTGGCAAGCACTGATGTATGATGTGGAATATAACCCGTTGCCGTCGCTGATTTTATGCCTTGCAATATCTGTCCAAGGATTTTTTCAGATTGCGATGAAACAAAAAATGGTTGCCGGAGAGGAAGAATATCGGGAACCCAATCGGTTTTTACGGACAGTACTATCTGCGATTATCCTCGTTGTACTCATTTTGTCGATTGGAACTTATTTTCTGGGAAGAGCGTAAGTCATCATGAGGAATATCGTAAAACAGTTAAGAAAACAAATCGGATTGCGTCAAGAAGATTTGGCAAAGGAATTGGGTGTAAGCCGCCAAACGATTATTGCCATCGAAAATGATAAGTACAACCCTACTCTGGAACTTGCGATGAAAATTGCGAAATTGCTAAAACTTCATGTGGATGAAATTTTCTTTTTGGATGACGAATAGATGATAAGGCCAGCCGAGTCAGTCAACGGTCAAGGGAACGGACTGTGCCCGCCGTTGACAGCTCTGTCTGTCTTTGCCGGTGAGCAGACAAGGAACTGTTTTGCAGCAGGTCCTTTCTTTCCACAAAAAATCTTCTTTTTGCGCAACCGGAACGAAGAAGAATCGGTCTATAAGGTTGAAACGACCCCGGAATGGGAGGGGAAAGGAGCGTGCCAGGGATGGTATGGAAAGACCAGGAGATCCTGGCCCTGTGCCAGGCCCGCCAGCAGCAGGCCCTGACCGCCATGGCGGAGAAATACGGGAACTACTGCTACACCGTGGCCTACAACATTCTGGCCGACCACCACGACGCGGAGGAGTGCGTCAACGACGCCTATCTGGCCGTGTGGAACGCGGTGCCCCAGTCGGCCCCCCAGAGCCTGCTGCCCTATTTGGCCAAAACCACCCGGAACATTGCCCTGAAGCGGCTGGAACACAACCAGGCCCAAAAGCGGGACGGCCGCTTCTATCTGCTCCTGGACGAGCTGGCGGAGGTCCTGCCCAGCGAGGACTCCGTGGAGGACGAGGTGGCCCAGCGGGAGCTCATGGAGGCCATCAACGAGTTTCTCCGCCGGAAGGCCAAGCCCGCCGAGCGGCAGATGTTCCTGCGGCGCTATTTCTGGGGGGACTCCCTTGGGGAACTGGCCGTCACCTTCCGCAGCAGCGAGAGCAAGATCAAATCCCAGCTTTTCCGGACCCGCCAGCGGCTGCGGCGCTACCTGGAGGAAAGGGGGTTGGTGTGATGCGCGGCGAGAAGTTTTATGAGATGCTGGATATGCTGGACGATAACCTGGTGCTGGAATCGGCCGAGGTCAAGCGAAAGACCTGGCGCCGCCGTTTGGCCATTTTGGGCATCGTGGTGGGGCTCATCGTGCTTTTCTGGTTCTGCAGCCTGATTCCGGTGCTCTTCCCCTCGGAGGGCGTGGGGGATACGGAAGGGATTATCCAGGACGGGGCGTATTACGTCTACGCCGGCAGCGGCTTTGCCATGACGGAGACCCGGGTGCCCCAGGGCATCGTGCGCTATGTGCCCGGCCAGGGCAAGGAGCTGCTGGTCTCTGCCGAGGAACATCCGATGGATGTGCTTTTCCCCTCTTGGGGGGTCAACAGCCATGGATTGTACTATTTGGACATGGGTACCAACCAGCTGCGGCGGCAGGACCTGGCCACTGGTGAAGAGACGGTCCTCTACACCGCCCCTGACACCGTGGAGGGCCAGCAGATGCCGGAGAGCGAACTGAGTGGTCTGATCGGCAGCCTGCTGAACGGGGAAGAGCCGGTGATGGACTACGGCGTGGCCCTGTTTATGGACCAGGTAGCGGAGGATACGGTGTCCTTCACCTATCGGGCCTCCGACGGGATGACCAGCTATGCCATTACCGTGGACAGCCGGACTGGAGAGGTCCTCTCCCAGCGGCAAAAAACCGATGCGGACTACGACACCACTGTCGTTTCCATTGGGACGCGGGAGGTCCAGGAAGTGAGGATGGAATATCCCGAGGGATTCACCTATCCCGGCTGGGAACAAGATGTGGAGATGAACGACTTCTACTGGACCGACGTGCAGGAGAACGGCCAGTCCATCCTTCCGCCGGACACCATGGGCAGTGTGTATGCCATTCCCGGTGGTCTGGTGGTGGGGTACCGCCAGCAGGGACGGTTTGACGAGGACGGCTATGATCTGCACTATCCCACAGACTACATTTTGCTCACCGAGACAGAGAATCTGCCGGTTCCCAAGGAGGCGCCTGTTGAGGAGATTTGGTGTGTTTACCAGGCCTATTTTGACGGCTGGCTGTACTATCAAAGCGACAAGCAGGTCACCACGGAAAATGGGGTCACCTTGAACCAGCACACCTTTGAAGCGGTCAATCTGGCCACTGGGGAGAGGGTGCCGCTCTTGGAGCGATCTGCCAACGCCAGCCTGGTCAGCGATGGCACCTGGTTCTATTTCCAAGGCAACAATCACACCGACTGCTATCGCCTGGAGCGGGACGACACCGGCCGGCCCCTGGCCCTCGTTCTGGTGGAGGAAAACATTTAGCAGGACGCATAGGACAGGGCCCCTCGGGCGGTGAAGGTTTGTAAGAACTCTACTATTACAGCAACGAAAAAAATTCTGTTATAATAACGCCAGAATTTCATTGGCGGTAACCTGAGTGTGAGAGCCACGCCCCTCCCCTCAGGTTACCGCCTTTTTCGTTTTCAGGAGGTTTTTGCTATGGAACAACGATCCAACCGCTACCTAGCCGAAGCACCCCTTGGGGGGCTGATGGTGAAGTTTGCTGTGCCCTGCACCCTGTCCCTGCTGGTCTCGTCCCTGTATAACATCGTCGACCAGATCTTCTTCGGCTGGGGGGTGGGCTACCTGGGCAACGGGGCCACCAACGTGGTCTTTCCCATCACCATCATTGCCCTGGCCCTGGCCCTGATGATCGGCGACGGGTGCGCGGCCTACCTCAGCCTCTGCCAGGGGCAGGGGGATGCCCAGAGCGCCCACCGCAGCGTGGGCAATGCCCTGGTCCTGCTGCTGGGATGCAGCGCCGTGCTGGTGGCCGTCTTCGCCCTGGGCCGGGATGGCATCCTGGCCGCCTTCGGGGCCACGGAGAACAACCTGGCCTACGCCGTGGATTATTTTAACGTCATCCTCATCGGCATCCCCTTCTTCGTCCTCACCAACGGTCTCAACTCCGTCATCCGGGCCGACGGCAGCCCCAAGTTCGCCATGGGCTCCACCCTGGTCGGGTGCGTCATCAACATCGTTCTGGACCCCATCGCCATCTTTGTCCTCCACTGGGGGGTGGCGGGGGCGGCCTGGGCTACCATCCTCGGCCAGGTGGTCTCTGCAGTGCTGGCTCTGGGCTATCTGCGCCGGGGCCGGTCCTTCCGCCTGTGCAGGGACAGCTTCCGGCCGCGAAAGGTCCTGCTCACCCGTTTCCTGCCCCTGGGCATCAGCAGCCTGCTCACCCAGGTGTCCATCGTCATCATCATGGGGGTGATGAACACCACCCTGGTCCAGTACGGTGCCCAGTCTGAGTACGGGGCGGACATCCCCATGACGGTGGTGGGCATCGTCATGAAGGTATTCCAGATCGTCATCGCCTTCGTGGTGGGCATTGCCGCCGGCTGTCAGCCCATTGTGGGCTACAACTACGGGGCGGGCAACGGCAAGCGGGTGCGCAAGCTCTTCAAGACCATGATGCTGGCTGAGGCGGTCATCGGAGCCGTGGCCACCCTGGCCTTCCAGCTCTTTCCCGTCCAGATCATCTCCCTCTTTGGCAGCGAGAGCGATCTATATAACCAGTTTGCCACCCTTGCTTTCCGCATCTACCTGTCCACCATGCTCCTGTGCTGCCTGCACAAGGCGGCCAGCATCTTCCTGCAGTCCCTGGGCAAGCCCGTCCAGGCGATGGTCCTCTCCCTGCTGCGGGACTTTGTCCTGTGTGTGCCCATGATCCTACTCTTCCCCCGGCTGGCCTCCCCCGGGGTGCTGGGGCCCCTGTACTCTGCCCCGGTGGCGGATGTCATCACCATCCTGGTGGCCGTGGGGATGCTGGTGCCCGTCCTGCGGCAGCTTCGGGACCGAGCGCCAGAACAGACCGCCGACCAAACGGAGACACAGATGGCGCAGATGCCGCAAAACTCTTGAACGCAGAAACCCGGTGCCCTCTCTGGAAGGAAGAGGACACCGGGTTCCGGTTTTTTGTAGAGACAATTGTGTGAGTGGGCAGCTGGTCAGGTGGTGGCCTTGTCCTGGCCCATGGCCGCCTCAGCGGCCCGCAGGGTGCGGCGCAGGAAAATGGCGCTGAGGGTCAGGGACATAAGCTCGGAGATGGGGAAGGCCAGCCACACCAAAGTCAAGTTCCCTGTCTGAGCCAGCAGCCACGCCACCGGCAGCAGCACCACCAGCTGGCGGCAGACCGAGACGATGAGGCTGTAGAAGGGGTTGCCAATGGCTTGGCAGACGGACACGGAGATGATGCAGAAGCCCGCCAGCACGAAGGACAGCGCGATGATGCGCAGGGCGGGGGTGCCGATGGCCAGCATGTTTTCCGAGGCGTCAAAGAGGGAGAGCAGGGGGCCAGGGAACAGCTCAAAGACTGCCAGGCCCACGGCCATGATGCCGATGGCCGAGAGGATGGCCAGTTTGATGGTCCGCTTGACCCGGTCGGGTTTTTTGGCCCCGTAGTTGTAGGCCACGATGGGCACCATGCCGTTGTTCAAGCCGAAGACGGGCATGAAGATGAAGCTCTGCAGCTTGAAATAGGCCCCGAAGACGGCGGTGGCGGTGGTGGTGAAGGAGATGAGGATGCGGTTGACCCCAAAGACCATGATCGAGCCGATGCACTGCATGACGATGGAGGGCAGGCCGATGCGGTAGATGTTCTTCACCATGGCCCCGTGCCAGCGAATCTTTTTCAGGGACAGGTGGATCTCCGGGTTGCGCTTGAGGTTCATGATCAGGGCCACCACTGCGGCGATGCACTGGCCGGTGACCGTGGCCACCGCCGCCCCAGTCACGCCCAGGCGGGGGGCTCCCAGCAGGCCGAAGATGAGAATGGGGTCCAGGATGATGTTGATCACTGCGCCGATGATCTGGGTGCACATGGCCAGGTGGGTGCGGCCGGTGGACTGGAGCAGCCGCTCAAAGGTGAACTGGCAGAACAGGCCGATGGAGCAGCCCAGGCAGATCTGGCCGTAGGCGGTGCCGGCGGTGACGATCTCCTCTACGTCGGTCTGCAGCAGGAAGAAGGTGTGGGAGAAGAAGATGCCCAGCACACAGAAGACCACGAAGGAACATAGGGCCAGGAAGATGCCGGTGTTGGCGGCCAGGTCGGCCTTCTCCTGCTCCTTGGCCCCCAGGGACCGGGAGAGCAGGGCGTTCATGCCCACGGCGGTGCCGGCGCACACGGCGATCATCAGGTTCTGCAGGGGGAAGGCCAGGGAGACAGCGGTCAGGGCGTTCTCACTGAGCCGGGAGACGAAGATGCTGTCGACGATGTTGTACAGGGCCTGCACCAGCATGGAGATCATCATGGGGATGGCCATGCCGGCCAGCAGCCGTCCCACCGGCTGGACGCCCATTTTGTTTTCCGTGGGGGGATGGGATGGGGTGTTTTGTGCCATAGCAAACTCTCTCCTTCTCTCTAAAATCATTCAAAATAGACAAGCAAAACTATACTTTAGCAGAAAGAAACAATCTGTCAATGGTCGAAAGTAACAAAAGGAGGGAGAAGCGGAGCTTCTCCCTCCTTTTTTGTGGAAATTGTGTGGAAAAAGTTGACAGAGCTGGATGCCTTTTCTCAGAACATGGGGACCACGGACCCATTGTAGGTGGTCTCGATGAACTCCCGGATCTCGTCGGACTGCAGGGCGGCAACCAGGGCCTTGATGGCCTCGTTGTTCTCGTTGCCCTCCTTGACGGCGATGATGTTGGCATAGGCCTGGGCGGCATCAGACTCGGCGTCCTCCATGGCCAGGGCGTCGGTGGTGGGGTTCAGGCCGGCGTCCAGAGCGTAGTTGGAGTTGATGATGGAGAAGTCCACCTCATCGATGGTCTGGGGCAGCATGGCGGCTTCCAGCTCTTTGAACTGGAGGTTGTGGGGGTTCTCGGCGATGTCCTTGGGGGTGGCCTCCAGGCCGGCATCCTCCTTCAGGGTCAGCAGGCCCAGGTCTTGCAGCAGCAGCAGGGCGCGGCCCTCGTTGGTGGCGTCGTTGGGGATGGCAATGACGGCCCCGTCGGGGATGTTCTCCAGGGAGTCGCTCTTGCCGGCATAGATGCCCATGGGCTCATAGTGGATGGCGCCGGCGTTGACCAGGTGGGTGCCGCGCTCGGCGTTGAAGTTATCCATGTAGGTGATGTGCTGGAAGAAGTTGGCGTCGTCTACCCCTTCCTCCACGGCGGTGTTGGGGGCAACGTAGTCGTTGTAGGGGACGATCTCCAGGGTGATGCCTTGCTCAGCCAGGATATCCACCACCTGCTCCAGGATTTCCTGGTGGGGAGCGGGGGTGGCGCCCACCTTCAGGGTGACGGTCTCGCCGGTGGTCTCCTGGGTGTCGGTGGTCTCCTCGGTGGTGGTTTCACCGCCGCAGGCAGCCAGCCCCAGGCACAGGACCAGGGCCATGGTGAGTGCAAGAAGCTTCTTCATGGGTTGAGTTCCTCCTTAAAATAATGATGGGTTTATCTCAGACGCTTGTCCGACTTGGCGGACAGCCAACTGAACAGGGATTGGATGACCTGGACCAGGACGATGAGGAAGATCACCGTGACCCACATGACGGACATGATGTTGCGCTGGTAGCCATAGCGCACAGCCAGGTCGCCCAGGCCGCCGGCGCCCACGGCCCCGGCGATGGCGGTGTAGCCGATGAGGGTGATGATGGAGATGGACGCCCCCAGGATCAGGGAGGGGACGGCCTCGGGCAGGTAGACCTTCCAGACGATTTGGGCCCGGGAGGCTCCCATGGACTGGGCGGCCTCCACCACCCCGGCATCCACTTCTGCCAGGGAGGTCTCCACCATCCGGGCGATGAAGGGGGCGGCGGAGACCACCAGGGGCACGATGGCCCCGGGGACCCCCATTTTGGTGCCCACGATGACCTTGGTAAAGGGCATGATGGCCACCATCAGGATGATGAAGGGGAGGGACCGGCCCACGTTGATGATCCAGCCCAGGATGCGGTTGAACCACTTGTGGGGCCAGATGCCGTGGGGCTGGCTGATGCTCAGCAGGACCCCCAGGGGCAGGCCGATGATGTAGGCGAAAACGGTGGAGATGACCACCATGATCATGGTGTCTCGGGTGCCTTCCAGCAAGAGTTCCCCGTATTCGGCCCAGAAAGCGGCGATGGTCTCAAACATGGCCGTTCACCTCCTCTACGGTAATGTCCGGCTGGCCCTGGATGTAGGCCATGGCCTTCATGGCCTCGGCTTCGTTTTCCGGCAGGCCCAGCAGCATGGTGCCGAAGGCCTTGCCCTCGATGTTTCGGGTGTCCGCCCCCAGAATGTTCACCTTCACGCCGCAGTCGATGGCCAGAGAGGCGATGAGGGGCTCATAGGAGGAGCCGCCGTTGAAGGCGATGCGGATGACCCGGGAGGCGGGCAGCCGGTCGATCTGCACCCCGTTGGGGTAGACCAGCTGGCGGCCGATGTCGGTCTGGGGGTGGGAGAAGATATCCTCCACGGTGCCCTGCTCGGCCACCACGCCGTGGTCCAGGATGGCCACCCGGTGGCAGATCTCCTCGATGACGTTCATCTGGTGGGTGATGACCACCACGGTGACCCCCAGCTTCTGGTTGAGCTCTTTCAGCAGTTCCAGGATGGACAGGGTGGTGGTGGGGTCCAGGGCAGAGGTGGCCTCGTCGCACAGCAGGACCTTGGGGCTCGTGGCCAGGGCCCGGGCGATGGCCACCCGCTGCTTCTGGCCGCCGGAGAGCTGGGCGGGATAGGCGTTGGCCCGGCTGCCCAGGCCCACCAGGTCCAGCAGCTCCTGGGCTCGCTGGACGGCGGCGGCCCGCTTGGTGCCGATGAGTTCCAAGGGGAAACAGATGTTGTCCAGGGCGGTGCGCTGCATGAGCAGGTTGAAGCTCTGGAAGATCATGCTGATGTCCTTCCGGGCTTTCCGCAGTTCCTTGTCGGGCAGCTTGGTCATCTCTTTGCCGTCCACCATGACCGAGCCGGAGGTGGGGCGCTCCAGCAGGTTCATGCACCGCACCAGGGTGGACTTGCCAGCCCCGGACAGGCCGATGATGCCGAAAATCTCCCCGGGATAGATGGACAAATTGATCTGCTCCAGGGCGTGGACCGCCGTGGGACCGGCGCCGAAGGTTTTGTTCAGATCGGTGATCTGAATGATGGGTTCTTGCACGGGCATCTCCTCTTTTCTCTATGGTGTGGGGGCGGTACGCCCTCCCCGGCCGTGGCAAACAAAAAAAGTCGTCCTCGACGAATTCGTCAAGGACGACTGCATCAGCCGTGGTACCACCTTGGTTCGCGCAGCCCCTCGCGGGACCGGCCTTAGAGGGTGCCAACACACCCCGGCGCGATGACGGGCGCACCCGTCGCAGCCTAACGGACCGCGTCCGCTCGGTGCGCAACTCCGAGACCATCTTCCCCGGGACCTTCCGCGCCCCGTTCCACCAAAAGGGGCTCTCTGTGGCGTATCTTCCCGGATACTCTTCTCTTCATCGTCTTTGGGTTTGTTTGATTGTTTTCTCTACGTTACACCAAAAGCAGACCGTTGTCAAGGGCTTTTCCCGCGAAAAATCCCGGGACAGGGTGGAAGGCTCACCGGCAGGTTTCAGCAAGGGAGATCAGGAGAAAACCGTCCCATCATCCGATCCGCCTGGCGTACTGCTGGATGGCCACAGGCACGGCGATGATATTCATTGCAAGCGCGATCAGAAGGGCCGCGGGGGCGGTGGAAATCATGGCGTCCAGAAAGGCGGGGAGTGCAGCCCAAGGGTTACTGAAGTTCATCCAACACAGCAGATTAAACACCACAAGCAGGATCACCAACAGCACCGCAATGGCCACAACCTGTCCATGGATGACGCCGATCCGAAAGAGAAGGGGGAGGGATACGGCCTGGATCACCAGCACGAATGCGGTCAGCCAGGCCAGGGCCATCAGGGTATCCCGGGAAAGCTGGTGGTCCGGGGCAAAGAGAAGACAGGAGCCCAGGCTGAGCACTGAGGCCAGCAGGGTGACGCCCCAGCAGATCAGGCAGCGGCTGAGGACCAGGTCCCGGAGGGAGTAGGGGAGCATGCGGGTGTATTGACTCCATTTGGACTGCTGGTCATAAGATGTGAGCAGGAAGGGGATGGTGAGGCCCAGAATGGGGGCCAGGCACAGATCGATTCCACCAAAGAAAAACCGCAAAGGGAACAAAAGCAGGACCAGGAAGACCAGCAGGAAAAGGCGCATCTGCTTTCTTACCAGGCAGAAATCTTTGTATAGCAAGGCTTTCATAGCAAGGCTCCTTTCTTAGGGTGTGCTGCAAAACTACCAGGTGCGGTGGATGTATCGTCCCACTGCGGCCCGGTAAGAGAGCAGGAACAACAGCACGGCACCTGCCAGGAACGGAAGGGGAGGAACGGGTTGGAAGGTCAAAGGATGCCCTGTCAGAACGCCGCAGCCCATGTCCAAGGCCAAAAAGAGGACCAACAACAGCAGATAGGGCAGCACAAGGCGCCGCGGTCCCAACCAAAACACCAAGAAGAGGAAACAGGCGGAAAACACCAGCAGCAGGGCGATGGCCAGGAGGGTTCTGCCCATGGGAGGAGGGGCAAGGTGGGCAGAAAAGAACTGCTGTCCATTTGCGATGAGAAGGGGGAGCAGACAGACATACCCCCCTGTCAGCAGATATTTTTCACCCACCACGGCCTGAGGCGAAATGGGAAGGGTGGGGGCCAGCTCATACCACCTGTCCTTGCGGTCCCGCTGGAGGAGGAAGACAGTGGGCAGGGTGGCCAAAAGGATGGTGTAGATGGAAAGGTAATCCAGCCAGGGAAACGGGAGAGGAAAACAGAAGAGCAGGACCACCACAAAGGAGGGCATGGTACTTCCCACATTGATGGCAAAGGTCCGATACAGCAGGGCGGTCATAGAGAGGCCTCCTTTCAAACCGAGGGGCGTGGAATGGGGGACTGGCGGGGGCCCCTTACCCCCGCTCTTTCTGTCTGGCGAAAAAGAGAATGACATCCTCTAGATTGGTGTGTTCTGCCACAAACTGGGGGGGGATCTGTTTCCGCCGCACCAGGGCTTCGGCGCCGTAAGGCCCTTCCTTCTTTCCCACGATGGCGGCGGCGTCCAGCTCCGCCAGCTGCTGGGGAGAGAGCTTTACTACGGCGTATTCCTCCAGCAGCTGGTCTTTCTCCGCAAACAGGACCAGTTTCCCCCGATGGAGAAACGCAATGTAGTCGCAGATTTTTTCCAGATCGCTGACGATGTGGGAGGAGAAGACCACCGTATGGTCTTCCTCTCTGGTAAACTCGTTGAATGCGTCCAGCACTTCTTCGCGGACCATGGGATCCAGGCCGCTGGTGGCCTCGTCCAGCAGCAGGAGCTTGGCGTGGTGGGACAGAGCCGCGGCAATGGCCAGCTTCATCCGCATACCCCGGGAGAGCTCCTTGAACGACTTGGTGCGGGGCAGCGCAAACCGTTTTAGATAGGTTTGGTAGCGTTCCTCATCCCACCGGGTATAGGTCATGGACATGATCCGCCCCAGCTCCATGGGGGTGACAGCCTCGGGCAGGCAGGCTTCGTCCAGCACCACGCCGATGTCCTGCTTGGTTTGCAGAAATTCCGGGCTCTGGTTGTCGGTGCCCAACAGACAGACGGTGCCCCCGTCCCGGGGAAGGGCGTTCATCAGCAAATTCAGGGTGGTGGATTTTCCCGCCCCGTTTTCCCCCACCAGCCCCAAAATAGAGCCGCTGGGCAGGGAAAAGGTGATGTGGTCCAGCGTAAAACCCTGGTAATATTTGGTCAAGTCACGACATTCAATGGCATTCATTGTGATTCTCCCTTCCGTGCGTGTCTTGGTAGAGCAGGCGCAGCATCTCCACCAGCTCTTCCTCACCCAGGCCGCAGCTGTCGGCCAGGGGAAGGATCTGGGTCATGTGTTCCTCAATCTGGGTCAGGTAGGCCTCCCGGACCAGCTGAGTGTTCTTTTCGGCTACGTAGGAGCCTTTGGCGGGAACGGTGTATATATACCCTGCCGTCTCCAGCTCCTCATAGGCCCGCTTGGTGGTGATGACGCTCACCCGCAGGTCCTTGGCCAGGGTGCGGATGGAGGGCAGAGGTTCCCCCGGGGCCAGAGCGCCGGAGAGAATCTGGTCGCGGATCTGGGTGAAAATCTGCTCGTAGATGGGTTTGTTGTTGGCGTTACTGATCAGTATGTTCATGAAACCACCTATTCTGTGCATGTACGGTATACACAGTATACCCAGAAGTATACCCTCTGTCAAGAGGGCATACGGAAGTTTTTTCGTGGGGGATATCAGATTGTCAGAGAGCGCAGGAGAAAGACGATCAAATCGCACCCCATCACCAGGGCCAATGCCAGGGCCAGCCGGGCGCGGACCTTGGGTCTCATGGCGCCCAAAACCCGGTCCAGCAAAGGCTGAATGACATATAGGAAGATCACGCCCCCCAGGCCGAAGCGCAGGGAGGGGGAGAGGGCAATGCGCCCTTGGAAGTTCCACTGGTAGTTGACATAGGTCTGCCAGGGCCAGGTGCCGGTGAGCCACTCACACAGGTAAGAGGCCCCCAGCTCCACCAGGGTGGCCGACACCGCGCAGCCCACAAAGAGGACGGGCACCAGGACCAGCCGCTGCTTCCAGGGCTTTCCCCGCAGAAGCCGGTAGAACAGCAGCAGGAAGAGCAGGGCGCCCACCCCGTAGACCGGGCAGTAGGGGCCGAAGAGGACGCCCCGGTTGGAGAAGCCCCAGCGGTAGACCACCACCTCCAGAAAGACCTCATAGCACCAGCCAAAGATGGAGTAGAACACAAAGCAAAGGAAATACCGCTGGAAAAACTGGCAGACGGAAGCGCGCCGCGGGGAGGGCGTGTGAGACATGAGACCGTTCCTTTCCCGGGCGAGTCCTCCTGTGGGGGCCCGAAGGGGATTTTCCTCACTATACTAAAAATATTTCCTGCGGTCAAGGGGGTGCTTTCCTGGCCCAGGTGGTTGACGGTATTTGCGAACCTGTGGTACAATACATTGAATTGTGACGAATTCTTACAAAACGGTACACAACCTGGGAAAGATCCGCAAGAAAAGAACCCGTGAAGGAGGAGATCAGAAATGGGAACCTCGAACAATACCTTGAGAAGCCAGACGGTACGCTGCCCTCACTGCGGGGAGTACTACTCTGTGACGTATAAATACTGTCCCTTCTGTGATGCCGGCCGTCAGGAGGAAGAGCGGAGACAGGCCGCAAAGAAAAAGAAGAAGCAGGCGTTGTTTTCTAGCCTGTTCGGCGGCGACAGCGAGAAGAAGAAAGGAAGCAAGGACAGCCGCCGGGATTCGGAGCACACCGAACGAACCCGCCGGGAGCGCCCGGCCCGGGAGGAGAGTGCCGGCCGGAGTGCCGACACCAGCAAGGACCAGCGGGAGCATCCGGCCAAGGACCATGGGTCCCGCGACCACAGCAGCAAGGGCCACAGCGCCAAAGAGACTGCCGCCAAGGACCCCCTCTTGACCACCCGCCGCCACGGCCACCGGAAGAAGACCAGCGAGATGACCCCCGAAGAGAGAGCGGCAAGCCTGGCCGAGCGGGAGGCCAGAGCCGCCGCCCGGAAGCGGGAGCGGGACCGTCTGGCCCGGGAGGCCGCCCTGAACGCTCTGGAGACCACCCCGGCCCAGGAGCAGGCGGACGCCGCCCCGGTGGAGCTGCCCGTGGTGGATGGGGTACCCTCCCAGGAGACCCCGGTGGAGACCGGCCCCGTCTTTGAAGAGGTCACCGTACCCGAGACTTTCGGCTACAGCGAGGAGACCGCCGACCCAGCCCCTGCCGACCCGGCCCAGGCCGGCCAGGAGGGGATGAGCCAGACCATGATTTTCATTCCCCCCATCCCGACGGCGCCGGAAGAGGAGGCCAAGACGGCCCCGGAGCCAGAGGAGACGGTGTGGGACAGCGTAAAGGACCTGCAGGATGCGGCCGATGTGCCGGAGATCACCACCATTCCGCCGATGACCCAGGAGCAGGTACCTGAGGTTCAGGTGGGCCAGGAGGCTCAGCCTGTCCCTCCCACCGAACCCCAGCAGGAGGCCGCCCCGGCAGAGCCGGCCGCGGCCACCGAGGAGGACCTGGACGCGCTGCTCAGCGAGATCCGGGATCTGCTGGCGGAGAGCCCCGTGCCCAGCCTGGATGCCGAGCAGATCGAAAAGCCCGCCGCCCCGGTGGAAGAGGTCCAGCTGCAGCAGGAGCCGGAGGGCCAAGAGGCGCCGGCGGAGCCCGCCCAGGAAGTTCCGGCCCAGGAGAGTGTGCCGGTGGTGGACGAGCCCACCATTGCCCTCGATCCCCTTTCCCCGACGGAAGAGGTCCAGGCCGATGGGCAGGAGGAAGTGCCGGCAGACGCTGTGGACACGGCGCCCACCCAGGTCATCCCCAGCCAGGCCATCGAAGAGGAGCTTGCGGCCCAGACGGAGAAGGGCTGGGCGGAGGAGGAACTCCCCGCCGCCGTTCGTCCGCCCCGGCAGGCTGTGCCCCAGAGTGAAACGGCTGCCCGGCGGGAGGAGCGCCGGGGCGGCCGCAAAGAAAAGAAGAAATCCGGTCGGGGCAACCTGGTTTTGCTGGTGGTCTCCCTGATCATCGTGGTGGCGGCCGCCTTTATCGTGGTGCGCACGGTGGTGCCGGCCTTCCAGAACGGCATCTTCAGCGGCAGCACCCAGGCGGCAGAGTCTGTGACCTTGGATCGAACCACCCTGGATTTGGCTGAGGCGGGCACGACCATTGCCCTGGTACCCACCTTTGCCCCGGAAGGGGCCACCGCCGCCCTGACTTGGGCCAGCAGCGACGAAGCCGTGGCCACAGTGGATGAAAACGGCAATGTCACCGCCGTCGCCCCCGGCTCGGCAGTGATCTCGGCCACCATGGAGAACGGGCAGAAGGCGGAGTGCACCGTCAACTGCACCTGGGATGCAGACGCAGAGGGCCAGGCGCCCGAAGAGGGCGGCGAGGACCAGGAGACCGCCCCCGCCGGCCCCTCCCTGAGCTCCACCGACATGACCCTGGACAGCGAGGGAGCCTCCAAGCAGCTCACCCTCAACGGCGCCGCTGGGGAAGTTACCTGGACCAGCAGCGACGAGGGCGTGGCCACGGTAGCCGCCGACGGGACCGTCACGGCCGTGGCGCCCGGCCGCGCCACGGTGACTGCCACCGTGGGCGAGCAGACCTTCAACTGCACCATCCGGTGCATCTGGTAAAGGAGAGCGGCAGATGAATGATGTGATCCGCGCCATGAAAGAGCGCCGCAGTGTCCGGGCCTATCAGCCCCGGCAGATTTCGGAAGAGGAGCTGGCCCAGGTTCTGGAGGCCGGCCTGTATGCCCCCAGCGGCAGAGGGGAGCAGAGCGTGTATCTGGTGGCGGTCCAGGACCCGGCCGTCATTGCCCGCCTGTCCCAGCTCAACGCCCAGGTGATGGGGACCAAGGCCGATCCCTTTTACGGGGCTCCCACCGTGGTGGTGGTCCTGGCCCGCAAGAGCCGCTCCACCTGGGTGGAGGACGGCAGCCTGGCCCTGGGGAACATGATGAACGCGGCCCATGCCCTGGGCCTGGGGTCCTGCTGGATCCACCGGGCCCGGGAGGTCTTTGACAGCCCGGAGGGCCAGGCCCTGCTGGTCCAGTGGGGGGTTCCCGATGGCTGCGGCGGCGTGGGCCACTGCATCCTGGGTTACCCCGCGGGGGACCTGCCCGCCCCGCCTCCCCGCAAAGAAGGCCGTGTCCTGCGCGTCTGACCGGTTTAGGAGATGGAAAAACATACAAAGAGCCAGCGGCCCCAAACACCGGCCGCTGGCTTTTTTGTGCCCAAATAGGAAAGAGAGATCCCCTTGTGAAAAAAACACCCCGGCCATCGGCCGGGGTGTTTGCGTGGGAAGGCAAGGTTCTCGCTGTGAGGCTTTGGGGACGTTATCGGGTCTGCCCGTCCCCAGAGATAACGTACTTATAGCTGGTGAGCTCTTCCAGCCCCATGGGGCCCCGGGCGTGGAGCTTTTGGGTAGAGATGCCCATCTCACAGCCCAGGCCGAACTGCCCACCGTCAGTAAAGCGGGTGGAGGCGTTGACGTAGACGGCGGCGCTGTCTACCAGGCGGGTGAAGAGGTCCGCGTGGGCTCTGGTCTGGGTGAGGATGGCCTCGCTGTGGCCGGTGGAGTGGCGGTTGATGTGGTCGATGGCCTCCTCCACGCTGCTGACCACCCGCACGGCCAGGATATAGTCCAGAAATTCCGTGTCAAAGTCGTCATAGCCGGCGGGGATGCCTTTGCCCAGCACGGCCATGGCCGCCGGGTCCAGGCGCAGCTCCACTGGGGGCTGGCCGTTTTCATGGCGCTGTTCCACCAGCCGGTGCCACAGGGCGGGCAGGAAGGTGGGGGCGATGTCCTGATGGACCAGGCAGACTTCGGCGGCGTTGCACACCGAGGGGCGGCTGGTTTTGGCGTTGTCCACCACCGACAGGGCCTTGTCCAAGTCGGCGTCGCCGTCCACGTAGATGTGGCAGATGCCGGTGCCCGTCTGGATGCAGGGGACCTTGGCCTGGTCCACGCAGGTCTGGATCAGGGAGGCGCCTCCCCGGGGGATGAGCAGGTCGATGTACCCCACCGCCCGCATGAGCTCGTTGGCGCTGGCCCGGGTGGTGTCGGTCACCAGGCTGACCAGGGCGGTGGGCAGGTGATGGGCCTGGAGGGCCTTGTGCAGGGCGGCCACGATGGCGGTGTTGGAGTGGATGGACTCCTTGCCCCCCCGCAGCACGCACACGCTGCCGGCCTGGAAGGTGAGGCTGGCCGCGTCCGAGGTGACGTTGGGCCGGGACTCGTAGATGATGGCGATGACCCCCAGGGGCACAGAGACCTTGTTCACCCGCAGGCCATTGGGCAGGGTGTGGGCCGAGAGGGTCCGGCCCACCGGGTCGGGCAACTGGGCCACGGCCCGGACCCCGGCGGCCATGTCGGCCACCCGGCCGGGGGTCAGGCGCAGACGGTCCTGCATCACCGGGGCGATGGTGTCCTGGGCGGCTTCCAGGTCCAGGGCGTTGGCGGCCAGGATGACCTCGGTGTCGGCCTCCAGGGCGTCGGCCATGGACAGCAGGACCGCCCTTTTCTCCTCGGTGGACAGGGCGGCCAGAGCGGGCTTGGCGGCCAGGGCCTCTTCCAGCAGGGGGCGGGTTAAGGTCAGGTCGCTGGGGTCCGCTTCCATGGCGGGGGAAAAGGGGAGGTCAAAGGCGGGCGGGGGATAGCAGGACATCTGCTCGGGCGAGGTGGGCGTGTTCATGGCAGGATCATCCTTTCTTCCCGCGGAAGCGGCTGCCTACGGGCTTGCCGTCCGCGATGTCATAGAGTACCGAGGGGGAGGCACCGTTGGCGATGACCATGTCGCAGCCGTACTTGGTGCAGATTTCGGCGGCATGCAGCTTGGTGGACATGCCTCCGGTGCCCAAATGGGAGGCCGAGCCGCCGGCCAGGTCCCAGATCTGCTGGGTCAGGGCGGGGATCTCGGCGATGAGGGTGGCGTCGGGATGGGTGTGGGGATCGGCGGTGTACAGACCGTCGATGTCGGAGAGGAGGATGAGCAGATCGGCCTGCATACTCACCGCCACATGGGCGGCCAGGGTGTCGTTGTCGCCGATGTTGATCTCCTCGGTGGCCACGGTGTCGTTCTCGTTGATGACGGGCAGGGCCTTCAGGTCCAGCAGCCGGCACATGGTGTTGTGAAAGTTGGCAAAGCGGTCCGGGTGGTCCACGTCGGCGGCGGTGAGCAGGATCTGAGCCACTGTGTGGTTGTACTGGGCAAAGGCCTTGTCATAGGTATACATCAGCTCGCACTGGCCCACTGCGGCGGCGGCCTGCTTGGTGGGGGTGTCCTCGGGCCGGTGGGGCAGAGAGAGCTTGCCCGCGCCCATGCCGATGGCCCCGGAGGAGACCAAGATGACCTCGTGGCCGGCGTTTTTCAGGTCGCTGAGGACCTTGCACAGCTCTTCCACCCGGCGAATATTCAGCAGACCCGTGGGGTGGGCCAGGGTGGAGGTGCCCACTTTGACCACAATGCGTTTGTTTTTCATACAACCAGACTCCTTGGCGGGGCCGCAGGAGGGGGCCCGCTGGTATTTCATACCTCTCTATTGTAGTCGATGAAGAAAACCCTGTCAACGGAAAGGTGCGCCGGCCCACCGGCAAGAATTTCGGGAGGAAAGGAAATGCATTGACTTTTTCGGCGGGAGATTTTATACTGAAATATACGTCGAATATTCAATCTTCCCTCCTGCTGGCCACAGGGGGAAAGGGCGAAGAATGACGAGGAAATTTGAGAAAGAAGGTAGAAGACAGATGAAAAAGAGAGTATCCGTCCTGCTCCTGGTTCTGGTGCTGGCGCTGTCTCTGGTCTCTCCGGCCCTGGCCGTAGAGGCAGGCGAAGCCAGCGACCCGGTCACCTGGGGCGAGCTGACCAAGGACGCTCCCGACCTGACCCTCCCTGTGACGGGCGAGGATGACCAGGCCGTCACCAACCAGGAGGCCGTGGCCTTCCTGCTGCGCTGGGCCGGCATGGAGGAGAGCCAGCTGGGCACCTATCCCGCGGACTACAACGCCATGGCCGAGAGCATGGGGATGACCAACGACATCGCCAACTACGATCCCACGGCCACCTGCACCCAGGCCAACCTGGCCTCCATGAAGCAGTCTGCGGATCTGCTGTATGAGGCCCTCCACGGGGACACCCTGGAGCCCCTGTTCCTCAACGGCATGGCACAGCCCATCTTCCCCTACACCACCGGTGCGGTGACCGAGGGCTATGACAACGCCAACAGCGACATCATCCGTTACTGCGTGTACGTGGAGACCAACTACGACACCGACGACGACGGCAAGCTGGACCTGGTCAAGGCCCTGGTGCAGCTTCCCCGGGCCGCGATGGAGGGGGACTACCAGGCCGCTACCATCTATGAGGCGCGCCCCTATATCACCGGCTGCACCTCCGGCTCCACCCCCTACGGCGACGGCGACTATGACCTGGACAAGCTCTACAGCCAGCCCGCTGCCCGTGTTCCCGCCGGCAGCGCCACCACAGAGGAAGCTGCCGCTGCTGCCCAGTCCTCCGACTGGTACTATTACAATCCCCACGAGGATATGTATGATTATGAGGACCTGGAGTGGTATGACTACTACCTGGTCCGTGGCTTTGCCGTGGTGGAGTGCGGCGGTCTGGGCACCAAGGGTTCCGACGGCTTCGAGACCTGCGGCACCGACCTGGAGATCGACGCCTTCAAGTGCGTTATCGAGTGGCTCAACGGCGAGCGCGTAGCCTACACCGACAAGACCAGCAACATCACCATTGAGGCCGACTGGTCCAACGGTAAGGTGGGCATGACCGGCCGTTCCTACGCCGGCACCACCCAGTTCGGCCTGGCTACCACCGGCGTGGAAGGCCTGGAGACCATCGTCCCCGTGGCCGGCATCGCCAGCTGGTATGAGTACACCAACTCCCAGGGCATCGCCACCCGCAGCGACCCCGCCTACAGCGACTGGCTGGCCTGGTACTGCGCTGGCCGCTATCTGGACGAGGCTGACTGGGCCACCATCGCCGACAAGTACGGCGACTACCTCAACCAGATCCGCCAGGATCAGCTGGCCACCAACGGCGACTACAGCGATCACTGGGCAACCCGCGACTACACCCTGGACGCCGAAAACATCAAGTGCCCCGCCCTCATCGTCCATGGCCTGAACGACGATAATGTGCGCACCAAGGAGTTCGACCTGATGTATCAGGCCTACGAGGAGGCCGGCGTGCCTGTCAAGCTCCTGCTCCACCAGGACGGCCACCTGACCCCCACCTATCCCGCCGGCGGCCTGCAGTTCATGATCGGGGAGCAGTCCTACGACTCCATCCTGAACAAGTGGTTCAGCCACTATCTGTATGGCGTGGACAACGGCATTGAGAACATGGCCGCCGTCACCGCCCAGAGCAACAACGACACCCACGAGTGGAACACCTACGACGACTGGAAGACCGACAAGTCCATCACCCTGACCGGGGAGAGCGCCGAGAGCGAGACTTCCTCCATCAGCAGCGACTACGCCGCCATCGGCGTCACCCGCAGCAACTGGAAGGACGTCTTCACCAGCGGCTCCACCGCCTCCAGCGCCATGTACACCATGGACGTGACCGGCGACACCGTGCTCAAGGGCTCCGTGGCCGTGAACTTCAGCGCTGCGACCACCAACGGCGAAGAGGTCCAGACGCCCAGAGGCGAGGTCACCGTGGACCACGACAACGCCATCAACCTGGAAGGCCTGGACCACGACAACTACGCGGGCCTGGCTTCCACCGGCGAGACCGTGGACACCCCCGAGGCCTCCCTCATCGACCGGGATGCCCTGATGGTCAGCGCCATGCTGGTGGACATCGCCCCCGAGGGCGAGACCTTCCCCGCCTTCAACACCAACCCCACCTATGTGGACAAGACCATGCTGGCTGAGGGCGGCGCCTGGCAGGGCGGCGGCCTGGAGAACATGGATCTGGTGGAACTGAAGACCTCTGACGTGTCCTACAAGATCATCGCCCGGGGCTGGATGGACCTGTGCAACCCCGACGCTGGCTATGACTCCGCTTCCGCCGCCAACAAGGTGAAGCTGGAAGAGGGCAAGTACTACGACTACACCCTCTACCTGCAGCCCAACCTCTACGAGGTGGAGGCCGGCCACACCCTGGCTCTGGTGATCTACGCCTATGAGCCCGGCAAGGCCAGCTACAGCCAGAACTACACCATCACCGTGGACAACGCCTCCGTCAGCGCCAACATCCCCGTGGATGAGATCCCCGTTCCGGAGACCCTGCCCTACACCGACGTGGCCACCGACGACTGGTTCTATGACGCCGTGGCCTATGTCACCGACGAGGGCATCATGAACGGCACCTCCAGCACCACCTTCTCCCCCCTGTCCACCACCAACCGCGCCATGATGGTCACCATGCTCTGGCGCATGGAGGGCAGCCCTGAGGTGGACTACGAGCTGGATTACACCGACGTGGCCGCCGACCAGTACTATACTGAGGCTGTCCGCTGGGCCGCTTCCACGGGCATCATGGACGGTTATGGCGACAACGTCTTTGGCATCAACAATCCCATCACCCGGGAGCAGATGGCCACCGTCCTCTATCGCTATGCCGAGTACAAGGACATCGAGGTGACCGCCTCCGGCGACCTGACCACCTTCACCGACGGCGACAAGACCTCTGCTTGGGCTCTGGACGCCATGAAGTGGGCTGTGGGCGCTGGCCTGATCAACGGTGTGGAGAACAACGCGCTGAATCCCCAGGGCGCCTCCAACCGTGCTCAGGTGGCCACCGTCCTCATGCGGTATGACAGCACGGTGAAGTGAGACCCTGACGGTCTACGACACCTGCAGCTGTCTCGCGACAGACAAAAAAACAAGAGAGAGGCAACTTGCCTCTCTCTTGTTTTTTGTGCGGAAAGGATGGGGTTCAGCCCGGAGCACCGCGCCGGCTTTCCCGCCGCCAGAGAAGGATGCCCACGGCGTCGGCAAAGAACCAGCCGATGGGAATGGCCATCCAGATGGCGGTGACCCCCAGGGCGGGCAGGGGGGAGAGGGTGTAGGCCAGCAGCACCCGGGTGCCCAGGGAGCAGACGGTGAGGACCACCGACACGGCGGGGCGGTCCACCGCCCGGAAGTAGCCGTAGAGGAGGAAGAGGATGCCGATGCCCAGGTAGAAGGCCCCCTCGATGCGCAGGTATCCCACGCCGATGGCGATGACCTGGGTGTTTTCCGCCCCCACAAAGACCCCCATGAGCTGGGGTGCCAACAGGCAGACCAGGCCGCCGATGACCAGGCAGAACAGGACCACCCAGAACACCGCCCACCGGACGCCTTTGCTGATTCGGTCCCGCCGCCCGGCCCCATAGTTCTGGGCCACGAAGGTGGAGAAAGCGTTGCCGAAGTCCTGCACAGGCATGTAGGCGATGGTGTCGATTTTCACGGCCACGGCGAAGGCGGCCATCACCGCCGTGCCGAAGCTGTTGACCAGGCCCTGGATCATGAGGATGCCGAAGTTCATCACCGACTGCTGCAGGCAGGTGAACAGGGAGAGGTTCAGCAGACTCTTGAGGACGGCCTTGTTCCACCGGCAGTCCTCCCGCCGCACCCGCAGCTCGGGGAAGGCATGCCAGGTGTAGAGGAGCAGGCCCAGGGCGGCGATGTACTGGGCGGTCACCGTGGCCAGGGCAGCCCCCATCACCCCCATGGACAGGGGGATCACAAACAGCAGGTCCAGGCCGATGTTCAGCACCACCGACAGCCCCAGAAAGAGCAGGGGGGTCACAGAGTTCCCCACCGCCCGCAGGAGGTTGGCAAAATAGTTGTAGAGGAAGGTGGCGGCGATGCCCCCGAAGACCCACTGCAGATACACCCTTGTCAGGTCTGTCACGTCGGCGGGGATCTGCAGCAGCACCAGGATCTGGTCCAGCAGGAGGTAGACCAGAAGGTTGAGCAGCAGGGTCAGAACGGCGATGAGAAGGAAGGACTGGAAGATGCCATTGCGCAGCTTGTCCGGATCCTTCCGGCCATACTGGATGGAGAAGTAGACGCTGCTGCCCATGCACAAGCCCAACAGAATGGAGGTGAGGAAGGTCATCAGGGTGTAGGAGGAGCCCACGGCGGCCAGGGCGCCCTCCCCGATGAAGCGGCCCACCACCCAGGTGTCGGCCAGGTTATAGCATTGTTGGAGTAGATTGCCCAGGATGAGCGGCAGGGCGAAGGCCAGCAGGCCTTTGGGGATGCTCCCCTGAGTGAGGTTGCGTTTGGCGGGCATGGGATGACGTCCTTTCCAAAAATTCGGCCTTGTCAGTGTACCACGCCCCGCGGGGAAATGCA
Organism: Clostridiales bacterium; assembly: GCA_004554585.1. Lineage (GTDB taxonomy): Bacteria > Bacillota > Clostridia > Oscillospirales > Oscillospiraceae > Evtepia. The sequence continues at coordinate 14,340 of SFLH01000005.1, read as the reverse complement.
ATCCAGGGACAGCCAGCAGCGTCGGCCCTCCGCTCGGCAGGGCGAAAGGTCTGCCCGGCCCCCGGGAAAAACAAAAAAAGAAGGACATCCAACAGGATGTCCTTCCTTGGTGCGCGAGGCGGGACTTGAACCCGCACGTGCGTATTGCACACTAGAACCTGAATCTAGCGAGTCTGCCAATTCCACCACTCGCGCATGTTGTTCGCTCCGTTGAGGTGTTGCCTCGTTCAGTGCGAGATTTATAATAGCATAGGAAGGGCCAAGTGTCAAGCGTTTTTTTCGACTTTTTTAAAAAAGTTTTTTCTCCCCCGGCCCGGGACGGCGGGCCGGGGGAGAGGGGGTCATTTGGTGCCGAAGATGCGGTCACCGGCGTCGCCCAGGCCGGGGACGATGTAGCCGTGGTCGTTGAGCTTTTCATCCACGGCGGCCACGTAGATGTCCACGTCGGGGTGCTCCTGCCGGACCCGGGCGATGCCCTCCGGGGCGGCCAGGATGTTCATGAGCTTGATGTTCTTCACCCCGTACTCCTTGACGAAGGTGATGGCGGCGGCGGCGGAGCCGCCGGTGGCCAGCATGGGGTCGAGGATAATGACGTCCCGCTCGGCGATGTCCGAGGGCATTTTGCAGTAGTACTTCACCGGCTCCAAGGTCTCCGGGTCCCGAAACAGGCCGATGTGGCCCACCTTGGCCGAGGGGATGAGGGTGAGGATGCCCTCTACCATGCCCAGCCCTGCCCGCAGGACGGGGACGATGGCCAGCTTTTTCCCGGCGATCTGCCGGGTGACCGCCTGGGCCACCGGGGTCTGCACGGGGACTTCCTGGAGGGGGAGGTCCCGGGTGGCGTCGTAACACATGAGGGTGGCGACCTCCCCCACGATCTCCCGGAACTCCTTCACGCCGGTCTTTTCATCCCGCAGGATGGACAGCTTGTGCTGCAGCAGGGGGTGGTCCAATACGTGTACTTTTTCCATGTTGACAGTCTCCCTTCTCTCTGGTTTATGGGGTGGGGTGTTGGGCGGCCTTCTCCCGGGCCAGGCGCTCCCGCTCGGCCTGGGAGAGACGGTGGTAGACGGGGACCAGCGCCTCCGGGGGGACCGTCTGGCCTGCCCGGGCCAGTTCCAAGGCCTGCCGGGCCACGCTCCAGGCGGTCTGCTGACGCAGGTTGGGGGGGGCCAGCCGGGCGGGGATGCCCGCGGCGGTCAGAGCGTCGTAGCACAGCTGGGCGCCGTCGCCCACCACCAGCTGGGGGGTGGTCACTCCTTGAAGTTCTTTAATGAGGTCTTCCAGGGCGATGGCCCGGTCGGGGGTGAGCCGCTGGGGGGCGGTGCCGTCCACCTGGAAGCGGGCGTTGTACACCTGATGCCGGCGGGCGTCCATGGCGGCGCACACCTGGCCGGAGAAGCCCGCCAGGTTCCAGGCCATGGCCTCTAAGGTGGAGCAGCCCGCGCAGGGCAGCTGGGCTGCCCAGGCCAGGCCCTTGGCGGCGGCCACGCCGATGCGCAGGCCGGTGAAGGAGCCGGGGCCCGCGGCGACAGCCACCAGGTCCAGGTCTCGGACGGTCAGGCCGCAATCGGCCAGCAGCCGCTGGGCCATGGGCAGCAGGGTCTGGCTGTGGGTCAGGCCGGTGTGCAGAAAGGTCTGGGCGATGAGGGTTTCGTCCTGGCACAGGGCTGCCGAGGCCGCCACGGCAGAGGATTCCAGGGCTAAGATTTTCATGGGGTCTCCTCCTGTTCTTCCGGCAGGCCGGGGCCGTGCAGGGTGAGGATGCGCTCCTGCTCTCCCTGGCCCCGGCGGATGTCCACGTAGATGGTCTCCTCGTCCAGGGCCTCCCGGATGGTCTCGCTCCACTCCACGGCGCAGATCCCGCCCCGGCGGAGGAAATCCTCCCAGCCGATGTCGAAGAGGTCGTCGGCGCTGTGCAGCCGGTACATATCAAAATGGAAGAGGGGCAGCCGCCCACCCTCGTATTCGTTGACGATGGTGAAGGTGGGACTGGTGACCCGCTGGGGGATCCCCAGACCCCGGGCCATGCCCCGGACAAAGGCGGTCTTGCCCGCGCCCAGGTCGCCGGTGAAGGCCACCACGGTCCCAGGGGACAGGCGGGCAGCCAGGTCCTGGCCGATGGCCTCGGTTTCCGCGGGGCTTTTGGAATATCGTTGCATGGGGATGGGTTCCTTTCCTGGGGACAAGGGCTGTCCCCGGTGGTTTTTTTGTATTCTACCATAAAACCGGCCCGGTTGCACCCCTCTGCGACAAAATTTGTCTCACCGGGCGGGTATCATAGGGAAAGAGAATGCCGCGGCGGGGAGACAAGCCCCGAAAACCAGGAAGGAGGGAGGCCCATGGGGCGTGGGAAGGGGGAGAAGCCCCTGTTTTTTCTCAGCCTGACGGCTGCCCTGTATGGCCTGGCCCTGATCTTCAGCGCCACCCGCTACGACCCGGACCTCCACGGCCTGGCAGCCAAGCAGGGGGCGGCGCTGGGGATTGGCGTGGCCCTGTGCCTGCTTTTGACGGTGCTGGACGTGCGGCGGCTGCTGGAGCGGCTGTGGTGGCTGCTGCCCTTCCTCAATGTGGGGCTGCTTCTGCTCCTGATCCCCCTGGGCAACGACGACGGCACCGGCAACAAGAACTGGATTGCCCTGCCCGGCGGCCTGTTCAACATCCAGCCGGCCGAGGTGGTCAAGCTCTCTTTCCTGCTGCTGCTGGCCTGGCAGCTGGCCCGGCTAGGGGAGAAGGGCCTGAACCGGCCCAAGGCGATTCTGCTGCTGCTGGGCCACGTGCTGGCCCTGTGCGGCCTGCTGTATGGGGTGTCCGGGGACATCGGCATGGCCGCGGTGTACCTGGCCATGTATCTGGGCATGCTCTGGGCGGCGGGGGTTCACCCGCTGTGGCTGGCGGGGGAGTTGGCCGTGGGGGCGGCCGGGGCGGCGGCCCTCTGGCCCCGGCTGCCGGAGTACGTCCGGCTGCGGTTTTTGGTGGTCTTTGACCACGACCTGGACCCTTTGGGCAAGGGCTTCCAGCAGGCGCGGAGCCTGCTGGCCATCGGCTCCGGCCAGGGCCTGGGACAAGGGTATCTGCAGGGGACCCAGACCCAGAGTCTGTCCCCCTCCGCCCTGCCCGCCCGGCACACGGACTTCATTTTTTCCGTGGCGGGGGAGGAGCTGGGGCTGGCGGGGTGCCTGGTGATCCTGGCCCTGCTGGGGGCCATTGTGCTGCGCTGCCTGTGGCTGGCCCGGCGCAGCCAGGACCCGGTGTTTGCCTCGGTGGCCGCCGGGGTGGCGGCCATGTTTGGGGCCCAGACCCTTCTGAACGTGGGCATGTGCCTGTATGTGGCCCCGGTGGTGGGGGTGACCCTGCCCTTTTTCAGCTATGGCGGCTCGTCCCTCATCACCAATTTTGGCGCGGTGGGCCTGGTGCTCTCCATGAAAAAGGAGAGATTGGGAGGAAGCGGAAGTTGGCTGGGGGGATAAGGCCCCCGCCCCGGGAGAGACTATGACCAACGCTTCAACGAGGAGGTCATTTGCAATGGCACAGTCTTGCTTTCCACGGCGGCTGAGATCGTTGGTGATCTTGGCCGTCCTTTCTATTTCCCTGTCCCTGCCCGCCCTGGCGCTCTTTGACCAGGAGGAGTCCGGGGGACAGGCGCCCATCGCGGAGAACTTTTCCCTGTCCACCTACCGGGACGTGGCCATCAGCGGCACCTTTTCCGGGGTAGACCCCCAGGGCGGGGCGCTGACCTTCCGGGTAACGAAGAACCCCGCCCGGGGGGCTGTGACCCAGGCCGAGGAGGGCAGCGCCCGCTTCACCTACAGCCCCTATGAGAACAAAACGGGGAAGGACTCCTTCACCTACGTGGCCGTGGACGAGGCGGGCAACGTCTCCCAGCCGGCCAAGGTCTCCATCCGCATCGAAAAGCCCGACACCAAGGTCACCTATGCCGACATGGACGGCAACCCCGCCCATAAGGCGGCCATCTCCCTGGCCGAGCGGGGGATCTTTGTGGGGGAACAGATGGGGGAGACCTGGTTCTTCCGGCCGGAGGCCTCGGTGACCCGGGAGGAATTTTTGGCTATGGCCATGGACACGGTGGAGATGGACACTCTGCCCCAGGTGCAGATGACGGGGTTTGCCGACGATGAGAGTATCTCCACCTGGGCCCGTCCCTATGTGGCCTCCGCCCTGGGGGCGGGGATGATCCAGGGCGGCACGACGGCGGCGGAGGGGACGAGCTTTGCCCCCGGCCGGGTCATCACCCGGGCAGAGGCGGCGGTGATGCTGGACCGGCTGCTCCAGGTCTCTGACGTGGCCGACCAGGGAGAGGTGTCCACGGATGCCGCCCCAGCTTGGGCCTATCAGTCGGTGCTCAACCTCTCGGCGGTGGGGGTTCTGGGGGGCGCGGAAGAGACGGAAGCCACCCTTTCCTCCCCCCTGACCCGGGCGCAGGCGGCCCAAATGCTGCAATCTGCCATAGAAGTGCTGGACTTTCGCGAGGAAATTTGGTAAACTGTACCCGTGAACGTCTTTGCCTACGGACGCGGCGCCTGCATAAAAGGCGCCGCGCCCTCCACAAGAAAGAGAGCACGCCATGGAGCAAGCTGTGTTTCACTCGCCCTTAGGGCCCCTGACCCTGTTCGCGGAAGACGGACACCTGATTGCCTTGGTCTATGGAGACTACGGCGACTACGACGACCTGCCCCTTTTCCGCCAGGCCAAGCGCCAGCTGGAGGAGTATTTTGCCGGGCAGCGCCGGACCTTTGCCCTCCCATTGCGCCCCGAGGGGACCGACTTTCAGCGCCGGGTCTGGCAGACCCTGTGCCACATCCCCTACGGTAAGGTCATTTCCTACCGGGACCTGGCGGTCCAGGTGGGGTCACCCCGGGCCTTTCAGGCGGTGGGACAGGCCAATGGGAGAAATCCTCTGCCCATCCTCATCCCCTGCCACCGGGTCATTGCCGCCGACGGCACCCTGGGCGGCTATTCCAGCGGGGTGGAGCGCAAGGCCTTTCTACTGCAACTGGAAGGCGTGGAGGTGCCGGTGTCCGCCCCGCCCCATCGGGTCAGGAAACGGGAGGTGAGCGCCCGGTGAGGTACGTTCTGCTTCCGCCGGCAAAAGAAAGGGCTGGGTCTGCCCGGAATGATGCGGCATCGTTCGGCCGGCTGGGTCAGAAGCATGCGTGACGCTTGTGGAGGTGCCGGAACCCAACATAAAACATTCCCGCGCAAGAGAATCTCTTGCGCGGGAATGTTTGTTGGCGGGAAATTTATTTCATAAGCAGGTACATCACGGCCTTCTGGGCGTGCAGGCGGTTTTCCGCCTCGTCGAAGATCTCGTCGGCGTGGGCCTCAAAGACCTCGGCGGTGATCTCCTCTCCCCGGTGGGCGGGCAGGCAGTGCTGGACCATGGCGCCGGAGTGGGCCACGGCCATGACGGCGTCGTTGATCTGATAGCCCTCAAAGACCAGCTTGCGCTGGTTAAACTCGCCCTCCTGGCCCATGGAGGCCCACACGTCGGTGTAGAGCACGTCGGCGTCCTTGGCGGCGGCCTGGATGTCGGGGGTGCACAGGAAGTGGCCGGGGTACTGCTGGGCAAAGGCCAGCACCTCCGGGTCGGGCTGATAGGTTTCGGGGCAGGCGATGGCCACGTCCATGCCGCACTTGAGGCAGCCGACGATGAGGGAGTTGGCCATGTTGTTGCCGTCGCCGATGTAGCACAGCTTCAGGCCCTCCAGCTTGCCCTTGTGCTCCCGGATGGTCATGAGATCTGCCAGCACCTGGCAGGGGTGGCAGAAGTCGGTCAGGCCGTTGATAACGGGGATGGAGGCGTATTTGGCCAGGGTCTCCACCTCCTCCTGGGCGAAGGTGCGGATCATGATGCCGTCGCAGAACCGGGACAGGACCCGGGCGGTGTCCTCCACGGGCTCGTTGCGGCCAATCTGGCTGTCCTTGTCGGACAGGTAGATGGCGTTGCCCCCCAGCTGGTAGATGCCGGTCTCAAAGGAGACCCGGGTGCGGGTGGAGCTCTTCTCAAAGATCATGGCCAGGGTCTTGCCGGCCAAGAAGGGGTGCTGGATGCCCGCCTTTCGCATGGCCTTGAGCTGGTCGGCGGTGTCCAGAATCTCCAGAATCTCTTCGCTGGACAGGTCCAGCAGCTTCAGCAGGTCTTTTTTCATAGAAGTTGTCTCTCCTTTTTCTCTCTTATCCCATGAGGGTCTGCTTCAGAATGGCCAGACCCTCGTCGATCTCGTCCTTGGTGATGACCAGAGGGGGCAGCAGGCGCAGCCGGTCCCCGGCGGTCAGGCATAGCAGGCCGTTGTCGATGAGAAGGCGGGCCAGCTCCTTATTGGTGCGCGCTCCCTTCACGTCGATGCCCAGCATGAGGCCCATGCCCACCACGTCGCCCAGCTCCGGGCAGCCGATGGCCTGGATGCCCGCCCGCAGGTAGGCCCCCTTCTCCTGGACCTGGTCCAGGAAGGCCTGGTCGATGGTCTCCAGCACGGCCAGGCCCGCGGCGGTGGAGACAGGGTTTGCCCCGAAGGTGGAGCCGTGGGTGCCGGGGGTGAGGACGGCAGAGCACTTCTCGTTGGTGAGGATGCCCCCCAGGGGCAGGCCTCCGGCGATCCCCTTGGCGAAGGAGACCACGTCAGGCTGGATGCCGAACTGCTGGAAGGCAAAGAGGCTGCCTGTGCGGCCGATGCCCGTCTGGACCTCATCCACCAGCAGCAGCCAGTCGTTTTTCTGGCACAGGCCGGCCAGGTCCTGGACCATGGCCTTGTCCAGGGGGTTCAGGCCGCCCTCGCCCTGGATGAGCTCCACCATGACGGCGCACACGTCGTCACCCGCCTGGGCCTGGATGCTCTCCAGGGTGGGGTCGGCGTAGCGGAAGGCCTCGTTGAAGGGGAAGAAGTAGTTGTGGTAGCTGTCCTGGCCGGTGGCGGTGAGGGTGGTGATGGTGCGGCCGTGGAAGGAGCGGTTGAGGGTGATAATCGTGCTGCGCCCCTTGCCGTACTTGTCAAAGCTATACTTCCGGGCCACCTTGATCATGGCCTCGTTGGACTCTGCTCCGGAGTTGCCGAAAAAGACCTTGGACATGCCGCTGCGGGTGCACAGCTCTTTGGCCAGCAGGGCCCCCGGCTGGGTGTAGAAGAGGTTGGAGATGTGCCCCAGCTTGGCGATCTGAGCCGTGATGGCGGCGATCCATTGGGGGTTGGCGTAGCCCAGGGAATTGACCCCGATGCCGCTGGTAAAGTCGATGTACTTTCGCCCGGATAGACTGTATAGGGTAGCTCCCTCCCCGTGGTCGATATCCACCGGGAAACGCCCATAGGTGTGCATGACATAGGTCTCGTCCATCGCTTTCAGTTCTTCAAACGTCACGGCTCTCACTCCTTTTTACAAATCAATGTGTGCGTACTGGCACGGTTCTTTCCTGTCAAAACAGCGAGAATCCCCTGCCGCCGCAGCGGCAAACGCCTCGCAGACTTTTCCCGTCCGCAGACGGGAAAAGTAATTCCAATGCATTTTTTCGCCGGCTCCGCCGGTGAAAAAATACTTCTCAGCCGCAAGTGTGAACCATGGCCGCTGTGCGGCCATGGTTTGCGCGCAGTCGGCTGCATTCCCCTAATTTTTGAAGCCCAGCGCAGCGGGTTCAAAAATTCTTTTTTTATTCCCAGATCATGGTGCCAATGCCCTGGTGGGAGAGCATCTCGGTAAGGATGGAGTGGGGGATGCGCCCGTCCAGGATGTGGGTGCGGTGGACCCCGTGTTCCAGGGCGTTGACGCAGCACTGGATCTTGGGGATCATGCCCCCGCCGATCACCCCGCTGGACAGCAGGCTGGGGACTTCTTCCAGGCGGATCTGGCGGATGAGGGTGTCGTTGTCCTTGGGGTCCCGCAGCACGCCCCGCACATCGGTGAGCAGGATGAGCTTTTCTGCCCCCAGGGAGATGGCCAGCTCGGCCGCGGCCGTGTCGGCGTTGATGTTATAGGCGGTGTCGTTGTCAATGCCCAGGGCAACTGTGGAGACCACGGGGATATAGCCGCAGGTGAGGGCGTCGTTGACCACCTGGGGGGCTACCTTCACGATCTTGCCCACCAGGCCGTACTTCTCGTCCAGCTTCTTGGCCTGGAAGAGGGCCCCGTCCAGGCCGCACAGGCCGATGGCCTTGCCACCCAGGTTGTTGATGATGGAGACCAGGTGCTTGTTGACCTTGCCGCACAGCACCTGCTGGACGATGTCCATGGTCTCCTCGTCGGTGTAGCGCAGGCCGTCCACAAACCGGGACTGCTTGCCGATCTTCTCCAGCATGTGGCCGATCTCCGGCCCGCCGCCGTGGACCATGACCACCCGGACCCCGACCAAGTGCAGGAGGATGATGTCGCTGATGACTGCCCCCCGCAGTTCCTCAGAGATCATGGCGTTGCCGCCGTATTTGATGACCACGGTCTTGCCATAGTATTTTTGAATGTAAGGCAGCGCCTCCACCAGGACGGTGGAGCGCTCCATATAATCGTTTTTATCCATGGGGGATCTTCCTCTCTCCTTCGGCGTGCTCAGCTGCGGTAGTCGCCGTTGATCTTCACGTAGTCATAGGTCAGGTCACAGCCCCAGCAGGAGCAGGAGGCCTGGCCGGCGGTGAGGGTGACCAGGATGGTGATTTCGTCCTGGGACAGGACCTTTTTGGCCACGTCCTCGTCAAAGGGCACGCCCTGGCCCCCGGCGCACACCAGCAGCTCGCCGGCTTGGGAGAGGAACTTCACCTGGACATCCTTGGGGTCAAACTGGGCCCCGGAGTAGCCCACAGCGCACAGCACCCGGCCCCAGTTGGCGTCGGTGCCGAAGACGGCGCACTTGACCAGGGGAGAGCGGACCACGGCCTTGGCCATGAGCTCGGCCTGCTCCTCGCTCTCAGCCCCCTCCACGGTGCAGGTGACCAGCCGGCCGGCGCCCTCGCCGTCGCTGGCGATCATCTTGGCTTCGTACTCACAGACGTAGCGCAGAGCGGCCAGGAAGGCGTCGTAATCGGCACCCGGGCCAGTGATAGGGGCGTTGCCGGCCAGGCCATTGGCCAGGACGATGCAGGTGTCGTTGGTGGAAGTATCTCCATCCACGGTGATGCGGTTGAAAGTCTTGGTCACGGCCAGCCGAAGCATGTCCTGGAGCAGGGCGGGGTCAATGGCACAGTCGGTGGTGACGCCGCAGAGCATGGTGCCCATGTTGGGGTGGATCATGCCGGAGCCCTTGGCGATGGCGCCGATGGTGACGGTCTTGCCGCCGATTTCCGTGGTCACGGCAATCTCCTTGATCTTCAGGTCGGTGGTGAGGATGGCGTGGGCGGCATCCTGGGAGGCCTGGGGGGTGTCCGCCAGGGCAGAAACCAGGGGAGGCACGCCAGCCTCGATGGCGGCGATGTTCAGCTCCACGCCGATGATGCCCGTGGAGCAGACGGCGAAGTCCTGGGGGGCCAGGCCGGTGGCCTGGGCGGCGGCCTGAGCCATGCGCTGGGCGTTCTCCATGCCCTTGGGGGCGCAGGCGTTGGCGTTGCCGCTGTCAAAGATGATGCCCCGGGCCTGGTGGTCGGCCAGGTGCTCCATGGTCAGCAGGACGGGGTCGGCCTTGACCACGTTGCGGGTGTAGGTGCCCGCAGCGGCACAGGGCACGTCGGAGAGGATCATGGCCAGGTCCTTCTTCTCCGGCTGGGGGGTGGTGAAGTTGTCCTTGATGCCGCAGTGGATGCCAGCGGCCTTGAATCCCTGGGGCGCGGTGACGCCGCCGGAAATGATGTTCATGGAAAAAACCTCCTTGGAAGAGAATCGGTATTTATGGGTCGCGGAGCGTGGGGGCAGGGCTTACAGACCCTCGCCCTCGTCAAAGCCCAGCATTAGGTTCATGTTCTGCACCGCCGCGCCGGAAGCCCCTTTGCCCAGGTTGTCGAACAGGGCGGTGATGGTGGTCTGCTCCTCGTGGCCGCAGACGATCAGCCGCAGTTGGTTGGTGCCCACCAGGGTGTCGGAATAGATGACGGACTCATCCCCGCCGAAGGGGGCCACAGAGACGAACTGCTGGCCCTCGTAATAGGCTTCCAGCACGGAGTAGATGTTATACGCCGTGGGCCCGCCGGGCAGGGTGTCGTTGCGCAGCATGACGGTGGTGGCCATGCCCTGGATGTAGTCCCCCAGAATGGGGTGGAACACCGGGGGTGCCTCCAAGCCGCACACGTGGACCATTTCCGGCAGGTGCTTGTGGTGAAGGGTGGTGCCGTAGATCCGGGCGGAGGCGTGGCGGGGGTCCCGGTTGGGGTCCTGGTACTCGGCGATGAGTTTCTTGCCGCCGCCGGAGTAGCCGGTCAGGGAGTAGGCGCACAGGGGAAGGTCCGGGGGGATAAGCCCCAGCTGGACCAGGGGATAGACCGAGGAGATAAAGCCCGAGGCGTGGCAGCCGGGGTTGGCCACCCGCTTGGACTGGACTATGGCCTGCCTGTGCTTGGCGGAGAGCTCTGGGAACCCGTAGTCCCAACCGGGGGCTGTGCGGTGGGCGGTGGAGGCGTCGATGACCCGGGTGTTGGGGTTGTCGATCATGGCCACCGCCTCCCGGGCCGCGTCGTCAGGCAGGCAGAGGAAGACCAGGTCGGCGGCGTTGAGGCACTTTTTCCGCTCTGCCGGGTCCTTGCGCTTTTCCTCGTCGATGAGCAGCAGCTCAATGTCCTGCCGGGGGGTCAAACGGTCGTAAATTTGCAGGCCGGTGGTACCTTCCCGGCCGTCGATGAATACCACAGGTTTCATGCTTCACGCTCCTGGACAAAGGATTTCAGGTTGGCGATCTGGACCTTCACCGCCTCCGGGGCCGGGCCGCCGTAGACCTTCCGGCCGTTTACGCAGGACTCCAGGGACAGGGCGTCGTAGACGTCGGCCTCGAAGTAGGGGGAGACCTTCTGATACTCCTCTAAGGGCAGGGTCTCCAGAGAGTGGCCGGTGTCCACACAGTGGCCCACCAGCTTGCCCACGATGCCGTAGGCCTCCCGGAAGGGCATGCCCTTCTTGGCCAGGTAGTCAGCGCAGTCGGTGGCGGAGATGAAGCCGCCGTTGGCTGCCTGGCGCATGTTGGCCCGGTTGACGGTGAGGGTGTCGATCATGGCGGTGAAGACGGGCAGGCAGAGCTCCACCGTGTCGATGGTGTCAAAGACGGGCTCCTTGTCCTCCTGCATGTCCTTGTTATAGGCCAGGGGGATGCCCTTCATGACGGTGAGCAGGGTGATGAGGGAGCCGTACACCCGCCCGGTCTTGCCCCGAACCAGCTCGGCCACGTCGGGGTTCTTCTTCTGGGGCATGATGGACGAGCCGGTGGCGTAGGCGTCGTCCAGCTCGATGAACTTAAACTCCCAGCTGCACCAGAGGATGAGCTCCTCCGAGAACCGGGACAGGTGCATCATCAGGATGGAGCAGGCGGAGAGGAACTCGATGGCAAAGTCCCGGTCGGACACCCCGTCCAGGGAGTTGTCCATGGGCTTCTGGAAGCCCAGCAGCTGGGCTGTGCGGAACCGGTCCACCGGGTGGGTGGAGGTGGCCAGGGCACCGGAGCCCAGGGGGGACTCGTCCAGCCGGGCCCGGCAGTCCTCCAGCCGGGTGATGTCCCGGCGGAACATGTTGGCATAGGCCATCATGGCGTGGGCAAAGGTGATGGGCTGGGCCCGCTGCAGGTGGGTGTAGCCGGGCATGACGGCGTCCAGGTTGGCCTCCGCCTGGCGGATGAGGGCCTTTTCCAGGTCCAGGAGCATCTTCACAATGACGGGGATTTCCTCCTTGACGAAGAGGCGGAAGTCCACGGCCACCTGGTCGTTCCGGCTGCGGGCGGTGTGCAGGCGCTTGCCGGTGGCCCCGATGCGCTGGGTGAGCAGGACCTCCATGTTCATGTGGATGTCCTCGCTGTCCTTGGTGAATTCCACCTTGCCGTCCTCGATCTCCTGGAGAAGGACCTTTAACGTCTCCACGATCTTTGCAGCCTCTTCCTTGGCGATGATCCCCTGCTCGCCCAGCATGGTGGCGTGGGCGATGGAGCCGGTGATATCCTGCCGGTACAGGCGGGCGTCAAAGGAAATGGAGGAGTTAAAGTCGTTGACCTGATCGTCGGTTTCCTTCTGAAACCGTCCAGCCCATAATTTCATAAGCAACTGTTCCTTTCCTATAGAACGGCGCAGAGCAGGACCCAACGATCCTGCCCCCCGCCATAGTTTTTCTGTCATACAGACTCCCGAGCCGTCCTCCAAACCAGGGACGCAGCCCAAAAGCCTCGCAGAGTTTCCCGCCCCGCAGGGCGGGAAATCAAATTCAATCCTTTTTTCCCCGGCTCCGCCGGGGAAAAAATTCTTCTCAGTCCGGGCGTGCCTGGCCCCGCCAGGCGCAGTTCGGACTGCAATCCTCAAATTTTGAAGCCCAGCGCAGCGGGTTCAAAATTTCATTATCTCAAAGTTTGCCAAGATCTCTCAGAGCCTGGACAGTGTCGGGCAGACCCCAGAGGTTGATGAAGCCAGTGGCGTCGTTCTGGTTGTAGTCGCTCTCCTCGAAGGTGACCAGCTTCTCCGAGTACAGGCTCTCGGGGGAGGTGACGGAGGAGGTGATGATGTTGCCCTTGTACAGCTTCAGCTTCACGGTGCCGGTGACGTGCTTCTGGGTGTCCAGGACGAAGGCCTGCAGGGCCTCCCGCAGGGGGGTGAACCACTTGCCGTTGTACAGCAGGTCGGCCCAGTCGATGGCCAGCTTCTGCTTCATGTGCTTGGTGTCCTTGTCCAGGGTGATCATCTCCAGAACCTCATGGGCCCGGTAGAGAATGGTGCCGCCGGGGGTCTCGTACACGCCCCGGTCCTTCATGCCCACCAGCCGGTTCTCTACGATGTCCAGCAGGCCGATGCCGTTTTCGCCGCCCAGCTTGTTCAGACCCTCGATGATCTTGGAGGCCTTCATCTTCTCGCCGTTGAGGGCCACGGGCACGCCCTTCTCAAAGTCCAGGGTCACATAGGTGGCCTCGTCGGGAGCCTTGAAGGGGGACACGCCCATTTCCAGGAAGCCGGGCTTGTCGTACTGGGGCTCGTTGGCGGGGTCCTCCAGGTCCAGACCCTCGTGGCTCAGGTGCCAGAGGTTCTTGTCCTTGGAGTAGTTGGTCTCCCGGCTGATCTTCAGGGGCACATTGTGGGCCTCGGCGTAGTCGATCTCCTCGTCACGGCCCTTGATGTCCCACTCCCGCCAGGGGGCGATGATCTTCATGGTGGGGGCAAAGCGCTTGATGGCCAGCTCGAACCGGACCTGGTCGTTGCCCTTGCCGGTGCAGCCGTGGCACACGGCGTCGGCGCCCTCGGCCAGGGCGATCTCCACCAGCTTCTTGCCGATGATGGGCCGGGCAAAGGCGGTGCCCAGCAGGTAGCCCTCGTAGTTGGCCCCCATCATCATGGAGGGGATGATGACATCGTCCACCATCTCGTCCACCAGATCGGCTACGATGAGCTTGGAAGCGCCGGTCTTCAGGGCCTTCTCTTCCAGGCCCTCCAGCTCGTCGGCCTGGCCTACGTTGCCGGAGACGGCGATGATTTCAGGGTTGTTGTAGTTCTCCTTCAGCCAAGGGATGATGATGGATGTATCAAGACCGCCGGAATAGGCGAGGACAACTTTTTTGATCTCAGACATGGTAATGACCTCCCAAAAAATTTGTTTGGATTTCTCATTGAGGAAAGCATAGCACGATTCCCATGGAAATGCAAGAGAATTCTGCATAATCATTCGAGAAACTTGGAAAAATTCCCGGGCGATTTTCCACAAAAATGAATATTATTGAGGAATATACGGATATATATACTGAAAATGCAAAGGGAAACTCTATTTGACTTTTGGCAGGAAGGCTGGTAAGATGACAGAACAGTCTCTCCCTAGCGGGAGAGGAAAACCTGACATGCGGGTATGGCGGAATTGGTAGACGTGCGGGATTTAGGTTCCCGTGGAGCGATCCGTGTGGGTTCGACCCCCACTACCCGTACCAAAAAGGGACGGCGCGCCCCGGGCGCGCCGTCCCTTTTTGTCCCGGCAGGAAAGCGTGCTGACGGGGCAGGCCTCTCACCAAAAATGGATATCCATGGAAAAGAAACACAAAAAACAACGGGGCCTGGTCCTTTGGAACCAGACCCCATTGCTGATTGGGAGGGAAGGATTGCACGCGAGGGGATGTTAGAACGAAGTGCCCGCGGCAAACCGCATGAGGACGGTGGCGGCCTGCGCGCGGGTGGAGGTGCCCTGAGGAGCCAGAGCGTTGCCTTCCACACCGTTGACCAGGCCGGAGCCCACAGCCCACTTCACCGCGTC
>SFLH01000024.1 GCA_004554585.1 Clostridiales bacterium | reverse complement strand
ATTCATCAGCCGATCATGGTCTTTGCTCCCGGCACGATTCAGAAACTCCGGGGAAATGCGGGCCATGTAATGGGTCCCGTGGGGGCTGTTCGGCATATCCGGTGCGCGCAGCTCCCGCAAAATCCGTTCGGCCTCGGCCTGGATGTCCTCTGCCGTCAACGGCTGGCGGCGCAGATGTTCCTCACGCACCAGATCAATAAAGCCATTCAGCACGGCGGGGTGGCTGTTGACAGCATAGCCAACTCGGACAGTATCGGAGTTGTAGTTGGGAATGGTCTTGGCCCATTCCTTGTTACGGGGGGAGTAGCGCCCATCCCAATCCTGGAGCTGGACGGTGTTGGCCAGAACCAGCATCACCCGCCCTTGGCGGCATCGTGACTGAGATACATCCCGTCGAAGTGTTCCCGCACCGCAGCTTCAATGGCCTCCTTGCATTGGAGATTGGCGTTGTTGGAGGCCCGGTACTGCTCCAGCTCCCCATGCTCTTTCGCATAGGCAGCAGAGTGAGGGTAAATGGCGGCTTTCCGCAGCTCCGCCTGGGCCTTGCAAGCATCATCGGCCCGGTTCTCAATGCTGTCCCGGATCACATCCATGTAGCCGGTCTCCAACTTCTCAAAGTAACGGTACACATCGGCCAGCGGCGTGGGCGAATCCAGCAGCGCCTGGGCCTGGGCAGCGGTCAGCTCCAGTTCCTCCATCGCCATCACGATGTCCTCCCGGACGGTGTATTCGTAGGCGTGGTTCAGGACCTCTGCTGGGGGCTGGCTTTTCAGCCAGTCCCGGTATTTGTCCTGTTCAGCGGCCATCTTCTCATAGAGGGCCGTATTCAGATCGTTGGTATTCATGTTATCGCACCTCCTCATGCTGTTTCGGTTTCTTTTCGGGGCTGCGGGGCGGCACCGGACGCTTCAAGCTGTCCAGCACCGAGGGCCGTGCGCTCTTGGCGATCACGGACTCCGGCTGAGAGCGGCCCTTGCCGTCCAGATTCAGAAGCGTGTCCAGCTCCACCAGACGGGCGGACTTTACCCGCAGATCATCCTCATAAGAGAAAGGCTTGCCCACTTCCTCCTTGGCGGCGGCCTGCTGCTGGTACAGATTGTCCAGCTGGGCCTTGGTCGCCTCCAGGCGCTGGGGCATTTGAGAGAGCGCATTGTCAATGCGGGTCAGGTTGCCGCGTGGGTCTGTGCCGAGGCTTGCCCGGTGGGTCATCTGGCCTTTCAGCAGGAGCGTATATTCCTGTTTCCAGGCCGAAAACTCCACGGACATAGTGAAGCCCCGGTAGCTGCCGATCTGCACAGGCTCGGAGCCTTTGACCTCCTTACAGGCGTCCAGCAGGGCTGCACCGGCGTTTTCTTTGTCGGTCAGCACATCGCCCCGGATCTCCATCCCGGCAAAGCCATCCTCCGAGTGAGGATGGGCGGCCAGGGTCTCCAGGTCTGCCTCAAACCCCTGGATAAAGCCCTTGTGCTTTTCGATTTCCTCTGGGAAGTATTTCAGCAGCTGGTCCTCCAGACGATACTGCTTGCTCTGGTGGTCGGCTTTCATCAGCTTCAGCTTGGAGACCTCCACATCCAGGTCCATGCGCTCCTTGATACGTGGGTCTCCGGCGCACAGGGCCTTGATTTCGGCAAAGGACAATGCCGTTTCGTCCACATCGTCGCAACTTCTCACCGGCGATTTGGAAGTCATAATCTGGCTGATGAATTTCTGTTTGTTCTCCACCGTCTGCCACAAATAGGCGTCAAAGGTTCCCTCAGTCACATAGCGGTACACATGGACCAGGGGATTTTGGTTGCCCTGGCGCTCGATACGGCCCTTGCGCTGTGCAAGGTCTCCCGGTCGCCACGGGCAGTCCAGGTCATGGAGCGCCACAAGCCGGTCCTGCACATTGGTGCCAGCGCCCATCTTGGCGGTGCTGCCCAGCAAGACGCGCACCTGGCCGGTGCGGACCTTGGCGAACAGCTCCTTTTTCCTCACTTCGGTATTGGCCTCATGGATAAAGGCGATCTGCTCGGCGGGCATCCCCTGGGCGATGAGCTTTTGCCGGATGTCCTCGTAGATGGTAAAGACCGGCTCCGGCTCTTCCAGCGGCACAGCCTGTTCCAGCGCATGGAGCGTGGGGTTGTCCAGCGCCTTGGCTGCCTTTTTGGAAGGGGCCGCCTGGGGCGTGGAAATATCGCAGAACACCAGCTGGGTCAGCTTGTCAGCCTCGCCGTCTCGCCAGATCTGCATGATGTTTGCGACACATTGGTTGACCTTGGTGCCGGGTTCGTCCGGCAGCGCCTGATTGATAATGCGCTGATCCAGGCCCAGCTTGCGGCCATCGCTGGTGATCTTGAGCATATTGTCCTGGGAGGGGTCCACCGTGCCGCTGTGTACCAGGGAAGCACGCTCGGATAGCGCCTTCACCATTTCCTGCTGCTGCTCGGTGGGCTGGGCCACGATGTTGTGGTATTCTACCTCCGGGGTGGGCAGATGAAGCTGATCGGCGGTTTTAATATCCGCCACCTCTTTGAACAGGTTCATCAGCTCCGGGAGATTGAAAAACTTGGAGAAGCGGGTGCGCGCCCGGTAGCCGGTGCCTTCCGGTGCCAGCTCCAGCGCCGTCGTCGTTTCACCAAAGCGCGACGCCCAGCAATCAAAGTGGGTCATACTCAGTTCCTGCAAGCGGTCATACTGGAGATACCGTTGCATGGTGTAAAGTTCAGTCATGGAGTTGCTGACCGGAGTGCCGGTGGCAAAGATAACCCCTCGGCTGCCGGTGATCTCGTCCATGTAGCGACACTTGGCGAACATATCGCTGGACTTTTGGGCATCGCTGGTGGAGAGGCCCGCCACATTCCTCATTTTTGTGTAAAGGAACAAATTTTTGTAGTTATGAGCTTCATCGACAAATAACCTGTCCACGCCAAGCTGCTCAAAAGTCACCACATCGTCCTTGCGGCTCTCGGCCTGGAGCTTTTCCAGTCTGGCCTCCAGGGATTTGCGGGTCCGTTCCAGCTGCTTGACCGTGAAACGCTCACCGCCGCTGGCCTGCACCTCGGCAATACCCTCGGTGATCTCGTCGATCTGCTCGTAGAGGAGCCGTTCCTGGCGCTCCCGGCTGATGGGGATTTTTTCAAACTGCGAATGTCCGATGATAACGGCATCGTAGTCTCCGGTGGCAATTCTGGCACAGAATTTTTTGCGGTTGTGGGTCTCAAAATCCTTGCGGGTCGTGACCAGGATTTTGGCGGAGGGATAGAGCCGCAGAAACTCCGATGCCCACTGTTCTGTCAGGTGGTTCGGCACCACAAAGAGGGACTTCTGGCATAGCCCCAGGCGCTTGGATTCCATCGCGGCGGCCACCATCTCAAAGGTTTTGCCAGCGCCTACCTCGTGTGCCAACAGCGTATTGCCGCCATACAGCACATGAGCAATAGCACCCAGCTGGTGATCCCGCAGGGTAATGGACGGGTTCATGCCGCCAAAGGTGATGTGGGACCCGTCGTATTCACGGGGCCGGGTGGAGTTCATTTCCTCGTTGTACTGGCGCACCAGGGTCTGGCGGCGCTCCGGGTCTCTCCAAATCCAATCGCGGAAAGCGTCCCGGATGGCCTGCTGCTTTTGGGCGGCCAGGGTGGTCTCCTTGGCGTTCAGCACCCGGCGTTCCTTGCCGTCTGCGTCCTCCACGGTGTCGTAAATGCGGACATCCCGCAGGTTCAGGCTGTCCTCCAGAATCTTGTAGGCGTTGGCACGGCTGGTTCCGTAAGTGGTGTAGGC
>SFLH01000018.1 GCA_004554585.1 Clostridiales bacterium | reverse complement strand
AGCAGGCACTGCCTCCTTCACCGACGTGTCGGCAGACGCCTGGTATGCCGAGGCAGTGAATACCCTGGCCTCCCTGGGCATGATCCAGGGGGTGGAGGGCAACCGCTTCCAGCCGGACCGCGCCATCACCCGGGCGGAATTTACCGCCATCGCCATGCGCTTTACCAACGGAGAGACCACTGGCGAGAACCGTTTCTCCGATGTGAACCCGGACCAGTGGTTCTATGACGTGGTGGTGGGGGCCGTCCAGTACGGCTGGATCAACGGCTACGAGGACGGCACCTTCCGGCCTGAGAGCACCATCAAGCGGGCAGAGGTGGCCGCCATCACCAACCGGATGCTGGCCCGGTCGGCGGACGAGGCCTACGTGGACGCCCATGCCAGCCAGCTGCGGCTGTTCGCGGACGTTGCCAAGGACCACTGGGCATACTACACCATCGTGGAGGCCAGCAACGCCCATAATCATCACAACACCGCCAGCGGGGAGAGTTGGACAGATTTAAAAATCTAAGTAAATCAAAACCACCGGTTTTACCGGTGGTTTTGATTTGCTCCACCTACGTAGAATTCCGCCATATCGTCCAGACGCAGGCAGGCTAGACGGCGGTGGATGGCATTTCGGCTGCCGCAGCCGCAGTCAATGTTGAGGATCCCGTTTCCACGCCAGATGGAAAGGTCTTCCCCCGTTCTGCCGGTGAGGAAAACGGTAGGGGTATGACCAACGATGCAGATGGTGTTTGGATAAGGACTCACGCTGCCCGGTTCCACCCGCCCCCAGATGCGGGTGTGGCGATCGTTTCCCGGGCAGCCGTGGACCAGGTGAAACTTTTGCGTGCCCACCGTGAGGTCCCAATGATCCGGCAGGGCAGACAGGAAGCGGAGGATGCGGTTTCGTTGGGGAAGGGAACAACGGTAACGCAGCTGCCGGTAAGTGACCATCCCGCCGTTCTGGCGCCACAGCTCCCGCGCGCCGTATTCGTTGTGGGGGCCCAGTGTGCTCAGACACATCTGCTCGTGGTTTCCCAGGAGCAGCGTCATGTTGGGGGCCTGCATGATCTGTTCCAGCAGCGCAACGCCATCGGGACCCCGGTCAATTACGTCGCCCAGGATGTACAGATGATCCATGTCGGAGAAGCCGATTTGTTTCAGCATCTGTTCAAACCAGTCCCGCTCACCGTGGAGATCCGCCATGCAGTATATCATAAACCTTGCCCCCGTTCTGAAAAAGTACCTACATCTTATCACGACCTCCAGCCGGGTACAAGATTCCGTTTATATGGGGTAGATTTGGGGCTGTTTTTCTTGCGGTTTCTTAGTTTGTCATCTGAGTAGACGGCTAGGCACAGGCGAGAAAATTGTGAAGCAAAGCGGGGGAAGGAAACAGGACGTGTTTGAATTGTGGAACGGAAATGGAACAGGGCATCGTGGAATGTGTCGGGGCTAGCCCAGAAAGCTGGTATGAGGTTACATCCAAGGCAGAGAAAGCCAAGAAAGGAATCCAGAAGTTTTTTATTATTATACATCTGCACGGTAATACCCAAGGAAAATAACGAGCATCGTTTTGTACGCAAGTTGAGCCGTTTCGCCGTAAGATGATGTGATTTGATTGGCTGCGCCCTCTCATCCACTCTAAAATACCGTACATTCCGGTGGATATCACACGGAGAATAGCGTCCGAAAGCCAAACTAAAAAATTGGGTGGCGTGAAGTAGGAAAAGAGGACAAAAAAGATCGGCAAACCTCTGACGAAGTTTGTCGATCTTTGTGGCATCCAAACAGCATGGATGCCAGCAGAGTATGGGGCCCCGCAGGTCGGGGTGGCGCTGATGCGCCGTGCAAGCGTTTTCGCCTCTGGCAAAAACCTTGGCGCAGGCAGAATTCACTTCCACCGAGCAATGAAATACCTTGCAGTTACCAAAAAGAAAGACACGACGTAAGTCGTGTCTTTCTTTTTGGTGGACCTGAACGGGATCGAACCGTCGACCTCTCGGATGCGAACCGAACGCTCTCCCAGCTGAGCTACAGGCCCGGATAGAACAGGCGGGCGCTATGGCAAAAACACCTGCACTGAAATGATATTATAACACAAATGAAGAAAAAGTAAAGGTTTTTTTGCCAAGCGGCGGAAAAAAGCCCGTTGGGTAGGCGCAGAGAATCCTGCCCTATGCCTTGTGGACGGGGGAGAAATGTGCTACAATAAAACAAATCCATGAGAGTGAGGCGACAGATCCTATGGGGCAGTTGACAGTAAACCTGCCTTGGCTGATCATCTGGATCGTGCTGCTCCTTCTGCAGGATAGATTCCTGCGGCGGAGGAACATGTTCTTTTCTCTGGTGCTCCTGTGGCTGACCTTGCTGGTGAGTGTTTTCTGGGACAGAGCCATCTCTGCCCTGATGCCCGGTGTGGACAGCATGTGGCTGTTTGGAACAAAAATTTGGATTCTCTTCTTCCTTTTGGCGGTGCGCCACTATCTGGCCTATCGCAAAGAGAAAAAGGGGGGACCTGTTCAAACAGCTGCTCCGCCGGACGATGCCCAGCAGGTCCCCGCTCCTATCAAGGGAGAGGACCGGGATGAGGGAACCAGCCAAACAGCAGAGGATGGGGAACCCCAGGAAAAACCGTGAGGCCCTGTGCTCACGGTTTTTCTTTTGCCTCTGGCCGCTGGGCGATGAGCTGTAGCTTTTCAGGGCGGGAGAGCTGTTTGATTTCCCACTCCCGACGCATGGCCTGCTGCTTGCTGGGAAAGGTCTCTTGGTAAACCAGCGTCACTGGCCGGCGGGGACGGGTGTATTTTGCCCCGATGCCGGCGTTGTGCGCCTGAAGACGGCGCTCCAGGTCATTGGTCCAGCCGGTGTACAGGGTTCCGTCGGCACAGCGGAGAATATAGGTGACGTTGGATGCCATGGACAGCGCCTCCCTTACTTTGCTGTTTGTCTGGCAGACAGCGAAAATTACAACATGAGTATATCGCATTTGCGCCTGAGGCGCAACGGTCATCCCGGCAGCGCCGGGCTTAGAAAAGGAGAATCCCCGTGAAAAACTACTATGAAAAAGAGTTGCTTGTTACCGCCACCTATACCGACCGCCGGTGTGAGATGGGGGCCTTCCACGCGGCCCTTCTGATCCAGGATGGCATGACAGAGTTCTTTTCCCAATACCAATGTGATGCCATTCGCATGTCCCAGACTCATGGGGCAGTGTGGGCAGTGGCCCGCACGAAGATACACTATGACGGCGAGATTTTCTGGATGGATCGGGTGCGTCTGAAAGTCTTCCCGGTAAAGATCTCTTCGGTGGCCGTTCACCTGAACATTCTGGTGGAATCCTTGGATGGCCGGCCTCTGCTCCGGGCCCGCCAGGAACTGTGCGCCATTGACGTGGCGGATCACAGTCTGCGCCGAATTGAAACGACACCCTTTCCCAAAGAGCTGGAGCCGCTGCCCCCGGTGTTCACGGAGCCCTATCAGCGCATAAAGCTGAAGCTGGACGAAGACCATTTGGCCTATCGCTACCAGGTGCGCACCATGGACACCGATATGAACGGCCACATCAATAACACTCACTACATCCGTTTGATTTTGGACGCCTGCCCCTCGTCCTTCTGGGACGCTCGCCGGATCACGGACTTTGACATCCATTACGTGAACGAAGGGGTGGAAGGCGAGGAACTGGGCTTTTATTGCCTGGAAGAGGAGGACGCCCTGGCTGTGCAGGTCAAGCGAGGGGAAACCACCCTGGTAAAGGCCTTCTTCTCTTTGCAGGCCCGGACCCATTCGTCGTGAAGGCGGTCATCCAGCTGCAGGGGCGGACCATCCCCTATGAGCTGACGCGAAAGCCGGTGAAAAATATCAACATCCGGGTCCGGGCGGACGGAACGGTAGGAGTTTCCGCCGGACCGCAAGTGCCGCAAGAGGAGATCGAGGCCATTCTGCGGCAAAAGGAAACCTTTCTTCTGGGTGCTTTGGACCGCTTTGCCTCCCGTCCCCGCCGGCCAGACCCCGGGGATTATGAGTCAGGGTCTGTGGTCTATCTTTTGGGCCAGCCCCACAAGGTGGTAGTGGCAAAAGGGGAAAAGAACCATGCCTTCCGGGAAGGGGAGACCATCCGGCTTGTCGTTGCCGATCCGAACAACGCCTCGGTGCGGGTAAAAACCATGGCCTCCTTTTTGAAAGGGTACTGTCTGGAGGTAACCGAAGCGCTTTGCCGGCAGGTTCAGCCAGCGATGGCGCCTCTGGGGGTGCCGCAGCCGCAGATTCGGGTGCGGTCCATGACCTCTCGCTGGGGCAGCTGCAAGCCGGCGGCGGGGGAAATCACCTTTGCCCGGCAGCTGATCCAAGCGCCCATGGACTGTGTGGAGTATGTGGTTTGCCACGAACTGGTCCATTTTGTCCATCCCAACCACTCCAAAGCCTTTTACGACTGTCTGGCCACCTTCCTGCCCGACTGGAAGCAGCGCCGGGCAAGGCTGAATTTTCCCGGCGATTGGTGACCCTTCTTGTTTCTCCGGCCGATCTGCTGGGGAACCCAGGGCGAAGGGCGAGAAAGGAAGGGGATGAAAAAGAGGGTCCTGCCATTGCAATTTCCCATAAAATCCGCTACACTGAAAGAACACATTTCCCCCTCTGTTCCGGCTGCCGGCAGAGGGGGCAGAACCCGAATGAGGGAGGAAGACACGATGAAACAGTTGCTTCGCAAAACCATCCCCCTGCTTCTGGCTGTGAGCATGCTGCTCAGCCTTGCGGTACCTGCCGGTGCCGCCTTTGAAGACATGAGCGACGTAAAGGGCCACTGGGCGCAAGACACCCTGCGTCAGGCCTATGAGGACGGCATTCTGAAAGGCGTCAGCGACACCGCCATGGCCCCCAACAGCAGTGTGACAGTGGCCCAGGCGGTCACCATACTCTGCCGGGTCCTCCATGTCACCGGCATGGGGGATACCAGTGCCTTTGACATTCCGGCTGACGCCTGGTATGCCCAGGATGTGGCAAAAGGTGTCTACGCTGGGCTGCTGGATGAGAGCGCGGCAGGAAAGCTGGAAGATCCCATCTCCCGCGGGGATTCCTTCCTCATGTTTGCCCAAGCCTTCCAGCTGGTGCCCGCCCAGCCGGACCTGTCTGTGCTGGAGCAGTTCTCAGACACAGAGTTTCTGGATGCCGCTGTGGCTAAGACCGCTGCGGCCTTGGTGGAGCAGGGGATCGTCAACGGAATTGGTGATCAGCTCAAACTGGACCAGCCTCTGACCCGGGCAGAGTTTGCCACCATTCTTTACCGCGTGGCCGACCAGCACACCACGGCCGACGCCTATACGGGACACACCGGAACGGGTTCGGTTCTCTCTGGCGCCGCGGATTTGACCGGGGTGACTGCCGGTGACCTGTGGTTTGACCAATCGGCACAGAGCATCCACCTGACCGACGTGACCGCCGATGCCGTCACCATCTGCGCAGACAATTTGACCTCGCTTGCCTTGGCCGGCACCGGTTCCATCGGCCGCCTGGTCCTGGGGGCTAAGAACGGCGATGTGACCCTGTCTTTGCCGGAAACCTACGCGCTGGATACCTTGGTGGTGGGGCAGGGAACCGGTGATGTCTCTTTTGCTGGCAAGGCCAAGGGAATGGAGATCACCGGCAGCAACCGGACCATCACCGTAAACAGCTCGCTGGAGCGCCTGGTGATCTCTGGCAGCGGCAACACCATCTCCCTGGCGCGGGGCTGCTCCATGGAGCAGATTACCGTTTTGGGGACAGACAACGTTCTGACCCTCAATGGGACTGCCAAAGACATTCTCTTAGCCGGCCGGGACAACACCGTTAAGGGCAGCGGCCGGGCAGATCAGGTGCGTCTGAACACCCGGTATTATACTCTCACCGTCTCCAAGGGGAAACTGGAACGGTGGACGGGCTATGACATCAAGAATGTCACTGTGGATCTGAAGGCGCCCAAAGATCTTGCCGCAGGGGAGACCCTTCAAGCCACCGCCCGGCTGACGGTGCCGGAGGAGGACCTGGGAAAACGCTGCGTTGGCCTTTGGTACCTCAATGGGGAACTCATGGAGCAGACCGACCTGATCCTGGGCAAGGAAGATCCCGTCTCTCACTTTGTTCCCAACTACACCCATGACCTGAATCTGGACGCCACAGTCAAGTTCGTCCTGCAGTACACGAACAACGACGGAGATGTCTTTACCCAGGAGGACAGCGCCCCGGTGGAACTGGAAACCTTCGATGACCTTGGCCTGGTCGACGCCGAGATCCAGGTGACTCTCCCAGAGACCCTGGCTGCCGGTGCCGCCCTCAACGCCACCGCCGTGGTGGACACCCCCGAAAAGGGCCAGGTGTGCACCGGTTACTGGTATGTGGACGGGAAAGAGGTGGCCTCCGGCTCCTTTACCCTGGGCAGCGGCCAGACGGCCAAGCTCACCCATCAGTATGATTACTATTACGGCATGCCGGAGACCAGCACCGTGTCCTATCGCCTAACCTACACCACCCAGGACGGCCGGCAGCAGGAGGTCTCCGGACAGGCCCAGGTGAAGCTGGAAAACTTCCCGGATAACGGCATTGCCCACGCGTCGGCCAGTCTCCGCGCGCCTTCGCCTTTGGCCGCGGGAAAGACCTTGGAAGTCACCGCAGACCTGACCTATCTGGAGGCCGGGAAATACTGCACCGCCAGCTGGTATGTGGACGGGAAGGCCGTGTCCACCCAGACCATCCTGCTGGGGACGGACATCCCCAAGCTCTCCCACAAGTATACCTATACAGAGGACATGAAGCTCACCTCGGAGATTCAGTTTGTTCTCACCTACACCACGGAGGATGGCCGGCAGCAGAAGGTGACCGCCTCCAAGACCATCCAGCTGGAGAACTACGACTATCTCTATTACCACGGCCTGACCGCCGAGGATGTGCTCAAGACAGTGACCAGCGGCTACATCGGCAACTACACCCTGGCCTGGGCCCAGAGTCACGACTATAAGCCGGAGATCAAGACCGCTTGGGTCAACCTCAAGGGCTACCAGAGCAACACCAAATACCTAGTGTGGGTCAACTTGACCTACCAGCGGGTGAACATTTTTGAAGGGTCTCAGGGCAAGTGGAAACTCATCCGCACCTGCCTGTGCGGCTCTGGCACCAACGCCACGCCCACCATTCGCGGCGTGTTCACCACCTCTTACAAACAGACCGCCTGGGACTACGGTTCCTACTACTGCGGCCCCATCGTTCGCTTTTACGGCACCTCGGGGTATGCCTTCCACTCCCGCCTGCAGTACTGGCCCATGAACTCGGACCGGTACTACGACGCCCGCATCGGCTTTCCCATCAGCCACGGCTGCCTGCGGATGTACAACGATGACATCTGGTGGATGTACAACAACATCCCCAACGGCACCACGGTAGTGGTCTACTGAAAATACGGCTGCAATACAGCAAAAAGACTGGAGCTCTCTTCGAAGCTCCAGTCTTTTTTTGTGCTTACGTTTCCGCGCTGGCCTGCACGACAGTGGGGATAGTACCCGAGGAAAAGGTATCGAACAGCCGAAGAAGCATGTTCCAGGTCTTCCTATCCAGCCGGCCGGTGGCGGGCAGGCTGGCCCTCCGCTGGACCCAGCGGAGGTTTGCCTGGGTGGCCTCGTCCAGAATTCCTGTAGAGGGCGCGGGGTCCACATCTGCCAAGGTCTGCGCCAGACCGCGGAAGATCTCCTGCACCAGAGGGAGAAGAGGGGAGGACTGACCAGGTTGGACGTTGGGGGTTTCTGGGGGAAAATAGGTCAAAGTGGCCGGAGGTGATATGGTTCCCCAGGCCTGGAGAAAGGCGCTGGCAACGGCATTCCAGGTCTGCCGGTCCACAACACCGGTGACCGGCAGACCGTGGCATTTCTGAAAGGTCATCACGGCCTCCAGGGTAGCCTCGTCAAACTGGCCGGTGGGACGGAGAAATGGAACCGACCGGTCCACGTAGGCGATGGTGCGGAGCATTTCCTGCAGGGAACTGACCGGCCCGAGGGCAAAGGGCGAGGTGAGAAATGGATTCATGGGACACTCCTTTCCTGAGCCTGGTCGGTGTCTCCCAGCTGCAAGGGAAAGCCAGGAAATTGACCCGGGCTGGCGGCCAAATAATCGTACAGATCCTGGGGGTCCACCGAACCGGAAGAAGGGCTCTGGTAGGGAAAAAATTGGGAGTTACTCAGGACCATCCGGTCAATGCCCAAAAATCGGTCCACGATTACGTCCCAGGTCTGTTCATCCACTACACCTGTCTGAGGAAGCCCGGCGTCCATCTGCAGCGCCAGAACGGCGGCCTGGGTCTCCTGGCCGAAAATGCCATCCACGGTTAGGTCAGGGATGGTGAGGTAAAACTGCGCCAGAATGGCCAGCAGATACTGCAGTAGCGAGACGCTCTCCCCCCTCTGCCCCAGCTGGAGAGCTTGCTGGTAATCGAAGTCCAGGTAGAAAAAGGTCTGGCCCAAACTCACCAGTTCCGACAGGCGAAGAATGCCGGTGTACAGGTGGACCATCATATACCAAGTGGATTTGCCGATGACGCCATCCACCGCCAAGTTAAAGACGTGCTGAATCTCCCGCACGGCGTCCTCGGTGTCCGAGCCGAAGATACCGTCCACAGGCCAGAGGCGGGGGATAGCGGGATAGGCCACAGAGATGCGGTTGATCATAACCTGGGCCACTCGAACTTCGGGCCCGACGTCGCCCAGGCGCAGAGGAACGCCGGGATAGGAGTATTGGATGTCTTGGATAGGGGCGTTGGCCACCAGTTCCAAGTTTTCTCCGTAATAGTGGCGGAGGATGGCTACCGAATCATACCCCTGCTGGGCCATGGATTCACTGCCCCACTGGGACAGACCATCGCAGGTGCTGGTGGTGCCATTGCAGAAGCTGGCAGCCAAAGGTTCGGCGAAGCCCGGCCGGCGGAGGTAGGTGGTGAAGAGATCGTCCACCAGGGTACTGATGTTGTCAAAGATGTTGCGCCCTTTGATGAACTTTTGGTCGTAGGCGGTGGAGGAGGTGATGTTGAAGGCATAGCCTTGGCTGGGATAAAACTCCGTATAGACGCGGTTTAAGGCAAATGAGACCTGCGCCAAAATGTTGGCCCGGAGGGCGGAGATGTGCCACGTGGGATAGATCTCACTGGATGCGACATTTTTGATGTAGTCCCGAAAGGGCAGGGTGACGTTCTCCGCTTGGCTGTCTGGGGTGCCCAGATGGACGGTAATGTTGTTGGGGATGTAGGGGGTGACAATGATGGCCATAGGTCCCCTCCTTCCTTAGAGATTTTGGGGGGTGATGTCCACCCGATCCGCCGGCCGTCCTCCGGTTTCCGCCAGGGGGATCATGGGCAGGTCCTGGATGGTGACCACACCGGGGAAAATTTGGACGTTCTGGATCAGCAGCAGCTGATACCCTGGGCGTTCAGCCCAAATATCACACAGGGCGAAGGGCGTCTTTTGGCCGGGGGAGAGGCTGTTTTGCAGATCTGGTGCGGCCAGAACAGTGGGCAGGGTGTTGCCGCTGGAGTCGCTGGTCTGGATGTTCACCAGGTGCTGCTGGCCGTCCGCGCCGTGCTGGACGATGGAGACAGCGGTGTCCTCCACGGGCAGCTGGCCGCGGCTGGTGTAGACGCGGGTCAAAAGCGTGCCGGAATTGGGCATACAAAGACCTCCTTTCCCTCCAGATTATGCGGCCGGGAAGGAGGTGGTGCCTGGGCCTGGGGATGATTGACTTTTGCAGGGATATCCCGTACACTGAAAAAAACGCCTAGGAAAAGGAGCCCCCATGATGAAGATCACCTTTCTCTATCACAGCGCCTTTTTGGTGGAGCTGGAACAATGCAGCCTTCTCTTCGACTGGTACGGCGGCATGGTGCCGGACTACGACCAGACAAAGCCTCTGTACGTGTTTTCCAGCCACCACCACGGAGACCACTATTCCCCGGAAATCTTTTCCCTCTTGGGGATGGACAACGTGTGGTATGTGCTGGCCACCTGCATCCGCCTGTCTGCCCGGCGCAAGCAAGCCCTGGGCATCCTGGAGGACCATGTCTTTCGCGTGGCCGCCGGGCGGACGCTTCTGCTTCATGACCTGAAGATTACTACTTTCCGTTCCACCGACGCAGGGGTGGCCTTTCTGGTGGAGGCGGGGGGAAAAGCCCTTTTCCACGCGGGTGACCTGCAGTGGTGGCACTGGGAAGGGGAGCCGGGCAACTGGAACGCAGACATGGAGCGGGATTTCAAAAAGGAGTGCGCCAAGCTGAAAGGACAAGCCGTGGACGCAGCTTTCCTGGTGCTGGACCCCCGGCAGGAGGAGGCCTTCTGGTGGGGCTTTGACTGGTGGATGCGCACCCTGGATGCCAAAGCCGCTTTTCCCATGCACAGCTGGGAGGACTTCCAGATCAGCCGTAGGCTCAAAGCGCTTCCGGTTAGTGCCCCTTACCGGGACCGGATCGTAGAACTCTTCTATCCCGGCCAAGTGACTGTGCTGGAGTAGACGGACCTTTTCCCTTGCGGCAGGGTAAAAGGTATAGTATAATGCAGAAAGAATGCAGAGAAATCTCCCTTTGGGGAAGAAAGAGAAAACCACGACACCGTTGGAGGGAAAAGAGATGAAGAGAAAGAGAATCGGCATCCTCCTAATTGGAGGGTTGCTCCTTGCTCTGGCTGGCTGCACTGGCACCACTGGCGGGCAGACGGCCCAGTCCCTGGAATCCATTGCGGCCTATCCCGAAACCATGCATCTGAATGAGGGGGACAGCCAGGTCATCCAAGTGGTCCTGACACCTGCGGACGCATCGGAGCAGGATCTGGTGTGGGCCAGCAGCAACCGCTCTGTGGCCATCGTGGATGAGCGTGGAATGGTCACGGCACAAGACACTGGCAGCTGTACCATAACGGTGGCTTCCAAAGCCTACAGCGACATCTCCTGCTACGTAGAGGTTGTTGTTGGCGATGAGGAGGAAACGTCGTCGGAGGAGGTGCCTGTGACCAGGACAGAGGTTTACATCAACTACGTCCCGGAAACCAACGCCTCTTCGGTCTATCCCACCTATTACCTCTCCGAGCGTGAAGTGGCTGCCATGGATGGGGAGCAGATCCAGTTCATCATCAACCAGATCTATGCTAAGAACGGCTACGTCTTCCGCACCCAGGAAATCCAGAGCTATTTCTCCCAAATGCCCTGGTATGTGGCGGTGTCCAACGACACCAGCCGCCTGTCCATGTCCTCTTTGGACCGAACCAACCTGAACCTGCTGGTCCGCTATCGGGATCAAAACGGGGGGCAGTCCTCTTCCTCTCTAGGGTGGATCTGGACCCGCCACGCGGTGGACAGCTCCCTGTCTGCCTCCTACGTGAGCAGTCTGTCCGACTATGACATCCAGTTGCTCATCAACACGATTTACGCCAAAAACGGGTATATCTTTGAGACCAACGCCCTCCAGGCCCTTTTCGCAGGACAGCCGTGGTACCAGGGGTGGACCAGAGATGCCAGCCAGCTCCAGTTCTCCTCCTTGGACAAGGCAAATTTGAAGCTGCTGATCGCATACCGCTGAGAAGGAAGGTGCTGTCATGGCGGACTATCGGGTGATCCCCCTGCAGACCTATCCGCGCCGGGCCCACTTCCAGTATTTTTCCCAGCTGGCCCAGCCCTACGGGGGACTGACTGTGGCGGTAGAGATCACGTCTTTTTTGGCCCGATGCCAGGCGGAGGAAAGCCCCTTTTTCCTCTCCTTTCTTTATTGCGTCTCCCGCGCGGCCAACCGGGTGCCTGAGCTGAGGCAGCGGGTGCGGGCAGGGGAGATCGTGGAGTACGATCACTGCCCCACCTCCCACACCGTGGCGCTGGAGGACGGAACCTATTGCTATTGCACCCTGGAAGATACCGGCCCCTTTTCGGCCTACCTGGCCCGTGCCCAAGCCGCGCAGGCGCGCGCCAAGGCACAGCCCAGCCTGGAGGACGGCGGGGAAGAGGACTCCCTTCCTCTTTTCTTTGTCTCCTGCCTACCCTGGGTAAGTTACGAGGGGCTCATTCAGCCCACCCCCGTTCCGGCGGACACCAATCCCCGCATCACGTGGGGCCGCTGGCGGCAGGAGGGGAAGAAAGTCGTTTTGCCGGTGTCCCTGCTGTGCAACCACGCGTTGGTGGACGGCGTTCACATGGCGGCGTTTTACCGTTGCCTGGAAGAGGAGCTGGCGTTGTTTCCCGGGGAATCACTGCCCCATACATTTTAATTGGAAAATCAAAACCACCGGTTGAACCGGTGGTTTTGATTTTCTAGCAATCATCTTGCGCGCACTTCTCGGTGGAGGAAAAGTTAGCCTCCTTCAATGGCCACCTTGATCACCCCATCCCGCTGCTGTTCAAAGAGATCGTAGGCCTCTTGGATGCGGGAGAGGGGAAAGGTGTGGGTGATCAGCGGGGTGGTGTCCAGTTTGCCCTCTTGGATCAGGGAGAGCAGCTCTAGGCACCGGCAAGCGTCCACCCCGCCGGTTTTGAAGATCAGGTTCTTGCCGTACATCTCCGGCAGGGGAAGAAGCTGGGCCTTGTCGTACATGGCCACCAGAACCACCGTGGCGTTGGGACGGGCGCATTGCCAGGCTAGAGAGAAGGTATCCTCTCCTCCAGCGGCCTCGATGACCACGTCCGCACCTCCGTGGCCGCTGACCGACTGGGCAAGGGAGAGGACGCTTTCGGGTTCTGTGACGATCACGTGGGGGAAATGCGCCTTCACAAAAGCCCGCCGCTGAGGATTTGTCTCGCAGACAATCACCTGCTTGGGCTGCCGCAGCAGCAGGCACTGCAGGGTGCAGATCCCCGTAGGTCCGGCGCCCAGGAGAAGGACGGTGTCCTCGGGGCCCGCCTGAGACAGGTCCGCCGCCCACAGGCCTGTGGAGAGCAGATCGCCCACGAAGAGGGCCTGGCGGTCGGAGACCTGGTCAGGAATTTTGCTCAGGCCCTGGTCGGCATAGGGAACCCGGACGTACTCCGCTTGGCCGCCATCGATTCGGCAGCCCAGGGCCCAGCCGCCGTTGGGATCGGTGCAGTTGTTCACATACCCCCGGCGGCAGAAGAAGCACTCACCGCAAAAGGTTTCCACATTCACAGCCACCCGGTCACCTGGCCGCACGTGGGTCACCCCCCGGCCTGTCTCCTGGACGATGCCCACCATCTCGTGGCCCAAGGTAATCCCGGGGACTGCCCGTGGGACCGCCCCGTGTTTGATGTGCAGGTCGCTGGTGCAGATGCTGGACAAGGTCACCCGGACGATGGCGTCCCGGGGATGGGTCAGCTGGGGGATGGGTTTTTCCCGCAGGGCAAAGGTGCCCGGGGCAAGGTAGGTATAAGCTAACATGGCGGTTCCTCCTTTGTCATGGCAGGAGAGGGCGTTTCCTCTTGGGGGCAGTCAGCGCGAAACTGTCCTGGATCAACCTCCGCACGATTCCATCGTCCAGAGAGCCGTCTAAAATGACGCTGATCCAATGCTTTTTGTTCATGTGATAGGCGGGCACAACTGCGGGATACATCTGCCGCCACAGGTCGCCCGCCAAGGGCTCCGCCTTCAGATTGATCCAAATGCGGCCATCCCGCTGGAAAATAGCGGCGAAG
The DNA here is from genome assembly GCA_004554585.1 of Clostridiales bacterium. Classification (GTDB taxonomy): domain Bacteria; phylum Bacillota; class Clostridia; order Oscillospirales; family Oscillospiraceae; genus Evtepia. The sequence goes on along the minus strand of SFLH01000018.1, from coordinate 7,734 downwards.
AGCTTTTGGTTTTCACGGTGGCGCATCACCGTCCAGTTTGGGTCGTGGAAGGGATAGTCCTCGTAGACGAAGGGAAGGGACAGGCAGGCTTGGATGGCTTCCTCTCGGGTGGTCACAGCAATCGCTCACCTGCTTTCCTGCGCCGCAGGGTACGCAGATAGGTCTTTTGCTCAGAAGAGATCCTGGCGCTTTCTACGGCCTTCTGGATGGTTTTGTTGTGGGTCCAGGGGTCCAGACGGTTCTTTTGCAGATAGGGAAGGGCGTGGTCATACTGTTTGGCCAATGCGGTGGCAAAGTACCAGGCCGTCATCATGCGGATGTAATATTCCTCGCGCTTCAGCTGGGCGGCCCACTGAAGATGTTCCGGCCGAAAGGCATCGTCTAGATAAAAGGTCAGCAGCGTGCCCAAGCCAAAGCGGACCGTATAGGGTTCCTGGCAGGCCAGCCAAGTTTGGATCTTTTCTTCCAAACCTTCGGGGTGCTTTCGGAAGGTTTTTGGGTGGATCAGGTCGCAGGTAGCCCAGTTGTTTATGTAGGGGAGGAATTGGTCCAACTGTTCCAGGACCCAGGAGAAGTCCCTCCCAGCGGCGATGAGAAGGCCGTGGAGGTTGTCCTCCTCGTAGTAGCGGTGGGGAAGGTCCTGCAAAAAAGCGGCCGCCGTGTGGGTGCCGGAGAGCTTTTTGGCCAGAGCCCGCAGCTGAGGGACCCGCACCCCTAGAATCTTTTCCGGGTCTACTGTGGGCATGAGCTTGCTGTGAAAGGCCCGGTACCCTGGGTCGGCCAGCTGAATCAGGCGGGCCTGGATGGCCTGACGTGAGGATTCTTCCATGCGATCCCTTCTTTCTGGCGAGTTTTTTCCATTGTAGCGCAGGCAGGGGAAAAAGGCAATGGAAAGCGCCGTTGGACAGGGGAAAAGAAGGGAATAGAAAGGCGCAAAACCACGGGGTTTTCCCGTGGTTTTGCGCACAGTGATAGCGGTCTGCAAAGTCGCGGAGCATCTTTGGGGGGATGACGTCCTTTCTGGAGCGTCCAATGTATTAAAAACCGTCCGTTCATAAGGGCAGAACGCAGGCGTTTGCTCCTTTTGCCGATGGCTTAACCCCGGCGCAGCTTGAGAATGGTAAGTGTAACCTGACCATCTCGACCCACAGCAGAACCGGAATAAGTAAGGGAAAACTCCGTTGCAGAGGGGGCATAAAGAATCAAAAAGGAAGATCCACAAGCACTGGAACCATCGGTACGAGTGGCAAAATAGATCCCCGTTTCCAGGTGCGGGCCGCCGTTGTAATACGGCGTTATCTGCATATAATTGGCGGAATTGAACAGCACCGAGACCTCATAGCTTATCAGGTAATACCCTGGTTCCAGCCGAATGTGCATCAGATCTGTCAAGGTGATGTTTCCTGTCGTATCCATTGTATCCGGGAACAGGACAATCAGATCGTTCGGGGCAATCTGCATCTGATAGTTTGCGAAAGAAGCAAATGCCTCATCCGGCACTGTGCCTGCAGCCCCCGTGGGGCCGGTGGGACCCTGCTCGCCTTGGGGTCCTGTGATCCCCTGCACCCCCTGAGGACCGGTCGGGCCCGTGGGACCCACAGCCCCGGTCGGCCCTGCTGCCCCCTGCGCCCCCTGAGGGCCAGTGGGACCGGTAGGTCCCTGCTGGCCTTGCGCCCCCTGAAGCCCGGTCGGACCCGTGGGCCCCACAACCCCAGCAGGCCCGGTGGGACCCTGCAAGCCCTGGGGCCCTGCAACGCCCTGCGCCCCCTGAGGGCCGGTGGGTCCCGTGGGACCCGCAGCTCCGGTCGGCCCGGTGGGTCCTTCCTGCCCTTGTGGGCCTGAAATCCCGCGCACCCCCTGGGGACCGGTTGGACCGGTGGGACCTGAGGAAGGACCGGCAGGCCCGGTGGGACCCTGCTGTCCCTGGGGCCCCGCAATGCCCTGTATCCCCTGAGGGCCGGTGGGTCCCGTGGGACCCGTAGCCCCTGTGGGGCCCGCGGCCCCGGTCGGCCCTGTGGGACCCTGTTGCCCTTGGGGGCCTGAAATTCCGCGCACTCCCTGGGGGCCGGTGGGTCCCGTAGGACCCGAGGAAGGACCAGCAGGCCCGGTAGGACCCTGCTGTCCCTGGGGCCCCGCAATGCCCTGTATCCCCTGAGGGCCCGTAGGCCCTGTGGGACCCACAGCTCCGGTGGGGCCGGTGGGACCCTGCTGGCCTTGGGGGCCTGGGGTGCCCTGTACGCCCGGAAGCCCCATCGGACCCGTGGGACCCTGCTGGCCTTGGGGCCCCGCAACACCCTGTACCCCCTGAGGACCTGTGGGGCCTGTGGGACCCGTAGAATCTGGCATTCTGGCAATCCCTCTGCAGCAGGGCATACAGCAGCACAGAGGACACCGAAAAATGGGACCAGGGAACGGATGTATCTTTTGACATGCGATCCAGCAATGGCGGCCAAAGCCAGAGCCGTAATTGCCATACCAATACATAGTGTCTCATCCTCCGCTTACAATCTTTCCTCATTCTATGAGAAGGGAACCTCATTGGTTCGATCCTTCGGCGAGAGGGAAGGAAGACTGGCGGAAACGGAAGTCATTTTCCATGAAAAAAGGACTGCGATTTCGATACGACTTGTATCAAAACCACAGTCCTTTTGGCGGAGAAGGAGGGATTTGAACCCTCGCGACGCTCAACACGCCCTACTCCCTTAGCAGGGGAGCCCCTTCGGCCACTTGGGTACTTCTCCAGGTTCTTATTAAGAATAAAAATGGCGGAGAGAGTGGGATTCGAACCCACGGCCCTTTCGGGTCACTGGTTTTCAAGACCAGCTCCTTAAACCGCTCGGACATCTCTCCGTATGTGGGGAAACCCCGGTTAGATGCGAGGTATATGTTAGCACATCTGGCTCGGATTGTCAATTGAATTCCTCCAAATTTCCAAAAAATTTTTCTCCTCGCAGAGGCGTTTTCTCGCACGCCATCGAAGGAAAAAAGGGGGGAGAGAGGATGGCACCATTCTCCCTTTAAAACCGGGCAAGATCGATTTTCGACATGGTTATCCTTCCACAAGGGCCCAAAAGGGTCGTTATTGCCGGGATGAAACAGGTTCTCGACAAATCCTGTCGAAATAATACGAACGAAAATCCTTTCCATGCAAAGCATTTGATATTACAATAGTGTCACAAAAGGTTACAAAATGAAATGAATTTAGGAGGAAGAGAAATGAGAGAGCTGTACATCGGCCGCGCCGATCTTAGTAACCAGATCGGCCGGCCAGCGACTTGTGAGTACCGGGTGATTGTCCGCACCCTCCCGCCGCCTCTGTGCTGTGAAAGTTACGGGGTCAGCATAACCATGGTTCAGACGGGGGAGCGCGCAGAGGTGCTGGACATCACAGTCCGTCCGGAGCGTGTGGAGGAATTGGCACAGCTTCTGCTGGCCGGGTGTGTGACGCCGTGTACGCTGGGAGAGATTGTTGCAGACTGGCTGTAACAGGATGGGGAAGGAGAGCCGTGTGACCGAAGGGGGGCCGAGGACATAAACTGGAACAGACCATTTTAATGTCGGGAGGACAGAATATGGCAGAGAAATTCCCACAAGTCCAGTTTTTTCTGGGCGCGAATTCCGCCCACGGTTTTTCATCCCTGTACGATCGCTGGGTGGACCAAAGCAGCCTGCAAGGGTTTTATGCCATCAAAGGCGGCGCCGGCTGCGGCAAGTCCACCTTGATGGGACGGATCGCGCAGCAGGCGGAGAAGGCCGGTTGGACGGTGGAGTACATCCGTTGTTCCGGGGACCCGGACTCCCTAGACGGGATCTACCTGCCCAAAAAAGGGGTGGCCATGATGGATGGCACAGCGCCCCACTGTGTGGACCCAATTTATACCGGGGCCACCGGGCACTACGTGGACCTGGGAGCGGGATATGACCGCGCCGCCCTGGGAGCCATACGCAAAGAAATCATCGAGGCAACCCGGGCCTATCGGTCCTACTACCCAGAGGCCAGCCGCTGCTTCAGCGGTGCGGCGGCCAGCCGGCGGCGGGCCTGGACTGACCTGCATACACCGCAGACTTTGGAGAAAACAGAAAAGCGGGCGGCGGGACTTTTGGCAAGGGAACGGAAAAATACCCGGCCTGCCGAAGGAAAACGTCGGCTCCGCTTCCTTGGCGGGCCCACCTGCCAGGGCCGCCTGCTGCTGGAAGGCACGGTGCGTGCCCTGTGTCATCGGGGGTACGAGATCCGGGACGACTGCGGGCTGGCTGGCATTTTGCTCAAGCACCTGGAAGAAGGCTTCCTGGCAGGGGGATACGACGTGATCTCCTGCCTTTGCCCGGAGCAGCCGGACCGGCTGGAGCATCTGTTGATCCCAGAGCTGTCCCTGGCTTTCCTTACGGGGCCACTGCATGAGCTCACAGGGTTTCGGGTCATCCGGACCCAGAGCTTGGTGGAGAAGTCGGCCTGGCAGGAGGGCAGGCGTTTTCTCCGCCTGTCCAACCGGGTGGCCCAGGAACTCATGGAGGAGGGCATGGGCTACCTGGCTCAAGCCAAGGCCCGCCATGACGTGCTGGAAGAGTTGTACCACCCCCATGTGGACTTCTCCCATTGTCAGGAGATGACTCATCGGCTATGGGAGGAGATTCGGGCGATGCCCGACTGGCAGGAGTAACTTTCCCTTGTGTCCCCCCCTTTTCCTGTGCTACAATGGGTCCACTTGGACGGGAAAGGAGGCGGCGGGATGAACCCTTTGTCCATGGAAGAGCTGGGGATTCTGGACTGGATCGCGGCCCACTGCCAAAACAGCCTGTTGGATGCCATCATGCCGTTTCTCACCAGCCTGGGGGACGGCGGGATGATTTGGATCGCCCTTGGGGTGCTCATCCTTCTGTTTCACCGGGGACAGCGGGCAACGGGCCTGCAGGTGCTGCTGGCCCTGCTGCTGAGCTTGCTGGTGTGCAATTTGCTGCTGAAAAACATGGTCGACCGCATTCGCCCCTGCGACCTAAACACAGCGGTAGAACTTTTGATTCCGCGCCCAGGAGACCCATCGTTTCCCTCGGGCCACACCTCGGCCTCCTTCGCCGCGGTGACCGTGCTTTTCTTGTGCCGTTGGAAGGGGAGATGGCCAGCCCTGATTTTGGCGGCGCTCATCGCTTTTTCCAGACTGTACCTGTATGTCCATTTTCCCACGGACGTGCTGGGCGGTCTGGCTGCGGGCGCGCTGTGCGGCTGGCTGGCTGTGATGCTTTGGCGCAAGTGGATCGCCTCCCATTGGCCGGAAAACGCAGCCAAACGAGAATGAAATCCATGATACCCCCAAATCAAGCACCCCACTGCCCAGACGGCGCATGCCTCGTCTGCACAGCGGGGTGCTTGATTGTTTTAAACGTTCAGAGAGGCAGGCTCTCGCTTCTTTATTTCCGATTCGGTTTTCTTTTGATTCTTAACAACCTGATGAAATCGTCAAATAGGGAAGTGTCTGTCGGCGCAAACATCATCCATTTTCCATCATGATAAGTTTTGGCCCCTTCATATATGCTTTGTACTTCCTCTGAGTAGGTTTCCCGTTCGTTTTCGAACTTCAAGCGTTCCTCTTTTCCCAGGATAATCATAAATCCCACACAGTTTTTCCTGGCGTACAGGGCGCATAAAGTTTTCCCACCTCGGCGGTATTTGTACTCGTATGTCCATGCTTTGCCGCCGTTGTTCCATAAACGGTCCATGTCATACTGTTCTTCAATGAGAGCGCATAGTTTTTTCCATACCTCCTCGTACAGGGACTTCCCAACTAATGTGGTCATTTGTTCTGGGGTAGGTTTCACATCCAGCATGACGGCCTCCTCTAAATATCATACATTGCCATTGATTGAATCCATTTTTTGTATATAGCATATCATGAGACAAGAAACAACTCCAGGTGACTCATAGTTCGTTCACACTTCAACTCAGAAAGGCCGGAAGAAAGAAAATATGGAACTGAAAACCTCCGCCCTGCTGAAAGACAAATCCAGCAGGGCGGGGGTTTCTTGTTCTTTCATTATTTTGCCATCAGCACCGGTTTAATGGCAATAAAAGCAAAGCGGCATCAAGGGACAGGAAAAATCTGTATTGATGTAGGCTCGCGCTATTTTTGTATAGAGGATTTAATTCGTCGTGGTTTTATTTGATGCAGATTATCCTTATCCTAAGGTCTATTCGGACTTTTGCTATCAAAAATCTATCCAGGTCATCCTATCAGGGGTTTTGCTTGCGACGGACGATTGGTTGGCTTATAAGTATTATAGCATATACAAAAGCACTTTTCCAGATAGTGTTTTCGTTTTTTATAACACTCACTTTTTGATGCTCCACGCATTTTAAATATACAGATGAAACTGTCACAAGAATGAACACGGAATTATTCTTTGCGCCAACGACTGATTACATCCTCAAACGCTATATCAATCCAGTCTTTATTCCATTCATCATAAACATTTACATTGCTAGAATTAGGCACTGGATTGGGCATATCCATTTTAACAACTGCGGGCAACGGAACTGCGTCACCGACAACTAAACATTCTCCTGCAGAGAGTGTAGGAAGAACATCAACCAATGTTGCATTGTTGTCAGGGAGCAGATTCTTGATACAACTTTGATCGTTTACATTAGTCAGTTTAAGCACTAAGAAATTATTGCACTGTGAAAAGATAGTTTCAGACACTTCTGAGGGCCTTTGACTAACAACCATTAAGTTTAATCCATATTTACGGCCTTCCTTGGCTATTCTTTCTATAGAATGCTTTGAAGCAGCATATTCTGCACCACCGTTTTTAGGAATATAATTGTGTGCTTCTTCGCATACAAGCATAAAGGGAATGTCATTAACTAATCCCTCGTGATGTCTAATCTTTGAGTAATGAAATGCAAAATCAAAGATAACTCTTGAAAGCAAACTTATAACAATGCTAAGCACTTCAAACGGAATGGCACTTAAATCTATGATTGTCACATTACATTTATCAATATATCCGAGAAACTGCTTCAGTATTTCTGCAAAATCTTGGGTTGTATATGGAGTTTTATCTTCCTTTTCAGGCCTTGTAATAAACTTCAAGCGTTTATCAGATAGTTTCGTTTCCAGGCGTGTAATAAATCTTTCAAATTCGCCATTATAAGGTCCAATTGAAGCTTTGGTAGCACCTGCTTGACTTGTTGCTGCAAATTCCACATCTTCTTCGCTGAAGTCAAGCTCAAGCTCGAGCAGTGATACAAATTCCAATAGCTGAGCTCGAAGGTCAGATAGCATTTTGCTGAATCCACCTCTCATTTGGCTCACGGCAATGCGGTGTGCAGCGCGTGAAGATGAAGCGATAACGTCAGCAATCGCTTCGGCTTGCGATAGGTCGATTCGCCCGTTCATAAAAGCTCTTCGTGTAAATTCACCTCCTTCAGCGCTGCGACATCCGTTGGCTATCAGCAGGTTGATGAGCTGCTGTTGAACCCATGTCGAGCCGTGGCATGAAAGCTCCACCACATCTTCTCCGGTGAAAGAATTAGGACCTTTGAATAATGCTGCAACCACTTCGTCGAGCGTTTCGCCGCTTGGATAGACGATTCGACCGAGATGGAGGGTGTGGCTTTTCGCCTCTTTGAGGTTCTTGCCTTTCCATGATTTCATCACATTGTCGATGGCTTGAGAGCCGCTTATGCGAATCACGGCTATTCCTCCTATACCTGCCGGTGAGGAAATGGCGCAAATA
>SFLH01000004.1 GCA_004554585.1 Clostridiales bacterium | reverse complement strand
CCACAAGCGACAGCTTGAACATCACATGGAAAATCTGACTGGCGGCACCCCTCCCGTCAGATACCTACCCTGTGTAGTCCCTTGTAAACTGTACTTTAAAGAAGATTAAATACATTTTATCTTCTCAAAATTTAAAGTTAAATTATTCAAAAATCAAATATGGGGAAAACGAGTTAGTCCTCAACGGATATATAATTTCTAATAAGGGTATTTGTCTATCAAGAAGTCGACTTTCAGATATTAGACATGTTGTTTCTTTTGCAAAAAAGAATCGTAATCTCATTGAAGAGTTTGGAAGCGAAAGGTTTCTTCAAGAAATAAACAAACTGCCTCTTCGACATCGTGATTTAACTGAATACCCTTTTAATACAGTTTTTCAGTTTATACAATACATGTGTGGATACAGAGCATTCCTAATTTCATTAGTAGACCGTAGCTATGAGGAAACTTCATTTCAAAAGCAGCTACAACATCTTATTCGAAAGCTAGAGACACAAATTACTCATTATACTTGACTTACTAAAATCGCTACCCTCAATAAGTGGGTAGCGATTAATTAATAAGAACCTCTTACTTGTTCCTTGCAAACCATTGATATGACTGGATTTTCCCAAGTCCTATAATTACACTCGGACCAAACTCGGCAAGTTCTTAACAGAACTTGCCGAGTTTTCTCTCCAAAAATGTTTTTCCAGCGTTTGTCATGCAGAAAGACCGCCGACGTTTGTCGGCGGTCTTTTGCTTTTTGGGTTCAGTGCCCTCGGTGCTTTTCTCGCTTCTTCTGCTGTCGCAGCTGGTATTGCCGCTCTTTTTCCGCTTCCCGCTGCTCACGGCGGAGGGTTTTGCGCTCCTGCTGGTTCGCTTCCTGTTGTAACTTCAGGGCTTGCTGCGCCTTCGTCCCAACCCCGGACTCCTGTAGTTTGCTGCGAATCTCCCGCTGCCTCCGCTTGGGATTTCTTCTTCGTTCCTCGGGGCGCTGCCCTTTCATGGGAGGGCTGAAACGCAGCCTGCTCCAATTTTTGCGCAGGAATTCCCACACCTCATAGTCCTTCGGCTCCGCCCCAAAAGTGATTTTGCAAACCTCATACCGTTCCCCGTCCATGCGCTCGTAGACCCCCACCCAAAAGGGATACTCAAAGAAAACCGTTAAGGTGCTCTGCGCCACGCTGGAGTGCTCCCCTCTTCGGCAAACTGGGCCGAAAAAGAATCCAGCCAGTCCAGCAGAGCTTGGTACAAAAGGCGCTGCTGGTCAAAAATGGTCCGGCCCACCAGGGGAATGTCCGCATACTGACGGGCGTACCCCTCGTTTTTCTCCGCAGAGGCGGCAATGCTCTTCCGCAGTCTGCCCACAAGTGCCTGGGCATGGGGGCCGTCCAGCTTGTTCAGGTTCGCAATCACCACATTAAAGTCAAAGGTAAGCGGCACATGCCGCTCCGCCAGGGTGTCCATCAGCGTTTCAAAATACGCTCTTCCAGCCTCGGTAATGGAATAGACCGCCTTTTCCGCAAAACGCTCTCCTTTTACCACGCTGCTTGTGAGATAGCCTTTCTCTTTCAGCTGGAGCACCTTTTTGTAGACAGACGGCGTGCTGATTTTGGTCCAGCGGGAGAAGTTGTGGTATGCAACGTCTTTTTGGATGTCATAGGCACTTTGGGGTCTTTCCAGCACAATCCCCAGAATCACCAAATCAATGGATGACACAGACGCCACCTCCTTTGCTATAAAATATAATACTATAAATTATAGTAAAGGTCAACAATAAAAACCGCACAGCCAAGATCGCCGTCGTTTTCCTGTTGGAGAAGCTGCAGCCGCGTTTCCCAGGGTTCCGCGCGCGCTCCATACCGTGGCAGCATCGTCCCGTCCATTGCCAAACGTTCCCTCCCCTGCCGCCGAAGCGAAGAATAAAAAAGGCAAACGGATTCAGACTAAAGACAGCTATTTATATAAGGAGGCTGGAATCCTATGGTTGAGCAGGACACCATCAAACTTCTTCGGGAATGCGACGCTGGTGTGAAAATGGGCGTTGCGTCCTTTGAGGATGTTCTCAGTCAAGTGAACAGCGACGCCCTCAAGCAATATCTGACGGCGTGCAAACAGGAGCATGAAACGCTGGAGACCGAAATCCAGGTCTTTCTGGACAAGTACCACGACGAGGGCAAAGAGCCCAGCCCCATTGCCAAAGGCATGTCTTGGATCAAAACCAACATGAGGCTGGGCATGGACAGGTCCGACCAGACCATCGCAGACCTGATGACGGACGGGTGCAACATGGGGGTCAAATCCCTGTCCCAATACCTGAACCAGTACAAGGCGGCAGACGAGGCCTCCAAAGGTTTGGCCAAACGGCTGATCCATTTGGAGGAACAGCTTGCCGTGGACATCCGTCCGTTTTTGTAAGCCGCAGGCAGATTTTTGCCGCCGACTTTCCCGGCGCAAACGTGCCAAAATAACCGGCAGGTCCCGAGGGACCTGCCGGTTATTTTGGTTTCCTGGGCTGCGCCGCCGGGGACGCGCAGGAGCCGGCCATCACCGGCCCAGGCGGTTCCCCCCCGTGTCCTCCCCCACCAGAAGTTTGGAAAACTTGAAGTGGAACTTGCGCATGCCCTCCCGCTGATAGAAACGGTGGGCGCCGGTGCGCAGCTGGTTGCAGGCCACCTCCAGCTGGACGCAGCCCGCCTCTCGGGCCCGCTGGCAGCCATGGGCAAACAGCACCTTGCCCAGTCCCTTCCCCCGGTGGGCGCTGTCCACCGCGAGCTCCATGATCTCGGCAACCGCCGCTGCATGGTGGAGCTGCTCCTCAAAGCGCAGGTGCAGCACCCCCACCACGCTGCCCTCCTGTTCCGCAAGGAAGAAGGCGTGGGCGCTGCTTGCCAGCTGCTTCTGATATATGGCGGCGAAGGGCTCATAGGGCAGTGTCTTCTCCTCCATCTCGCAGATCAGATGATACACCTGCCGGCAGTCCTCCCGCCCTGCATTCCGCACCATAGGGCATCCTCCCTTCTCATGGTCCCCTTTCGGCCGGGCACCTGGTCTCTCTCCCGGCTTTCCCCCATTATACCACGGCCCCCCACTGTGGCAAGGCTGGGGGCAAGGGGTGGCAGAGCCTGGTCTTTGACCGGCACTTTTTTCAGAACGTGATTGACAAAACTATATCGCAGCGCAGAGAGGAGGCCGCCGGATGGATGCCCACATCAAAAAAGTATACGTTCCCATGACGGAGACGGGGTTCTACATCCTGCTCTGCCTGCGGGAAGAGTCCCACGGCTATGGCATCGTGCAGCAGGTGCAGGCTCTCACCCAGGGTGAGGTGAAGCTCAGCCCAGGCACCATGTATGGCAGCCTGTCCAAGATGGAAAAGGACGGCCTGATCCAGTTTGTGCGAGAGGAAGACAAGCGAGAACTCTACCGCATCACCCCCCTGGGCCGCCAGGTGCTGGAGTTGGAGATGCATCGCATTGAGCGGTTGTACCAAAACATGATGGAGGTGCGCTGACATGAACGCCACAAAAACGGAACTGCGATTTTTTACCGTGCCGGAGTGGGAGAAGGAAGAAGCCTATCTCCGCCAGCGGCACCAGGAAGGCTGGCGGCTGGTCCGGGTGACTTTCCCCGGCCTGTACCATTTCCAGCGGTGCCAGCCGGAGGACGTGGTCTATCAGCTGGACTACAACCCCGAGGGCATCGCCCACAAGGCAGATTATGTGGGGTTGTTTCAGGACTGCGGCTGGGAGTATTTGCAGGACTATGTGGGCTATAGCTACTTCCGAAAGGCCCGGGCCCAGATGGCCGAAGAGGAGACAATTTTTTGCGACAACGCCTCCCGGATGGAGATGGTGGAGCGGGTATATAAGGGGAAAATGCTGCCCCTGCTCTTCCTGTTCCTCTTTGTCATCCTGCCCAATCTCTATCTGCAGGCTGCCGCGGGCAACGGGGTCTTGCTGGTGCTGTTTGCGCTGGCGTTGTTGCTCTACCTGGTCATCTTTTTCAAATTCTCAGCGGCTTTCCGGCGCTGTCGGGAGGCGCTTTCCCCCTGATGGGCTGGCCCCCCTCCTTGCCATTGACATCCCCCGCCCCTTCCTGTAGAATACGTGGTACCCTTGATTTTCCTGTGGAAAGGACGGCCGCCATGGACCTGAATAAGAAAACCATGCAGCGTCTGGCGCTGCTGATCGCCTTTGCCGTCGTGCTGGCCTGGGCATTGACTCACCCCGGGCAGGTAGCCCATGTGTTCTCCGTTGTGATCACCCTGCTCCTTCCCTTTCTGCTGGGGGGTTGCATGGCTTTTCTGGGCAATGTTTTCCTCCGCCCCATCGAGGTGGGCTGGCAGCGGCTGTGGGGGAAGAAATACGGTCCCCGGCAAAAGGCCGCCCAGCGGCCGGTGTGCCTGGTGGTCACCTGCCTGCTGCTGACGGGCATCATCTTTGCCATCTTCTTTGTCGTCGTCCCCGCCCTGCAGGAGAGCGTGATGAGCTTCATCGCCGTGCTCCCCGAGCGGCTGGATCAGCTGAAGGTCTGGTGGGATCAGCTGGCCGGCTATATGGCCAGCCATGCCATCTACCTGCCCGATTTCAGCTTCAACGGCGAGAAGTTGCAGACGTGGCTGAACAACTTCTTTGAAAAGTACGGCCAGGCCTTTGTGGACGCCACCATCGGTGTGACCTCCTCCCTCTTTTCCCTGGTAGTCAACCTGGTGCTGGGATGGGTCTTTTCCCTGTATATCTTGGCCCAAAAGGAGACCCTCTCCCGGCAGGCCTTAAAGGTTGTCCACTCCCTGTTCAGCCAGAAGCGGGCCCAGAAGATCGTTGACGTGGCCCGGCTGACCAACCGCACCTTCTCCAGCTTTGTCACCGGTCAGCTCACCGAGGCAGTGATCCTGGGATCCCTGTGCTTTGTGGGCATGCTGATCCTCCGCCTGCCCTATGCAGGGGTGGTTTCGGTGCTGGTGGGCTTCACCGCCCTCATCCCGATCTTCGGCGCCTTCATCGGCCTAGGCATCGGTGCCTTCCTTATTTTGCTGGTCCACCCCATTCAGGCCCTGTGGTTCATCCTCTTCTTCCTCATCCTCCAACAGGTGGAGGGCAACCTCATCTACCCCCGGGTGGTGGGCAAGTCCGTGGGCCTGCCGGGGATCTGGGTGCTGGTGGCAGTCACCTTAGGGGGCAACGCCTTCGGTCTGGTGGGCATGCTCTTGTCCGTCCCTCTGTGCTCGGTGCTTTACGCTCTGGCCCGCCAGGGGGTAAACAGCCGGCTGCGCAGAAAAGGACTACTCCCCGTCCCCGACACAGCGGAGGAGGCTCCTGCGAAGGAAGCGCCCCCCGCCGAAGGCCCCCCAAAAAAGCAGGGGGAGTGATTTCCGCCTCCTCACGGAACCGCCTGCCGGCAAACAACGCGAAAAAACAGGACAGGAACCCGTCCCTTTGGGCGGCGCTCCTGTCCTGTTTTCTGCTTGCTATTCTGTGTCCTCCCGGGCCGCTGTCTCCCCTTTGCGCGCCGCCATCCCCTGGAGGGTGGTGTGCAGAGCACCTGTGGGGCAGGTCCGACAACAATCGCCGCAGCGGATGCAGTCCAGGCTGTTGGGATTTTTCCAGGCGGGAATGTCCAGCTTGCAGGCCGTTTGGCATTGGCCACAGGAGGTGCACAGTTCCTCCTCCAGCTGAAAGCGATAGAAGGCAAACTTATTGAAGGGGGCGTACAGAGCGCCCAGGGGGCAGAGGTACCGGCAGAAGGGCCGGCAGACAAAGACCGACAGCACCAAAAGCCCCGCCAGGATGGCCATTTTCCAGGTAAACAGCCAGCCCAGGGCGCTTCGCAGACCCTGATTGCCCGCCACCAACGGCACCCCGCCAAAGAGGGTGCCCGAGGGGCAGAGATACTGGCAGAACCAGGGAGACCCCTGGCCTACAATGTCCACCACCACCATAGGCAGCAGGAGCACCAGCACCCCCAACACAACGAAGCGCAGCCATTTCAGCCAGCGCTCCCCCGGCAGCTTCCGCAGTTTTTTCACCCCGGGGATCTTGTACAGCAGGTCCTGCACCAGGCCGAAGGGACACAGCCAGCCGCAGACAAACCGGCCGCACAGAGCGCCCACAATCATGAGAAAGCCGAAAACATAAAAGCTCATCTGAAACTTTCGGCTGCCCAGCACCGCCTGGAGGGCCCCGATGGGACAGGCCCCCAGAGCTCCGGGGCAGGAGTAGCAGTTTAGCCCCGGCACGCACACCATCTTGGAGGCGCCGGTGAAGATCTTGCCCTCCAAAAAGCCCCGCAGGTAGCCGTTGGTGACCGCAGCGAAAGCCGCCTGGACCCACAGGCGGAGGGAGGGGCGTGTTTTCTTCTTATCCAAGGCCGATGCACTCCATACAGATCACCACTGCCTTTTGCAGAACCACCGCCGCCTCCCCGCGGGTCACACCCGCGGCCACAAAGGCGATGCCTGCCAGCAGCACCGCCGCCGCCAGAATGCTGCGCCCGGCGGATCTCACTGGCCGGCCTCCGCCAGCAGGCTGTCCAAGATCTCCCGCCACTGGTCCGCGGAGCGGGCCCCGGTCACGGTTTGGCCGATCTGCTCGCCGGTCTCATCCACAAAGAAGGTAGTGGGCACCACCTGGACATCCAGCAGCACCGCGCGGATCAGGTCCATGGAGGGCAGCAGGTGCGGGTAGTTGGCCCCGGTCTCCTCCGCGATCTTCTTAGCCAAGTCTGTCTGCTCCTCGTCAAAACCGCTGTCGGTGAGCGTCACGTCACTGACCAAACCCAGAACCTGCACGCCCTTGTCCTGGTACTCCGCCGCCAGCGCTGCCAGGTCTGGCATCTCCTGGATGCAGGGGCCGCAGAAGGTGGCCCAGACATTGACCATGGTCACTGGGTGGCCGGTCAGGATGGTACTGTCCGCGCTCTCCCCGGTCAGGGTTTGGGTAGAAAAGGAAGACAGGATGCCCTCCGCGGCATCCGCGGTAGTCTCAGTGGGTTGGGTCTGGCTGGCGTCGGTGGTCTGGTCACTGCCGCCGCTCTCGGGTTCCGCCGCCGGGGTACAGGCGGCCAGCAGCAGGCTGGCAAGCAGGAGGCCGAGCATCAGGGACTTGGTCAGGTACTTTTTCATCGGTGTCACCTCGGTGGCCCAACGGGCAAAATTTTTCCACAGTATATCTTGGAACCTCTCCCCTGTCAAGGGAGCAAACCCCTTGACAGGCGGGGAATTTTCTTGCGCTTTCCAACAGAATATGATATGATACGTGAGTATCTTTGGCTGCGGGCATCTGGAAGGTTCCTGTCTTTTCCAGGTCCCGGCGCCGTTTCGCGGGAGGGGCAGACCATGCCGCTGACAAACCTTTTGGACTATCTGGAACGCACCGCCGCCCGGCTGCCGGACAAGCCGGCTTTTGTGGGAGAGGACTGCCAGTTCACCTTCCAGCAGGTGCGGGACGCAGCCCAGCGCCTGGGCTGCGCCTTGGCTCAGCTCAGTCCCCGCCGCAACGGTCCCGTGGCGGTGTTCGTGGACCGGACGCCCGCCAACCTGGTGGCCTTCCAAGGGGTGCTGTACGCCGGGCACTACTACGTGCCCCTGGACAAGCAAATGCCCCTGGCCCGGATGCGGTCCATTCTGGAAACTCTCCAGCCCGTGGCCCTGGTCTACTCCGCCGGAGAAGAGGAAACCGCCCAGGCCCTGAGTGATTTCTGTCCTCTGCTAAAGGATACCGCGGGCTTTTCCCACCCCCTCCAGGAGGAAGTTCTCGCCCAGCGGCGGGCCGGGGTGCTGGACACAGACCCCGCCTACATTCTCTTCACTTCCGGCTCTACCGGCGTTCCCAAGGGGATCGTGGCCAGCCACCACAGCATTCTGGACTTCTGTGAGTGGATCGCCCAGGCCGAGGAGATCACGGAGGAAGACGTTTTCGGCAACCAAGCCCCCTTTTACTTTGACGCCTCTGTGAAGGACCTCTATCCTGCCCTGCGCTGCGGCGCCACCCTGGTGGTCCTGCCCAAGAAGAGCTTCTCGTTCCCCCTGGTGCTGGTGGAGCAGATGGACACCTGGGGAGTCACCGTCCTGAACTGGGCTGCCTCCGCCTTTCACCTGCTGGCCAACTCCGGCGTGCTGGAAAAGCGCGCCCCGGCCACCCTCCGCCTGGTAGCCACCGGTGGGGAGTCCCTGCGGGCCAAGCAGCTCAACCGCTGGCGGGCCGCCCTGCCCCAGGTGCGCTACATCAACATGTACGGCCCCACCGAGATCGGCGTGGACTGCACCTGGTACCCCATCCAGCGGGAATTCGCCGACGACGAGCCCATCCCCATCGGGCGGGCCTGCGCCAACATGGAGGTCTTTCTCCTGGACCAGGAGATGCGCCCTGTCCCCCCGGGACAGGCGGGCGAGCTCTGCGTGCGGGGCTCCGGCCTGGCCCAGGGCTATTTCGGCCAGTGGGACAAAACCCAGGCCGCCTTCATCCAGGACCCCCGCAACCCCTACTACCCCGACCGGATCTACCGCACCGGGGATCTGGCGGTCATGGACGAGGAAGGGGTATTTACCTTCCTGACCCGGCAGGATGGGCAGATCAAGCACATGGGCTATCGCATTGAGCTGGGGGAAATCGAGACCGTGCTCAGCAGCGTGCCCGCCTTGGAAGAGATCGCCTGTCTCTTTGACGGGGAAAAGGACCGCATCCACTGCGTCTACACCGGCGCAGAGGATCCCAAGACCCTGGCCAAAACTGCCCGGGCTCTGCTGCCCCGTTACATGGTCCCCAACTTCTACCACCAGCTGGAGGCCATGCCCCACAACCCCAATGGTAAGATCGACCGACCCAAGCTGAAGGAGGCATTCATCCATGGTACCCCTGACGGACTATGAGGACCTCTCCCGCTTGGTCACCCCCCACATGCGAAGCGGGGTGATGGCCAACACCATGGCCAGCCAGGCGGAATACGCCCCGGCCATTGCCGCCGGGACCTTAGACCTTCGGGACACCCCCGCCGGCCTGCTGCTACTGCGGGACCGGGGGGATCACACCCGGCTGAACTTTTTCCTCAACGACCTGTCCTGTCCCCTGGACACGGCGCTGCCCACCCCCACCGTCACGGAGGTGGCCTTCCGCCCCCGGGACACCGGCCTGCAGGAGGCGGTGTCCTACCTCCAGCGGCAGGGCTTCACCCCAGTTTTTGAGCGCATACGGCTCTCCCGCCCGGCGGGCCAGGCCAGCGAACCTGCCCTGCCTCTGCTCACCCCCGGCCCGGAAGCCGCCCCCTGGGTGCTCACCTTCCTGCGGGAGAACTTCTCTCCCCTCACCGGCTGCCTGCCCACCGAGGAAGAGCTGGCCCAGGACCTGGCCCAGGGCCATGTGCTGGTGCTGGAAGAGAAGGGGCTCATCACTGGCCTGCTCCACTTCTCCTTGGAGGGGAAGACCGGTGAGATCCGCCACCTGGCCGTCCGGGCTGACCGCCGGGGCACCGGGCGCACCCGTCCCCTGCTGGCGGGCTATCTCCAGGCCATCGCCGGTGCCAAAAGCATCGTCTGGACCCGCCGGGACGACCTGGCCGCCCAAACCGCTTACGGCCGTTTCGGCTTCACCCCCGACGGACGGCGCTCCGCTGTCCTGTGTTACACTGAGAAAGAAGGTATCTGATCCCATGAAGGAACAACTGTTAGCCATTTTGACCGAAGCCGTCCCCGGCGTGGACTTTGAGACCGAGACCGCCCTGGTGGACGACGAGATTCTGGAGTCCCTGGACATCGTGACCATCGTCTCCGAGATCAAAGACACCTTTGATGTGGAGATCACCGTGGACGACCTGGTGCCGGAGAACTTCAACACCGTGGACGCTATGCTGGCCCTCATCCAGGCGCGGAAAGACTGAGCATGTCCTTTACCACCCTTCCCTTTCTGCTCCTGGTGGGCCTGTCGGTTGTGGTTTACTACTTGCTGCCCCAGCGTGTGCAGTGGATGGCCCTGCTGGCCGCCAGCATGGTCTTCTACTGCGTGGGGGGCGGCCGGACCGTTGTGTACGTCTTTTACACGGCCGCCACGGTCTACGCCGCCGGGCGGGTGCTAGGCCACTACAACGAGCTGCGCCGGGCGGCCCCCAAAGAGGAGAAAAAGGCGATCACCGCCAAATACAAACCTTATCGCCGGGCTGTGGTACTGGTTGCCTGCCTGGCGAATTTTGTTTTGTTGTATGTGCTCAAGTACTGGAACTTCACCGCCGACCTGCTGCAGCCTCTGGCGGATGCCCTCTCTCCCGGCAGCCAGATCCCCCTGTCGGAACTGGTTTTGCCCCTGGGTATCTCCTTTTTCATGTTCCAGTCGGTAGGCTACGTCATCGATGTGTATCGGGACAAATACCAGCCGGAGAAAAATTTCGCCAAGCTGCTCCTCTTTGTCTCCTTCTTCCCCCAGATGGTCCAGGGGCCCATCAGCCGCTTCGATCAGCTGGCCCCCCAGCTGTTGGCGGGGCGGAAGGTGGACTACACCGACCTGAAGTACGGCATTCAGCTGGCCATGTGGGGCTATTTTAAGAAAATGGTCATCGCTGACCGGGCTGCCGTTCTGGTGAACACCGTCCTGGACGACCCCTGGTCCCACAGCGGCAGCATCATCGCCGTGGGGGTGCTCTTTTACTGCATCCAGCTCTATGGGGACTTCTCCGGCGGCATCGACATCACCCGGGGCGTGGCCCGGATGTTTGGCATCGACCTGGCGGAAAACTTCCGCCGGCCCCTGTTTTCCACCTCCCTGGCCGACTTCTGGCGGCGCTGGCACATCACTCTGGGAGCCTGGATGCGGGACTACGTCTTCTATCCCCTGTCCCTGTCCAAACCCTTCGGCAAGCTGGGCAAGTTCACCCGCCGGCACATCAAGGGCAAGCTGGGCAAGATCATCCCCACCTCCCTGGCCACCTTCATCATCTACTTCATCATCGGCATCTGGCACGGGGCCAACTGGCGCTATGTGGCCTTCGGCTTCTGGAACGGTACCATCATCACCGTCTCCCTGCTCCTGGCCCCCCAGTTCCTGCGGTGGAAAGAGGCCTTGCACATCAACGACCAGTCCAAGGGCTGGCACCTCTTCCAGCTGGTGCGCACCAACATTCTGGTCTTTTTCGGCCGCTACATCACCCGGGCGCCCCGTTTCCTCACGGCAGTGTGGATGGTCAAGGAGACCTTCCTCCACCCCAACCTGCCCGACTTGTACAACGGCACCTTGCTGACCCTGGGGCTGGCGGGCAGTGACTTTGCCATCCTGTTTTGCGGGGTGGTTACCATGCTGGCAGTGGAGTGGTACCAGGAGAAGCGGGGCCACATCCGGCCCATGCTGGAGCGCCGCTCTCCCTTGGTCCAGTGGCTGGCCATTCTGCTCCCCCTAGTGGTTCTCTTCTGCTTCGGGGTGCTGCGGGCCGACTACATCTCCTCGGACTTTATCTACAAGCAATTCTAAGAACAGGAGGTCTGCATGAGTTCCAAAAAATGGCTGGTCCTCTTTTGCGCCACCGTGCTGTTTCTGGGCGCGGCCGTGCTGGGTTTCAACTGGCTGGTGGACCCCTATGGCGTCTTTTCCCACAAGACGTTGGAGTGGGCCTCCTATGAGATGACCCTCAACCCCCGCACCGCCAAGATGACCTACCTGGAGGAACACCACCAGGAATACGATTCCTATCTCTTGGGCTGTTCCTCCACCAGTTCCTTTCCCGTGGAATCCTTAAACGAATACCTGGACGCCAGTTTTTACAACATGATCATGTACGGTGCGGACATGCTGGATGTGGAAGAGCAGGCCGTGTACCTGCTGGAGCACTACGAGGTGAAAAACCTGGTGGTCAACGTCTATCTGGACAACGCCAAGGACTACAACACCTTGCCCGACCCCCTGCGCTCCTACACCATGCCTGCCCAGACTACAGGGGAGAGTTCTGCCGCCTTCCTGGCCAAGTACCTCTTCATGGACCCCCGGCACAGCTTGGACAAACTCACCGCATGGTATGAGGACACCTATCTCCCCCAAAGCTTTGATGTCTTTGACGCCGAGACCGGCGCCTATGACAAATCCGCTCGGGACGCGGAAGCCATCGGGGACATGGATGCCTATCTGGAAAGCTATCCTGTCTTTGCCAACTATCCTGAGGCCACCAACTCCACCAATGAGGAGGCGATCTCTGGCACCCTGGATGCGCTGGCCCACATCCGCGACTTGTGCGAGGAGAAGGGCGTGAACTTCCTGGTCCTGTGCGCCCCGGTGTACGCCGACTACCTGGATTACTACGACTGGGACCAGGTGGCCGACTTCTACACCCGCTTGGCGGAGGTGACCCCCTACTGGGACTTCTCCTACAGCTCTGTGAGCTTTGAGCCCCGCTATTTCTACGATGAAACCCACTTCCGCAACTGCGTGGGCGAGATGGCCCTGGCCCGGGTGTTTGGAGACGATTCCATCTACATCCCGGAAGATTTCGGGGTCTATGTCACCCAGGACAATGTCCAGGCGCACCTGGAAGACATGGCACAAGCCGCCCCCTTGGCGGAAGAAAGCTACACCGCCAACGTGCCGGTGCTCATGTACCACCACATCGACGAAGAGGGAAACGATGACGTCAATATCTCTTCCGAGCTATTCGAGGCCCAGATGGCCGCGCTGGCGGAGGAAGGGTATACTGCCGTCTTCCCCGACGATCTGGCCGCCTACGTCTACGAGGGGAAGGCTCTGCCGGACAAGCCCGTGGTGATCACCTTCGACGACGGGTACCTGAGCAACTATGAATACGCCTGGCCCATTCTGGAAAAGTACGGCATGAAGGCCACCATCTTTGTCATCGGCTCCACCATTGGCAACACGGAGCACTACAAGGACACCGACTACCCCATCACCCCCCATTTCTCTTATGAGCAAGGGGCGGAGATGGTGGCCTCGGGCGTGATCTCCATCCAGAGCCACACCTACGACATGCACCAGTGGGCACCCTATGAGGACAGTGACCAACCCCGGGAGAACATCCTGGCCCTGGAGGGGGAATCCGAGGAGGATTACCGGTCCCTCCTGTCCGCCGACTGTCAGAAGATCCGCCAAGTCATTCAGGAGGGCATGGGGGAGGCGAGCGTCCACGTGATGGCCTACCCCAGCGGTCAGTTCGACACCCTGTCCCAGGTAACCCTGCTGGAAAACGGCTTTGACATCACCTTCACCACCCAGGTGGGGAGCAACACCCTCATCAAAGGGCAGCCCCAGTCCCTGCTGGGCCTGCACCGGTACAACATGAACGAATCCGTCTCGGTGGAGCAGATGCTGGAATGGGTCTCTCCCGCCCGCGGATGACTGGATATGCGCCAAGGGGCGCGTTTCCCCAACGCAGCCATTTCATTGCCGCAGGATGGCATGACAAAAAAGTCATGCCATCCTGTTTTTTGGCATTCTTTTCCTTTTTTCTGCATTCAAAGGCCTCGCATGGCCTGCAGGCCGTTCTCCATTTCTTCTGCCATAAACGCATTGCCGCACAGGCAATAAATCCCTTTGGCCCTTTCGATTTTGGCCATGCCCGCCTGGGTCTTCCCCGACGCATAGTCCAGCAAACCGTCATAATAGATCGTTGGAACCTTCCATGACAGCATGTTGGGATCTGCCGTTAATTCCTTTAGTCGTTCCACTGCTTTTCTCGCAATGGCATACTGCTTGCTGCAGATGAAGGAATAGAGATGGTTCACCAACAAATGCGACAAGTATATCGGATGATCTGGATGCGCCTGATACTTCTCTAATGTCTCCCAAGCGGTCAGGAAAAGGGAGGTCTTGACATCCCCGCTTTCAAATAGAAAGCTCATGTCAGAATAAATCCGAAATTCAGACAACGTCCAAGTTTCTACGTCAAAAAGATATCGCTGAATGTAGTTCTTGGCGGCCTGGTATTCTGGCGAACGCTGTGCGTCCGGACTTCCATAGGCACACATTAACGCAACGATTTCCGCATGCTGCAATCTGCTGAAGGACGTTTTGTCTGTCCTGCTTTCTTCGCGAAGCTGCCGTTCCATGGTGTCAGCATAGGATGGGTCATTTTTCACTCGCTCAAGATCAACGTGCAACAAAGATTCCCGGCCAGGGGCCCTTCCGTACTGGTTGTGTATCAAAAGAAGTTCCTCCACAGAAATCATCAGCCTGTCCAAAATACTCAGCATGCGGTCAAACTTGATATCATATCGTCCCTTTTCAAACTCGATGGCAAAAGATTTGCTCAAAATCCCGCTGTAGATTTCCTTGTGGGAGAAGCCTTTGCGCAATCTAATCTGACGGATGGTCGTACCATATTGTTCCATTGTATCACCCCTTCATGGATTGTTTCCCTATTGTGGATATATCACATATCCCCCTGCACAGAAAAGATGGTCCGAATTCTCGGACTTTTTTGGCGGGAATCGCCGCAGCCTTTATCATAAACACAGAAAGGAGGCAGCTCAAATGAAGAAAAGCACCATACCCGGAACGAAAATCATGCAGGTAACGGTCGGGAAGAAAGCCGGCGAAGCGCATCTTGGAAAGAGTTTGGAAAAAATCAAAAAAATTGCGTGTTGGGACAGCTCCCTAAAAAACATCTTTTGAGGCAAGTAAGCATCCCATTCTCCCGTTGATGTAGCGATGGTTTTGCGTTTGTACGGTCAACTTTTTCCAGTCTCTTTGCCGCCAACGAAGTGGGCGCAAGCGGAAAGCCGCTTGCGCCCACTGATATTATGGCGTTTTAATCTCCTTCTCCCCCGCGGGCCAAACTCCGCCGCCAGCGGCCTCGATGCTCGTAAATATAGCCCAGAGGCACCGAGGAGGCCGGCGCAATGGCGCAGGCCCAGAAAATTCCCGTCAAGCCGAAGAAGTGGTTGAAGACCACCGCCAGCACCACCCGCACCACGATGCAGTTGAGCAGGCTGGAGCCCAGGGCAAAGAGGGTATGGCCCGCCCCCATGGGCAGGGCGTTGTACACCATAAAGCTGGCGTAGAAGATCTGCCCCAGAATCTCGATGTGCAGGTTCTCCAGGGCGATGGTCATGGTCGTCTGGTCGGGATGGAAGATGGCCAAAATCTGAGGGGCAAAGAGCTGGATGAGCAGGATGATGGCTGCCGTCACCCCCAGGGAAAAGCGCATGGCCACATGGACCACCCGGCTGGCGCGGTCGTACTTCTTTGCCCCCAGGCACTGGGCCACCATGGTGGTGGCGGCGGTGTAGAGGGCGAGGGTGAAGAGCAGGGCGATGTCCTTGATCTTGGCGCAGATGCCGCTGGCCGCCGAGGCCTCCACCCCGTAGCGGTTGATGAGGAAGGTCATGGCCAGCCAGGACAGGCCCACCACCGTCATCTGAATGGCGCTGGGGATGCCCAGCTTGAGCATCTGCACCAGCTTCTCCCGCTGGATGGTCCACTGCCGCCGGGACAGGCCAAAAAGCCGTTTGTGCCGCCGGACATAGGCCAGGCACACCAGGAAGCTGGCCCACTGGGCCAGCACCGTAGCCAGGGCCGCCCCATGCACGCCCCAGTGAAAGGCCCCCATAAACAGGCAATCCAGGACAATGTTGCACCCGGCGGTCACCGCCACGCAGTAAAAAGGCTGCTTGGAGTTGCCCACCGAGCGCAGCATGGCCGACAGGGCGTTGTAGCCAAAGATGGCGGGCAGACCAACGGCGCACACCTGCAGGTAGGCCGTGGCCTGGTCTATGGCGGGCGCGCCGAGGGCAAGAAGGATGGGCCGACTGAGCAGGAAGATCACCGCCAGCATCACCAGCCCCGCCGCCATAGAAAAGGAAAAAAGGGTGCGGTCGGTCTGCTGCCGCTCCTCGTGCTGGCGGCTGCCGAAATACTGCCCCATGAGGATGTTTCCGCCGATGGTGATGCCCATGATGATCTGGGTGAGGATGCCCGTGACCTGGCTGGCGTTGTTGATGGCGGAGATACCGTCCTTGCCAATGAACCAGCCGGCCAGAATCAAGTCGGTGATGGAATAGGCCGACTGGAGCAGGGAGGAGAGGACCACCGGCCCAGCGTATACCATGAGTTTTTTCCAAATGACCCCTTCGGTCAGGTCCATTTCCCGCACAGCTATCCCTCCTCTCTTTTGGTCTTTCCCACCGCCTTAAGGCGGAATTTTTTCTAGTATAGCATAGTTTTTGCTATTTTGAAACAGAATCCCTCTGCCATAGGAAAATATTGGGCACCTTCTGAATTGCGTCTTTGGGGATTGTGTGCTATGATGTGGTTGATTTTTTCGTGATACAGACCCTTTTCGACGGGCTTGCCCGCTTCGGGGAAGGAGGATGCTGCTTGAATATCATCATTGTCGGCGCCGGCAAAGTGGGTTCCACCCTGGCCTCCTATCTCTCTCGGGAGGACCACAACATCACCATCATCGACAGCGACAAGGACGCCATCCAACGGGCCAGCGACACCCTGGACGTAATGTGCATCAAAGGTCCCGGCGCGGCTCCCTCCGTCCTGCGGGAGGCGGGGGCCGAGGACGCCGACCTGGTTCTGGCCACCACCAATCTGGACGAGGTGAACATGCTCTGCTGCCTGACCGCCAAGCGCCTGGGCGCCGGCTACACCATCGCCCGGATTCGAGACGTGGTATACACCGACGATCTGGCTGCCCTACAGCGGGAGCTGAACGTAGACGCCGTCATCAACCCCGAGTACTCCACCGCCCTGGAAATTTCCCGCCTGCTTCGCTTCCCCGCGGCAGCCAACGTGGACACCTTCTTCCGGGGCAAGGTGGAGATGCTGGGCATCCGCGTCCGCGAGGGGGACCCCATGGTGGGCATTCCTCTGTCCGTGCTGTTCAGCCGCAACAGCGACCTGTCCATCCTCTTCTCCGCTGCCGAGCGAAAAGGGGAAGTCATCGTCCCCAACGGCGATTTTGTGCCCCAAGTGGGTGATAAGCTGTATGTCACCGGCTCCCCCAAAGACCTGTCCGCCTACCTGCGCACCCTGGGCCGGGATCTGCCCCGCATTCACTCGGCCTTCCTCATCGGCGGCAGCCGGATCTCCCACTACCTGTCCAAAATGCTCCTGTCCATGGGCGTGCGGGTGACCCTGGTGGAAAACAATCCGGAGCACTGCCGTGCCCTGTCCGAGTGGCTGCCCGAGGCCCTCATCCTCCACGGGGACGGCACCGACCAGGAGCTGCTTCACTCCGAGCACTTCACCAACAACGACGCCTTCATCGCCCTGACCGGCCGAGACGAGGACAATCTCCTCTCCGCCCTGTACGCCCAGCAACAAGGGGTGCGCAAGGTGGTGGCCAAGTGCAACCGCATCAACTACTCCGAAGTGGTCCAGGCAGCCGGTCTGGACTGCGTGGTGGCCCCCAAGCTCATCACTGTGGCCCGTATCCTCCGCCTGGTCCGTGGCCTGCAGGACAAAAGTGGCAGCGTCATGATCTCCCTACACCGCATCGCCGACACCGACGCGGAGGCCGCTGAGTTCATTCTCCGGGACAGCACGCCCAATCTGGGCATCCCCCTAAAAGATCTGGAGATCCGCAAGGGTTTCCTCATCGTGGCCCTGCTCCACGAGGACCATGTAGTCATCCCTTCGGGCAACACCGTCTTGTCCGCCGGAGACCGGGTCATTGTCATCTCCCATGGCAAGGGCATCCAGGCGTTCCGGGATATCTTTGTCAATTCTTGATGTTCCATCACAGGAGGCCTCCTGCCCCGGCGGCCTCCTGGTGTTGTCTTGTTGTTCCTGTTTTCGGAGGCTTCCCCCGACTGGCCGGGGATCGGAGGAGCTCTCCCCGCCTTTGACGTTTGTTGCACTATGAATTATAAGCTCATGCTACGCACCCTGGGGCGCACGCTGCAGCTGGAGGCCCTGTGCCTGCTGCTGCCCATGACCGTCAGCTTGATCTACCGGGAAGATCCCCGCCCCTTCTTTTTCACCATCTTGATCGTCGGCGTGCTGGGGACCCTACTGGTCCGCCTGCGGGCCCGGCCCGACTTCTACTCCCGGGAGGGCTTTGCCGTGGTGGGGCTGATCTGGCTGGTCCTAAGCCTTTTCGGTGCCCTGCCCTTTTGGTTTTCGGGGGAATTCGCCTCCTACATCGACTGCTTCTTCGAGATCGTCTCGGGCTTTACCACCACCGGCGCTTCCATCCTCACCGCCGTGGAGCCTCTACCCCGGGGCATCCTCTTCTGGCGCTCCTTCTCCTCCTGGATCGGAGGCATGGGGGTGCTCATCTTCACCCTGGCTTTCCTGCCCAAGGTGGGCGGGCGCACCCAGGTGCTGGTCCAGGCCGAAGCCACCGGCCCGGTGAGCAACAAACTGGTGCCCAAAACCGCCCTGTCCGCCCGCATCCTCTACCTGATCTATATCGCCCTGACGGTGATTGAGATCATCGCCCTGTGCATTGCCGGCATGCCCCTGTATGACTCCGTAGTCACCACCTTTGCCACCGTCTGTACCGGCGGCTTTTCGGTGATGAACACCAGCATTGCCGCCTATGGCCTGCCCGCCTGCGAGATCATCATCACCATTTTCATGCTCCTGTGTTCCCTGAACTTTGCCCTGTTCTTCCTGGTCATCACCGGCCGGATCCGGCAGGCCCTGGGCAGCGACGAACTGCGCTTTTTCCTGCTGGCGGTGGCGCTGTCTGTGGGAATCATTTTCGTGAACATTCTCCCCTCCTACGACTCTGCCGGGCGCGCCCTGCTGGACACCTGCTTCCAAGTGGCCACCATCGTCTCTACCACTGGGTTTGCCACCACGGATTTTGCCCTCTGGCCTACTCTGTCCCAATTCGTGCTGATTTTGCTCATGTTCCTGGGCGGCTGCGCCGGCAGCACCGCCGGCGGCCTGAAGGCCTCCCGGGTGCTGCTCATGGTCCGCTGCGCCCACCGGTCCCTGCGCCGCCTGTCCCACCCCCGGGTGGTGAAGGTGGTCAAGCTGGACGGCAAGACCGTGGATGAGGACACCTTAAACACCGTCTTTGTGTTCTTCACCTGCTTCTTCCTGGTGCTGGGCGGAACCTGCCTGATCGTCAGCTTGGACGGATTTTCCATGACCACCACCTGCACGGCTGCCCTGGCCTGCCTGAGTAACATCGGCCCGGGCCTGGAGGCCGTGGGGCCCATGGGGAATTTCGCCGCCTTTTCCGGCCTAAGCAAGGTGGTGCTCTCCGTGGCCATGCTCATCGGCCGTCTGGAGATCTTCCCCATCCTCATTCTCCTGCAGCCGGCCACCTGGCGGCGGAATTGAGGAAACAAAGGGGCTTTGTAACTCTGCCCTTTTTGCTCAATTTCCCGCTGGCTTTTTTTGTCGCATTTATGAAATCTTTTTAAAAGAGAAGAAAAAAAGTGCCAGAGGCTTGCAAATCTCTGGCATTATGCTAAAATCTTTGTGTTATACGTGTCAGCATTGTCGTTCCCGGACAATGCAAGAAAAGAAAAGGAGTGTCGTTCGTGGAAAAGTATCTATGGATCGGCTTCATCGGCGCAGTGCTGGCGCTGCTGTTTGCTGTGATCCAACGCAAGAAAGTCATGTCCTACTCCGAGGGCAACGCCACGATGCAGAAGATCGCGCAGTCCATCCGCGAGGGTGCCAACGCCTATCTGAAGCATCAGTACTCCACCGTGGCCAAAGTGTTCGTGGTGGTCTTCATCATCCTGCTGATCATTGCCTTCGGCAGCGGTGGGGAAATGCTGTCTAAGTTCACCCCCTTCGCCTTCCTCACCGGCGGTATCTGGTCCATGCTGGCCGGCCTGATCGGCATGAAGATCGCCACCAATTCCAACGCCCGGACTGCGCAGGCTGCTTCTGAAAGTCTGAACCGGGGCCTGCGGGTGGCCTTCTCCTCCGGCTCCGTCATGGGCTTCACCGTGGTGGGTCTGGGCATCCTGGACATCACCATCTGGTTCACCATCCTGCGCTTTGGTGCCGGCATCAGCGATCCTGTTGCCCTGGGCAACATCATCGTGATGAACGGCATGGGCGCCTCCTTTATGGCCCTGTTTGCCCGTGTGGGCGGCGGTATCTACACCAAGGCCGCTGACGTGGGCGCTGACCTGGTGGGTAAAGTTGAGGCTGGCATCCCCGAGGATGACCCCCGCAACCCCGCCACCATCGCCGACAACGTGGGCGACAACGTGGGCGACGTGGCCGGCATGGGTGCCGACCTGTACGAGTCCTACGTTGGCTCCATCCTGGCTACCTTCTCTCTGGGTGCTTGCGCTGGCTACGGCTGGCAGGGCATGCTGCTGCCCGTGGCTCTGGCCGTGTGCGGCATCATCTGCTCCATCATCGGTTCCTTCCTGGTCAAAACCAAGGAGGACGCCACCCAGAAGAGCCTGCTGACTTCTCTGCGTACCGGTACTTACACCGCCGCTGTCCTGTCCGCCATCGTGGCCATCCCCCTGACCTACTTCATCATTGGGCCTGAGAACGGCTCCTGGGGTGTCTTCATCGCCATCCTGTGCGGCCTGATTGGTGGTACCGCCATCGGCTACTTCACCGAGTACTTCACCTCCGACAACTACAAGCCCACCAAGAAGCTGGCTGCCGCTTCTGAGACCGGCGCTGCCACCATCATCATCGGTGGTATCTCCCTGGGCCTGATGTCCACCATCGCCTCCATCCTGATCGTGGCCGTGGCCATCCTGGTGGCTTACTTCGCTGCCGGCGGCTCCGTGAACATCGTGGACGCTTCCGGCGCCTTCACCGACGCCTTCAACAAGGGCCTGTATGGCATCGGCATCGCCGGTGTCGGCATGCTCTCTACCCTGGGCATCACCCTGGCCACCGACGCCTATGGCCCCGTGGCCGACAACGCCGGCGGCATCGCCGAGATGTCCGGCCTGCCTGAGGAAGTCCGTGACCGTACCGACGCTCTGGACTCCCTGGGCAACACCACCGCTGCTACCGGTAAGGGCTTCGCCATCGGCTCTGCTTCCCTGACCGCTCTGGCTCTGCTGGTTTCCTACGTCAACATCGTGCAGACCCGTACCGTGGAGACCCTGAACTTCACCCTCACCAGCCCCACCGTGCTGGTTGGTCTGTTCATCGGCGCCATGCTGACCTTCGTCTTCTCCGCCATGACCATGAGCTCCGTGCAGAAGGCTGCCCAGTCCATCGTGGTGGAAGTCCGCCGTCAGTTCCGTGAGATCACCGGCATCATGGAGGGCAAGGCTGACCCCGACTATGCCAAGTGCGTCTCCCTGTGCACCAAGGGCGCTCTGCATGAGATGGTCGCTCCCGCTCTGCTGGCCATCATCGTGCCCATTATCACCGGCCTGATCCTCGGCCCCACTGGTGTGGTCGGCCTGCTGGGCGGCGTGTCAGTCACCGGTTTCGCCATGGCCGTGTTCATGTCCAACGCCGGCGGCGCTTGGGACAACGCCAAGAAGTACATTGAGCGGGGCAACCACGGCGGCAAGGGTTCCGACCAGCACAAGGCCGCTGTCGTAGGCGACACTGTGGGCGATCCCTTCAAGGATACCTCCGGCCCCTCTCTGAACATCCTTATCAAGCTCTGCTCCACCGTTTCCATCGTGTTCTCCGGCCTGGTGCTGGCGTTCCACCTGCTGTAAGCGAAACACAGAGCACACAACAAAAAACAACGCGGACCCGTCCACAAGGGCGGGTCCGCGTTTTGTTCTCTGCTTTGGGAGAGACGGCGGCCGCGCACTTTTTGTTTTACAAATGTCGTTCTCTGCGGTATAATGAGGTGTTATTGAAATATCTCCGGTTCTTCAGAAAGGAGTTCATTCATGCTGCGAAAAATCCTGCCGCTTCTGCTGGCCCTGTGCCTGCTGCTGGCCGCCTGCGGACCCGCGCCCGCCCAGGAGGACACTGACCAGGACAGCTTTGCCGTCGTGGCCACCACCTACCCCGTCTACCTCTTTGCCTACGCAGTGACCCAGGGGGCCCCGGGGATTCAGGTCTCCCTGATGATCGACGAGCCCATCAGCTGCCTGCACGACTATACCCTCACCGTCAAGGATATGGAGTTACTGGAGAGCGCCGACGCCATCCTGCTCAGTGGCGCCGGGCTGGAGGAGTCCATGGCTGACGCCCTGTCCGCCGTGGCCGACACCCCTCAGATCGACTGCTCCCAGAACATCACCCTGCGGGAGTATGCGGGGCTGGACCACGACCATGAGGGCGATACCCTTCCCGACGGCCACGAGCACGAGGCCGACCCCCACATCTGGCTGGACCCCAACCGGGCCTGCCAGATGATCGCCAACCTGGCCGCTGGCCTGGCCCAGGCCGACCCGGCCAATGCCGCCCTGTATGAAACCAACGCCCAGCTGGCCCAGGACCAGGTCAAGCAGGCCTATGACCTGCTCAAGCCTCAGCTGGCCGACTTGACCTGCCGGGAGCTGGTCACCTTCCACGACGGCTTTTCCTACTTCGCCGAAGCCTTTGACCTAACCATTCTCCGGGCCATCGAGGAGGAGGCGGGCAGCGAGGCCTCTGCCAAGGAGGTGGCCGAGATCGTCTCTGACATCCAGACCCACCAAATCCCCGCCATCTTCACCGAGGTCAACGGGGCCGATGCCGCCGCCCAGATCATCCACCGGGAGTGCGGGGTGCCCATCTATACCCTGGACCTGATGATGAGCGTCCAGACCGACGCCGACCCCGGCATCGAGGTCTATCTGGACCTGCTCCAGGCCAACGTGGAGACCATTCTGGAGGCCTACCAATGAGATTTGCCAAGCAGACCCACAGCCGTATCCCCATGCCGGGCAAGCCGGGCACCTGCCGGCTGCAGGTGAAGGACCTGGGGGTGACCCTGGAGGGGGAGAGCATTCTGCGGGAGATCTCCTTCCAGCTCAACTGCCGGGAGATCGTGGCCCTCATCGGCCCCAACGGGGCGGGCAAGTCCTCCCTCTTCCGCAGCATTTTGGGGCAGATCCCCTACACCGGCTCCATCCGCTTTGAACTGGCGGGGGGCTACCCCAGCCACCCCAAAATCGGCTATGTGCCCCAGAGCCCCAGCTTTGACCGGGGCTATCCCATCAGCGTCCTGGACTTTTTCGCCGCCGCCATCAGCCGCTGGCCGGTTTTCCTGCCGGTGCCCAAATCCCTGCGGGAGAAGGTCAGTGAGTGCTTGGAGCGGGTCCACGGGGAGGCCCTGCTGCACAAGCCCATCGGCGCCCTGTCCGGCGGGGAGCTCCAGCGTGTGCTGCTGGCCCTGGCCCTGGAGCCCATTCCCCAGATTCTCATCCTGGACGAGCCTTTGTCCGGGGTGGACGTGGGGGGCGAGCACCTGCTCATGGACATGCTGGACGAGATCCGGCAGACCTATGACCTGTCCATCCTCTTCTCCACCCACGACTTCTCCACCCTGCGGCAGTACGCCGACAAAGTCATCCTGCTCCAGCAGGCCATTCTGAAGGTGGGCACCCCGGCAGAGGTCCTCCACTCCTCGGAGTTCCAGTCGGTCTTTCACCTGAACCTGGGTGAGGAAGGAGGGCAGACCCCATGAGTTTCTGGTATTGGCTGGTCTCCTGGCTCCCCTTTGAGTGGGCCGCCCCGGACACCATGCTCTTTATGAAAAACGCCCTCTTGGCGGTGCTGGTTATCACCCCCCTCTTCGGCCTGCTGTCCACCATGGTGGTGGAGAGCCGCATGGCCTTCTTCTCCGATGCCCTGGGCCACTCCGCCTTCACCGGCATGGCCATCGGCGCCATCTGCGGCCTGGCCCAGCCCGTGGGGGCCGCGGTGATCTTTGCCGTGGTCATCGCCCTGCTCTTTACCCTCATCCGGCAGAAGACCCACATGGCCAGCGACACGGCCATCAGCGTCTTCTCCTCCGCCGCCGTGGCCCTGGGCATCTTTCTCAGCACCCTGGGCGGGCAGAGCTTTACCAAGTTTAACAACCTGCTCATCGGCGACATCCTCAGTGTGGCTCCCCGGGAGATCGGCCTGCTGGCCATCATCCTGCTGGCCCTGATCGTCCTCTGGGTCACCTCCTTTAACCAGATGATCCTCTCCTCCGTCCACCAGGCCCTGGCGGACAGCCGGGGGATCAACGTGGTCTGGCGGAACTTCCTCTTCACCGCCGCCATCGCCGTGGTGGTCACCATCACCATGACCTGGGTGGGCCTGCTGGTCATCAACGCCCTGCTGGTCCTCCCTGGCGCCGCCGCCCGAAACGTGGCAAGGAACCTGCCTCAGTACCACCTGATCTCCGTGCTGGGGGGCGTGGTCTGCGGCATTGGGGGCTTGCTGGTCTCCTATTACTTAGGCGCCTCCACCGGCGCCTCCATCACCCTGCTGCTGGCCCTGTGGTTCTTCCTGTCCCTGCTGGCCAAGCGGGCCCGCTGATCCGCCTCACGCAAAACCAGCCTGGTGTTTGCCAGGCTGGTTTTTTCTGCTTGACATACCTCGACTTTCTATGTATTATATACTTAGAAACTCGAGGTATCTGTCAGAAAGGAGGACGCCTATGGAACCTTGGTACCGTCCCTATTGTCAAGCCGTGGTCCGCTACCTCCGCCACGCCACCGCCAAGGAACGGCAAAACGTGCGCTGGGAGCTGGAATGTCACTTGCAGGACCACGCAGAAGCCCTGGAGGCAGCGGGCCATCCCCCCGAGCAGGCCCAGGCGCGCGCCCTGGCGGCCATGGGAGACCCCCAGGAGGTGGGCAGCGCCCTGAACCGGGAGTTCCCCTTGGGCTGGCTCATCCTCTCCCGGGGTGCCCTTGTCCTGGTGCTGATCGGGGCTGTGCTGCTGGCCCTGTTGCTGCCACAGCAGCTCTATGGGTGTGTCAACAGCCTGATTGCCCGGGGAGACCTCCTGCACAGCAACACCCACTTCCGCGACATCGACCCCACCATAGAGACCGCCGCTCCCCTGGATGTGACCTTCACCCTGCCCAACGGGGATGTGATCGACCTCTACGGCGTGACCCTCATTCAGAAGAAGACCGGCAAGTACCTTGTCCCGAAGGAGCCCGACGGCTACATCGCCGGGGTCTATGCCGTCTGCTACAACAAAAATCCCTTCCGCGACCCTTACTATGGTCTGGAGACACTGGACGGTCTGGACAACAGCGGCACTCCCTACCAAGCCGGATCCGGCGGGAGCAAGTTCTCTCCCAACGCAGACTACGGCTGTCTGGAATTTTCTACGCTGGCCCCCGGTGACACCTTGACGATCCGGTGCCGGGCCCCCGGTTATACCGCGCAGCAAACCGTCTCGCTGCCCTGGCAGGAGGTGAGCCCATGAGACGCATCAAAACCCGCTCCCGTCGAAAAACCGCCCTGTGGCGGCTGCTGGCCGCCGTGCTGGTGCTGGCCCTGGCGTGGCTTTGTCTGGGCACTTCCCTGAGCCCTGGCCAGACCATCCGTCGGGCAGAAAGGCTGTGCGGCCTGGAGGAGACCCATCTGCTGCGCCAGGAGAGCATCGCCGGGGTGACCCTGTCTTTTTCGGAAAACGACGATGCCTTTCTGGTCACCACCCACCGGCTGGACTGGCGCTTGAACTGGTGGAACATCAGCACGCCCCTGCTCCTCATTGACCGGGGGAAGGGGAACCCCCATTGTCAGGCCGGGGCGCTGACCTTCTTTGACCAGGACGAGAAAACGGACACCGTCTTTCTCTTCGGCTGGACCGACCTGCCGGACGCTGTTTTGGCCGCTGCGGACAGCCCGGATGAAACCGACTCCACAGAGGATTCCTCTTACGCCTGCTTGACCGCCCCGGTAGAGGAAGAGGGCTACTTCTGGGCCAAGGCAGTCCTTCCCAATCCTCCCGAACAGTCTCTGCGCTACCCCAAGCAGCTCCGGCTTTTGGACCGGGCCGGGGAAGTCCTGCTGACCTACGACCTGTCCGACCACTGGGCCCTCCGGGGCATCCCCACTTCTTGACCACGGAAAGGAGGGCCCCTCTATGAACCCACACTTTCGCCAGTACAGTGAAACCGTGGCCGCCCGCCTTCGCTACGCCTCTCCCAAGGAGCGCAAGGCCGTCCGGCGGGAGCTGGAAGATCACCTGCAGGACCATGCAGAGGCGCTGGAGGCAGCGGGCTACCCCCCAGAGCAGGCCCAGGCCCACGCCCTGGCGGCCATGGGAGACCCCAAACAGGTGGGCGAAGAACTCAGCGCCGCCTTTCCCCTGCGCTGGTGGGTGCTCACCCGGGCGGCCGGATGTGTGGCACTCATCGCCCTTCTGCTGATTCTCTTCTGGCTGCCAGAACCCATTTCGGACCTGTACCATTACCATCAGGCCAAGTACGATCCCCTCTCCTTCCAGTGGAACCAAGACGTTCCGCCCCAGCTTGTGCCGCTGGACCTCCAGGAGGTACTGCCGGGTGGAGGCACTCTCTCCATCTACGCCGCAGGCTTGGTGGGAAACGACGATGGTACCTATGACGCCTACGTCTATACCGTCAGCTACAGCGGCAGCCCCTTTCAGTTCCCCAACGACGCCTCCCAGTGGCTGACCTTTACGGCGGGCGATGACCCACTTTCCTACTACTCCCCCATGAGTGACACCCAGAGCTGCCGTACCTTTACCCTTTACCAGCTGCGGGAGCTTCCCTGGGGCACGATCCCCACCGTCCATTTTAGCCGGAACGGGAACCAGTTTTCGGCGGAGCTTTCTCTGCCTTGGCAGGAGGTGAACCCATGAGACGGCATTGTCTGACCGGCAAGCAGCGGGCCTTTCGCTGGGTAGCTGCAGCCCTGTGTGTCCTTCTGCTGGCCCTGGGGCTGTACTGGCTGGACAACCGGCCCTGTCTGACCCCTTCCCAGGCCATCCGGGAGGCAGAACGCCGGGAGGCCACCCAGCAGACCGTCCTGCTGGAAACCCACACAATCCAGGACACAGACTACCTGCTCGCCGGCAATGAGGATGTTCTTTTGGTGGTCCGCTTTCACCAGCGCCTGCTGGAACGCCTCCTGTCCACCCCCGGCTATCTGATCGCCTTCGACCGCAGCCTGCCTCCCTTTGACCCGGCCCAGGAGGCCGCGCCCCTGCGCTGCGGGCGGCTGATCCTGGAACCTGCCGACGGGGCATCCAGCCCCCGCTTCCTCCTGGTGCTGGGCACCACAGACCACCCCCAGGGGGCCCGCGTTGTTCTGACCTCCGAGACAGCAGACGCCTGGACGGCCACCGTCCCTCTGGAGGAAAGCCCCTTCGGCTGCCGCTATTTCTGGTTCTGGAAGGAGCTGCCGCCCCGACAGGAGGAAGAAGCTTCCGCCTCCGCCGCCCCGCTGGAGGAAACCGCCTGGGAGGGTGACTGCACCGTCACCCTGCTGGACGGGCAGGGACAAAGTCTGGGCAGCCTGACCTCCCAGGGCTTTTCCCTCTCCGGCAGCGGTTCCCTGTAACAAGAAAGGAGTTATTTTTATGGAACAGAAGAAATCCCTGGCCCATACCTCTCTGCTGGTCCTCTCCCTGCTCAGCGGGCAGGACCTGTATGGCTATCAGATGATCACCGAGCTGGAGCGCCGCTCGGACCACACCTTTCAGATGAAGGAGGGCACCTTGTATCCCGTGCTCAAGAAGCTGGAAAACAGTGGGTATGTCACCGCCTATGAGGCCGAGGCCAACGGGCGGACCCGGAAATACTACCACATCACCCAAAAGGGCCTCAAGCAGCTGGCCCGGGAGAGCGCCGAGTGGTCCGCCTACGCCCACGGAGTCAACTCCGTGCTGGGCTTTGTAACGGGATGAAGGCGGCCCTGGACCCCCGGTTCCTCGCCTATGGAGAGGCAGTCTGCCGGCAAGTCTCCGCCCCCGCTGGAGAAACACCCGTGCTGGCCGACTATTTGATCCCCAACCCAGATAACTTTTTGGCCGCAAACTACAACAGCTCCCCTCTCGTCTGCACACTCCCCCTTCCTGATACTTCCCGCGAGTGAAAAAACACACCGAGCCGGTTCCATGCACAAAGGTGTATGGCCAGCTCGGTGTGTCTCTGTTTCAACTGTTCTTGGGGCCGCAGCGGGGCTCAGCGCATGGCCTCCGGCCGCATCACCTTTTCAAAGCGGAAATAGGTTTCCTCCCCCGGTATGGGGTCACCGTTCGAATCGGTGGGAGGGGGAGGGTTCGGGTCCAGGTGGTGGGGGTTGAAAAACTCCACGATGTGAAAGCCGCATTTGTTGACGTAGAAGTGGATGTTTCTCTCTTCAAAATACGGCGTGATCGTCTCCCAGACCACAGTGTCGGGATAGGCCGCCTCGATGGCTCTCCAGGCAGCCAGGCCCAAGCCTTGGCTGTGATACTCCGGAGAAATGAAAAATAGATCCAGCGCGTTACAGCCCCCTGCCGGGTCAATCCTGAGCATGGCCCCGCCCACCCGGCGGCCATGCCAAAGCAGGTGATGGGTCTGCTCCCCCCTTGCCTGGTAGCAGCGGCAAATCTCTTGGGCAGAGGGAATTTCCTCCTGCACCCCAAACTTTTCCCTCAGGGCCACCCCAAAGGCCTCCTGCAAATCGCGGCTGAAGTTCGGCAGTTCCTCCGGGGAGACCGGCGCCAGGCAAATGTCTTTCATGCGCTCACGTCCTTTCTGTGGGCGGTTCCATGTTTGCAAATTCTTCCCGCAGGGCTTCGGCAAAGCCCTCCATCTCCTCCACCAAGCTGGTTTTCCGAAAGGGCGCCATCGCCCTCTCCTCCGCGGCAAAGATGGGCGCCAGGAGCGCTTGGGCAAAGGCTTTTCCCGCCTCGGTCAGCAGGATCTCTTTCTCCTTTCCGCCGGTGGAAGCCAGGCAGAGATACCCTTTCCGCAAATACTCCTGGACAATGGTATTCAGGGTCGTCCTGGGAATGGCCCACTCCTGGCAGATCCGTTTTTGGGAATAGGCTTTGCCGTCCGCTATGGCATAAAAGAGGACGAAGGCATTCTCCTT
The DNA here is from genome assembly GCA_004554585.1 of Clostridiales bacterium. Taxonomy (GTDB): domain Bacteria; phylum Bacillota; class Clostridia; order Oscillospirales; family Oscillospiraceae; genus Evtepia. The sequence goes on along the minus strand of SFLH01000004.1, from coordinate 99,110 downwards.
GATCCCCCGGGTGCGCAGGGTTTGGTAGTACAATTCATCCACCCGATTGATCGCAATCATCAAGCGGCGGATATCTTCCCGTCCTGTCGGCATAAGGGCTCCTCTCCTTCATTCCGAATTCGGATTATCGGTAGTATAATCCGAATTCGGATCATTGTCAAGCACTTTTTTCCCATGCCTTGTCCGCGCCCTCCTGAAGGCTCGGCCTTTCGGGGACAAAAAAAGGACGGCAGATGCCGTCCTTTTTTCTCGTGTGTCAGAATAGCAGGCTGTACAAGGATCACTCCTTGTCCTCGCCCTCCTCGTCTTCGTCCACCAGGTCCATGGCGAACTTGTCGCCGCAGTTGGGGCAGGTGACCTCGCCGATGTCCAGGATGCTCTCGTCGATGACGATGTCCTCGCCGCAGCTGGGGCAGGCGATCTCAAAGAAGGTATCCTCGTCATCGTCGTCCAGCATGGAGCAGCAACCGCCGCAGTCGTCATCCTCCTCTTCCCACTCGTCAAAGACCAGAGACTCCACGTCAGACAGGTCCTCAGCCATGGTGTCCATCTCGTCGGCGATGGCTTCCACCTCCACCTCCAGGTCCTCCACGGCAAAGCCCAGGTCCTCCAGGATGTCGATGATCTTGCCGATGAGCTTGCCCTCCTTGGAGGACTCCTTGTCCAGCTCCAGGCCGTCAGCCAGGCCCTTCAGATAGGCAACCTTTTCCGAAATCGTCATAGTAAGGGATACCTTTCCTTTCCCGTGCCGGGCTCAGCCCTTGGCACGCTCCAGATACTCGCCGGTGCGGGTGTCGATCTTGATCTTGTCACCGGGGTTGATGAACAGGGGCACCTTGATCTCGGCGCCGGTCTCCACGGTGGCGGGCTTGGTCACGTTGGTGGCCGTGTCGCCCTTGAAGCCGGGGTCGGTCTCGGTGACTTCCAGCTCCACGAAGGTGGGGGGCTCGACAGCGAACACCTTGCCCTTGTAGCTGTTGACCTTGCAGAGCATGTTCTCCTTGACAAAGCGGAAGCTGTCGCTGAGGATCTCAGCGGCGATGGGGATCATGTCATAGGTCTCCTGGTCCATGAAGTAATACAGGTCACCGTCGTTGTAGCTGTACTCCATGTCCTTCTTTTCCACGAACGCGTTCTCAAACTTGGCGGTGGGGTTGAACGAGGTCTCGGTCACAGCGCCGGTGATGACGTTCTTCATCTTGGTCCGCACGAAAGCGGCGCCCTTGCCGGGCTTGACGTGCTGGAACTCCACCACCTGCATAACCTGGCCGTCCATCTCAAAGGTCACGCCATTCCGAAATTCGCCGGCAGAAATCATAGTACTCATCCTCCAAACAAAATTGGCCTGTCGGCACGGCGCCGACGGCTCCTTCTTCCGGTGTGCCCCCTGATGGGCCACTCCCGCAAAAACAGCTGTCCTGCAGCCGTTTCCTTTTCATAAGCGCATTCTATTTTACAATACCTTGCCAGGTTTTGCAAGGGATTTTCCCCGCTCTGCTCCCTTTCCAGAACATTTTCTTCCGTTTTTTTCCCTCACACGGGGCTCTCTCCCGCCAGGGCACCCAGATAGGCCCGCTTCATGGCCAGGGCGTCCCCATCCTGGGTGCCGGCGCTCTCACAGATCACCCGGGGCGCCCAGCCCCGGCGGGCAATGGCCCGGCACAGGGGGCCCGGGTCTGGCCCGAAGTAGGGCTGGTCGAAGATCAGGTGGCGGGCCTCCCCGCCCCGGGGGGTGTACTCGATCTTGGAGAAGTGGCTGTGGAAGCGACTGGCCTCCTCCCCCACTTCCGCCGCCAACCGGTCCAGCATCCCCTCCACCGCCTCCTCCCCGTCCAGGCGACCCAGGGAGCGGGCGTAGAGGTGGCCGAAGTCCACGCAGGGCAGCAGCCTCTCCGCGGCAGCGGCGATGGCCAGCACCTCGTCCAGGTCCCCCAGCTGGTTGATCTTGCCCATGGTCTCCGGGCACAGAAGGATGTCCTCATAGCCCGCTTCGTCGCACCGGCGGCGCAGCTGCTGGAAAAAGGTCTTGGCCGTGGCCAGGGCTTCCTGCCGGGTGCGCTTCTGCAGGGCCCCCGTGTGGATCACCACCCGGTCGGCCCCCATCCACTGGGCCGCCCGGCAGGCGGACAGGACATAGCCCACCGTCTTTTCCTGGCTGTCCGGGTCGGGGTTGGCAGGGTTGACAAAATAGGGGGCGTGGAGGGAGAGGGCAATGCCCGCCTCCTCTGCCGCCCGGCCGATGGCCCGGGCGGTGGCCTCCCCGACGGTCACCCCTTTGCCGCACTGGTACTCATAGGCGTCCAGGCCCTTCTCCCGCAGCCAGGCAGGCATGTCCTTGGACTGCTTCTTCCCCGCCGCGTAAAAGGCCTCCGGGTTACCGGCGGTGCCGAAGAGGGCCCTCACAGGGCATCTCCCGGCCGGGCGCCGGCCCGGAAGGGGGTTTCGATGCCGTAACGCAGGACCCGAAAGATGGTGCCAAACCGGATGGGGTGGACCAACAGGGTGAGGACCCCGGCATTGTTGCCCCCCCAGATGTCAGTGAAGATCTGGTCCCCCACGATGGCAGTCTGGGCCGGGGTGACGCCCATGCGCCCCATGGCCCGCTGAAAGCCGCCGGACTTGGGCTTGCCCGCGTGGCCCTCATAGGGGACCCCCAGGGCCTCGGCAAAGCGCTGGGCCCGGCCGGGCCGGCGGCTGTTGGACAGGACAAACAGGGAGATGCCCGCCCGGGCCAGGTCGTCCCGCCAGGCCTCAATCTCCGGAGGCGGCGTGTGGACCCCGTAGGGCACCAGGGTATTGTCCAAATCCGCCAGCAGCAGGCGCACGCCCCGGGCCTGGAGGCGGGCCAGATCGATGGCAAAAATACTTTTAAAGTAGAAGTTGGGGATCAGTGGAAATTTCAACGTGTCACCTTCTAAGCAAGCCCCCCAGCGCATAGGCTGGAACCAGACTTCTGGTTTTGGGGGACGGTCTGTCCCCTGATTATACACGAAGGGAAACCAATGGACAAGGGGGTTCCTTTTTATGACACATCCTTCCCTGCGGCAGTTCCTGCTCACGCCGCCCCAGCAGCTGACCCAGGCCCGGTCCTGGGGGCTTCCGCTGGCCCACATGGCCTACCGGCTGGACGAGGCCGGCCAGCTGCGCCAGTCCTCTCTGCCCGCCGATGTGAAAGGCGGGCTGATGCTGGTGGGGGTTGATGACTCCCCTGTGGGCCGGTCCGATCCCCGCCGCACCGTGCGGGAGATCCTCTCCGTGTGCCAGGCCCGGAACTTTTCCGGCGTAATTCTGGACCTGGAGCAGCCGCCCACCCACTTTCTGGCCCAGCTGATCCAGGGGCTGGAGGAGGGGCTGTCCTTGCGCAAGCGGACCTTATTCCTGCCGGAGTCCTATGGCAACTACACCCGCCGGGCCGCCCTCTACCTCTCCTCCGCCCTGTCTGGGGGCTCCCTGCGGCGGCGGCTGGAGCAGGCGGTGGATACCTACGGTGCCCACCGGCTGGTGCTGTGTCTGCACCGGGCCAGGGATGACTTTTTCCTCCCATCGGTGAAAGGCCGGGGCCGGCCCATCTCTCAGGAGACCCTGGACCGGCTCATCCACCGCCTGCACCCCTCCATCTTCTTCTCCCAGGACCTGTGCGCTCATTACTTCACCTACATGAGCCGGGAGACTGGGGCCCACTTCGTCCTCTTTGACGACGGGGAGAGCCTCCTGAAAAAGCGGGCCATCGCCCAAGAGGCCGGCCTGACCCGCTTCTTCCTGCTCTACCCCGAGGTGGAGGAATTCCTCCCCCACCTGACAGGCCGGGACCGGGAAGCGGCCGCCGCCCCTGCCCTGTGACCTCGCCGCCCGCCAGGGGCATCCACTCCGAGGGATAGACAGTGAAAAACCCTGTCCGACGTTGTCGGACAGGGTTTTTGGTGCAATCAATAATACTTTTTGCGGTTCTTCCGCGCTGCCTCAGACTTCTTGCGGCGCTTCACGCTGGGGCTCTCATAGTGCTCTCTTTTCCGCACTTCAGCCAGGACGCCGGACTTGGCACAGCTGCGCTTGAACCGCTTCAGAGCGCTTTCCAGAGATTCATTCTCGCGCACATGAATTTCAGACATTCGTTTTCCCTCCCTCCGAAGTGGTGGACTGGAGTTCCACGCACCAAAGGGCCATTGTAAAATATGGCTTTATCAGTGGTATTATATGCAATTTCCGCCCTATTGTCAAGAGACATTCCAAAGAAATTCACCGCAAGGGCTGGTTTTGTGGAAAACTTCTCAGGCTTTGGGCTTCAGGATCAGGTTGACCAGCTTGTTGGGCACGTGGATGACCTTCACGATGTCCTTGCCCTCCATGAGCTTGACGATCTTCGGCTCGGCGGTGACCACAGCCAGCACAGCCTCCTGGTCACTGCCGGTGGGCACGGTGACGGTGGTCTTGAGCTTGCCGCCCACCTGGACAGCGATGGTGACCTCCGAGGCTACGGTCTTGCTCTCGTCATAGGCCGGCCAAGCGGAAGTGCTGGCCATACCCGCAAAGCCCAGCTGCTCCCACAGCTCGTCAGCCATGTGGGGGGCGAAGGGAGAGAGCAGCTGCAGCAGGGTCTGAAACTCTGCCTGGTTGGCACCCTTGTCATAGAACTGGTTGGTCAGGGTCATCAGGGCTGCGATGGCGGTGTTGAACTTCATGTTCTCGATGTCATCGGAGACCTTCTTGATGGTCTTGTGGATGAGGGCCTCGTTGTCCTTGCCGTAGCTGTCGCCGGGGGCCAGCTGGTCGGTGAGGTTCCAGATGCGGTCCAGGAAGCGCTTGCAGCCCTTCACGGCGTTGTCGGACCAGGCCGCGGCTTTCTCAAAGTCGCCGATGAACATGATGTACATGCGCATGGTGTCTGCGCCGTACTGGGCCACCACGTCGTTGGGGTTGACCACGTTGCCCCGGCTCTTGGACATCTTCTCGCCACCCTCGCCCAGGATCATGCCGTGGCTGGTGCGCTTGTGATAGGGCTCGGGGAAGGGCACCACGCCCAGGTCATAGAGGAACTTGTGCCAGAAGCGGGAGTAGAGCAGGTGGAGGGTGGTGTGCTCCATGCCGCCGTTGTACCAGTCTACCTGGCCCCAATAGTTCAGGGCCTCTTTGGAGGCCAGGGCCTTATCGTTGTGGGGGTCCATGTACCGCAGGAAGTACCAGGAGGAGCCAGCCCACTGGGGCATGGTATCGGTCTCCCGCTTGGCCGGGCCGCCGCAGCAGGGGCAGGTGGTGTTCACCCAGTCGGTCATGGGCGCCAGGGGGGACTCACCGTTGTCGGTGGGCTCGTAGCTGGCCACCTCGGGCAGCAGCAGGGGCAGCTGCTCCTCGGGCAGGGCCACCCAGCCGCACTTGTCACAGTGGACCAGGGGAATGGGCTCGCCCCAGTACCGCTGGCGGGAGAAAACCCAGTCCCGGAGCTTGTAGTTGACCTTGGCGTGGCCGATGCCCTTCTCCTCCAGCCACTTGGTGATGACGGGGATGGCGTCCTTGACGGTCATGCCGTCCAGGAAGCCGGAGTTGACCATGATACCCGTGTCATCCTTGAGGGTGAAGGCTTCCTTTTCGATGTCACCACCCTTGACCACCTCGATGATCTCGCAGCCGAACTTCTTGGCAAACTCCCAGTCGCGGTCATCGTGGGCCGGCACAGCCATGATGGCGCCGGTGCCGTAGGAGACCAGGACGTAGTCGGAGATGAAGATGGGGATCTGCTTGCCGTTGACGGGGTTGATGCCCATGACGCCGTCCAGCTTTACGCCGGTCTTTTCCTTGACCAGCTCGGTACGCTCGAAATCGGACTTGTGGGCAGCGGCCTCCACGTACTCGGCCACCTGGTCCCAGTTGCCGATGGCGCCCTTCCACTTTTCGATGTAGGGGTGCTCCGGGGAGAGGACCATGTAGGTGGCCCCGAAGAGGGTGTCCGGACGGGTGGTGTAGATCACCAGGTCATCCCCCTGGGTGGTGGGGAAGGTGACCTCGGCGCCGGTGGAGCGGCCGATCCAGTTCTTCTGCTGGATCTTCACCCGCTCAATGAAGTCCACCTGGTCTAGGTCGTCGATGAGACGCTGGGCATACTCGGTGATCTTCAGCATCCACTGGCTCTTCTCCTTGCGCACCACCTCGGAGCCGCACCGCTCGCACACCCCGTTGACCACCTCTTCGTTGGCCAGCACGCACTTGCAGGAGGTGCACCAGTTGACGGGCATGGAGGTCTTGTAGGCCAGGCCCTTCTTGAACAGCTGCAGGAAGATCCACTGGGTCCACTTGTAGTAGTTGGGATCGGTGGTGTCCACCACCCGGTCCCAGTCGAAGGAGTAGCCCAGCATCTTCAGCTGCTTGGTGAAGTTGGCGATGTTGTCGTGGGTGACCTTGGCGGGATGGATGTGGTTCTTGATGGCATAGTTCTCCGTGGGCAGGCCGAAGGCGTCGTAACCCATGGGGAAGAGGACGTTATAGCCGTCCATCCGGCGTTTGCGGGCCACCACGTCCATGGCGGTGTAGGGCCGGGCGTGGCCCACGTGCAGGCCCTGGCCGGAGGGATAGGGGAACTCCACCAGGGCATAGAACTTGGGCTTGTCCCCCCCGGTCTCGGCGTGGTAGCAGTTTTCCTTGGCCCAACGGTCCTGCCATTTGCGTTCGATGCGGTTAAACTCGTATTTCAATCTGATCACACTTTCCTGTTATTTCATCTCTTTTGGATGCTCTCTTCTCAAATCATTCGCCGGGCTGAAGGACCTGGCTCAGGTCCACCACCGTGGCGTCCTCCCACAGGCGGTCCAGGTCGTAAAAGGCCCGGGCCTCCTTGTCGAACAGGTGGACCACCACGTCGCCGTAGTCCTGCAGGATCCAGGTGCCGCCCCGGTGGCCCTCCACGTGGTGGGGCAGGATTCCCTCCTCCTTCATAGCCTTTTCTCCCGCGTCCGCCAGCGCCTTCAGCTGGGGCGCGGAGGTGCCGGTGCACAGGACAAAATAGTCGGCCAGGGTGGTCACGCTGTCAATGGCCAGCACCCGGATATCCTTGCCCTTTTTGCTGTCCAGTGCCTTGGCCAGCAGCAGTGCCATTTCTTTTGGTGTCATAGTTCTTCCTTTCCTTTCGCCGGGCCAAGGCCCGGGGGATCAATCGGTGCTCCCCTCTTCGGTACCCTCACCGTCTGCTGTGCCGGCGGTGTCGGTCTCCACCGGCAGGTTGTTCACCGTGGTGTCGTGGACCACGTGCTGCATGTCCGCGGTGATGTCGGTCAAATAGGGGTTCATATACTGGTTCACCAGCTCCCGCAGGGCGGTGGAGTTGACGAACACGTACGACTGGTAGTTTTGATAGGTGGGGCTCCAGACAGTGCCGGTATAGTCCCCAGGCAGGTTGTGGAAGCGGATGCTGTTCTCTCCCAGGCCCAGGGCCTGTTCGCCGAACCAGATCATCTCCCCATAGTTCAGGTTGCTGTTCAGGTTGCGGTTCATGATGTCCACAATGTCCCCGATCTTGGTCAGGGTGCCGATGCTCAGCATCTCTTTGGCCACCGCCCGGAGGAAGGAGTGCTGGATCTCCACCCGGCCCACGTCGCCCACGGACAGGCTCTCGCCGCTGTTGTTCTTCCGCCAGCGCAGAATCTTCACCGCGTCGTCCCCGTCGATGTGCTGCATGCCCGCCTCAAAGTGGATGTGCAGGTCCTGAGAGGGGTCGTCATAGTGCATGCTGTAAGGCACATCGTAATCTACACCGCCGATGGCGTCCACCAGCTCGGACACCGCGTCCAGCTCCAGCACGAAGTAGAAGTCGGGGGTATAGCCGATGAGGTTTTTCACCTGCTGCTGCAGGCCCTCGATGCCCTGGCGGTTATAGACGGAGTTGATCTTGGCGATCTCCCAGGGCACGTCCACATAGGTGTCCCGGTAGATGCTCAGCACGTCCAGAGTCTTGTTGTTCACGTCGAAGCAGCCCACCATGATGGTGTCGGTGTTGCCGCCGCCGCCGTCATCCCGGCCCACCAGCAGGAAGGTGTACACGCCGTCCTTTCGGCCGGCCCCCATGCTGCCCGGGTCGGTGCCCGCGCTCTGCTGCTCGGGGATGTCCGGCGGGCGGACGTAGATCTGGTGGAGGATCACTCCCGCGGCCAAAATCGCCAGCAGGACGATCAGGACGATCAGCAGCACCTTCCGCTTCTTGCTTTTTCGGGGAGGCCGGCCGCTGCCGTCCCGGTTTGCCGGCTTGCGGCCGCTGGGAGGCGGCGCGGCGGGCGGGCGGTTGGATCGGCGCGGCGGGGTCCGGGGCTCATTCTGGGGAGCGGCCAGACGCTCCTGGCCGCCGGTGGGCCAGGGGTTGTCCCACAACTCCTCCTGGGGCCGGGGGGCTGGGTCCTCCCACGGCCCTTCTTCCCAGCGAGAGGTGGGTTCGTCCCACGCTTCCTCGGCGGGTTCCTGTTCCGGTTCCCGCCGCCGGGGAGGCGCCTTGGGCCAGGGATCGTCCCACAGCTCCTCGCGGATCTGCCGGCGCTCGGCCTCCCATTCGTCTTCCTCTACTCGGTCATACAGGCGATCCCGGGGATCGCCCCAAAGCAGGTCCTCTTCCGGGCCGTCATCCGGGGGGAGCCAATCGTGGACCCCCCGCTGGGCCTCCCGGTATGCCTGCTCCTGTTTGCGCCGCAGGGAGCGGGCCTCCTTTTCTCTCTGTCTCATCTCTTCTTCGGAAAAGGATCGTCTGCTCACCGGGGCACCCTCCTCAATTCTTCCAGGGCATCCCAGGTATTGCGGTGGACCTCAACCCCCCGGCCCTGGAGATCCTCCACGGACATCTCCAGACCCAGGACCATGGCCTGGTCCAGATCCTCCCAGACCAAACGGCGCAGTTCCTCCACCCCGTCGAAGTCTCGGTTGGGTTCCATGTAATCGGCCAGGTAGAGGATCTTATCCAAGGTCGTCATGCCTGGCTTGCCGGTGGTATGGCAGAAAATGGCCTCGTAAACGTCGTCCGGCTCCCCAAAGCGGTCCCGGGCCAGGATGGCCCCGGTCTTGGAGTGCAGGAGCTTGGGGGAGGTCCGCTCCAGGGGGTCTAAGGGAACTCCCGCCTGGTCGCACAGGGCCACCTGGGGCTCCAGCTCCCAGTACTTGGTGCAGTCGTGAAGGATGGCCGCCCGGCGGGCCTTCTCCGGGTCGGCGCCCCAGAAGCGGGCCAGGGCCACGGCGGTCTCCTCGGTGCCCCGAATGTGGGGCAGGCGCTTGGCCTTGACCATGGCGTAGGACACCGCCCGCAGATGCTTGTCGCTCAAGTGCTTCAGCTCTGCCTTGGTGCCGAACAGCCCCTCCTGAAGGATGTAGCCGTAGACCGGCGTCCACAGGTATTGGGCCGGGTCCACGTTGCCGCCGGTCCACTCCGAGGCCAGCATCCGCCGCAGGTCCCGGGAGGCGATCTCCACCACCTTGGGCAGGTCCACCACCGTGGTCCGGGCGTGGAAGGTCTCTTCCAGATACTTGCTCTGCTCGGCAAAGAGGGCCTGGGTGTCCTCCTCCCGGCGGGCGAAGGCGGCCACGCCGGCGTACTGGAAGATCCGCTCGGGCTGGTACCAGTTCTGCACAGTCAAAAACATATCCGTGCCCATGAGCAGCCACAGCTCGTCGTCGGGGAACTGCTCGTGCAGCTGCTCCACGGTGTCGGCAGTATAGCTTTTGCCCTCCCGGCGGATTTCCAGGTCCGAGGCCTCCGCCCGGGGGCCCAGGCCGTCGGCCATCAGCGCCGCCATGGCCAGCCTCTGCTGGGGGCTGGCCGCCTCGGCGGACAGGTCCTTGTGGGGGGGCTCACAGTCGGGAATGATCAGCAACCGGTCTAAGTTCAGCTGCTCCAGGGCAGCCCGGGCCGCTTCCATGTGGCCCAGATGGGGCGGGTCAAAGGTTCCGCCGTAAATTCCAATCTTCATGACTTGATTCCACCTGCTTTCCCAGTTATTTTGGGCTCGGTTTCTTCCGGTCCTTTACCAACACAATCTTGTCTTTCTTCTCCTTGTTGTGGCTCTCTCTGTATAGCACAAATTTGGTGCCGATGACCTGCACCCCTTCGCTGCGGGTGCGCCGGGCCAGTTCCTGGCAGGCCTCCCGGGGGGTGAGCATGGCGCTCTCCAGCACCCGGCACTTGATGAGCTCCCGGGCTTCCAGGGCCTCGTTGGCCTGCTGGATGACGTTGTCCCCGATGCCCTCCTTACCGATCTGCAGGATGGTGTCCAGTCCGTTGGCCAGGGCCCGCAGCTGGGCTCTTTGTTTACTGGTCAGTTCCATGGTGTTGTTTCTCCCATTCTATCTGGAATCCCGCCAGGGCCTGGGCCCGGTGGGAAATCTGATTTTTTTCCTCCGGCGTCAGCTGGGCCATGGTTTTGCCCAGCTGGGGCAGGTAAAAGACGGGGTCGTAGCCAAAGCCCCCATCCCCGCTGGGCCCCTGGGCCAGCACCCCGGGGCACTCCCCCCGGGCCATGAGCTCAGTGCCGTCGGGGAAGGCGCAGCAGATGACGCTGACGAACTTGCAGGCCCGGTTGGTCTGCCCGGCCATGTTTTTTAGCAGCAGCTGCCAGCGGCCGGTGTCGTCCAGGCCCTCGCCCCCGTAGCGGGCGGAATAAACCCCGGGTTCTCCTCCCAGGGCGTCCACCATGAGGCCGGAGTCGTCGGCGATGGCGGGCAGGCCGGAGGCCTCCATGACCGCCTTGGCCTTGATGCGGGCATTTTCCTCAAAAGTGGTGCCCGTCTCCTCGGGCTCCAAATCCAGCCCCACCTCAGCCTGGGAGATCACCTCCACCCCCATCCGGGAGAGGATGGCCCGCATCTCCACCATCTTTTTCTTGTTGTGGCTGGCCAGCACGACTTTCATCGGCTCCCTCCTTCCAGCACGGCGGCCTGGATGGCCTGGAGCTCCTGGATGCCCTTGGCGCACAGGTCCACCAGCTGCCGCTGCTCCTGGATGGTGAAGGCCCGGCCCTCGCCGGTGCCCTGGAGCTCCACGATCTCCCCCTGGGCGGTCATGACGCAGTTGAGGTCCACCATGGCGTGGGAATCCTCCTCATAGCACAGGTCCAGCAGGGGCTGGTCCTCCACGATTCCCGCCGAGACGGCGGCCACGGAGGTCACCAGGGGGTTCTTTTTCAAAACCCCCTCGTCCAGCAGTTTCTGGCAGGCCAGGGCCAGGGCCACATAGCCCCCGGTCACCGAGGCGGTGCGGGTGCCCCCGTCGCCCTGGAGGACGTCGCAGTCGATGGTAATGGTCCGCTCTCCCAGCTTTTTCATGTCCACCGCGGCCCGGAGGGCACGGCCCACCAGGCGCTGGATCTCCGCCGAGCGGGGGGAGAGCTTTAACTTTGAAACATCCCGGCGGCTGCGCTCCCGGTTGGCCCGGGGGAGCATGGAATACTCCGCCGTCACCCAGCCCTCGCCAAAGGGGACGTGGGGCGGGGTGCGCTCCTCCACGCTGGCGGTGCACAGCACGTGGGTGTCCCCGCAGCGGATCAGGCAGCTGCCTTCGGCAAATTTGTTCACATGAGGAAGGATTTCCACAGGACGCAGCTGGTCCTGGGCTCTTCCGTCGATACGCGCCATGGTTGGTCGCTCCTTTCTGTCTGTCCCTGCCGTGGGGCAGGGGGCTTGCTCACACCAGCGCCTCGGCAAAGGCCACCGGGTCAAAGGGCTGCAGATCTTCCATCCCCTCGCCCAGGCCCACGTACTTCACCGGCACGCCCAGTTCCTTGGCGATGGCCAGGACCACGCCGCCCTTGGCGGTGCCGTCCAGCTTGGTCAGCACAATGCCGGTGATGCCGGCGCTTTCCCCAAACTGCTTGGCCTGGATCAGGCCGTTCTGGCCGGTGGTGGCGTCCAGGACCAGCAGGACCTCCTTGGAGCTCTCTGTCCCCTCCCGGTCCACCACCCGGCGGATCTTGCCCAGTTCGTTCATCAAATTCTGTTTGTTGTGCAGGCGCCCGGCGGTGTCCACCAGCACCACGTCCACCCGGCGGGCCCGGGCGGCGTTCATGGCGTCAAAGACCACGGCAGCGGGGTCGGACCCCTCCTCGTGGCGGACGATCTCCACCTTGGCCCGCTCGGCCCAGATGGCCAGCTGATCGGCAGCGGCAGCCCGGAAGGTATCCCCGGCGGCCAAAAGGACCCGGTTGCCCTCCTCCCGCAGCAGGTGGGCCAGCTTGCCGATGGTGGTGGTCTTGCCCACGCCGTTGACCCCGATCATCAGGATCACCGCGGGCTTGCCGGACAGGTCCAGGGTAGTCTCGCCCACGTCCAGCATCTCCACCAGAATCTCCCGCAGGCAGGCCTTGACCTCCTCCGGCTCTTTGATCTTGCGCTCTTTCACCCGTTCCCGCAGGGTTTCCACCGCCTCCATAGTGGTGTCCATGCCCATGTCCGAGAGGATGAGGGATTCCTCCAGCTCTTCAAAGAAATCCTCGTCCACGGTGAACAGGCCGGAGAAAATATTCAGCTTCTTAATTTTATCAAACAATCCCATGGGGAATGCCTCCTGTCATTGGTTTCCGGCCGGGTGGCTGCCCAGCAGGGCCTCGGCCTGGTCTAAGTCCAGTTTCAGCACCCGGCTGACCCCTTGCCGCTCCATGGTCACCCCATAGAGAACGTCGGCGGCCTCCATGGTCTCCCGGCGGTGGGTGATGAGCAGAAACTGGGTCTGGTGCGCCACCTGGCGCAGATAGCGGATGAACCGGGCCCCATTGGCCTCGTCCAAGGCGGCCTCGATCTCGTCCACCACACAAAAGGGGGTGGGGTGGACCCGCAGAATGGCAAAATACAGGGCAATGGCCACCAGGGACCGCTCGCCGCCGGAGAGCAGGCTGATGGTCCGCAGGGTCTTGCCCGGGGGCTGGACCCGGATGTCGATGCCGCAGTGGAGCACATCCTGCTCGTCCTCCAGGGCCAGGGTCCCCTGTCCGCCGCCGAAGAGGTCGGCAAAGGTCTGGGTGAAGGCCTGCTGGATTTTGGCAAACTCCCGGCGGAAAATCTCTTCCATCTCCTGGGTGATCTCCCCGATGATCCCTTCCAGCTCCCGCCGGGCGGTCTCCACGTCGGTTTTCTGGTCGTGGAAGTAGCGGTAGCGCTCCTCGATGCGCGCAAACTCCTCCATGGCCCCCAGGTTCACGGTGCCCATGGCCCGGATGGCGCCGGTCAGCTGGGCCGTGCGCCGCTGGGCCTTTTCCGGGTCCTGCACAGGCTGGCGCACCGCCAGGGCCCCCTGATGGGTCATGCCATAGGTATCCCACAGGCGGTCCAGAAGGCGTTTTTCCTCCATGGACGCCTGGAGTTTTTTCTGTTCCAGGGCAGCGGCCTGCCGCTGCAGTTCCAGCTGCTCGTCGCTGCGAGCCCGGGACGCCCGGTCCAGGTCCGCCCGCTCCTTTTCCAGGGCCAGCTTTTTCCGGGCGTTTTCCTCCTGCTGGGCAGTCAAGGCCGCCCCCGCGGCCGCCAGGGCCCGGTCCTGCTCTTCCAGCCGGGCAATCTCCCGCTGGAGTTCTTGGTTCTCCTGGTCCAAATTTTCCAGCAGGGCCTCCTGCCGGGCCCGGTCCTCCCCGGCCCGCTCCCACTGGGCCCGCAGCTGGGCCAGCAGGGGGCCGAAGGCCCGTTTGGTTCCCTGGAGAGCGGCCAGTTCCTCCCGCAGGGCATACAGGCGGCTCTCGCCGGCCTGCCGGGCCTCAGCCAGTTTCTCCGAGGACACGGGCCCCGCCTTCTGCCGAGCCTCCAGGTCCTGAGCGGCCTGGGCCGCGGCCTGCCGGGCCCGTTCCAGGCGGGCTGCCCCGGCCTCCACGGCCTGCCGGGCCTGCCGCCGCTGTTTCTCCAGGGCGGCTTCCTCGGCGCCGCGGGACAGGATGCCCCCCTTGCGGTTGATCGATCCGCCGGTCATGGCCCCCCCGGGCCGGAGAATCTCCCCATCCAGGGTGACCACCGGAAAGCGCCAGCGCCGGGCCTTGGCCAGGGCCACCCCGTGGTCCAGGGTGTCCACCACCACCGTCCGCCCCAGCAGGGCAGCAGCGGCCGGCCGGACCCGCTCCGGGCACCGGACCAACGCCGAAGCCACGGCCAGATAGCCGGGCTCCTCCTCGATTCCCTCCTCCCGCAGCTGGGCGGGCCGGAGGGCGGTCAGGGGCAGACAGGTCACCCGTCCGCCTTCCCGCTGCTTGACCAGACGCAGGACGGCCTTGCCGGCCTGCTCGTCTTCTACCAATAGATTCTGCATGGCGCCGCCCAAGGCGGTCTCCAGGGCCACCGTATAGCGGCTGTCCGTCTGAAAGAGCTGGCCCACCGGGCCAAGGACCCCTTTCAGCTCGCCCCGGTCCAGGGCGGTCATGGCCGTTTTGACCCCTTTGCCGTAGCCCTCATAGTGCTGGGCCATCTCCTGGAGAAGCTTGTGCCGCTGAGCCAGGGCGCCTTCCTCCATCCGCAGGGCCATCCAGGCCTCCTCGGCCTGGGCCTCCTGCCGGCGACAGGCCGCCAGGGTCTCCTGGGCCCGGCGCACTTCCGCCTGCCAGGCCGCCGTTCGGTCGGCCGCCTGGGCTTGGAGGGCTTCCAGTTCCCCTTGTGCCCGGCCCAGGTCCTGCCGCAGCTGGGCCTCCTGGTCTGTCAGCTGGGCAAGCTGGGCCTGCTGGCGGTCCAATTCCTCTTTCAGGCTCTCCCGCCGGCCGTGCTGCTGGTCCAGGTCCTCCTGGGTCCGCTGGGCACCAGCGGCATTGGCCCGCAGGCGGTCTTTCCCCAGGGCCAGCTGCTGGCGGCCCTCCTGCCGCCGGGTCTCGTTGTCCCGGACCTGGTGGGCCAGGTCCTCCTCCTGGGCGCTGTGCTCCTGCAGGGTCAGCAGGAGCTCCTCTGCCCGTGCGTAAAGCCGGTCGGCCTCCTGGGTGCAAGCGGCCAGCCGCTGGCGGGCGGCGGCTAAGTCTGCGGAAAAGGTCTCTCCTAGGGCGCGCTGACGGTCCAGCTGGTCCATCCACAGGGAGATTTCCAGCTGGCGCAGCTCTTCCCGCAGGTCTAGGTATTGCCGGGCCTTCTCCGCCTGGGCCCGCAGGGGTTCCCGTTGGAGCTCCAGTTCCTCCAGCTTGTCCCCGATGCGCAGGAGGTTTTCCTCCGTGCGCTCCAGCTTGCGCTGGGTCTCTTCCTTCTGGTGGCGGCAGTGGGAGATGCCCGCCGCCTCTTCAAAGATTTCCCGCCGTTGGGTGCTCTTGGCCGAGAGAATCTCGTCGATCTTTCCCTGGCCGATGAGGGCATAGCCCTCCTGGCCCAGGCCGGTGTCCATGAACAGTTCGTTCACGTCCCGCAGGCGGACCGCCTTGCCATTGATATAGTACTCGCTCTCACCGGAGCGGTAATAGCGCCGGGTGACCGCCGCCTCTTCCCCCCCGTCGGGGAGAAGATCCTGGCACCCTTCCAGGGTCAAGGTCACTTGGGCGAAGCCCTGGCGCTTGCGGGCCTGGGCGCCGCCGAAAATCACATCCTCCATCCGGCTGCCCCGGAGGGACTTGGCCGACTGCTCCCCCAAAACCCAGCGGATGGCATCGGACAGGTTGGACTTGCCGCTGCCGTTGGGCCCCACGATGGCGGTGATGGGGCGGGCAAAGGAGAGGACCGTTTTGTCAGGAAAGGACTTGAACCCTTGCAGTTCCAATGATTTCAGCCGCAGGGTACTCTCCTCCTTTATAACGAAGATGATTCATTTTATTATAGCAACTCCCTGTCCGTTTTGCAACGGGTAATCTCGGCCCCTGCCAGCGGCCCTGGGCAGGGCGGCAAATGACAACGCCGCGGGCTGACAATCAGCTCGCGGCGCGTTAATGGAAACATACTCTCTTTTATCCCTATGGTCTTTCTCTTTTATATTATTATGTAATTTTCAGTTGTTGTAGTTGTTGCTTTAGTCGTACATATTTCTCCACTCGGTAACCCAATAACCATCTGTAGCGTTCCAAATACGATACTGAGGAACACCATTATAAACTCTATAATAGGTAATATAATGGTCCGCCATAGGAACGGGTACATCCTCAGACTGTCCCTTACCCACGGGGTCGACTGCTTCCACAGCAAATGCAGAAATCGGGCCTACAAGGGTCATCGTCATCAAGCAAGCAAGAAGCATGCAAAAAATTTTTTTCTTCAAGTCTTAATCTTCCTCCATTCATTATTATTGTTCATCTGAAATTGAAACGATAGGTATTGACCGAAATAGTTCACCTGTAATATCCTCTTCTCCTATATCGTGCCAATAGCTTCCATTTACAAATAGCGAGTATGTTCCATCTTTATTATCAACTAAAACAGATGTCTGCGGCGTAATTTGAAATGTACTAATTTCATAACTTGTATCCGCAGTATAGTCGTCTGGTGGAAGTCTAAAAGGCTGAATTACAAAACAAAAGGACGCAGCAAACAGCAAAAACATAGCTGCTACAATGCCCCGTTTTGCCCGCTTTGAATCCCGCCTGTCAACCTCCAAAACCACGTCGAACCGTTGAATTAGGTCCTCGTCGGCCTTGACCCGCCGCTTGGTCAGGGTCGCGCCCAAAAAGGGAATGGAGAGCATGGCCTCCCCGGGCTGGGCCACCGATTTCCGCCCGCACACCCGCAGGGTGTTCATCAGGGCCTCCGCGTAGGACAGCCGCTCTTCCTCCTGAAACTCCCGGGTCACCTTGGCGTCGCACTTGAGTTCCAGGGTCTGGTTCAGGTTGTACCGCAGCAGGTAGACCAGCGGGTCCCACCACAAAAGGCAGCAGAGGCACTCAATGAGCAGCTTCACCGCCACGTCGTATTCCAGATGATGCCGCCACTCGTGCTTGAGCACGTAGTACAGGTCCCGGTCTCCCAGCGCGCACAGCTCCCGGGGAATGAGCACGTGGGAGCGGACCACGCCAAAAATGCACGGGCCCGGGCACTGGTCGGAGACATACAGCCGGCACTGCCGCCGAGAAGGGGCCTCCGCCTTCACCCGCTGGAAGATGGCCAGCAGGCGGGGATCGTCCGTCCGGGCGCCCTGGCGCAGCTGACTGCTCTTTCGATGCAGCAGGAAAAACAGCCGGACCAGCAGCGCTAGGGAGACCGCCGAGAGGACAAGGATCACCAGCGATGCCACCGTCACAGTCTGGCCGCCGATGGCAGCCACTTCCACGCGGGAGCGGTCCTGCAAAAAGGGCAGCACCCGGGTGGACTCCACCTCCAGGGCGAAGAAGGGCTCCACAGGAACCAACAGCCTGACCACACTCAGGCCGATGAGCAGCAGAAGAGGAAAGAGCTGGTAGCCCAAGAGAATTTTCAGTTTCCAGCGCAGAATGCACAGAAGCAGCACAAAGACGTTGAACCAAAGAAAGGTCGTGAGCACAGAATACAGGGAGATACTCACGAGTTCAGCTCCTTCCGTTTCTCCTGGATGCGCTTTTCCAGTTCGTCCAAGGTCTCGTTGGTCACATCCCCCGCGCCCAGAAAATAGGCGAACATGGTCTGCAGCGCCTTGCTGTCGCCCTGGGCCACGTCTACCACCTGGCTTGCCAGATACTCCGCTTTGCTCACGGCGGCCAGGAAGGTTCTTCCATAGGTCCTACCCCGCCGCACCGACGGGCCGATCTGAATGGCCCCTTTGGCCAGCAGGCTGTTCAAATGCAGATAGACGGTGTTTCGGCCCGTCGTCTCTTTCAGCCGGTCGCTGATCTCCGCGTGGGTCAACGCCCGCTCTTGCCCCCAAAGCAGCTCCATGATTTCCAGTTCCCCTTTTTTGAAGGAATTCACGGCGTTTCACCTCGCTTGCGGAACTGTTTTTCCCATTTTAGTGCATCCCCGTTTATTTGTCAATAAAAAAGATTATTTTATCATTTTTTGCCAAATTGATTCCTTTTAATTTGTTTATATAAACAATTTTTATTATTAAATAATTTTTTACGAGATAGTATTTGACATTCTTGTACACTTAGGTTACTATGGTGTTAGGACAAAGTAACAAAAACTTGTCGTCCAATACGGAGATACTTTGTGGAGGTTTTTGGGATACCGCCGGTCCCCCGGCGGCACCCCGCTCAAAAACTGCCCATCTTGCCCAAAAGAGGCCCTTGGCCTTCCCCGTCCTTTCGGGGCTGAAAGACGCCCCGCTTTCCCGGCGAAAGGGACGCCGCCTCTCCCCCGCGGAAGCATGTTCCATCCCCCACAACTCGGCGCGGCCGTTCCATCCCCGCGGCGCATCCCAGCCCGCTTCCGGCATCGCTGCCCCGCAGGCGCGCAGAACTTACCACGTTTCTCACCAGGTCGGCTTTAAATACTTCTAAGGCGGTATTTTGTCGAAGCAAAGCGAAACTAAAGGCATATACCGCCTCTATATCGTCTGGTATCACGCAAAAATATTCCCTATGGTTTTTCCAAGGGGGTATTTATATGTCGATTTTTGATGAAATTGGGGATGCAATCGTATTCCTTCGGAAACGAAAAGGATTTACACAGGAACAGCTTGCGTTGGAGTGTGCGATCAGCGTATCTTATCTTCGCCGCATCGAGCACGGCAGGGCGAATCCCACCATCAACGAACTGTGGCGCATCGCGGAAGTGCTGGAAGTCGAGCTGCGAAATCCCTTCGCGCTCCCTGTCGCAATGGGAACACTATCATGAAAAGAAGGAATCAGGAGGAGAGGGAACTGCGGTCGGCCGTGTCCTTTCGCCGGCCCATGTCTATTCGGGAGATCAAATGTCTGCGCAACGGCGACACCTATCCCGTCTGCCCGCGCTGCCACATCACCATGGAGCGGGAATACCAAAATTTCTGCGACCGCTGCGGCCAGGCCCTGGACTGGGACGCCTTCGAGGGCGCGCTGATCGTCTTGGCGCCCTGAGACCGGCAAGGCAGACACGCCCCCTGCAGCCAGCCGCCCGCACCCAAAAGACGCAAGAAAGCCCTCACCAGTAGCGGTGAGGGCTTTCTTCTCGGGCAGGGCGTGGAGCTTACAGTTCGCTGTAGGCCACGGCAGTCTGGGCCGCCAGGCGGGCGTTGTTGAACACCAGGCGGATGTTGGCCTGCAGGCTGTCGCCACCGGTGATCTCCTTGACCTTAGCCAGCAGGAAGGGGGTGGTCTCCTTGCCGTGGATGCCCAGCTGGTTGGCCTCGGCAATGGCCTGGTCGATGACGGCGTTGATCTCGGCAGCGTCCATGGAGTACTCCGCCGGGATGGGGTTGGTCACCAGGATGCCCCCCTTCAGGCCCAGCTGGTGGTGGGTCTTGAGAATCTGGGCCAGCTCCTGGGGGGTGTCCACCCGGTAATCCACCGACAGGCCAGAGGTGCGGGTGTAGAAGGCGGGCAGCTCCTCGGTCTGGTAGCCCAGCACGGGTACCCCGTGGGTCTCCAGGTATTCCAGAGTGAGGGGGAGGTCCAGAATGGCCTTGGCCCCAGCGCAGACCACCATCACGTCGGTCTGGCCCAGCTCCTCCAGGTCGGCGGAGATGTCCATGGTGGTCTCCGCCCCCCGGTGGACCCCGCCGATGCCGCCGGTGGCAAAAATTTTGATGCCTGCCATGTGGGCGATCATCATGGTGGTGGTCACGGTGGTGGCCCCGTCGGCCCCCCGGGCCACCAGGGCGGACAGGTCCCGGCGGGAGGCCTTGGTCACCTTCTGTCCCTGCTTGCCCAGGTACTCGATCTCCTCCGCCGTCAGGCCGGCCTTCAGGCGGCCGCCCAGGATGGCGATGGTGGCGGGCACTGCCCCGGCCTCCCGGATGATCTTTTCCACGGCCAGGGCGGTCTCCACGTTCTGGGGATAGGGCATGCCGTGGGAGATGATGGTAGACTCCAGGGCCACCACGGGTCTGCCCTGGGCGATGGCCTGGGCCACCTCGGGATTGACATCAAGATACTGGTTCATAACGGTTCCTCCTGTTGTGTCATCCGCTCCTGGACCCTCTCCGGGGACAGGGCGGGATTGATGGTCTCTTCTCCCTCCACGGCAATGGAGGCCGCGGCGTTGGCCGCCTTGGCGCTCTCGGCCAGGTTCTTCCCCGCCAGAAAGGCCCAGCCCAGGGCCGCGGCGAAGGCGTCCCCCGCCCCGGTAGCGCTGCGCATCTGGGCCGGGCAGCAGGGATACCACACGTCCCCCGTGCCGTCGGCGGCAAAGACGCCGTCCTGGCCCAGGGAGATGAACACCCGGTGCAGGCCGGTCGCCAGCAGTTTTTCTGCTGCCCGGCGGGCGCTGGCTCGGTCGGTGATCTTCACCCCGGAGAGGAACTCGGCCTCCATGCGGTTGGGCTTGAGGGTGTGGATCCTGCCCAGAATATCCCGGATCTTCTCGGCTTTCACCGTGGACACCGGGTCCACCAGCAGGGGCGCGGTGCAGTGGCGGGCCAGGTAGTGCAGGGCCTCTTGGGGCAGGTTGGCGTCGGCCACCACCAGGTCGGCCCCGTTGAGGAAGGTCAGGTGCCGGGCGAAGTAGTCCGGGGTGAGTGCCTCGTAGATTCCCATGTCCGACACCGCCAGGGCCAGGTCTCCCGTCTCGTCGCTGAGGAAGAGATAGGTGGACGTGGTCCCCCCGGGCACCCGCAGGGCTCGGCTCAGATCGATGCCCAGGCGCTGGCAGGACTCGGCCACCTGGCCGGCGTGGGCGTCCTCCCCCAAGGCAGTGAGCAGGGAGACCTGAGCCCCCAGCAGGCGCAGGTTGTGGGCGATGTTCCGCCCCACGCCCCCCATGCTCACGGTGACCGTGCCGGGGTTGGAGTCCCGGCCCACCAGCGGGCCGGCGGACCGGCCGCCGATGTCCACGTTCACCGCCCCGGCCACGGCCACATAGCCGCTGGGGGGCAGAAGATAGCCCTTGCCCAAAATGTGGCCCTTCTTCATCAGATGGGAGATGTGCACCCCCACCGAGGACCGGGTGATCCCCGCCCGCTCGGCCAGCTCCTCCTGGGTAATCATGGGGTTTTCGGTGATCCACGTCAGGATCTGCCGCTCCCGTTGGGTCATCCTCTCACCTCCATAAACAAAAGTTTATTTCTCTAATCTTTTGCTTATTCTACCACACTTTCTCCTCCTGTCAAGCCCCCTGGGCAAAAAAGAGCCACCCCGACAGCGTCTACCTTCTCTTGAAACCAAGGGAAGGCTATGCTATAATCCAGACAACCATTCTGCCCAAACAGGTGCGGCACCCACACAGGAAAAGGAGTTTGCTTTTATGAAACGATATCCTTGGAAGGTTTCCCCATGGTTTTTGCTCTTTTTGGTGATCTATAATCTCTTTCCGCCCTGCATGCACTTCTTCTGGGAGGGGGGCGCGGCCCTGTCCCCCAGCCGGTGGGCGGTCTTCTTTGTGTGCCTCTATGCGGTGGATATCATCTGGCTGGCCCTACTCCTGGGCAACCGGGTGGACCTGTTTGAAGACCGGTTCATCGTCCACTACTCCCTGGGTAAGCTGACCTACGCCATCACCGATGTGATCCGCATGGAGAAGCTGGAAAAGAGCCCCATTTCCTCGGAGCGCATCCTCATGGTCACCAAGAAAAAGAAGTTCTACCTGTCCTTAAAGGACTGCGACGGCTTCATGGCTGCCATCCGCCAGGCCCAAGCCAAGGCCGCCCAGCAGTAAGTTTCGCCCACCGCCGAGAGGAGAACCCCCATGGCACAATCTGTTCAGGAAAAACAGGCCGTTGTCCACAAGACCGTCAAGTCGGGCATCACCTTCGGCAGCGCCCTGGCCATGGTCATCAGCTACACCACCTGGCACTCGGTGGGTTGGGCCATTGTCCACGGGCTGTTCAGCTGGGTGTACGTGGTCTATTTCGTGCTGCGCTATTGACGGCGAGCACTTACTCCGCAAAAGAATTCCCACGCCGTGCAGGGAGCCCTTCCCCGCACGGCGTTTTTCTGCACGGCGGGCAGGCCGGGCGTCCTCTCTCTGCCGGCAAAACGCAAAAAAACAAATCCGAACCGTTCGTCTGTGACGATCAGTTCGGATTTGTTTGGTGGAGACAACAGAACTCGAATCTGTGACCTCTCGCGTGTGAGGCGAGCGCTCTACCAGCTGAGCTATGCCTCCATATGGTGACCCGTACGGGACTCGAACCCATGTTACCGCCGTGAAAGGGCGGTGTCTTAACCACTTGACCAACGGGCCGAAGGGGGTTCCGGGAGGGAAGGCCCTCCCAAAACCTTTGGTAGCGGCAACTGGATTTGAACCAGTGACACTTCGGGTATGAACCGAATGCTCTAGCCAACTGAGCTATGCCGCCGTGCGATTTCTCGTAGCGAGCGATATTTAGTATATCGAAAAACACCCGATTTGTCAACCGCAATTTTTACTTTTTTCTCATTTTTTTGTTTCGTCAATTCCTGTCAGCAATTCCACCAGCATTTCCGTCATTTTCTCCAAGGAGCGGGTGGGAATATACTCATATACCCCGTGGAAGTGGCCGCCGCCGGTGGACAGGTTGGGACAGGGTAGCCCCCGCCAACTCAGCTGAGCCCCGTCGGTGCCCCCGCGGATGGGGACGTCCCGGGGCTCCACCCCCACCTTACGGAAGGCCTCTCGGGCCCAGGTGAGCAGCTGGGGATGGGGGAGGATCTTCTCTTTCATGTTGTAGTAGGAGTCGGTCAGCGTCAGCTCCACCGTCCCGGGGCCGTACCGCTGGCAGAGAAAGGTCGTAATCTGGCGGAAGGTCTCCTTGCGGGCGGCGAAGGTCTCCCGGTCGTGGTCCCGAAGAATCCACGCCAGCTCTGCCCGGCTCTCGTCGCCGGTCATGGTGCACAGGTGGTAGAACCCCTCGTAGCCCGCCGTGTGGGCCGGGTCCTCCGCCGGGGGCACCAGAGAGACAAACTGGCTGGCCATGAGGCAGGCATTGCGCAGCTTCCCCTTGCCCTCCCCCGGGTGAATGTTCACCCCGTGGAAGGTCACCTTGGCGGAGGCGGCGTAGAAGTTCTCATACTCCAGGGTGCCCAGCAAGCCGCCGTCCACGGTGTAGCCAAAGTCCGCCCCCAGCTTTTTCAGGTCCACGTAGTCGGCCCCCCGGCCCACCTCCTCGTCAGGAGTGACGCACAGGGCCACCCGGCCGTGGGGCCGTTTGGGGTTCCGGCACAAAACCTCCACGGCAGCGAAAATCTCCGCGATGCCCGCCTTGTCGTCTGCCCCCAGCAGGGTGGTGCCGCCGGTGACCACCAGAGTCTGGCCCACCTGGTCCAGCAGGTCGGGGAATTCCTCTGGGGTCATCACGATCCCCTTTTCCTGGTTGAGAACGATCTCTCCCCCGGTGTAAGGCACCAGCCGGGCCTTCACCGGCCCGCCGGGAACCCGGGGCGCCGTGTCCATGTGGGCAAGGAGGGCGATCACCGGCAGGTCCTCCCGCCCAGGGGTGGCGGGCAGCCAGGCGTACACCGCCCCGTTCTCCGCCAGATGGGCGTTCTCCAGCCCCAGCTCCCGGAGCTCCTGGGCCAGATAGGACCCCATCAGGCGCTGCTTGTCGCTGGAGGGGGTGCTCTGGGACTCCTCCACCGATTGGGTATCATAGCGGATATACTTCAAGAATCGTTCCAATGCCGTCATTGGGTTCATTCCTCCTCCCAGGCTTTGGCCCGTTCCAGGGCCTGGTGCCACCGGGCGTACTCCCGGCTGCGGTCAGCACCGGGGGTGTAGACCTTACCCGGCACCTGGTCTCGGATGATCTCCTGGGGGCTCTGCCACAGCCCCGCGCCCAGGCCCGCCAGGCAGGCGGCTCCCCAGGCGGTGGTCTCCACCACCTTCGGCCGCTCCACAGGGACCCCCAGCAGGTCGGCCTGGTACTGCATCATGAAGTCGCTGACGCTGGCGCCGCCGTCCACCCGCAGGGAGGCGATTCTCTCCCCCGCGTCCCGCTCCATGGCGGCGATGAGGTCGGCGGTCTGGTAGGCAATGCCCTCCAGCACCGCCCGGCACAGGTGGGCTTTGGTGGTGCCCCGGGTCAGGCCCACCATAGTCCCCCGGGCGTACATATCCCAGTGGGGGGCCCCCAGGCCGGTGAAGGCCGAGACGAAATAGACTCCGCCGTTGTCGGGGACCTCCTCCGCCAGCTGGTCGCACTGGCTGGCCTGGCGGATGATCCCCAGCTCATCCCGGAGCCACTGGATGGAAGAGCCGGCGTTGAAGACGCTCCCCTCCAAAACATACGTAGTCTGCCCCCCCAGGCCCCATCCAATGCAGGTGAGCAGGCCATTTTGGGAGGTTACCGGCCGGCTGCCGGTGTTCAGGAGGGTGAAGCAGCCGGTGCCGTAGGTGTTTTTCAGCTGGCCGGCGGCAAAGCAGCCCTGGCCGAAGAGGGCCGCCTGTTGGTCCCCGGCCATACCCCGGATGGGCAGGCCCGCCAGGGCCTCCAGGTGGGGCACCCCCGGGGCGACGGCCCCCAGGTCCCCGCTGTTTTCCACCGGCCGGGGCAGGATGTTCCGGGGCACGTCCAGCAGCTGGCACAAGGTCTCGTCCCACTGCTGCCGGTGGATGTCAAAGAGCATGGTCCGGCTGCAGTTGGAATAGTCCGAGGCGTGGACCCGCCCGCCGGTGAGGTTCCACAGCAGCCAGCTGTCCACAGTGCCGCACAGCAGCTCCCCGCGCTCCGCCCGCTGCCGGGCGCCGGGGAGGTGGTTCAGCAGCCAGCGGTACTTGGTACCGGAGAAATAGGCGTCAGGCAGCAGGCCTGTCCGGGCCCGGATGGCCTCTGTGTACCCCTGCTGCCGTAGCTGGGTGCAGAAGTCCGCCGTCCGGCGACACTGCCAGACGATGGCGTTGCCCACGGGCTTGCCGGTGTCCTTCTCCCACAGCAGGGCGGTCTCCCGCTGGTTGGCCAGACCCAGGCCGGCGATCTGGCCGGGGCGGACCCCCGCCTGGGCCACGCACTGGGCCGCCGCCCGCAGCTGGCTGTCCAGCAGGTCCATGGGGTCGTGCTCCACCCAGCCGGGCTGGGGGTAGTGCTGGGCAAAGGGGATCTGCGCCGAAGCCGCCACCTCCCCCTGCCGGGTGAAGAGGATGGCCCGCGAACTGGTGGTGCCCTGGTCCAGGGCCAGCAGATAGTCCATCATAGGATCGTCCCACTTTCTTGACGAGGGCCCTCGGTTGGGGTATGATGCCCTCATCTTTGTTTTCTTTTTAGTCTACCATGGATGCCCGACATTTTCCACCCATTTCCGAAAGGAGGGGGCTATGCGTTACCCCAACATTGTACCGGCAGTCTTTCTCTCCCGGCCCAACCGCTTTGTGGCCCAGGTCCTGCTAGACGGCCAGGCGGTCACCGTCCACGTGAAAAACACCGGCCGCTGCCGGGAGCTGCTCCTCCCCGGCGCCAAGGTCTGGCTCACCCACAGTGACAATCCCAACCGAAAGACTGCCTATGACCTGGTGGCCGTGGAGAAAGGCGCGCGCCTGATCAATATGGACGCCCAGGCCCCCAACAAAGTCTTTGGGGAATGGGCCGCCGCCGGCGGCTTTGTCCCCGGCCTGACCCTGCTCAAGCCCGAGTGCCGCCACGGGGATTCCCGCTTCGATTTTTACTGGGAGGCCGGCCGCCGCCGGGGCTTTGTGGAGGTGAAGGGGGTCACCCTGGAGCGAGACGGGGCCGTCTACTTTCCCGACGCACCCACCGAGCGGGGCATCAAGCACCTGCGCGGTCTGGCCGCCTGCCTGGAAGAGGGGTACGAGGGGGCGGTGTGCTTCGTCATCCAAATGGCCCAGGCCGACTTCTTCGCCCCCAACGACTTGACCCACCCCGCCTTCGGCCAGGCCCTGCGTCAGGCCGCCCAGGCGGGGGTGACCGTCCTGGCCCGGTGCTGCACGGTCACCCCAGACTCTCTCACCATGGCCCAGGCGATTCCCCTGCGGCTGTAACAGCCCGGCACGGTCGCCCCACATTCTGGGCGACCGTGCCGGGCCGTCTTGTTTTTCGCGGACAAATGTAATTTCTAGCGCAAACGTCTTCTCTATTTTCACCAAAACCAAGGGGCAATTTCCTTGACGAATGGGCGTTTTTGGGGTACAATACCCTGTGTTCTATCCGCCTGAAAACAGAAAGGAGGTCTGGCTTTGCCACCTAAGGTCATCGGTCCCAAGCGGGCCATCGCCATGGAACTGCTGCTGTTCCTGGCCTACGCCTTCTTCAGCGCCTCCTGGATGGTAGGCTCCATCATCACCACCGACATGGCCCAGGAGTTCGGTGTCTACACCATCCCCTCCTCGGTCAACAATGCCATTTCCGCCGCCAAGATTCTGGGCAACTTTGTCGCTGCCTGGATTCTGCTGAAGCTGGGGCCCAAACACACGGTCTCCCTGTCCTGCCTGCTCACCTGCGCGGTGGTGGCGGGGGCCTTTTCCACCTCCTTCCCCTTCTTCATCATCACCCGCTTCCTGCTGGGCTTTGGCGGGGCGGTGCTGATGATCTGCATGACCCCCTATGTGGTCTATTGTTTTGAACCCAAACAGCAGCCCATCTTCATCGGTTTGAACAACGCCGGCCCAAACACCGGCAACCTCATCGCCCTGCTCAGCGTCACCGCCGTCCGGGGCTGGCTGGGGTCCTGGCGCAGTGTGATCCTCTTCTACGGGATTTTCAGCGTCATTTTCCTGATCCTGTGGCTGTGCCTGGGCAAGAGCTACCCCATCGCCGAAAAAAGCAAAGAGGCGCTGCCCGCTAGCCAGACGGTCTACCGCTACCGGGATGGCCTGCGGGAGCCCTTCCTCTATAAGTTCATCTTCACCATGACCGGCCGGCTGGTGATGTACACGGTGATGCTCTACCTCTTCCCCCTGAACCCAGACTTTACCGTTGACGCCCAGTTCATCTCCCTGATGATCGCCCTGACGGGCATCCCGGGGACCCTCATCGGCATCGTACTGGCCAAGAAACTGCATCGACAGATCTATCTCTTCCGCTTTTCCGGCGTGGCCCAGTCCCTGCTGTTCTTCATCATGCTGCTCACCCCCTCGGCCGCCGTGGCCACGGTGTGCGCCATTCTGCTGGGGTTCGTGATCTTCATCTCCACCCCCTCCCTATTCACCCTGCCTGCCCGGCTGCCCGGGGCCACCCCCCAAAAGGTGGCGGTGATCCTCACCCTCTACTGGACGGGGGCCTATCTGCTGCAGATGGTCGTCTACGCTCTGGTAGTCCATCTGGCCAACACCATTAGCTGGCAGACCGCCATGATCTTTACCGCCCTGTATTCCCTGACCTTCCTGGTTGGCACCTTCCTGCTGCCGGACTTCGACCGGCCGGAGGGCACTCCCCCGCCCAAGGGCGGGGACGAGGCGGAGGAAGCTACCTAGCAGCCATAGCTTTTCTCTTCCAGCGCAAAAAAAGATGGCAGACACTGGGTCTGCCATCTTTTTTCTTGTCTTTTGGGGGCTCACAGGGCGTGCTCCTCCTCCGCTCTCCTCTCGCCGTTTTTCCGCGCCGCCCGGTAGGACAGCGCGATGCACACTAGGGTCAGCCCGATGAGGGCAGTGAAGAGGATGTAGGCGGGAATATAGTCCCCCAGATGGTCGGCCAGGATGCCCGGCACGCTGGCAAAGGCCAGCGCCCCGCCGGCGTAGATCACCTGAAGACGCCGGACGACCATAGGATACTTCTCCGGCTCGGCCAGGTCATTGGCCCACACCGAGGGCCCCATGGTGGCGATGGGATAGCCCACCCCCAGGCACAAAACGGTGAACACGCACAGCACCATGCTCTGGGTAAAGGCCAGACAGCACAGCACGTGGCCTACCAGCAGGATGCCCCCAAAGATCAGGCAGGAGCGGCAGCCGCCCAGATGGTCGGTGACTTCCCCGTAGATCAGTTTTCCCAGGGTGATCATCACCCCCGTGCCGCTGATGATCAGGGCCACCACCGACGAGGAAAACCCTTCCGAGGTGTAGAGCACCGACAGGTGAGAGAAGCCCGGGTTGGCCACCGCCCCCATCACCAGGCTGGCACAGCCCAGCAGGATCCACACCTGCCGATCCATGCGGCGCGTGGTACGGATGGTCACCGAGGCCGCCTCCTCCGCCGCTGGCGCCGCCTCCTGGCCGCAGGGGACCAGGCCCTTTTCCGCCGGATCGTTGCGCAGAACCAGCAGGATCACGGCCGCAAAGGCAAAGATCGTCACGCCCTCAATGCGGAAAGCCGCCCCCATGGACAACCCCTCCACCAGCGCCGTGGTCACCGGGGGCAGGACAATGGTGGCGATGCCGCTGCCCGAGGCGCAAATGCTCAGGGCCAGCGCCCGGTGACGGTAGAACCAGCGGTTGATGAGGATGGACACCGGAATCATGGACCCCAGCCCATAGCTGATCCCCGACACCGCCGCGCCCACGCAGAACAGGCTGTAGCTCTGGGCCACACTGTACAGCCAGAAGGCCAGCCCCGCACAGCAGGCGGCAATCCCCGTGCCCACGCGAAGGGAGATCTTGCGGTAGTACCAGCCGATGACCAGCATGGCCAAAAAGGACACCAGGCACCGCAGGGTCACCAGGGAGGAGGTCTGGGCATTGGTCAGCCCCCGCTCGTCCATGATGTAGGGCAGATACACGGAAAATCCATTGGACACCGTGCCCATGGTGACAAAGAGCAGCAGGGTGCAGGTGACGCAGATCACCCAGCCGTAATGGAGCTTTCTCATGGGGCAAACGCCTCTTTCTTTTCTCAAATCTCCCGCCGAAGGCTTGCCGGTGGGATGGTCATGTTCAGTATACTCCTGTTGACTTCTATTATAAAATACATATATAATATGATAAACCATACCAGAAAGGTATTGATCTTATGGAATTTCGCACTCTTCACTATTTCCTCACCGTGGCCCACGAGCGCAACATCACCCGGGCCGCAGAAAAGCTCCACATGGCTCAGCCTCCCCTCACCCGGCAGATCAAGCAGTTGGAGGGGGAGCTGGGGGTGACCCTCTTTCACCGGGGAGGCCGGCAGCTGCGGCTGACCGAGGAAGGCCGCTTTCTCCAGCAGCAGGGCGCGGAGATTCTTCAGCTGCTGGAGAAAACCACCCAGCAGCTGAAACAAATGGGGCCCGAGGAACATGGCACCCTCTCCCTGTGTACTACCGAGGCCACTGGAGCCACCCTCCTCTCCCGGCTCATCGCCGCCTTCCACGAGACCTCTCCCCACATCCGCTTTGAGATTCTCTCGGGCAGCGGCACAGAGAACCGAGACCGGCTGGAGAAAAATCTGGTGGACATGGGCATCTTTCGGGAACCGGTGAATTTAGAGCCCTATGACCAGCTCTTCCTGCGGCGGGAGCCCTGGGGCATCCTGTGCAGCCCCGCCTCCCCTCTGGCGGCCCAGGACCAGGAGGACGTGGCGCTGGCCCAGCTGCGGGACATCCCCCTCATGCTCCCCATGCGCCAGGCCCTCCAGGAGGACATCGACCACTGGCTGGGCCAGTCTCTGCCCCAGCGGAAGGTGTTCTGCCTGTACAGCTCCATCTTCTCCATCCTGGGACTGGCCCAGCAGGGGCTGGGGGTTATCCTAGCCCCCCAGTCGGTTCAGGCCCTCATCGACCCCAAGAAACTGGTCTTCCGCACCCTGGTCCAGCCCAGCCACTTTTCCCAGATCTACCTGGTCAAGCGGCGCTTTCAGCTCATGACCCCGGCGGCAGCGCGGTTTTGGGAGTTTGCCCAGGAGTTTGTGGCCCGAGACACTTGGGAGAGGGAGGCCACGTGATCCCCTTCCCTCCTCCCCGAAAAAAGGGCGTCCACCCGACGGTGGACGCCCTTTGGGCCGGTTTGATGATTTTCATGGGGCCTCCCGCACCCGCCGAGCGATCTCCTTGACCGCCAGCTCGTAAAAGCCCTTGTAGTCCGCCGCCGCCGGTTCCTTCACGCCCAGGGAGACGCACTTGGCGTTGTAGGCCTCCAGCAGGGCCCGCTTGGTCTGGGCGGACTGGCGCTCCGGCTCGAAAAACCACAGGTCCCCGTGGGGGGCCCGCTCCCGCTTCTTTCGGCACAGCAGCCACCACAGATCCATCTCCGAGGTGTCAAAGCCGAAGCCCAGGGAGTAGACCTCCCCTAAGATGAGGTAGTCCAGCCAGCTCAGGGCGGGCATGGCCTCCTGCCCCGGCCACAGGGGATAGCGCTGGGCCGGCGCCCGGTGGGTGAGGTACTCGTCACAGCAGAAGAGCAGGTTGCCGTAGTAGTAATGGCCCAGAATCACCGTGTTGGGGATTCTGGCCTCCCCGTGGATGTGAAAGAGGGGTAGGTCCCCTTGTTCCCGGGGGATGCTGTAATAGGTGTGGAGCATGAACCCGTTCTCCGCCCGGGGCACGGCCGAGGTGTGGTGGAGGTAGCGCTGGGGATGGCGGAGGAAGTCCGGGATCATGGCGCACTCCACCTCGTAAGTAAAGTTGGGGGTCAGCACACAGTCAAAGGGCAGGGCTAGCAGACGCTGGATCTGCTCGGACAGCCAAGGGTGGACCTGGCACTGGGTGAGCTCCCGCTGCAGGTCCTGCAGGGAGATGTCCACGTGGTCCTTGCTCAGCAGGACCGCCTGCATGGGAAAGGGCATGGACTTGACCTGTTCCGGGGTGAAGGAGGTCCGGTTGATCTTTTCCAGCAGCCCTGCCCAGGACGTCCCGCCGTAGACACGGTTCAGGCCGTTGCCCAGCAGCAGAACTTTGGGCCGCCGGCGGGGGGAGATGGACAGGGTGTGAGCGTTGTGTTTTTCCATGGAAATGCCTCGCTCTGGGTTCGTTTCTGTCCTCATATTATGCGCCCATCCAGGGGAGAATGTCAAGGCGAGCCCACCTTCCCCCGGGGCTTCTCCGTTGCCCCGGCGGGAAAAAAATGATACAATGGCAAAAACGAGGAAAGGGGGCGAGACCATGGCCAAAAAAAATGCGGGCAAACTGTGGTCCCCCGGGCTGCTGAAAAGCCGGGGATGGACCAACGAGCTGATCGCCCAGCTGCTGCCCAAGCCCCAGTACCGCCGCTTCAACGGCCGCTCCGTGCCCCACTGGCCCCGGGAAGCGGTCCGGGCCGCCGAGGCCACCGAGGCCTTTCTGGCCAAATCCAAGGGGGCGCTGCCCCGGGGCGCCGAACTTCAGGCCGCCCAGAGAGGGGTCCAGGCGGCGGCAGACCTCCTCGCCCACGCCTGGCAGGCCGCCCCAAAGGACGAGAGCCTGCCCTGGGTCCTGGCTGGCTACTACCACCAGGTGATCCTCTCCCATCTCCCCGCTGCCGCCCAGGGTCGTCAGCTGCGGCCAGCCCAGGTATCCGGCTACCTCAACCAGTTTCTCGCCCTGTCCAGCCGCTGCGATGGGGCCCAGCTGCCCGGCCACTTGACCCGCTTTCTTCAGGCGGGGTCCTGGCTGGGCGAACATCCCGCCTCCCCCCTGACCCAGCGGGTGACCGCTGAGTACCCCCAGGTCCTCTTCGCCGCCGCCCAGCAGGCCATGGACCAGTTCACCGCCGCTCAGCCGGAGGCCAACCTCACCGCCCTTTTGGGCATGAAAGACTTCCCCGCCAACCAGCTGCTCTCCCGTCCCATCGGCTATCTCTACTCCGTCTGCTATGTGCCCCAGGCCATCCGCACCAGTCTAGAGGTGCTCATGGCCCTCAACCCCAAGGACGAGTACCCCGAGGCCCGGGCCATGGACCGGCACTTCATCCTCCACTTAGGGGGCACCAACACTGGCAAGACCTACGCTGGCTTTCAGCGGCTCAAGCAGGCCCCCACCGGCGTGTATCTGGCCCCCCTGCGCCTGTTGGCCCTGGAGGCCCAGGAGGTTCTGCTAGACGCAGGGATTGACTGCAGCCTGACCACCGGCGAGGAGGAGGACCGCCGGGAGGAGGACACCCATGTGGCCGCCACAGCGGAAAAATTGGAGCTGAAAACCCCCTACGACGTGGCGGTCATCGACGAGTGCCAGATGATCGCCGACCGCCAGCGGGGTTACGCTTGGACCCGGGCCATCCTGGGGGTCCTGGCCCCGGAGGTCCACCTGTGCGCCGCCCCGGAGGCCAAGGACCTGCTGCTGCGTCTGATTGAAAGCTGCGGGGATACCTATGAGGTCATCTTCCACCAGCGCAAGACCCCCCTGATCTGCATGAACCACACCGTGGACTACACCCGCATCCAGCCGGGGGATGCCCTGATTACCTTTTCCAAAGTGGGGGTACTCAGCGTGGCCGAGGACCTGCGCCAGTCCGGAAAGGAGCCCGCCATCATCTACGGTGCCCTGCCCTATGCCACCCGGCGCAAGCAAATGGAGGGCTTTCTAGCCGGGCGCATGTCCTACGTGGTCTCCACCGACGCCATCGGCATGGGGTTGAACCTGCCCATTCGGCGGATCATCTTCATGGACACAGAGAAGTTCGACGGCGTGGAGCGACGGGAGCTCAAGCCTGAGGAGATCCAGCAGATCGCCGGCCGGGCAGGCCGATATGGCATGTATGACAGGGGCTACGTGGGGGCCACCCAAAACCTGGGAGCCATCCGCGCGGGGCTAAACACCGTGGTGCCCCCCCTGCAGCAGGCGGTGGCGGGCTTCTCCGACTTGGTGCTTATGGTAGACTTTGATTTACTGGAAGTGCTCACCGAGTGGAACAAGATGCCCACCATAGAACCCTATGTGAAACTGGACATCAGCCGCTATATCACCCTCATCTCCAAAATCCGGGAGCAGGGGTTCCGCCTGAGCAAAGAGCAGGAGCTCCGAGCCGCCAACATTCCCTTTGATGAGACCGAGGAGCCTCTGCGCGAGCTCTTCTTTCGCTTCCTGCGCCTGCACCAGCAGGGCCAGCCCATCGAACAGCCCGCCCTGCCCGAGGACCGGGCCAGAACCCTGCCAGAGCTGGAGCTGTATTGCCGGAAGCTGGACCTGTATTTCTCCTTCTCCAAAGCCTTCGGCTGCCCGGTGGACGAGGACGCCCTCTACGACCGGCGGGAGGAGGTGGCCGAGGAGATCAACGAGATCCTCCTGCACCGGCTGAAAAACAACATCCGCTTCTGCGCCCTGTGCGGCGCCGCCCTGCCCCTGCACCACCACGGCCGGCTGTGCGACGCCTGTTTCCGCAAGCAGCGGCGGGGCGGCGGGCCGGTCCGGCACCGATAACCTCCGTCCAGGGGCGTTCTCCCAAGGCCCTCGCAGGCCGCCCCCTGAGACGGGGAGGCGGGCAATCGTCTTTGCGCCGACAGCGCAGCTGGCCCCCCGGTTTCCCACAAGGGAACCAGGGGGCCAGCTTGTTTGAGGGGGGAGAACCGCGTTCTCCCCCCTCTCGTTGGTTTTTGCACGGGCCGTCGGCCAGAGGCAGGGTTCACACCCCGAAGCGCACCAGCATGGCCAGCAGGATCAGGATGGTCCCGCCCACCTGGCAGGCCAATTTCAGGCGTTTGTGGTCCACGTGGTCCCATCGCCTGGGCCAAACCGGCCGAAAGAGGAACACCGCCCCCACCACGAACCAGCCCACGTTCACAAAGCCAGTCTGTCGGGTGGCCAGGGCCACCCCCGCGCTCAGCAGCAGGACCACCAGGCAGGCCAGCACCTGCTTCTGGAACCCGTCCCTTCCGTTTTTCATGGTCTCTTCTCCCCCTTGCCCGGCGGATGCGGCCTTTCCGCCCCTTCCGCGCCTTAGGTTTCTGCGGTCCCCTCGGCCGGCAGTTTCTTCTCCTGGCGCAGGACTTTGAGCTTCTCCACCATGGTAATGGCCAGGCCCACCCAGATGATGAGGAAGGCGATGAACTGGTCCATATTCAAGGCCTCTTTGAAGTACAGCAGCCCCACCAGGAACTGGAGGGTGGGGTTAATGTACATGAGAATGCCGGAGAAATAATAGGGGATCTCCTTCACGCCCATGTTGAACAGCAGCAGGGGCACCGAGGTCACCACGCCGCAGGCGGGCAGCAGCCAGAAGGAGGCGCCCCCCAGCACCGCCTCCGTCCCCCCGTGTCCCGCCGCCCACCACCAGGAGAAGGCCAGGGCCAGGGGGGTAACCCACAGGGTCTCCATGAACAGGGAAGTCTGGGCAGTGAGAGCCACCTTTTTCTTCAGCGCTCCATAGACGGCAAAAGGAGTGGCCACCGCCAGGGCCAGGGTAGGGAAGGTCCCCGTGCGCGCTGTGAGGAAAACGATTCCCCCGGCAGCACACAGGAAGGTGAGCTTTTCCGCCAAGCTGGGCTTTTCCCGAAAGGCGATGACCCCCAGCAGGGCCACCATCACCGGCTCGATGAAATAGCCCATGCTGGCCTGGAGCACGTGGCCACTGTTGACCGAATAGATGTACACCCCCCAGTTGAGGGTGATAAGAACGCCGCACAGCAGGCAGTTGACCATGGTCTGGCGGTCGCACAGGGCCCGCTTGACCTCCCCCCACCGCCGGGTGACCAGGAGATACAGGCCCATGAACACCAGGGACCAGATGATCCGCTGGGCCAGCACATAGACGGAATTCACCTGGCCCAAAAAGCTCCAGAAGATGGCCAGCATCCCCCACAGCACATAGGAGCCGGTGACCGTCACCAGCCCCATGGTTTTTCGCTCCATTCTGCCGCCGCCTTTCCTCGCATAGTCCTTTCATTTTATCCCCCCCGCAAAAGGCTGTCAATGCAAACTTCGCCACCCTTCCCCTTTTCTCTTGTAATTTCCCCCGCCTTTCGATATAATAGAATACCGTATTGCAGACCCCCGCCCGGGGGCATTTTCCAAAGCCTCAAACACTTGAAAAGGAGACTTTACCCTATGGCAACAACTCTCTTCACCGCCGGCAAGATCGGCACCCTCACCCTGCCCAACCGGCTCATCCGCTCGGCCACTCAGGACCCCTTCGGCCACCGGGACGGCACCTGCGACGCCCAGCAGGTGGAGCTCTACCGGCAGATCGCCGCCGCCGGCACCGGCGCCATCATCACTGCCTACAGCTACATCTCCCCCGAAGCCCGGTCCACCGGCATCCAGGTGGGCTTCGCTACCCCCGAGCAGCGGGCCAGCCAGAAAGAGGTCCTGGACGCCGTCCACCAGGCCGGCGGTCGCCTCATCCTCCAGCTCATGCACGCGGGCCTGAACGTGTACATGTCCGAAAAGCACGTGGTCGGCGGCAAGCTGCTGGCTCCCTCCGGCGGCATGAAGGGCGCCAATGAGATGGAGACCACCGAGATCACCCCCGCCGACATGGACAAGATCCGGGCCGACTTTGTGGACGCGGCCAAGGCCGCCAAGGAGATGGGCTTTGACGGCATCCAGCTCCACTGCGCCCACGGCTACCTGCTCAGCCAGTTCCTGGACCCCAACACCAACCACCGCACCGACGAATACGGCGGCAGCGCGGAAAACCGCTTCCGCTTTGTAGGCGAATGTCTCACCGCCATCCGCCAGGCCGTAGGCGCGGACTACCCCGTGCTCATCAAGGTCAACACCAACTGCGCCGGGGATGCCGACGAAGCCTACGCCCAGGATATCCTCTACTTCTGCCGCCAGTTCCAGGCCCTGGGGGCCGACGCCATCGAGCTGTCCGGCTACAACTGGATCGGCCTGGGCAAGAAGAAGGTCCCCACCTTCTACCTGGACCGGGCGGCCCAGATCCGCAAAGAGGTCACCATCCCCCTGATCCTGGTGGGCGGCGTCCGCGGCCCGGAGAGCATTCAGAAGATCCTGGACGCCGGCATCGACTTCGTCTCCGCCTCCCGTCCCTTCATCTGCCAGCCCGACTTCCTCAAGCACCTGGAAGCCGGGGAGGACTCCGCCTGTATCGGCTGCACCAAGTGCCTGGGCAACATCTGGGCCAAGGAGGGCCGCCGCTGCGTCAAGCACGAGATCCCGCCGGAGTTCGCCAACAAAGCCGACAACTAACCCTTTCCCAGTCCCCAACCCAGGACCCAAGCGCCGGAGGAGCCTTCCTCCGGCGCTTTTTTCTGCCCCGGGCCGCCGGTATAATGGCAGGAGTAGTACATCCGTTCTATTTTCTGTCATCGGGAGGGCTGTGCCATGACCATCGCCGAAAAACTCACCATTCTCACCGACGCAGCCAAATACGACGTGGCCTGCACCTCCAGCGGCGGGGACCGCCGGGGCGGGCAGTTGGGCAAGACCATGGCCGCCGGCTGCTGTCACAGCTTTTCCGCCGACGGCCGGTGCATCTCCCTGCTCAAGGTTCTGCTGACCAACGTATGCATCTACGACTGTCAGTACTGCGTCAACCGCACCTCCAACGACCTGCCCCGGGCCATGTTCACCCCCCGGGAGCTGGCGGAGCTGACCATCGACTTTTACCGGCGCAACTACATTGAGGGTCTCTTTCTCAGTTCCGCCGTGGTCCGCAGCCCCGACTACACCGCGGAGCTGATGATCCGCGTCCTGGCCCTGCTGCGGGAGGAGTTTGGCTTTACCGGCTATCTCCACGCCAAGGCCATCCCGGGGGCCGACCCCGCCCTCACCGCCCGGCTGGGGCAGCTGGCCGACCGGCTGTCGGTGAACATCGAGCTCCCCTCCGCCAAGAGCCTGGCCCTGCTGGCCCCAGACAAGAAGAAGGAGGCCATTCTGGACCCCATGGGGCAGATTCGGGACAGCATCCGGCAGGCCAAGGCGGAGCGGCAGAAATATCGTCACGCCCCCGCCTTTGCCCCGGCGGGGCAGTCCACCCAGATGATCGTGGGGGCCTCGGGGGAGAGTGACTACCACATTTTGAAGCTCTCCGAGGGGATGTACCGGAAATACGCTCTGAAACGGGTCTTTTTCTCCGCCTACATCCCCGTGGGCACCAGTCCCCACCTCCCCTCCCCTGTGGGCTTTCGGCCGCCCCTGCTGCGGGAGCACCGGCTGTACCAATCGGACTGGCTGCTGCGGTTTTATCACTTTCAGGCCGACGAGATCCTCTCCCCCGACCTTCCCCACTTAGACCCTCTTCTGGACCCCAAGTGCGCCTGGGCGCTGAACCATCTGGAGCAATTTCCAGTGGAGGTGAACACCGCCGACTACCGCACCCTGCTGCGGGTGCCGGGGATCGGGGTGGTCAGTGCCCGGCGCATCTTGGCCGCCCGCCAGTGGCGGAGCCTGGACCTGGACTCCCTGAAAAAGCTGGGGGTGGTCCTCAAGCGGGCCCAGTATTTCATCACCTGCAGCGGCCGCATGACCCCAGGGCTGCGGGTGCGCCCAGAGGGGGTCCGCCGGGCCCTGACCGCCTTAGAGGCCCCCGCGCTGGCCCCCCAATACGAACAGCTGTCCATCGCAAATTTTTGATCCCCCTCTAAAAGCGGGCGGGCGTGTGTGGCGCTTTGCCAAGCGCGCTGCAGAAAGGAGGAGCCCGAAATGTCCACTTGGCCCCCATGCACCATGCTTTATGACGGCAGCTTTGCCGGGTTTCTCTCTTGCGTGGGAGAGAGCTTTCGGCAAAAGGTCTACCCCTTCTATTTTCTCTTCCCCCGGACCCGGCAGATCTCCCTCTATCCCCTGCGGGAAGTGGCCACGGACCAGGCCCTGGCCCGGGAACTCTACGGTCAGCTGGAGGCCCAGGGTTCCGCTGCCTTTCGGCGTCTGATCACTTACAGCTTTCTCACCAGTCTGCCCCAGCGGGAGCGAAACATGTTCGACGCCATCTATCTGGCCTTTCACCACGCTCTACCCCAGGACCTCACCGACGAGCGGCTGCTGGTCCTCACCCGGGCGGTGCGCCGGCTGGTCCACGAGGCCCATCAGTACAAGGGCTTCGTCCGCTTTGCCGACTACGGCGGGGTGCTGGTGGGGCAGATCGCCCCGGAGAACCGGGTCCTCCCCCTCCTGCGTCCCCATTTCTGCCAGCGTCTGCCCCAGGAGGCCTTTCTCCTGCACGACAAGACCCACCGCCAGGCCCTCTTCGCCGTCCGGGGCAAGTGGAAACTGCGCCCGCTGGACCAGCTGGACCTGGACGACCCCAGCCAGGCGGAAGCCCAGTGCCAGGCCCTCTGGCGGCAGTTCTACCGGAC
Source organism: Clostridiales bacterium (assembly GCA_004554585.1). GTDB lineage: Bacteria > Bacillota > Clostridia > Oscillospirales > Oscillospiraceae > Evtepia. The sequence goes on along the minus strand of SFLH01000004.1, from coordinate 61,228 downwards.
CATCGCCATCCCGGACCGGGAGAACCCCCGCTGCCGCATGACCCATCTGCCCAAACGGTTCTGGGGGGAGATGACCGAGCTGCGGGCAGAGGCCCGCCAAGGATAGGCTCTCTTCCCCATCTTTTCCAGAAATCTCCTCTTCTCTTCTTGACCCTGCGCCGCTGCCATAGTATAATTCCTACCATAACCGGGTGGGAAACGGTTCTTCCTGCCCAGACCAAAGAACGGGCTGTGCCCCAACTGTTTTTAGGAGGAGAATTTTTATCATGCAGGACCCTTTCCTATGGCCCATCGTCCTTCAGATTGTTCTGATCGCGCTCAACGCCGTGTTCGCCTGCGCGGAGATCGCCGTGATCTCCATCAACGACAACAAGTTGGCCCAACTGGTGGCCCAAGGCAACAAGCGCGCCCTGCGCCTGGAAAAGCTCACCAGCCGTCCCGCCCGATTCCTGGCCACCATTCAGATCGCCATCACCCTGTCGGGCTTTCTGGGCAGCGCCTTCGCCGCGGATAACTTTTCCGACCCCTTGGTGGAGGCCCTGCTGGCAGCGGGTGTGCCCATCTCGGCAGGCACTCTGGATAAGATCGCCGTGGTCCTGATCACGCTCCTGCTGTCCTACTTCACCTTAGTCTTCGGCGAGCTGGTGCCCAAGCGCCTGGCCATGAAGAAGGCGGAATCCCTGGCGCTGGGCCTGTCCACCCTCATCACGGGCATCTCCGTCCTCTTCGCCCCTGTGGTGGCGGTACTCACCGCCTCCACCAACGCCATCCTGCGCCTGCTTGGGGTGGACCCCAACGCCGACGAGGAGGAGGTCAGCGAGGAGGAGATCAAAATGATGGTGGCCCGGGGCAGCGAGAAGGGCGTTTTCGGCTCGGCCACCCAGGAGTTCATCCAAAATGTCTTCGAGTTTGACGACCTGACCGTGGGAGAATTTGCCACCCACCGCACGGAGCTGGACCTGCTGTGGACGGGCCAGACCGTGGAGACGTGGAAACAGATCATCTTCCGCACCGGCCACACCCGCTATCCCGTCTGCGACGGCACGGTGGACCAGGTCATCGGCATCCTGGATACCCGGGACTTCTTCCGCAGCCTGGACCTGCCCATGGAGGAAATTGTAAAAACTGTCCTCAAGCCTGCCTTCTTCGTCCCCGAGACCGTCAAGGCCGACGTCCTCTTCCAGCAGATGAAGCAGCGGCGGACCTATTACGCCGTGGTTTTGGACGAATACGGCGGCCTGCTGGGGGTGGTGACCACCAAGGACCTGATGGAGCAGCTGGTGGGCGAGATCCAGCTGGAGGGGGAACCCCTGGACATCCAGCCCCTGGAGCCCAACACCTGGCGCATTCAGGGCTCGGCCCCCCTGGACGACGTGGCCCGGGCCCTGGGGGTCCCGCTGCCTGTGGAGGAATACGACACCTTCGGCGGCTATGTCTTCGGCCTGTACGGCTCGGTGCCCCAGGACGGGCGGACCATCTCCCTGGAGACCGAGCACCTGCACATCCAGATGGCCCTGATCCGCCAGCACCGGCTGGTAGAGGCCCTGGTCACCCGCCTGCCGGCCAAGGAGGAAAAGGCCGCGGACTGACCCTTGACTTTTCCCGCCGGGCATGGTATTTTACAATCGTTCACCAGAAAGAGTGCGTAGAATCGACATTCTACGCACTTTCTCTCTGCCGGTTTTGTGGTGGTTTTTCCGAGTCCAAAGCCTCCGAATCTTTCTTCAGGAGGCTTTGTCGTGTCTTTGGAACAAAACAAATACCTGGGTCAGGAAAAGCTGAGCAAGCTTCTGGCCTCCTTTGCCCTTCCCTGCGTGCTGTCCCTGCTGGTTAGCGCCCTGTACAACATTGTCGATCAGATCTTCATCGGCAACAGCGAGCTGGGCTACCTGGGCAACGCCGCCACGGGGGTGGTCTTTCCCCTGGTGATGTTGGCCATGGCCTTCGCCTGGTGCGTGGGGGACGGTTCGGCCGCCTACCTCAGCCTCTGCCAGGGAAAGGGGGACACCCAGCGCTCCCACCAGTGCGTGGGCAGCGGCGTCACCGTGCTCTTTCTGCTGGGAGTGCTGCTGGCCGCCGGATGTCTGATCTGGCAGGAGCCGCTGCTGCGGCTCTTTGGCGCCTCGGACGCCACTCTCCCCCTGGCCATGGACTACTTCACCATCTTGCTGTGGGTCTTTCCCCTGTACATGCTCTCCAATATGGCCAATGGGGTTATCCGGGCCGACGGCAGCCCCCGCTATGCCATGGCCGCCACGGTGGCCGGAGCCGTGGTCAACATCGTCCTGGACCCCGTCTTCATCTTCGGCCTGCACTGGGGCATCCAGGGGGCGGCCTGGGCTACAGTGCTGGGGCAGCTGCTCTCCTTTGTCCTCAACGCTGTGTATCTGCTCCGGCCCAAGACCTTCCGCCTCACCCTGGCCTCCTTCCGGCCCCACTGGCGGGTTCTGGGACAGGCTGTGCAGCTGGGCATCTCCACCTTCATCACCCAGATCTCCATCGTGGTGGTCTCCCTGGTGTGCAACGTGATGCTCTTTCACTACGGCGCTCTCTCCCCCTACGGCCCGGACATCCCCATCTCGGTCATCAGCATCGAGACCAAGGTCTACACCATCGTCATCAACCTCGTGGTGGGCGTGGTGCTGGGGGGACAGCCCATCTTGGGCTACAACTACGGCGCGGGCAGGTATGACCGGGTTCGCGCCACCTACCGCCTGATCCTGACGATCACACTGGTGGTGGGCATCGCCGCCACCCTTCTCTTCCAGCTCTGGCCCGAAGGGGTGGTGGGCATCTTTGGCCAGGGCGATCCCCTGTACCAGGAATTCGCCGTGCAGACCTTCCGTATCTTCCTGGCCCTGGTGACCTTTACCTGCTTTATCAAGATGAGCTCCATCTTCTTTCAGGCCGTAGGCGAGCCGGTGAAAGCCACCGCCGCCTCCCTCATCCGGGACCTGGCATGCTTTGTGCCCCTGGCCATCCTTTTGCCCCGGTTCCTGGGCATTCAGGGCATCCTCCTGGCCGCCCCCGCGGCGGACCTGATCGCCATGGTGGTGGCCGTTCTGCTCACCCGGCGCTTTTTCCGGGGGCTGCGGGAGCAGGAGACCGCCCAGGGGGCTCTGCCTCCCCAGGACCCCTGAACCATCGCTTGGAAAACCACCGGCATTTTCTCTTTGCCGGTGGTTTTTCTCTTGCGGACAGAGCGCTACCATGATAGAATAAAGTGTTATAAAACCAGTATCATTTCAGGGGAGGACGATCCTTTGTCACAATACGAATCCGAAATCAAGCGCCGGCGGACGTTTGCCATCATCTCCCACCCCGACGCCGGCAAGACCACCCTGACGGAAAAGTTCCTGCTCTACGGCGGGGCCATCGCCCAGGCCGGCCAGGTCAAGGGCAAGAAGAATTCCCGGGCCGCTGTGTCCGACTGGATGGAGATCGAGAAACAGCGCGGCATCTCCGTGACCTCCTCGGTGCTCCAGTTCCAGTATGACGGCTTCTGCATCAACATTCTGGACACCCCCGGCCACCAGGACTTCTCCGAGGACACCTACCGCACCCTCATGGCCGCCGACTCCGCCGTCATGGTCATCGACGGGGCCAAGGGCGTGGAGGCCCAGACCCGCAAGCTCTTCAAGGTCTGCGTCATGCGGGACATCCCCATCTTCACCTTCATCAATAAGATGGACCGGGAGGCCCGGGACCCCTTCGAGCTGTGCGAGGAGATCGAAAAGGAACTGGGCATCGAGACCTACCCCGTCAACTGGCCCATCGGCTCCGGCAAGGACTTTTTGGGGGTGTATGATCGGAACAAGGGGGAGATCATCCACTTCTCCTCCAACACCAACGCCAAAAAGTCCGGCACCACCCAGATCGACCTGGACGACCCCATCCTCACCGACATGCTGGGCCAGGCCCGGCGGGACCAGCTCATCGAGGACATCGAGCTGCTGGACGGGGCCTCCTGCGACTTTGACCTGGACCGGGTACGCCACGGCAAGCTCTCCCCCGTCTTTTTCGGCTCGGCTCTGACCACCTTCGGCGTGGAGCCCTTCCTGGAGGACTTTCTCCGCATGACCACCCCGCCCCTCCCCCGCCACAGCAGCGAGGGGGAGGTCAGCGCCCTGGACGACTTCTTCTCCGCCTTCGTCTTCAAGATCCAGGCCAACATGAACAAGGCCCACCGGGACCGCATCGCCTTCCTGCGGGTGTGCTCCGGCCGCTTTGACGCGGACAAGGAGGTCTATCACGTGCAGGGCAAGAAAAAGCTCCGCCTCTCCCGGCCCCAGCAGCTCATGGCCGCCGAGCGGGAGATCATCGAGGAGGCCTACGCCGGGGACATCATCGGCGTCTTTGACCCGGGCATCTTCTCCATTGGCGACACCCTCTGTACCCCCGGCAAAAAGCTCCGCTTCGACCCCATCCCCACCTTTGCCCCCGAGCACTTCGCCCGGGTGCGCCCGGTGGACACCATGAAGCGCAAGCAGTTCCTCAAGGGGGCTGAGCAGATCGCCCTGGAGGGCGCCATCCAGATCTTCAAGCTGCCCTACACCGGCATGGAAGAGGTCATCGTGGGCGTGGTGGGTACCCTGCAGTTTGACGTCTTCCAGTACCGCCTGCGCAGCGAGTACAACGTGGAGATCCGCATGGACACCCTGCCCTATGAATACCTGCGCTGGATCAAGGAGCCCGTGGAGTTCCACGAGACCGACCTGGTCCTGGGCAACGACACCAAACTGGTGGAGGACTACAAGGGCAACAAGCTGCTGCTCTTCTCCTCCTTCTGGTCCATCAAATGGGTGAGCGACCACAACCCTCAGCTGGTGCTCACCGAATTCAACGAGCGCGGGGACGAGGAGGACTGACCCCCTTCTCCCCCATGATTTCTTTCTGGAGGTGATCCCATGAAACCCCTCATCATTGGCATCGCCGGCGGCACCGGCTCCGGCAAGACAACCTTGGTGGACCGGCTGCGGGAGCAGTTCGGCCAGGACATCAGCGTCCTGCCCCACGACAGCTACTACGCCGCCCACCACGACATGACCCTGGAAGAGCGGCAGAGCCTGAACTACGACCACCCCGCCTCCTTCGACACCGACCAGATGATCCAGGACCTGGAGGACCTGCGGGCGGGCAAGGACATCCAATGTCCTGTCTACGACTACACCATCCACGACCGCACCGAGGATACCCTGACCGTACACCCCACCAAAGTCATCCTGGTGGAGGGCATCCTGATCTTTGAGAACAAGGCCCTGCGGGACCTGATGGACATTAAAATCTTTGTGGACACCGACGCGGATGTGCGCATTTTGCGCCGCATCCTGCGAGATGTGAAGGAGCGGGGCCGGAGTCTGGACTCGGTGGTGGAGCAGTATCTGTCCACCGTCAAGCCTATGCACGAGCAGTTTGTGGAGCCCTCCAAGCGCTACGCCGACGTGATCGTCCCCGAAGGTGGCGAAAACCTGGTGGCCATCATGATGATCATCCAGCGCATTGCCTACCACATCGAGCACGGAGATATCGTCTCCGAGCAGTGAGGAGGACCCATGACAGACAAACCCATGCACCGGAAAGACCGGCAGCTGAGCCAGGAAGAGGCGTGGCAAGCCCTGGCCCAGGGCACCCACGGGGTGCTCTGCCTGGTGGGCGAGGACGGATGGCCCTATGGGGTGCCCATGAACTACGTCCTGTTGGACGGCAGTCTCTACCTCCACTGCGCCCGCTCCGGGTATAAGCTGGAGGCCATCGCCCGGGACGAGCGGGTGTGCTTCACCGTGGTCACCCAGGCACGACTGATCCCGGAGCACATTACCACCCTCTACGAGAGCGTGATGGTCTTGGGCCGGGCCCACGTGGTGGAGCATCCCCATGAGCACGACGCCGCCCTGGCCGCCCTCATCAACACCCTGGGCCGGGTCACCCCGGAGATCCGGGACCAGTACATCGCCAAAAAGAGCAAAAACACCACCGTTCTCCGCATCCGTCCCCTGCGCCTGACTGGCAAGGCCAGCCGGCAGCTCATCCCCGTTACCCAGCGGATGTGACCGCCCCTGGCGGAAGGCATCCCTTTATTAAGATCAATATTGGCTGAAAGGACACACACGCTATGAAACGCACGGAAATCGCCCGCATCTTTGCGGACATGGAACACTACGGCGGTCAGGAAGTGACCGTCTGCGGCTGGACCCGTACCATCCGCGACATGAAAAACTTCGGCTTTATCGAGCTCAACGACGGCAGCTGCTTCAAGAGCATCCAGGTGGTCTTCGCCGAGGACAGCGTGGCCAACTACAAGGAGATCGCCAAGCAGAACGTGGGGGCCGCTCTCATCGTCCACGGCACCGTGGTGCTCACCCCCCAGGCCAAGCAGCCCCTGGAGATCAAGGCCTCCTCCATTGAGGTAGAGGGTCCCTCCGCCCCGGAGTATCCCCTGCAGAAGAAGCGCCATGGCGTGGAGTTCCTGCGCACGGTGGCCCACCTGCGCCCCCGTACCAATCTGTTTTCCGCCGCCTTCCGGGTGCGTTCCGTAGCCGCCTTTGCCATCCATGAGTTCTTCCAGGACCGGGGCTTCGTCTACGTGCACACCCCCATCATCACCGCCTCGGACTGCGAGGGCGCCGGGGAGATGTTCCGGGTGACCACCCTGGACCCCAACAACGCCCCCCGGCTGGAAAACGGCGAGATCGACTACAGCCAGGACTTCTTCGGCAAGCCCGCCAGCCTGACCGTCTCCGGCCAGCTCAACGCGGAGAACTTCGCCATGGCCTTCGGCAATGTCTACACCTTCGGCCCCACCTTCCGGGCAGAGAACTCCAACACCCAGCGCCACGCCGCCGAGTTCTGGATGATCGAGCCCGAGATGGCCTTCTGTGACCTGGCCGGGGACATGGATGTGGCCGAGGACATGATCAAGTACGTCATCCGCACCGTGCTGGAGCGCTGCCCCCAGGAGATGGACTTCTTCAACTCCTTCGTGGACAAGGGCCTGCTGGAGCGGCTGCAACACGTGGCCTCCTCGGACTTTGGCCGGGTGACCTACACCGAAGCCGTGGAGATTCTCAAGAAGCACAACGACAAGTTCGACTTCAAGGTAGAGTGGGGCACTGACCTGCAGACCGAGCACGAGCGCTTCCTCACCGAGCAGGTTTACAAGCGCCCTGTCTTCGTTACCGATTATCCCAAGGACATCAAGGCCTTCTATATGCGCCTGAACGACGACGGCAAAACCGTGGCCGCCGCCGACTGCCTGGTGCCCGGCATCGGCGAAATCATCGGCGGCAGCCAGCGTGAGGAGCGTCTGGACGTGCTGGAGGCCCGCATCCAAGAGCTGGGCATGAACCCCCAGGACTATTGGTGGTACCTGGACCTGCGACGCTATGGCTCCTGCAAGCACGCAGGCTTCGGCCTGGGCTTTGAGCGGATGGTCATGTACCTGACCGGTATCGCCAACATCCGCGACGTCCTCCCCCATCCCCGTACCGTGGGCAGCGCCGACTTCTGATTTTCCCAGAAACGAAAAGAGCGAAGAGACAGCCTGTGTCTCTTCGCTCTTTCTTTGGCCGCCAAATCTGGAAACCGCGAAAGAACAAGAAACAAAATGTTTGGAGTGCGTACCGATATGAAAATCATCGAAATAAAAGAGAATAAAAAACACTTTCTTCCCTTGTTGCTGCTGGCCGACGAACAAGAGAACATGATAGACCGATATATTAACCGAGGAACGATGTATGTATTGGACGACCATGGGATGAAATGCGAGTGTATCGTAACCGACGAGGGGAACGGTATTCTTGAAATAAAAAACATTGCAACTGAGCCAGAATATCAGGGGAAAGGGTACGGCAAAGCACTCATTGACTTTGTTGCTGCAAAATATAAAGGGACGTATTCTATCCTACAAGTTGGTACAGGGGATAGTCCGTTGACCGTTCCTTTTTATGAAAAATGCGGCTTTGCTCGCTCACACAGCATAAAGAATTTTTTTATCGATCACTATGACAACCCTATTTATGAAGGTGGTATTCAACTAATCGATATGATTTATTTACAGAAAAAGCTATGAAGAAGGCAAATCAAAACCACCGGTTAAACCGGTGGTTTTGATTTGCCGCAAGCCATTATCTGTTCCACACACCGGGGGTCTTGCGCAGGCGGCAGTGGTAGATGGGGTCCTCTGGGCCGGGCGTGGTCACTTGCTGGAGTTCTCCCGCCCGGAGCATTGCCCATAGGCGCTGGGCCAGTTCCCCGTCCCCGATGCCCAGCTGGTACTTTCCCAGCACATGGCCGATCACCCGGGCCGCTGGAAATTCCGCTTCTTCGGCGGCAATCTCCTTTCGCAGGAAGGGATCGTACCAGGTCTCGGGCACGCTTACCAGTTCTCCGTTCACCACGGCCCGCAGGGGGGTGTTCTCCCGCTGGAGCTCCTGCCACTGGGCATCCAGTCTCCGCAGGAAGTTGCCCGGCAGGGGTTGCCCCAGGGCGGCCATCCGGCCCCAGAGCCAGGGGTCCATCTCCCCCCAGCCCCGCCAGCGGACCACAGTGCCGTCGGACTGCTCATAGAAATCCGGCAGCTTCACCTGGGTCACCTGCACCTTTTCCAGGTCCAGGGCGGCCAGCTGATGGGCCAGCCAGGCCAGGCCGCAGGCATCGTCGGGGGTATCGCTGGTCCATACCCGTATCTCCTCCCCCGCACCGGCCCGGGCCAGGATAGTCGCCAGGGATTTGCGGCTGCGCTGGAGCAGTTCCTCCGTCACCTCCTGGGCGATGCTGGGATAGGTCCCCATGAGGCCCTCCAGGGCAGTCTGGCGCTGGGGGCCGATCCCCTCTTCGGCGATCTCCCCCACGCTCAGAGCCAGGGAGAGAGGCATGATGTCCGCCGGACTGCCCGCGATGGGCAGGCCCTCCGCCCAGCCCCGGCGCAAGCGTTCTTCCTCTGCCTGCTGCCAGCGGCGGGTTTTCTCCTCTAACTGGGCTGCCTCTTCTGGCGTCAATTCCCGCTCTTCCTCGAGAGAGGCATACAGGAGCGTACTCACTTGTGCCGCAGGTTCCCCTGCAAAAGCCTGCCGCAGACTACCGGCGGCACTGTCGCCAAAGACTACTTCCAACATAGCTGGGACCTCCTTGGGTTCTTTGGCCCAGTATAGCAGAGTTTCCCGGCTGCCGCAATCGGTCAGGCCCCCACTTTTTCGCCGATCAGGCGCAGATTATCCTGGATTCGGGGGTTATTGGGGGCCAGTTGGGCCGCCTTTTGCACCGCTTCCCAGGCCTTGTCATACTGCCCGGTGTAGTAATAGCCCAGGCTGGCCAGGTCCCAAGGGTGCTCCCCCCAGGAGGTTGCCTCGCTCATGTAAGTTCGGGGGCGGGTGGTGATGGTCAGGGCATGCTCCGTAGTCCACAGCACCCCGTGCCAGTCCCGGCGGCGGTAGTACAGGTCCGCCAGGTCCAGCCAGGGCTCCCGCAGATGAGGAGCCTCCCCCACTGCCCGCAGCAGCCACCGCTCCTGTTCCCCCTCCATGGCCATGGCCCCATAGTCCTTGGCCAGCAAGCGCATAGAAGCACAGCGCTCGTCAGCCCAGGTGGCCGTGGGCAAGGACAGATGGGTCTTCAACGTTGCAATACTCTCCTCCCACCGGCGGCGGAAGAAATATTCCCGGCCTAAGTAATGGACGTTGCGGTCGTTGGTAGGATCCTCCTCCACCGCCAGCTCTAGCAGGGCCAGGTACTGCCCCCGGCTCTTGTTCTGGTCCGGGTGGTGCTCCAGGCGGACCCCTTCCGCGTACTGCGCCTGGGGCGCACCGCCGTCGTACTGAAGAATTTCGTGGACGGGATTGACCCACCGGCAGCCGTGGCGGCGGTGAATCTTGTCGTACCAGAAGGTCAGCCCCTCCCGGCCGTCGGGGAGGAAATTCCAGGTGTAGTGGTACAGCAGCCGGTCGGTCCCCGGCAGCCATGCCTTCTCCACCTCCGCCCGCCAGCCGGGCTGAAAGACCTCGTCCAGGTCGGTACACACGCAAATGTCCGCGTCCTCGGGCACTAGGTCCAGGGAGTGGTTGCGGGCCACATCGAAGCGCCAGGGGGTGATGGTCTCCACGGTCACCTGGGCCCCCAGCTCCTCCAGCAGCGCCGGCGTGCCATCGTCGGAACCGGTGTCCAGGACATAGACCTCGTCTGCCTCCTGCATGGATGCCATCCACCGGGCGGCAAACTGGCTCTCGTTCTTGCAAATGGCATAGACAACAACTTTCATAGCATGCTCCTTTTCGAAAGGGAAGGGCGGCGCGGCGCGCCGCCCTTCCCTGATCGTTGCCTGCCTTTGGTCGCCGATCCTCTTAGTTCGAGATCAGGCCGATCTCCCGCAGGTTCGCCAGCAATTGGTTGAAATTGGTCACCACATCAGTGCTGTTGGTGGCGTCGGGCACCGCCGCTGCCCGGGCTGTGAAGCCAGAGCCAGAAGGTCCCGTAGGTCCGGTCGGCCCGGTGGGACCCGTAGCGCCTTCCGGACCAGTCGGGCCCGTGGCGCCGGTGCCTTCGGGACCCGTGGGGCCTTCGGGGCCGGTAGGTCCGGTGGGACCGGTGGCGCCAGTACCCTCGGGACCAGTCGGCCCAGTGGGGCCGGTAGCCCCCTCAGGACCGGCAGGTCCAGTGGGACCCGTAGCGCCCGTGCCTTCGGGGCCGGTAGGACCAGTCGCACCCTCCGGGCCGGTGGGACCGGTGGGGCCAGTCGCACCCGTGCCCTCGGGACCCGTGGGACCCGTAGCGCCCTCCGGGCCGGTGGGGCCAGTGGGACCGGTAGCGCCCGTGCCCTCGGGGCCGGTGGGGCCAGTGGAACCCTGGGGACCCGTGGGGCCGGTGGGGCCGGTAGCCCCGCTGCCCGTAGGACCGGTGGGGCCGGTGGCGCCTTCAGGACCCGTGGGACCGGTGGGGCCAGTGGCACCGCTGCCCGTGGGGCCGGTGGCGCCAGTGGGGCCAGTAAGGCCCTGGGGACCGGTGGGGCCGGTAGGACCCTCCGTACCCTGGGGGCCCGTAGGACCGGTGGGCCCAGTAGCGCCGGCAGGGCCGGTGGGGCCGGTCTCGGTGGCGGTGATCAAGGTGTAGTCGCTGGAGGTACCCGGGGTCCCCGTGGGGTCGTTGATGGCCGCCCGATAAAGGGCGCCATTGTAGAGCACCAGGTCGCCCTCGCTGTACGTGGTGAGGGGATTGAATTCTTCCGCCTCGGTCAGGCCGGGGCCAGCGGGACCGACAGGGCCGGTGGGACCGGTGGGGCCCGTAGGTCCCGTGGGGCCGGCAGCCCCGGCAGGTCCGGTGGCGCCCACAGCGCCGGCAGGGCCCGTGGGGCCCACGGCACCGGTGGAAGCCCATCGCTATGCACAACGCTCCCTTGGCGCGACAAAACCCGCCCCCGGCACAGGGCCGGGAGCGGGTCTCTTTCTCGGTGTCTGGCTTTTGGCGGGCAGTCTGCTCACTCCACCAATGCGTATTTCTGAGCATAGTCCTGATAGGCCTTCATGAAAGCGGGGCCGCCCGCCTTCACGTTGTCCAGGTATTCGTGGACATCCAGGCTATCGTGGGCCATCTCGATGATACAGCCGGCGATGTTGGAGCAGTGGTCGGCCACCCGCTCCAGGTTTGTCAGCAGGTCAGACCAGACAAAGCCCAGCTCGATGGTGCACTCCCCTTTCTGCAGCCGCAGGATGTGGCGGTTGCGCAGCTGCTCCTTCAGTGTGTCCACCACTTCCTCCAGCGGCTCCACCTGGGCGGCCAGCACAGGGTCGTTCTTCAGGAAGGCCTCCAGGGAGAGGTCCATGATCTCGCCCACGGCAGCGGTAAGAATCTCCAGTTCCTTCTTGGCGTAGATGGAGAAGTTCAGTCCCTTGCTCTGCATCTCCTCCGCCGACTCCACCAGGTTCACCGCGTGGTCAGAGATCCGCTCAAAGTCGCCGATGATGTGCAGCAGCTTGGAAACCTGCTGGCTGTCGTTCTTGCTCAGGTTGCTTCGTCCCATCTTCACCAGGTAGGTGCCCAGCATATCCTCATACTGGTCGGCCTCCTGCTCAGTCTCACGGACAGCCTGGGCACTTTTGGCGTCATAGTTTTTCAGCAGCTGGCAGCCGGTCTTCAAGGCATCCATGGAGATCCGGGCCATGGTCTCGGCCACTTCCTGGCAGCGCACCAGCGCCACCGAGGGGGTGGAGAGCAGACGCTCGTCCAGGATCTGAATCTGGTCAGGCGCCTTGGTGTCGGGCACCATGCGGCAGGCCAGCTTCTCCAGCAAGCTGGAGAAGGGGAAGAGCAGGACGGTACAGAGCACGTTGAAGGCCGTGTGGACCACGGCGATCCCCAGCTGGTCGATGGGCTGGCCCACAAAGGCAAAGTGGAGCACACTGTTGATACCATAGAACACCGCAAGCCACACCGCAGTGCCGATGATGTTGAACATCAGGTGGACCACAGCCGCCCGCTTGGCGTTCTTATTGGCGCCCACCGAGGAGATCATGGCGGTCACACAAGTGCCAATGTTCTGGCCCATGATGATGGGAATGGCCGCCCCATAGGTCACCTGCCCGGTGGCCGAGAGAGCCTGCAGGATACCCACGGAAGCCGAGGAGCTCTGAATGATGGCCGTCAGCGCCGCGCCGGCCAGCACGCCCAGAATGGGGTTGGTGAACATGAGCAGGACGTTCTGGAACTCCGGCACGTCCTTCAGGCCTTCCACAGCGCCACTCATGGTGTCCATGCCAAACATGAGCACCGCAAAGCCCAGCAGGATCATGCCCACGTCCTTCTTCTTGTCGCTCTTGGCCATCATGGTCAGCCCCACGCCGATCAGGGCCAGGATGGGGGTAAAAGAAGTAGGCTTGAGCAGCTGAATGAAGAAGTTTCCGCTGTCCAAGCCCGTTAAGCTCAGAATCCAGGCGGTTACGGTGGTTCCCACATTGGCCCCCATGATCACATTGATGGCCTGATGCAGGGACAGCAGGCCGGAGTTCACGAAGCCAACCACCATCACGGTGGTGGCCGAGGAACTCTGAATGACTGCCGTCACACCCAATCCCGTCAGGAATCCCAATATTTTGCGGGATGTCAGCTTGCCCAGCAGCGCCTTTAAGCTGCCTCCCGCGCGTTTCTCCAAAGAGGCCCCCATCAAATTCATGCCGAACAGGAATAGACTGAGGCCGCCTACCAAGGTCAATCCATCGAACAAGTCCATACTTTAACCCTCTCTGTACGTTCTCTTTACATTCTCTTTACATCTCGCAGGTTTAGTCAGTATAACAGAAAAAAGTAAAAAGAACAACCAGGAAAAGGTTAAATCTTGGTTAATTGCTGTGCCCGCTTACTCCTTCGGCGGGATCCACCCACAGGCCGTCCTTGGACCGGGCCCCGGTCATGGCGTACTCCACCCACTCGGCCAGATTGGTGGCGTGGTCGCCGATGCGTTCTAAGTACTTGGCCACCATGAACACATCCAAGAATTCTTCGCCGGCAGAGCTGTCCTGGGCGATGCGGGCGATGAGCTCCTTCTTGATCTCGTCGAACCAGTGGTCCACTACATCGTCGTAGGCAATCACTTCCCGGGCCTGGTCCAGGTTCAGCCGGACGAAGGCCTCCACGCTCTCGCTGACCATGCGGATCACGTCGGCGGCCATCTTCTGCAGGTGTTCGTTGCGGCTGCCCTGGCGGATAAACCGGGCCAGCTCGGCGATATCCGAGGCCTGATCGCCGATGCGCTCCAGGTCGGTGACCATTTTCAAGGCTGCGGTGATCCGCCGCAGGTCGGTGGCCACCGGCTGCTGCTTGAGCAGGAGCTTGGTGCACAGGCTCTCGATCTCCCGCTCCATGTCGTCGATCTCGCTGTCCAGAACGTGCACCTGGGTCTCCAGTCGCTCGGCGGCTTCCTCCTCCTCGTCCAGGGTCTTCACTGCCATGGCGATGGCCTGCTGGCACAGGCCGCCCATGACCACCATCTGGCGGTACATCTCTTCCAGCTGCTGTTTGAACTTCTCCCGCATTATCCGAACCTCCCTGTGATGTACTCCTCGGTGCGCTTGTCCTTGGGCATGGTGAAGATCTGATCGGTGTCCCCGAATTCCACCAGCTCTCCCAGCAGGAAGAAGGCCGTCTTGTCGGACACACGGGCCGCCTGCTGCATGTTGTGGGTGACCATGATGACGGTATATTTCTCCTTCAGCTCCACAGCCAGATCCTCGATCTTAGAGGTGGAGATGGGGTCCAGGGCGGAAGTGGATTCGTCCATGAGCAGCACCTCCGGCTCGTTGGCCAGGGCCCGGGCAATGCACAGCCGCTGCTGCTGGCCGCCGGAGAGTCCCAGGGCGCTCTTCTTCAGCCGGTCCTTCACCTCGTCCCAGATGGCCGCGTCCCGCAGGGACTTCTCCACGATGCCGTCCAGCTCGCTGCGGTTGCGGATGCCGTGGGTGCGGGGGCCGTAGGCCACGTTGTCGTAGATGGACATGGGAAAGGGATTGGCCTTCTGGAAGACCATGCCCACCTGCTTGCGCAGCCAGGTGATGTCCACGGTCTTGTCAAAGATGTTCTGCCCCTCAAAGCAGACCTCCCCCTCGATGTGGACCCCGGGGACCAGGTCGTTCATGCGGTTGAGGGTTTTCAAAAAGGTAGACTTGCCGCAGCCGGAGGGGCCGATGAGGGCGGTGATCTGCCGGGCGGGAATGTCCACATTGATCTCTTTCAGAGCGTGATGTCCCCGGTCGGCGGCACTGGTCTTGCCGTCTGTGCCGTACCACAGGTTCAGGGACTTGGTGGTGATGATATCCGCTGCCATAAGTCAGCCTGCCTTTCGTTTCAGTTTCTTCCCAGCCACCGTGGCGGAGAAGTTGATGAAGAACACCAGCAGCATCAGGATGGCGGCAATGGCAAAGGCCACACCCGTCTCCCCGCGCTCGTTGGCGTAGACGTACAGGGCCACCGTCAAAGTGGCGGAAGAGGCCTCCAGAGAGGTGAGGAAGTTGTTCAGCTCCAGGCCAAAGCCGGCGGTAAAGAGCAGGGCGGCAGACTCCCCCACGATCCGGCCTATGGCCAGGATGCAGCCGGTGACGATGCCGTCCACGGCGTTGGGCAGCACCACGGTGCGCACCATGTGCCACTTGCCGGCTCCCAGGGCCAGGGCACCCTCCCGATAGGACTGGGGCACAGTCTTCAGGCTCTCCTGGGTGGTGCGCACGATGGTGGGCAGGATCATGATCACCAGGGTCAGGCCGCCGGCCAGGATGCCCGCCTTCAGGCCGAACAGCTGCAGGAAGAAGAGCATGCCCACCAGGCCGAAGATGATGGAGGGAATGCCGGTGAGGGTCTCGGTGGCAAACTCGATGATGGCCACCACTTTGCGGTTGCCGGCGTACTCCGTCAGGTAGATGGCAGCGCCCACACCCAGGGGCAGGACGATGATCATGGCCAGGAAGATGATATAGACGGTGTTGAGGATGTTGGGCAGGATGCCGATGGTATCGTTGATGTAGCTGGTCTGGGTAGACAACAGGGACCAGCTGATGTTGCCCAGGCCCCGGTAAAAGATATAGCCGATGAGGAAGATCAGCAGCGCGCAGGTGATCCCCGCGCACAGATACAGCAACCCACGCAGGGTGCGGTCATACGCCTTACGGCGGGGTGAGAGAGAATGCATGATCAGTTCTCCTTCTTTCTCTTAATAAACACGTTCAGGAAAACGTTGATGAGCATGATGAACAGGAACAGCACCAGGCCGATGGAGAACAGGGCATCCCGGTGGAGGCTGCCCACCGAGGCATAGGACATCTCCGAGGCGATGGCAGTGGTGAGGAAGCGCACCGAAGTGAAGATGTCCGGCATGTTGGCCACGTTGCCGGCCACCATGATGATGGCCATGGCCTCGCCGATGGCCCGGCCCACGCCCAGCACTGTGGCGGTGGCCACACCGCTGCGGGCGGCGGGCAGGGCCACACGGAACACCGTCTCCAGGTGGGTAGCACCCAGGGCCAGGGAGGCCTGCTCATACTCCTCGGGCACCGCCCGCAGGGCGGTCTCGGAGACGCTGATGATGGAGGGCAGGATCATCACCGCCAGCACCAGAATGGCCGCCAGCAGGCAGGCACCGGAGGACAGGTCAAAGGCCTTCTGGATGCCGGGCACCAGCACGATCATGCCCACCAGGCCGTAGACCACCGAGGGGATGCCGGCCAGCAGCTCCACGGCGGTGTGGATGACGGCAGCCACCCGGGGGTGGGCCACCTTAGCCAGGAAGATGGCAGTCATCAGACCAATGGGCACCCCGATGACCACCGCCCCGGCCGTGCCGTAGATGGAGGTCAGAATAAAGGGCAGGATACCATAGGAGGGGTCCGAAGCCGTAGGGGCCCAGGTCTGTCCGAACAGGAAGTCCACCAGGCCAATCTCCCGAATGGCGGGCACCCCAGAGATAATCAGGTAAATGCTGATAAACAGCACAAAAGCCACCGCGACGATCCCGCACAGCAGGAAGATCAGGTGCATCAGCCATTCCAAAAGATCTTTGGCACTGCGCCCCTTGGGAACGCCCCTCTCTTTTGCCGCAGGACTGGCCGGCGCAGCAGCGGTATGTTTCAATGCTCTTTCCATGGATAGCTCCTTACTTTCAACGCATTCTTGCCGAAGGAAACAGGCCAGCGGCGCGGGTCCCGCCTCCGAGAGGCCGGAGGCCCGCGCCGCCGCAAAGGGTTTCCGTTCTTACTTTGCCACAGGAACCGCACCGGCGTTGCGGATCAGATCGCTTGCCGCGGTGGAGGTGGCGTAGTCAAAGAAGGCCTGGGCTGCCTCAGACAGCTGGGTGTCGTTCTTGGTGACCAGAACGAAGGGACGCTGGATCTCATAGGTACCGTCCAGGATGGTCTCCTCGGAGCAGGCCACGCCGCCCACGGTGAGGGTCTTGATGCCCTCCTGGCCTTCCACAGCGGACAGGGAGGCATAGCCGATGGCGTTGGGGTTGCCCTTGACGGCCTCGATGACCGCGCCGGTGGTGGTCAGCTCCTGGCTGAGCTTGCACAGGTCCTCGGTCTCGGTGATGGACTCAAAGCCGTCCCGGGTGCCGGAGCCAGCCTCACGGCCGATGCAGGCGATCTCGCCGTCGGCGCCGCCCACTTCGCTCCAGTTGGTGATCTCACCGGTGAAGATCTGGGCGATCTGCTCCACGGTCAGGTCGGCCACCTGGCTGTCGGCGTTGACGATGATGGCGATGCCGTCCAGGGCCACGGTGGTGCCGGTCAGGCCAGCGGCCTCCTCTTCCTCCTTCAGGGCACGGGAGGACAGGCCGATGTCGGCGGTGCCGTTGGTGACGGCCTCGATGCCAGCGCTGGAGCCGGTGGCGTCGTAGGAGACGGACACGCCGCTGTTGTCTGCCTCAAACTGCTCCTTCAGGTTGCCGATGACGCCCTCCATGGAGGTGGAGCCGTTGGTTGCCACGGTGCCGGAGAGGCTGGCGGTCTCGGTGTTCTCCGTATTCTCGGTGGTGTTGGTGTCGGTGCCGCCGCAGCCGGCCAGAGTCAGGGCCAGCACAGCGGAAGCTGCCAGAATGCTCATGGCTTTCTTCATGGTTCTTTTCATTTTGAAATTCCTCATTTCCTTTTTTGTTTTTTCGAGCTCTTGTTCAGCACGAGTACAGTCTATCGGCTTTCGGTTAAAGGAAAAACCAAAGAATGATAAAGTTTTGGTTAAGTGCGCACTTTTCTGCTGCGGTAAGATTTTACGCGCCTTTCGGGGGGATTTTTTGGCAAAACGACAAACCGCCCTGGGGCGTCTGCCCCAGGGCGGTCCGCTTGCGCGCGCCGGTTTTTCAGATCAGCTGCTGCTCGTTGATGATGAGCTTGAACTGCAGCCCCAAGGTCTCCGCCGCCTTGCGGCAGAGGACCATGCGGTTGAGGAAAATCTCAAAGTAATCCATCACCGAGCCATAGCGGGTGTCGATGTGGAGCTTGAGCTTGATGAGGGTCTTGCTCTCGTTGATCTTCAGCTCAGCTTTCGTCACCGAGTAGTTCACTCGGTCGTGGATGTCAAACTTGCTCTCGTCCTGGTTGCGCACCCGGCTGCGGCGCACGTCGGATTTGTCCGCCAGGATCAGGGCAGCGGCCATGGGGCTGACAGGGGTGCCGGTGCCCTCGTCATGGTTGCCGATGGCGGTAACGATTTCCGCAATCTCCAGGGGCTCCATGTGCAGGTGGTCCAGCAAGCGGAAGGCCATCACCGCGCCGCTCTGGGAGTGGTCGATGCGGTTGACCAGGTTGCCGATGTCGTGCAGGTAGGCCGCGATCTGGACCAGCTCCACCTGGCGGGGGGAGAAGCCCAGGGTCTCTAAGATATACTTACTGTTGGCCGCAACGATGCCTACGTGGGCAAAGCTGTGCTCTGTAAAGCCCAGGTTAATGAGGGATTCATCCGCCTTCTTGATGTAGGTGCGGATGCCCGGGTCCTTTTTGATCTCTTCAAAGGTAATCATAATACCCTCCTTTTTCTCATCATGGTATCTCTCTGCAGGCCGGGCTATGGAAGTCCCGGTCACAGGAATGTCTGTTTGGGAAAGGTAACGGCGATGGTAGTCCCCACATCCAGCTCACTGTCCATGGTGATCTGGGCGTTGTGGTACTGGGCCCCGTGCTTGACGATAGACAGGCCAAGGCCGGTGCCGCCGATCTGGCGGGAATGGCTCTTATCCACCCGGTAGAACCGCTCAAAGACCCGGTCCTGCTGGCCCTTGGGGATGCCAATGCCCGTGTCTTCCACCGTCAGCGTGGCTTTCTCCTGGCTGCCCGTTACCCGCAGGACCACCCGGCCGCCGTCCTTGTTGTACTTGATGGCATTGTCACAGAGGTTGTAGGCCATCTCATGCAGGATGCGCCACACCCCCTGGATCTGCTGGTGCCCGCCTTCCACTTGAATCTGGATGGACCGCTTCTCCGCCGTGGGGGTCAGCTCCTTCTGCACCATTTTGGCCAGGGCGTACAGGTCCACCAGCTCGGTCGTCAAATCTCCCGAGCCTTCGTCCAGCCGGGAGAGCTTCATGATGTCATCGATCAGGGCGATCAGCCGGGCGCACTCCTTGTAGATGTCCCCGGCAAACTCCCGTAGCTTCTCCCCCTCCACCATGCCTTCCTTCATCAGCTCGGCAAAGCCGGAAATGGCGGTCAGGGGGGTCTTGAGCTCGTGGGAAACGTTGGCGGAAAACTCCCGCCGCAGGCTCTCCCGCTCTTCCCGCTCGGTGACGTCCATCATAAAGACCACCGCGCCGGTAACCTGGCCGCTGACGGCCACAGGGTTGGCCAGCACCTCATAGATGCGGCTCTCCGCGTCCATCAGTGTGCCGTTGTGCCGGCCGGCCAAGGCCTTGCCGGCGGCCTCCCAGATCTCCCGGCGGCAGTTGTCCTGGCGCAGGCTCTCCGGCGCCTCCCACGCCCCCAGCAGGCTGAAGGCGCTTTGGTTTCCAAAGAGCACGTTGTAGCGGCTGTCGATGAGCAGCACGCCCTCGTTCATGTTCTCCGCCAGGGCAGAGAATTCCCGCTGCCGGCGGCTGAGGGTTTCCATCTGCTGGCCGATGGTGCGGTTCTGCTCCTTTAAGCGGCTGACCAGGGGAAAGATCTCCTCATAGGTCTCGTCCAGCCGGGGATTTTCCAGGTCGATGTTGTTGATGGGCCGGACGATCTGCCGGGCCGTCCGGGAGGCCAGCAGCCCCGACAGGGCCACCGCCAGCACCAGGACCCACACCACCGGCTGGAGCACATCCAGCGCCAGGGCTCCCATGGTGGTCTCCTGGCAGGAGATGCGCAGGACCGTGCCATCAGAGAGGCGGACTGCATAGTAAAGGGTCTTCTCCAGCAGGGTCTCCGACACGTGCTTGCTGCGCCCCGTGCCCTCCTGCTGAGCCTGAATGACCTCTTCCCGGTCGGCATGGTTGCCCATGGTCTTCGGATCGGCCACGTTGTCATAGAGAACCGTGCCGTCCTCGGCCACCCAGGTCAGCCGCTGGTCGGTCTCCAGGCCGGTGAGGTAATCCATGCCGCTCCGCTCCAGGCCATGCTGGACGTAGACCAGCTCCTCCTCCAACTCCTGGTAGACTTCCCGTTCATACCGGCTGGCCATGACCACCACGAACAGGCCAGTGCACAGGATAGTCACCACCAGGCCCACCAGAAAGCAGCCGCGAAAGATTTTTCCCGTCACGGCGCTCCCCCGATCTTATAGCCCACGCCCCGGACGGTCTCGATGTACCGCCCAGCCCGGCCCAGCTTGGTGCGCAGGGTCCGCACATGGACGTCCAGGGTTCGGTTTTCCCGGCTGAACTCCTGGCCCCAGACTCCATCCATGATGGCGTCTCGGGTCATGGCCATACCCTGATGTTCCAGCAGCAGGCACAGCAGCTCAAACTCCTTGTTGGTCAGGGAAACCTCCTCCCCGTCCACCTGGGCCACGTGGCGCTGGGGGCTGACGAAGAGCTCACCCACCTGGTAATCCCCCCGCTCCTGCTTCTGCTGGGTGCGGCGCAGCACCGCCCGCACCCGGGCCACCAGCTCCATCATGCCGAAGGGCTTGGAGATGAAGTCATCCGCCCCGCTGTCCAGGCCCACCACCCGGTCATACTCGGTGTTTTTGGCGGTGAGCATGATCACCGGCAGCTTCTTGGTGGCCGCCGAGGCCCGCAGTTTCTGCAGGATGGACAGGCCGTCCTCCTCCGGCAGCATGATATCCAGAAGGACCAGAGCAGGCTGGGGACCCTCCATGGCTTTCCAGAAATCGGAGGGACAGTCAAACCCCTGGGCCTCATAGCCCTGGCTGCTCAGGGCATAGATGACCAGCTTGCGAATGCTGTCGTCGTCCTCCAACAAATAGATTCGTTCCATTGCCTCTGCCTCCTAGTGTCCTGAAATTTAACCGTTTCTTTACAACAGTCTATCCAGGGGATGTAAAATCAAAAATCCGTCTTATGTTAAACTTTTGTAAAATCCTCTTCCTTTTTGTCCGTTTTCAGCGGACTGGGCGGGTGAATCGTCACCTGTCCCCCCTCCCCCACCAGGATCTCCCCGATGCGGGAAAACAGGCGCCCCCGGGTGAGCTCCCCCGCCGAGCATCCCAGCCAGTCCGCCGCCGCCTGGGCCAGGCGATCCTCCCGGATGGTGTGCTTGGTGCAGGCGGTCTTGGACTTGCGGCGGTAGGTGGAGCAGGTGTAGTAGACGATCCCCCGGGCGGTCTTTCGGCTCATGGCCCGGCCGCAGTCAGCGCAGCGCAGCAGGCCGGCAAAGAGGTGGACCTCTCCCTGGCCGGGGGCCCGGCGGGTCCGCCGCCGGGACAGCTCTGCCGCCCGCCGTAGGGTCTCCGGGGAGACAATGGCCGGGTGGGTCCCCTCCACCACGTACCACTCCTCCCGGGGCACGGAGAAGGTCTGGTGGACCTTATAGCTGACCACCCGCTGCTTCCCCTGGACCAGGGTTCCCCCATAGACGGGGTTGGCCAGCACTCGCCCCACGGTGGCCGCCGTCCACAGGCCATCGTTGGCGGGGCCCGGGCGGCGGTAGCGGGCACCTTGGCTGGCTTTGTAGGCGGTGGGGTTGGGGACCCCCTCCTGGTTCAGGCGGGCGGCGATGGCCCCCTTTCCCATTCCCTGCAGGTACCAGGCAAAAATATCCCCCACCACCTTGGCCGCGGCGGGGTCTGGTAGCAGGGCGTTTTTGTTGTCCGGGTCCTTCACATAGCCGTAGGGGGCAAAGGACCCGATGAATTCTCCCCGCCGCCGCTTCATGTCCAGGGTTCGGCGGACATCCGCCGAGGTCCGGGCGGCGTAGCGGTCGTTGAGGATGCCGTTGATGGGGATTTCTAGCCCCATCTGCACCGCCTCCGGGTCCAGAAAACTGTCCACCCGGGGGCTTCCCAGGGAGATGAATCGGGTCCGGTGCCGGGGAAAAAACTCTTCGAGAAAATATCCCTGGTCGGCATAGTTTCGAAAGGCCCGGGAAAGGGTCTTGCAGATCACGCAGTCCACTGCCCCCTCCCGCACCTGGGCGATGAGCTCCTGAAACCCGGCCCGGCTGTCGTCGGTGCCGGTGAGGCCGTCGTCCACGAAGATGCCCGCCAGAGTCCACTGACCAGAAAACTCGTTGTTCAGATAGTCCAGCAGAATCTTGCGCTGGTTGGCCACGCTCAGGCTCTCCTGGCGGCCGTCCTCCTTGGACAGGCGGATGTACAGGCCCACCTGCCACACCCGGTCGGGGCTCGTTCTCCTTCGTCCCATGGTCCTCCCCCTCTCCGCCGTCCCCGCGCGGACGGCTTGTCTGGGGAAAGTCTATGCGCCGGAGGCAGGGGGCTATGCCCGGCGGGAGGGGTCAGCCCCCCTCCCGGCCAGCCAGGGCACCCAGGGTGGTCTCCGCCCAGGAGTAGTTGCTCATGTACTCCCCCCGGAAGGCATTCTCCTCCCTGGGGTCCCCGGAGAGGAAATGATAGTAGTCACAGTCCACCAGCTCCGGGTCCACGGCGATCAGGTCCCGCTTTTTGATGATGATGGCGTCCTGTCCCAGCTGGTGGAGGGTGGTGCGCAGGTCGGTGATGAGACTGCGCAGCTGACTGCGCACGCTGGGGGTGTCCAGACGTCCCTCCCACAGGATGGAAATCAGCTCCCCCATGGTGCTCCCCGCCCCCCGGCGGTCGATGAGGTAGGCAAAGAGTTCCTTGGTCCGGCTGCGGCTGAAGTGGACAGGCTGGCCGGCATAAAAAACCTCGAAATTGCCGAAGGCCTGCACCCGCAGCTGGGGGTGCTCCTGCTGCTGGGGGGGATAGCGCAGGTTGCGCAGCTCCTCCTCCACCGCCCGCACGGTGACGGGCTTCATGATGTAGCCGCTGGCGTGAAGCTGAAAAGCCTCCGCCATGTACTGGGAATACCCGGTGACAAAGATCAGGTTTCCCCGGGGGCAGAGTTCCTTCAGCCGCTGGGCCAGGGCGATGCCGCTCATCCCTGGCATCTCAATGTCCAGAAAGGCGGCATCAAAAGCCCCGCCGTTTTCCTCCACCCACTCCAGCAGCTTTCGGGCGCTGGAAAAGGCGTGGACCTCCCCCTGGGGGCAGGCCTGCCGGATGCGGTCGGTAAGCATGTCCAGCATCAAAGGTTCGTCGTCAGCCGCGAGGATTCGCATGGTCGTTCTCCTTTCCCTGGGTCTTTCCGCTTTTGGGGATGCGCACCTGGGCCACGGTGCCCAGGCCCAGGCGGCTGCCGATGACTAGGCTGCCGCCGCACTGGGCCGCCAGACGGCTGCGGACATTCTCAATGCCCACATGGTCCCGGCCGTCCTCTTGGGGGCGGTCGGGGTCAAAGCCCACCCCGTCGTCCCAGATGGTCACCAGGTAGTGCAGGGCGGTCTGGCTGGTAGAGATGCGGACGGTTCCCCCCTCCTCCCGCTTGGTCACCCCGTGGCGCACGGCGTTCTCCACCAGCGGCTGCAGGCTCAGGGCGGGCAGGAAGAAGTCCGTGGGCCCCAGGTCATATTCCACCCGCAGGTTGTCCCCAAAGCGGATGCGTTCTAAGTTCAGATAGCACCGCACATGCTCCAGCTCCCGGCTGGCGGGGATGGTCTTGGTGCTCTTTAAAATATCCATATTCCCTCGGAGAAAGCGGGCCAGCTCATCGGTGGCCTCCTGGGCTCTGGGGGGGTCGGTCTCGCACAGCCACTCAATGCTGCCGAGGATGTTAAAGAGAAAATGGGGCTGGATCTGGCTGAGTAGAATGGCGATCTTCTTCTCCGCCAGCTCCTTGTCCTGCTCCCGCAGGCGCCGGTCCCGCTGGAGCTGGACGTTGACAAAGACCAGGATCAGGCTCAAGGTGCTGCCCAAACCCAGTATGGAGATTCTCCCCCAGTGCAGCCCCACGGCCACCGCCGCCATGGGCAGGAGAATGTACAGCAGTTCCGTCCGCCCCTCCTCCTGGGTGAGGTCTTTCCAGCAGGCCGCCATCACGCTCCCCACCAGGGCCAGGGCTGCCAGGGCAATGGCCTGGGACAGCCAGAATCCCGGCCCCCGCTGGCAGAGGTTGGCCGGGGTGATGACATAAAACAGCCCCGTCCCCTGGGACAGCAGCGTCAGGGCCGCCCCAGCCCCGCACAGAAGGGCAATGGCCAGGCGCACCCGCCGCCATGCCCCCCACTGGGCCAGCCGGGCCAGCAGATACAGGCAGTACAGCAGCAGCAGGCCATAGCCGGTGAGATACTGGATCAAATTGCCCAGCCAGTTCCAGAAAAACTGGGCCGTGCCATTCCAATACCAGGCCCAGGCGTCCGCCCCCAGAAAAAGCAGGTTGAGCAGGAGCAGCACCAGGAACATCCTGGTGTAGCGGCTGGCCCGGTCGCCGTTGAGCACCAGGCTGCCCAGCAGGACTAGGGTCAGGATGATACAGAAACCCTCCAGGGCAATGTTGATGGCCGCCACCGCGCTC
Organism: Clostridiales bacterium; assembly: GCA_004554585.1. GTDB lineage: Bacteria > Bacillota > Clostridia > Oscillospirales > Oscillospiraceae > Evtepia. The sequence continues at coordinate 36,780 of SFLH01000004.1, read as the reverse complement.
CCTCCTTTCGCCCCGTTGTGTCGCCTTTATCATAGCATTGCCGCCCGGTTCTGACAAGACGTGAGATCCCCCGCGCTGTCCGGGAAGCCGGGCGGCGCGGGGGGATTTCCTCAGGTGTCCATTTCGTAATAGTACAGGCTGCGGCTCTGCTCATCGTACAGGGCCACGGTGTAGTTGAAGGCGCCCCGCTCCAGGGCCCCCGCCGGGTCTGTGGGGTCCTCCGCCTCTGGGAAGCGGTCCCGGAAGAAATAATATCCCTCCGACACGCGGGGAAGCGTCCGGCTGGTATAGGGCCCTTGGCTCCCCTGGGCATCCGTCCGGCCATACAGCAGGGTGTCCAGCGCCTGGGGCAGGGGCAGAGACTGCCAGCCGGCGTCCTCCAGGGCGGGGGCTAGGTCCTGGTCCTCAAAGGAGACTGCCACCCAGCGGTCCCCGTCTCCGTGGAAGCCCCCATGGGTGTCCGTTTCCTCCACCACCGTCCCCTGGGACAGGTCCACAGACAGCGTCTGGGACAGCTCCGCCAAGGAGTCCCCAGAGGTGCAGGCAGACAGGCTCACCAGCCCCAACACACACAGCAGCAGACAGGCCATCCGTTTCATGGGAACTCCCCCTTTTTCGTCCTCTGCGCAGCAGGCTCCGTTTGGAAAGTTAGGATAACAGACGGCCATGACGGAGATGTGACCAATTTCTTAAATTTCCATAAAAAGGACCCGGGCAGCGTTGTCCGGGTCCTTGATCGATAGATTGGGTTACTGCAGCCAAGCGGAGTTGGTGTCGGTGATCAGGTTGTCCATGCCATACAGATAGAGGACTCGGTCCACCGGGTGCTCGGCCACAAATTCCGAGACCGACTGGCGGTAGTACCGCAGGTCCACCAGATAGATGTTCTGGTAATCCGCCGCCAGGAAGGTGCTCAGGCAGTGGGCGTAGGAATCCCGAATGACCAGCAGGTTGCCCCCCTGGGCGTCGGGGTTGTGGATGGTCACCATGGCGTGGTTGCCGTCCAGGAAGATGGGGTACTTGTCCAAATTCTCCAGGTGAGACAGGTAGAACAGGTCATTGGAGACCTTGGGCTCCGCCCCTCCGTCTATGAGGGTCACCGTGGGGGCCAGGCCCGCGTCCCACACCTCCACGGTATCCGGGTCCACCAGCCAATAGCCACTGCCCGACCAGTCGGTGCCGTAGAAGCCGTCGTAGCTGGTCACCTCATAGGCATCTCGGGAGAGATAGGTGGCGTTGTTGGCTTTCTGGTAGGCCTCATAGAGCAGGTAGTTGCCATACGAGGTCAGGTGGTGGTCGGTACGGTAGCAGATCTGGCCGCCATCCTTCCCCTGCTTCAGGGCGTCCCGCACGTCCACCAGCCGGACGTTTTCCAGCAAGGTGCCCGCCAGGTCGTACAGGGCGTCATCCTGATACTCCTTGTGGAAGGCGGGCAGGACCTCCTCCATGAGGTAGCCGGTGGTGGGGACCATCACCAGGTCCGCCGGCACCCCCAGCTTCTCCGCAAACTGGTCAAAACGGGTCAGATTGTCGGTGAAAATTTTCTCATCCGCCTGCTTGGGGGCGTTGATGAGGTAGCCCTCGTCACAGTAGTAGATGTCCTGGGCGGCGTTGCGCCCGGTAGCCAGGTTCCAGTAGGCGTTGACGCCCACGAAGAAGTCCCGGCCGGGAATCTGGTCGGCAGTGAACTTCTCCAGCTCCTTCTGTGCCTCTCCCGACAGGATGTTTTCCGCGGACACCTCTGGCCGGCCGGCCAGATATCGCTTCTCGTTTTCCGAGTACTCCCGCACCGGGGAGAAAAGCAGCAGCAAGGCCATCGCCGCCAGAAAGACCAGAAAAACCAGCGCCGGCAGAAAATGGTAAAGTTTTTTCATCCAAGGTTCCCCCTCTCAGAAGCGGAAGTACAGGAAGGGATTGTAACTGTCGCTGACCAGGCTGGCCGTGCACAGCAGCAGGGCGGCCAGGCACAGCACGCTCTCCGCCAGGGGCATGAGCTTGCGGTTGCGCAGCTTCTCCCACAGGGTCATGGCCAGGGGGGTGGAGCCCACCACGCCGATGACCGCCATGCCCAGCCAGGGCATCACCAGATCCAGCCCGCCCATGGTGCCCGGGGACAGGGAAAACATCACCTGCAGATAGGCCAGGGCAGTGGACAGGTCCGGGGAGGCGAAGAAGACCCAGCCGATGACGACGATGACCAGGGTATAGATGTGCTGGACTGCCGCCGGCAGCCGGCGCAGGAAGCGCCCCAGGATCAGCTTTTCAATGAGCAGCAGCACGCCGTAGTAGAAGCCCCAGAAGAGGAAGTTCCACCCCGCTCCGTGCCAGAAGCCCGTCAGGGCCCATACCACCAGGATGTTCACGCACTGGCGCACCTTGCCGCAGCGGTTGCCCCCCAGGGGGATATACACATAGTCCCGGAACCAGGAGGACAGGGAGATGTGCCAGCGCCGCCAGAACTCGGTGACGCTCTTGGAGATATAGGGATAGTTAAAGTTGATGCAGAACTCAAAGCCCAGCATCCGGCCCAGGCCCCGGGCCATGTCGGAATAGCCGGCAAAGTCAAAGTAGATCTGCAGGGTGTAGGCGCAGGCCCCCGCCCAGGCGCCAATGACCCCAGCGGCCGCCGGGTCGGCGGACATGGCGTCCCAGAGCATGCCGAACTGGTTGGCCAGCAGGACCTTTTTGGCCATGCCCACCACGAACAGGCGCACACCGGAGTTGAACATGGTGGGGGTCTCCTTCCGGGAGACCAGCTGGTCGTTCACGTCCCGGTAGCGCACGATGGGGCCGGCGATGAGCTGGGGGAAGAGGGAGATATAGCAGGCGAAGTTCACAAAGCTGTGGGATGCCTCGCAGTCGTCCCAATACACGTCGATGAGGTAGGAGACCGCCTGGAAGGTGTAGAAGGAGATGCCGATGGGCAGGGCGATCTCCACTGCCGGCAGGGAGGAGAAGGCGGGGATGCCCCGCAGGGTGTCCACAAACAGCCCCGCGTACTTGAACACACCCAGGGCGGCCAGGTTGAGCACGATGCCCACAATGAGCACCGCCCGCCGCCGGCCCTGGGTGGTCTGCTTGTCCATAAGCAGGCCGGCAAAGAAGTTGACCAGGATGGAGCCGATCATGATGAGCACATACACCGGCTCGCCATAGGCGTAGAAGACCAGGTTGGCCAGCAGCAGGAAAAAGTTGCGGAACCGGAAGGGCAGGATGTGACTGACCAGCAGCACCACTGTTAGAAACAAGAATAGAAAGGGAAGACTTGAAAAAACCATAGATCTTTTTCTCCAAAACACTGCCGGGCAGTCATCCTGATTGCCCGGCAGTTCGCTTATTCGCTTGGTTGGGGCTGGGGCCAGATCACACGGCGGCCTGGAAATCGGCGGCCATCTCGTCGTAGTGGCTGGAGAAGAACATGCCCACATAGACGCCGTCGGTGATCACCTTGCACTTCTCGGCCAGGTCCAGGCTTTCGGGATCGTAGGAGGCAGCCTGCTCGGCAATGGAGGCCAGGCGGTTTTCCAGCTTGGCAGCCACGTCAGCAGCGGCATTCTCGTCCACGGCCTCCACCATCACGATCTCCTGGGGGAAGGCAGCGCCGGAGGCGGCGTTGAAGCTGGCGGAACTCTTGACCAGGTCGGCGGTGATGCCGTAGGCGTTCTCCAGGGCGGCGGTCTCCACAGGCAGGGTGTCGGTCAGTTCATAGTCGGCGATCATCTGGTCCCGCAGGGCAGCCAGATCCACGGAATCGGTGGTCTGCTGGGGATCCGTGGTCTCGGACTGGGACTGGGTGTCGGTGTCGGTGGTGTCGGTCGGTGTGGTCTCCTCACCGCAGGCGGCCAGGGAGAGCACCATGACCAGAGTCATCAGGACAGCTGCAAGAGTGGTGAATCGTTTCATACTTCCTCATTCTCCTCTAAAATCTTAATATCTTACTTCAGCGCCTCGGGCACGTGGGTGAGCAGATAGTCCGCCCACGCCTTGGCGCCGTTGTAATTGAAATGGATCCCCATGGCCTTGTCTCCGCTGTAGTCCTCCCGCAGGAAGCCCTGCTCGTCAGAGACCGCCTCCGCCACATCGATATAATACCATTCCCGTTCCTGGCAGATTTCTTTCATCTTGTCGTTGAATGCCTGAATGGTGGTGTTGTTTAGGGCGTCGTCCGCCCGGGGGCTGGTGGCCGTCATGGGGGTGACCGACTCCACCAGGATCTGGGCCTGGGGAGACTTTTCCAAAATTCTATCTGCTAATTTTACCAAATCCTGACTGGCTCTGTCAACACCTCCAGCGATGCAATTCATGCCCAGCATGAGGTAGACTTTTTTTGCCCCGGCCGCGGCGATGCCGTCCTCCACTTTGGGGTGCTGGCCGGATCCCTTGGGGTACTCCGGCAGGCGGCTGTTGCCCGTCTCATAGGACAGGGCGTTGGTCTGGCTCAGGCTTACCGAGCAGAAGAAAGCCGGGCTGCCCAGCACGCTGGTGCTGGTGTTGTAGTTCTCCAGCATCACCGACACCGAGTCGCCCACAAAGGCGGCGTCGGAAAACCACTGGGGATCGACGGCCTGACCGGCGGGAACCACCGGGTCGAAGGCGGGGGCGGGCTCTTCTTCCAGCCCGCCGCTGTCTCCATCGGCCAAAAGGGTCTCTTGGCCCTCCGGCTGCTCCTGGGGGTCCTGGGCCACGCAGGCGGCGCAGGAGAACAGCAGGAGAAGGGAGAGCAAGAGGATCAGCTTGGATCGCATAGGGGGTAAACTCCTTTCCGCTGATTACAGCAGGTCCTGAGGAATGTGTGTTTTCAGATACTGCACCCAGACCTTTGCGCCATCATAGGTAAAGTGCATGCCCATGGTGCTGTAGTCGCTGCAGTACTCCTTTTTCAGGAAACCCTCCTCGTCCCGGAAGGCCTCGGCCACGTCCACGTAGTACCAGCGGTTGGTCTGACAGTATTCCTTCATGGTTTCGTTGAATGCGTTGATCTGTTCGTTGTTGAGCTTTTCCGAATAGCTGGTGCTGGCATCCGACATGGGGGTGACCGACTGGACCACAATCTGCACGCCGGGGTTGGCGGTCTGGATGTTGTTCAGGATGGTCAGGTAGTCGCCGGTGGCCTTTTCGATGCCGTAGGCGATGTTGTCCATACCCAGCATCACATAGACCACTTTGGCGCCGGTGGCGGCCACGCTCTCCTCGATGGCAGGCTTCTGGCCCGACCCCTTGGGGTACTCGGGCAGGATCTTGCCGCTGAGCATGTTGGTGGGGCTCATGCTGCCGGCGCACAGGAACTGGGCCCCGCCCAGGGCGCCGCTGGCGTTGCAGTAAGCCTCCAGCGTCATGGAGATGGAGTCGCCGATGAACACCGCCTGGTCAAAGAAGGAGACCGGCCCCTCTTCGCTCTCGGGCACCAGGGCCGTGAAGGTGATGTCCTGGTAGTTGTCGTACAGGCTGTCGTAGGCGCCCGGCGTCAGGTCCACCAGGCTGGCCCCCTCGGGGATCTGCATCTCCGAGGCCGTCATCACGCGATAGACCACGGCCGCGCACTCCTCCCGGGTCATGGTGTTCTCCGGGTAGAAGAAGCCGTTCTCATAGCCCTTGACGATCCCCGCCATCTGGCAGGCCGTCACGCCGCTGCGGGCATAGTCCTGAATGTAAAGGGAATCCTTGAACTGATCCGGTTCCACCACCTGGATGAGGCTGATCTTCTCCAGCTGGGCAAAGCGGGCCAGGATGGTGCACACCTGCTGGCGAGTCACCGCACTGTCCGGGGAGAAGGTGGTGTCGGTTGTCCCCCCCACCAGGCCGTTTTCATAGGCCCAGCAGACGGCTTCATAATAGGGGGAGTCCTTGTCTACGTCGGAAAAGCTGGGGGTTTCCTGCACCGGCTCCTGCTTTTCCCGCTTCGCAAAGACCCCGGTATCCATATTATAAAGGTAGAGCACCAGGTTGCCCCGGGTCTCCTCCTGCTCTCGCTGGAACTTCTCGCTAGAGGGAATCACCCCGGCCTTGTTCAGCTCTGTGATGTATTGATAGCTCCACAGATCCTGGGTCACATCGATGTAGGGATTTTCCCAGTCCTTGCTGCTCCCCTTAGGGTCGCGGAGCAAGGAACCTGCAGAGAACAAAATCATAAAGACAAGAAACCAGCTGATGGCCTGTTTCACCCATATCACCCTCCAGACAATTCCTCCCTTCGCCCCCCTGGGCAGGGCATGGCGAAGTTAGTATATTGTACGGGATGTTCTGCATCAAAAGCGCACCAAATTCCTCCCTTTTTTCCCGAAAATCCCGGCTTCGTTGTCCATCTCTTTCGGCGGCCGTGGCGCCCGTGGGGCCCGTGGCGCCGGCGGGCCCTGTGGGGCCGGCAACACCGGCAGCTCCTGTGGCCCCCGTGGGGCCGGTGGGACCGGTGGGACCAACGGGACCCGTGGGCCCGATGGGCTCCAGGGTGGACAGGAGGGTGAAGTCCGGAGACTCCCCTGGCACACCGGCCGCGCCGTTGACGTTGGCCACGTACAGATATCCGTTGTAGGTCACCAACTGCCCGGCCCGATAGCATCCTCCCAGCACCCAGGGGGTGGGGACACACCCGCTGCTGCAGGGGGGCTGAGGCGGGCAGGGTCCCGGTCCGGGGGGCGGACAAGGGGGCGGGCAGCAGCCGGAGGGTCTCCAGCACCGCCGCTCCGGCCGGTCAAAGTCGCTGCATTGGTAACGCTTCATTTTGCTTCCTTTCTCCGCCGAAAGGGCGGGGCGATCTCGGGAGGACACAAAGTCCTCACCCCACTCTATGCCCTTCCGGCCCGTTCCGTCCCCCCTCTCCTCTGTAAAAATCTTGTAGCGCCTGCGGGAAAATGGTGATATAATAGCCGAAGATCGACGGCGCCGGGAATCGGGCCACAGCCGGCAAAGGCCGGCCCTCCCCCGCCGTCCCCAGGAAACCAGCCGGCAAAAGTCCCGGCGCGAAAGGGGGTGCCGCCATGGAACCGCGAGAACAGCCCATCGGGGTCTTTGACTCCGGCCTGGGGGGCATCAGCGTGCTGAGGGCCTGCGTGGCCCTGTTGCCTCAGGAGAACTTCCTGTTTTTCGGCGACTCCGCCAACGCCCCCTATGGGGAAAAATCCCTCGACCAGGTCCGCCGGCTCACCGTGGCGGCGGCAGACCGGCTGCTGGCCCAGCATGTGAAGGCCATCGTGGTAGCCTGCAACACCGCCACCAGCGCCGCCATCGGCCTGCTCCGCCAGACCCATCCAGAGCTGCCCATCATCGGCATCGAGCCGGCGGTGAAGCCCGCCGCCCAGGCCGTGGGCAGTTCCTCGGTGATCGTTATGGCCACCCCGCTGACCATCCGGGAGGACAAGTACCAAAAGCTGGCCGCCGCCTTCTGCCATGAGGCCAACGTGATCTCCCTGCCCTGCAAGGGGCTGGCGGAGATGGTGGAGCAGGGGATCTTTGACGGGCCGGTCCTGGACGCCTATCTCCAAGAGCTGCTTCTGCCCTTCCGCTACTGCAACGTGGACTACATCGTCCTCGGCTGCACCCACTACCCCTTCGTCCGCCAGGCCATTGCCCGAAACTTCGGCCGGCCGGTGTCTATCATCGACGGCAGCGAGGGCACCGCCCGGCAGCTGCGCCGGCAGCTGGAGAAGGCTGGCCTGCTCACCACCCGGACGAGCCAGGGCACCGTGACCTTCCAAAACAGCCGCCCGGACAAGCTGGCTATGAGCCAGACTCTCTTCCTCATGAAGTACTAAGGTCCATCGTTTGGGAACAGGTCCGATGATAGCAGATTTCTCTTGGTTCTTTATGAAAAAAAAAGAAAGATTTTCTTAAGAAAAAACGAGAGATGCCGCCTCGAAAACGGGGCGGCATCTCTCGTTGCTTTTTCCCGCCCTTTGGCGGAAACCCTTGTCATTGCTGGACTTTCCCAACGGTCGAGGGGGAAATGGGGGCAGATTTCTTGACTTTTTCCTTTTTTCGTCTCACACTGTTGTCAGTCTTGCAAGGCACATTCAAGCAAAGGAGTGTGTGACCGTGGAAAACAAGAAAAATTTCGGCACCTTTATCTGTCAGCGCCGCAAGGAGCTGGGCATGACCCAAAAGGAATTCGCCCAGCTTCTGTTTGTCACCGACTCCGCGGTGAGCAAATGGGAGCGGGGCCTAGCCTACCCGGACATCACCCTGCTGCAGAGCATCTGCCAGGTCCTGCAGTGCAGTGAAAAAGAATTGCTCTCTTCCAGCGAGGACACCGAGGGGCGGCGGGCCGAACAGCTGGCCCGGAAGTACCTCCGCCTGACCCGAAACTATCGCCTGGGCCAATACCTTCTCTTTGGGGCCATCACCATCGGCTGCCTGCTGGGAAACCTCATCGCCCAGCACACCTTGGACTGGTTCTGGATCGCCCTGGCCTCGGAGGCGATGGTGGCCAGCTTCACCCTGCTGCCCACCTTCGTCCCCGAAGGTAAACGAGGGGCAGTCAGCATGGGGGCTTTCACCGGCTGCCTGGTCCTGCTGCTGGGGGTATGCTGTCTGTACACCGGCGGAGACTGGTTCCTGATGGCGGCGGTGAGCGTGGTCTTTGGCCTGGGGCTGGTCTTTCTCCCCTTCGTCCTGCGAACCCTTCCTCTGCCGGAGCGGCTGGCCTGTCGGAAGGCCTCCCTCTATGTGGGTATCGAGCTGCTTTTGCTGGTGGCCCTGTTCGCCGTAGGCTGCCAGTACACCGGCGGGCATTGGTTCCTCAGCGCCGCGCTGTGGACCATATTTGGCGCGGGCATCTTCCTGCTGCCGCCCCTGCTGCGGCAGCTCCCCCTGCCCCACCGCTGGGACGGGCATAAGGCCCTGGTCTATCTGTCCACCGAGTCTGTCCTGCTGCTGGTGGGTCTGGCCTGGGAGGGCCGCTTGGGCGGGTTTCCCGTGCCCAACCTGCCTGTGGCACTGCTGTGCCTGGTCCTGCCCTGGGGGCTGCTGGTCATCCTGCGCTACCTCCCCCTGAGCCGCTGGTTCCGGGCGGGGATCTCTCTGGCCTGGGCGGCCCTTTGGCTGTGGCTGGCCCCCTTCTGTCTAGACCAGATCCTCCAGGCCGCCGGCTGGGCCACCGACCAGCTCTATGGCCTGACCCTGCCGGTGGATTTCACCGACTGGACCAGCCCTGACACTCTGGGGGCCAACGTAACCTTCCTGATTCTCCTGGGTCTGCTTCTGCTGGGTGCGGTGTGCGTGGTGCTGGGCTTTTATTGGCGGCAGCGGCATCCCCGCTGAGCCCGTCCCTCAAAAGCTCCCCGCCAGCAGTTCCCGGATGGTCTCCATGGACAGGTCCACCGAGGCAATCTCGTCGGCGCACCGGCGCAGTTCCTCCCGGATGAGCCCTTCGTGGGGGACCTCCCGCTTGTACTTGAGCTGGTGCTCTAAGCTGGCCCAGAAGTCGGTGGCGATGGTGCGCAGCTGGACCTCCACCGTCGTCCCCTTCCCCGGGCCCTCCCGGATGCCCAGGATGAGGTGGTAGCTGCGGTAGCCGTTTTCCTTGGGATAGGAGATATAGTCCTTGGTCTCCAAGACCACAAAGGCTGGCCGCTCCTCCAGCCACTGGGCCACCAGATACACATCATTTTGAAACGCGCAGATTACCCGCACCCCCACGGCGTCCCGCACCTGGGTCAGGGCGGCCTGCCGGGTGGGGGGACAGCCCCGCAGGAGGAGCTTGCGGCGCATGCTGTCGGGGGACTTGATGCGGGAACTGGTGTAAAGGACCGGCGAGGACCGGCCCTGGTCCCGCCAGGTTTTCTGGCCCTGGCGGACCTCTCCCAGCACCTGTTTTTCCGCCAGACGCAACTGGTCAAAGGCGGGTCCATAAAATTCTCTTGCGGTCATGTGACGGTCTCCTTTCCTGGTTTCTTCCGTGTCTGCCAGCCGTGGAACCCTCTGCGCCCCTCCAAGGGGTGATTCATCGGCAAGAGAACGGCAATGAGCAGTTTGTCCTCCCCCTTGGCCACGGCGCTGATCTTTCCGCGGTGGGCCTGGACCACCGCCCGGGCAATGGACAGGCCGATGCCATAGCCCCCTTGGCTGGAATCCCGGGAGACGTCCCCCCGGTAAAACCGGTCAAAGAGGTTTTCCAGCAGCTCCTTGGTGATCCCCTGGGCGGTGTTCTCCACCGTCAAGCGGAAGTACTTGCCCTGCCGGGCCAGGGCGAGGGCGATCTCGCCTCCCTCCGGGGCGTATTTGAGGGCGTTGTCCAACAGGACTGACACCAGCTGGCCCAGGGCCTTCTCCTCCCCCTCCATGGCCAGGCCTGGCTGCACGTCAATGGTGAAGGACTTGTTCTGGCTCTTGGCCATGGTCTGGAAAGCCTGGGCCGTCTCTGTAACCACCTGGGACAGGGAGAGGGGTAGGAACTTTCCCCGCCCCTGGTCCTCCTCCATCCGGGATAAGTAGATCAGGTCATTGGTGAGGGAGGACAAGCGCCGGATCTGGTGCTGGATGTCCTGAATCCACTCGTTCTCCCCGCTCTCCAGAGCCAGGACCTCGGAATCGGCCTGGATGATGGCGATGGGGGTCTTGATCTCATGGCCGGCGTCGGTGATAAACCGCTTCTGCTTCTCATAGCCCAGGATGAGGGGGCGCACCAGCCGGCGGGAGAAGAGCAGAATCAGAAACAGCACCGCCGCCAGGCCCACAGCCGCCACCCACAGACTGGTAAACAGAGTACTGCGGAAGGCCACCATGGAGGCGCCGCAGTCCAGGAAGATCACCCGGGTATCCGTCCCCTCCTGGGAGATCAGATACCGATAGTCTTTTAAGAACCCCGCTTGGGTGTCCTGGGCCAAAATTTGGACGGCGTAGTCCACGGCGGTCTCCTCGTCCACAGCGGCAATTTGGCCCGTGTCCGTCTCCACCACCGCCCCGGTCTCGTCCAGCAACACGGAGAAATAGCGGATCTCATAACCCAGCTCCTGGGACTGCCGCCGGGGGCCCAGGGCCTCCCAGTCAAAGTCCTCCTTGAGCACGGGAAATTCCCCTTCGTTCTCCGCCAGCAGGGCCAGCACCCGGTCTGCGTCGGAGACCACCCCCTGGTAGCTGGTGGCCAGCACCACCCCCAGAATCACCGCGATCACCAGCAGCAGGGAGAGCATACAAACCACCACCAGCCGGGTGCGCAGTTTGCGGATCATGTTCCCTCCTCCAGGTAATAGCCCGCGTTGCGCCGGGCCTTGATCTGGATATCTGCGTGGAGGGCAGCCAGCTTCTTCCGCAGGTAGGAGATGTATACCCAGACCACGTTGATCTCCGCCTCGTTGTCGTAACCCCAGATCTTTTCCAGAAAACGCTGGGTGGAGATGAGGTTGTGGGGGTTGCACATGAGCAGCTCCAGCACCTGGAACTCCTTGTTGGTCAGGCGCAAGTGGCCGGTGGGAGAAGAGAGCTCAAAGGTAGCCCGGTCCAGGGTGATGTTGCCCACCCGCAGCAGGGAGGTGGCCTGCTCGGTCTGCTCTCGGGTCATGGCTCGGATGCGGGCCAGCAGCTCCTGGCTGGCAAAGGGCTTGGTCAGGTAGTCGTTGGCCCCGCTGTCCAGGCCCAGGACCTTGTCGTCCACCTCCGACTTGGCTGTCAGCAGCAGCACCGGCAGACGGCTGCCCCGCTGGCGCAGCTGGCGCAGCACGTCGATGCCGTCCCGCTTAGGCATCATGATGTCCAGAATGGCCCCGTCGTAGTTGCCGGAGCCAAGGTAGTCCAGGGCCTCCTCCCCGTCGTACACCGGGTCCACCTCATAGTTGTTCTTCCGCAGCAGCACCGTCACCGCCCGGGAGAGGGACCGTTCGTCCTCTGCCAATAACAGGCGCATCCTGCTTCCCTCCTCGCTGGGTTTTCCAGGCGGCCCTTGTCCGCCTTGGTGTCCCCAGCATACCAAGGGTTCTTTAACTGGGGTTAAAAAGGTTGTGAACATTTTGTAGCCTTGGCCGCCCTTGCCAAGGTTCCTTAAATATTGTATACTGTTTCCATTCCACCGGTCCCGGCCGGGATTTTTTCTGGAGGCTCCCATTATGTCAGACCGCGCCGCGCCTGTGACCCACCTTCCTCCCCGCAAGGGGAACGCCCTGCGCTGGGCGCCCTTTTTCTTTATTTTTCTGCAAAGCGTCCTCTACGGCTTCGGCGATCCCATCTCCAAAGCCGCCTACGAGGTTCTGCCGGTCTACTCCCTGCTCACCGCCCGCTACGCCATTGCCCTGGTCTTTCTGGGCCTGCTCTTTGGCCGACGGATCGTGGGCGGCCTGAAGGGGGCCAGCTGGCGGGACTGGCTGCTGCCCAGCCTGTGCATGGGCGGAGCTTATGTGACCAACAACATCGGCCTGGAGCTCACCGCCGCCACATCGGTGGCTTTTCTGCGCTCCCTGTCCACGGTGATGACCCCCCTGCTAGCCCTGGCCTTCTACCGAAAGCCCTTTGGGAAAAAGCACATCCCCATCCAGCTGCTGGTGATCGTGGGGCTGTACCTGCTGTGCGGCCTGGGGGGCTGTCCACCTTCGGCTGGGGGGAGGTCTTCTCCCTACTCTCGGCTCTGCTGCTGGCCGGCTCCCTCATCTTCGGGGAGCGGGCCCTGGCCCGAATGGACCCCATCACCCTGACCGCTCTCCAGACCGCCGCCTCGGTGGTCATGGCCCTGGCCTGTGCCCTCTGCTTGGATGGCGGCATCCACCTGGGGGGCGCCACCCCCACCGTCTGGATGAGCATCGTCTACCTGGCCCTGCTGTGCACCGTGGCCGGCTATCTGCTGCAAAACGCCGCCCTGGGGTCCATCTCTTCCCGGACGGTGGCCCTGCTGCAATGCTTCTGCCCGGTGATGACCGCCTTCTTCTCCCGCATCCTGCTGGGGGAAACACTGTCCACCGCCGGAATGTGCGGGGCAGTGATCATCCTGGTGTGCGTGGCGGCGGAGACCCTCCTCACCGATGAGCGAGGACCGACGCTGCCAGAGACAGATCCGCCCCCCTCGCCACCCAACGCGCCATAATGTGCAAACGCTCCCTTGCCGTCAGGCAAGGGAGCGTTTCTCTTCTCCGGCTTTTCCCGGAGCTCATTCCTCTGTATTCCATGTGATCTCGCCATGGGCCTCTTCGTAGTCCCGGATACACAGTTCCGCCAAATACTCCATCTGGGCGTTGAAGGAGCGGCGATTCTTTTTGGCGATGTAGGTAATCTTTCGCAGCATCTCTTCCTCAAAGCGGATGCCCGTTTGTATTTTTTCGGAGGCCATGCAAACACATCCTTATGGTTTTGTCCTTATTTTATCCTCACATCGCTTGCACATCCAGTCACATAGTGTTATCATATTGTTATCGAAATATTATCATTTTGCAAATATCAATTCCATAAGGAGGTGCGCCGATGCCGGACTACGATCCATCCGTTTTCTGCCAGAACGTTCGTCTGCTGCGCCGGGCCAATGGATACACCGTTCGTCAGCTGGCCAAGCTCTGCTAGCTCACGCCGTCTATGGTGCGCAAGCTGGAACGCAACGTAATTCCCCGTGGCCTGGACCGCCGAAACCTAGCTTTGCTGGCCTACTACTTCCACCTCACCCCCACCCAGCTTCTATATCCTCTGCCCGCTGACACAACGAGCCCCCACCAAGACTAGGTGGGGGCTCGTCTCGTCAGCGGGTTTTGACCTTTATGCTGAGTTTCAGCAGGTAGGACTGGGCATCCTCGGTGGCAAAGTCGTTGATGAGGTCCTCTTCGTAAAGGTCCCCATCCACCACATACCCTTGCTGGTGGACCCACTCCCACAGCCGGCGGCAGGCGTCGTACTCCGAGACGTAAGACCCCTGGTGGTACAGCACCGCATAGGTCCCGGCGGGACGAATCCGGACCTCCCAGCCAGTGGTCCCTGGCGGCACGACACAATAGTAATAGTCCTCCAAAAACTCGCCCCGCTCCATGCTCTCCCGGCATAGGATGTCCCCGGGCGCCTGGGAGGGGCTACCCTGCTCCCGGGCCCAAGTCAGCAGCTGCCGTACATGCAGGAGGTACACTGCCTCCTGAAAGCCCGCCCCGGCAAAATCCGGCGCGGCCACCACAGCACACCACACCTCCGGACACTGCTCCAGTTGGATCTGCCCCGGCCGGACCTGGGCTGCCTGCTGGGCCTTGCCTCGGGCGTCCTCCAGTAGCCGCTCCATGCGGTCCAAACGCTGGCGCTCCTGGGCCAGCGCCTGTCTCTTCTCATCCAGCAGCTCCAACAGGGCCTGGGGGCTGCGGCGAGACAGGTAGTCCCGGATCTCCCCCAAGGGGGTCCCCAGCCGCCGCAGGGCGGCGATGAGGTCGTATACAGGCAGCTGTCGGGCAGAATAGTAGCGGTAGCCGTTCTCCCCCACCCACTGGGGCTTGAGCAGGCCGATGTGGTCGTAATGGAGCAGGGTGTCCTTCTTCACCCCGCACAGGGCGGCAAACTCCGCCGTCTTGAAGACATGCTTTTCCACGCGGTTCTCCCCTTTGGAAAAAATTTGTCCGTTTCCCCTTGACTCTGGGGTAACTCCATAGTTTATCCTTAGTATAGCAAACGAAGCTGACGTCCGCAAGGACGTGATTCTGATCTGAGGTGAATATCGTGTTATCCCCATCCGTCCCCAGCCGTTCCTGGAAAACCTTTCTGCACTACGTCATCCCCTCTGTGGCCGCCATGGTTCTCTTCTCTGCCTATACCATCGTTGACGGCATCTTTGTCTCCAAAGGGGTGGGCGAGCTGGCGCTGGCTGGTGTGAATATCTCTCTGCCCTTCATCAACATTCTCTCCGGCACAGCCATCCTCCTGTCCATGGGCACCTCCACCCTGTGCGCCTTTGCCCTGGGCCGGGGGGAGCACGAAAAGGCGGAGAAAATTTTTACCCAAACGGTGGTGGCCATTGTGGTCATCGCCGCCGTCATCACCCTGGCGGTATCCCTGTTCTCCGAGCCGCTGGCTTACTTCCTGGGGGCCGGGCCCCAGACAGTGGGCTACAGTTCCCAGTATCTCCATGTGGTCTGTCTCTTCTCCGTCTGCTTCATCCTCTCCTACTGTCTGGAGGTCATGGTGAAGGTGGACGGCGCGCCCCAACTGGCCATGTTCGGCGTGGGCGTGAGCTTCCTCATCAACGTGGGCCTGGACTATCTGTTCATCATGGTCTGGCACTGGGGCGTCTTTGGCGCCGCCCTGGCCACGGGCCTGGCCCAGCTGGGCAGCCTGATCTTCTTTCTGGCCTACTTCCTCTCTGGCAAGTCCAACCTGCGCTTCCGGCGCTTCTCCTTCCACCTGAAGGACTTCCGGCGCATTCTGCCCCTGGGCATCGCCGACTGCTCCATTGAGCTGATGCTGGGCTTTCTCACCCTGCTGTACAACCACGTCATTACCAACCTGCTGGGGGAGAGCAGCCTGCCCATCTACGCCGTCATCGCCTACGTAAGCCTGCTGGTCTCCATGGTCATGCAGGGCATTGCCCAGGGCATGATGCCCCTGGTGAGCTTGGCTGTGGGTGAGCAGGACCCCAGCGCCATCCGCCTGTACCTGCGCCGGTCCTTCCTGTTGGTTCTGGTGGTTGGCGCAGTGGTGGTGGGCGTATGCCTGGCCGCCCCGGGCGGGATCGTGGCCCTGCTGCTCAGCGGCGAGAGCACCCTGTTCGACCAGACCGTGGCCGCCCTGCGGCAGTTCGCCCTGTCCTACCTGCCCGCGGGCATCACCATCGTCCTGGCCGGCTACTTTGCCGCCCTGGGCAGGGCAGGGTCCTCTGCCCTGCTGTCCCTGGGCCGGGGCTTCGTGCTGCTGCCCGCCGCCCTGCTGGTGCTCAACCTGCTGGGGGCCAGCTCCCTCATCTGGACCGCCGCCCTCATCGGTGAGCTGCTCAGTCTGGCTCTGGGGCTGGTGCTCCTGCGCCGGAACAAGACCCTGTAACCTATCGTTTGCCTCTTTTCGCTCTCTTCGCATAGCACCCCCCGAAGGAGGTTTCCTTCGGGGGGTGTCGCGCGTAGGCCTGGTCACACCAGGCGCTTTTTCATATAGTAGCGGTCAAGGCCGTCCTCTTGGACCCGGTCGTAGATGGTATAGCCCCGGCGCAGGTAAATGCCTTGGGTACGCCGGTACTCCACATGGGTATACAGCCGGCATTCCTTCTTGCCCTGGCGGCGGATGTAGTCCTCACACACGTCCATCAGGGCCCGGCCGGCGCCAGTTCCCTGGGGCCAGGCGGCCAGGACATCCATCCACATGACCTCGCCTTCCCCATCCTTGATGAGCACATAGCCCACCACTTGCTCCCCTTCCACCGCCACAAACAGCGTGTGGTCTTTCAGGGACTGACAATAGTCCTCCCGCATGGGCCCAGGGGTCTGGCCGATGAGCAGGATGTAGTCCCGAAAAGAATGGACGCAGCAGGTATATACCCCCGGCATGTCCTCAAAGCGTGCCCGTCGAATTTCCACAATACTCCCTCCTCATGTAAAAAGACTGGTATACCAAAAGGATACCAGTCTTTTTCCGTACACGCAAGACGCGCGGTAAGCTATAGGTCGCAGGCCACCAAGTCCGCGAAGGTCTGCCGGCGCACAGCCAGCCGGGCCTTCCCCTGGCGGACCATCACCAGGGCGGGTCGGCACAGGCGGTTGTAGTTGGAGGCCATGGTGAAGTTGTAGGCCCCTGTGGTGAGCACGGCGATCAGGTCGTCCCGGCCCAGATGGGGCAGGGAGATGTTCTCCTGGATCAGGTCTCCGCTCTCACAGCACCGGCCAGCGATGGTGCACACAAAGTCCCGGGGCTCCTGCATCCGGTTGGCGGGCAGGACAGTGTAGGGGGACTGGTAGAGGGCATAGCGGGGGTTGTCGGTCATGCCCCCGTTGACGGTGAGGTAACTGCGGTAGCCCTCGATGGTCTTCTCCCCGCCCACCCGGTAGAGGGTCAGGCCGGCGTCGGCCACGATGCTCCGGCCGGGCTCCAGCAGGATGCGGGGCAGAGGATAGCCCTTGGCCAGGCAGCCTTGGGTCAGGTGGTCGGCAAGGGCCTGGATGTTGGCGGGGATATCCACCACCGGGTCACTGTCCCGATAGCGCACCCCAAAGCCGCCGCCCAGGTTAAAGGTCCGGGCCACAAATCCCAGGTCCTGGCGCAGGCCCTGGGCGAAGTCCAGCAGGATGTCCACGGCGTCGCAGAAGGGCTCCGCCTCGAAAATCTGGGAACCGATGTGGCTGTGGAAGCCCTCCACCTCCAGGTGCTCCATGGTCAGGGCCGCGGCCACAAACCGGGCCGCCTGGCCGGTCTCGATGGGAACCCCGAACTGGCAGTCGATGCGCCCGGTGTTGATGGCCTGGAGGGTGTGGGGGTCGATGCCGGGGGTCACCCGCAGCAGCACCCGCTGACGCTTGCCCCGCTGGGCGGCCGCCCGGTCCAGGGCCTCCAACTCCTGGTGGTTGTCCACGATGAAGCAGCCCACCCCATTGTCCAGGGCGTAGGCGATGTCCTCGTCGGTCTTGTTGTTGCCGTGGAAGTAGAGCTTGTCCGCCGGGAAGCCTCCAGCCAGGGCGGTGTAGATCTCCCCGGGGGAGACCACATCCGCCCCCATGCCCTCCTCCTCCAGCACGGGGTAGAGGCCCTTGAAGCACAGGGCCTTGCCGGCAAACAGCGGCATGGAGTGCTCGGGCAGATACTGGGCCATGGCCTGAACATAGGTGCGGCAGTTTTCCCGCACCCGGTCCTCGTCCAGCACGTACAGGGGGGCGCCGAATTTCTCGGCCAGCCGGACGGTATCCAGCCCGCCCACGGTCAGATGGCCCTGGTCATTGATGCCCAGATTGTCGTATAACATAGGTCATTCCTGTCTTTCTATGGTTTCTCTCTGCCCTCACAGGCCCAGCAGGTGGTCCATGTGGTACAGGCCGGCAGGCTGTCCCACCACAAAGTGGGCCGCCGCCAGGGCGCCCTCGGCGAAGAGGGCCCGGTCGTGGGCCTGGTGCTTGAGGGTGATGGTCTGGTTGTCGGTGGCGAAGATCACCTCGTGCTCTCCCACCACGTTGCCCATGCGCAGGGCGTGGATGCCGATCTCGTTGGGCTGGCGCTTGTGCTGGCCGGAGCGGCCGAAGACGTATTCCGCATCCGGGCGCTTGGCTTTCACGGCATCGGCCAGGAGCAAGGCGGTGCCACTGGGGGCATCGGCCTTGCGGTTGTGGTGGGCCTCCACGATCTCCACGTCACAGCCCTGGAAGATGGCTGCCGCCTGGCCCACCAGCTTGGCCAGCAGGGCCACGCCGATGGACATGTTGTAGGACTGGAAGATGGGAATCTCCTTGGCCCCCGCCTCCAGACGCTGGAACTCCTCGGGGGTGTAGCCGGTGGTGGCCGCCACCAGGGGCAGCTTCCGGCTCACGCAGTAGTCCACCAGCTCCCCCACGCCCTCGTGGAAGGAGAAGTCGATGACCACGTCCGCCGGGCCGGTGTAGTCGGCCAGGGCAGCGCAGAAGCCCTCCCCGCCGGCCCGGTCCACCGCGGCGGCCAGGGTGTGGCCCTGCTCGGCCAGCAGGCGGCAGACCTGCTGACCCATGCGTCCGGCGGCGCCGTTGACGATGATATTCATAGGAACGCTTCCTTTCTCTTACACCTGGATGCCCAGAGCCCGCATGCGCTGGAGCATGACCTGATAGTGGTCCTCCTCCATGGGAACCAGAGGCAGACGGAGATAGTTCTCGCAGAAGCCCATGGCGGCCATGGCGGCCTTGACGGGGATGGGATTGCTCTCGCAGAAGAGGGAGCGGACCAGGGGCATGAACTGGCACTGCAGCTGGGCAGAGCCGGCCACATCCCCGGCAAAGAACTTGTCGGTGATGGCCACGGTCTGGGCGGGGATGACGTTAGACAGCACGGAGATGCAGCCCTGGCCGCCCATAGACAGGATGGGCACGATCTGGTCGTCGTTGCCGGAGTAGATGTCCAGCTTGTCGCCCACCAGGGAGAAGGTCTCCACGATCTTGGAGATGTCGCTGTTGGCCTCCTTGATGGCGGCGATGTTGGGGTGCTCGGCCAGCTTCACATAGGTGGCCGGGTCGATGCCGATGCCCGTGCGGGAGGGGACGTTATAGAGGATGACGGGCTTGGTGCTGGCATCGGCGATGGTGTTGTACATGGTCACCAGGCCCTTCTGGGTGGTCTTGTTGTAATAGGGGGTGACCACCAGCACGGCGTCGGCGCCAGAGGCGCAGGCGCTCTTGGTCAGCTCCACGGAGTAGTCGGTCTCGTTGGAGCCGGTGCCGCAGATGACGGGGACCCGGCCGTTGACATACTCGCAGGCATAGGCCATGACCTTGCGGTGCTCAGCATCGGTGAGGGTGGAGCTCTCACCAGTGGTACCGCAGATGACCAGGGCGTTGATCCCCTGGGCGATCTGCCAGTCGATGAGCTTGGCCAGGCGGTCGTAGTCCACGCCGGTGGGGGTGGTAGGGGTGATGAGTGCGGTAGCGATGCCGCGGAAAATGGGAGTCGAGTTCTTCATAGTAGGTTCCTCCTGCATAATACGATGTCCTGCCCAATCTCCCTGCCGCCGAAAAAGGCAACAAAAAAATCAAGCAAGCTATGCGGGGATAGCTGCTTGATAACATCACATGCACCACGGACGGGTCGCGTCAGGGGTGACTGTATCAAGGATAGCCCTCCGCAAACTTTACCATTTGCGACAGTCGGGCAACTCTTAGTTTGCCCGCCCAGTTCGGCCTCCTTTGCAGCGAAGACCGCCTTCGGCGTCCATCCCTTTCCCCGGGCCTGCCCTGCACGGCATTGGCGTCGGGTACTGATGATGCAACGCGCCTCTATCTCTGGTTGCCCTATATGGTACGGGATTTAATGCCGTTTGTCAAGGGATTTTTTCGGGCTTTCTCCACAAATTCTTCCCGGCTGGCTGGGAGAAATCCCGTGACAACGGCCCCTTTGTGTGCTAAAATGGGGCCAAATTCACTGCATCCCAGGAGGTATCCCCCATGGACAAGTTCCCTGACGGCGTCAGCGGCCTGCACTCTCCCGACGACTTTGACCTGCTCTCCCTGGGCATCCTGCCCCAGGAGGAGGAGCCCGAACCGGCGGCAGACGACGAGGAGCCCCGGATCAATCCCCTTCACGACATGGACAGCGTGGAGTTCCTGCTCTGGGTGGAGCAGGAGGCAGCCCGAGAACTGGAGCGCCGGAGCAAAAAAAACGCCGTGGAAGAGCCGAAAGAGGCCAAAAAGCCCTGAGATACAGCACCCTGCCGCCCCCAAGGGGGCGGCAGGGTGCTTTTCTCTTTGCGCGCGGCCAGGTCACAGCTTCTGCACAAACAGGGCCCGGATGGCATTGAGCACCGCCAGAATCATTACCCCCACATCGGCGAAGATGGCCAGCCACATGTTGGCGATACCCAGAGCGCCCAGCACCAGGCACACCCCCTTGACCCCCAGGGCAAAGACGATGTTCTGAGAGACGATGCCCAGGCATTTTCTCGAGATGCGGATGGCCTTGGCGATCTTTCTCGGGTCGTCGTCCATGAGCACCACGTCAGCGGCCTCGATGGCCGCGTCGGAGCCCATAGCCCCCATGGCAATGCCAATGTCCGCCCGGGCCAGCACAGGGGCGTCGTTGATGCCGTCGCCCACAAAAGCCAGCTTTTTCCGGGGCGGCAGGCCGGCCAGAAGCCGCTCCACCCAGGTCACCTTTTCCCCGGGCAGCAGCTGGCTGTGGACCTGGTCCACCCCCACTTCCCTGGCCACCTGCCGGGCTGCCTCTTCCCTGTCGCCGGTGAGCATGACGGTCTGTT
Source organism: Clostridiales bacterium (assembly GCA_004554585.1). Lineage (GTDB taxonomy): Bacteria > Bacillota > Clostridia > Oscillospirales > Oscillospiraceae > Evtepia. Next base: position 15,998 of record SFLH01000004.1, on the reverse strand, counting down.
CCACCCCCGCTCGCCGCAGGTCGGCCATGGCCTGCTTGGCGGTGGGTTTGAGCACATCGGCCACCAGGATATGGCCTACGTAGGCCCCGTCTACGGCCAAATGGACCACCGTACCCACCTGCCGGCAGGGCTCTGCCTGGACCCCCACCTGGGCCATGAGCTTCTCGTTGCCCGCGGCCACGGGGATGCCGTCCACCTGGGCCATCACCCCGCAGCCAGAGATCTCCTGGATATCCGTTACACGGCAGCGGTCCAGGTCCTTGCCGCAGGCCTGGCGCAGGCTCTTGCTGATAGGGTGGGAGGAGGCACTTTCGGCCAAGGCCGCGTATTCCAAGACCTTCTCCTCCGGCAGGGCGGCGTGGTGGATGCCCACCACCTGGAATACCCCCTGGGTGAGGGTGCCCGTCTTGTCAAAGACCACGCAGGAAGTCTGGGCCAGGGCCTCCAAATAGTTGGAGCCCTTCACCAGCACCCCGGCCTTGCTGGCTCCGCCGATGCCGGCAAAAAAGCTCAGAGGGATGCTGATGACCAGAGCGCAGGGGCAGCTGATGACCAGGAAGGTCAGGGCCCGGTAGAGCCAGTCTCCCCAGGCCGGGGCCAGCCCCAAGGCGCCCAGGCGGATCAGCGGCGGCAGCACCGCCAGCATCAGGGCCGCCCCACACACTGCCGGGGTATAGACCCGGGCAAACTTGGTGATGAAGGCCTCCGAGCGGGACTTCCGGGAGCTGGCATTCTCCACCAGGTCCAGAATTTGGGAAACAGTGGACGCCCCAAATTCTTTGGTGGTCCGAATTTTCAGCAGGCCCGTCAGGTTCACACAGCCGCTGAGGACCTCCTCCCCCGCCGCGGCCTGCCGGGGCAGGCTCTCCCCGGTCAGCGCGCTGGTGTTCAAGGTGGAGGACCCCTCCACCACCACACCGTCAAGGGGGACCTTCTCCCCCGGCTGGACCAGGATCACCGTGCCCACCGTCACCTCATCCGGGTCCACCTGGACCACCTGGCCGTCCCGCTCCACATTGGCGTAGTCGGGACGGATGTCCATGAGCTGGCTGATGTTCCGGCGGCTCCTGCCCACCGCGTAGCTCTGAAACCACTCTCCCACCTGGTAGAAGAGCATGACGGCGATGGCCTCGGTGTAGTCCCCGTCCTCGGTGAGGGCCAGGGCGATGGCCCCCAGGGTGGCCACCGCCATGAGGAAGCTCTCGTCAAACACCTGGCGGTTTTTGATCCCCTTGGCCGCCTTGCGCAGGATGTCATGGCCGATGATGAGGTAGGGCACCAGGTAAGCGGCAAAGCGAGGCCAGCCGGTGAGGGGGGCGAAGGCAAGCCCCACCATCAGGGCCGCTGAGACCAAGATGCGCCCCAGCATGGTCTTTTGTTTCTTGTTCATGGTCTCCCCTCCCCGTTTGTCTCGCGCCCTCCTGCCAGTCACAGCAGGAGGGCGCCGTTGAAAATCACAGGAAAATCTCGCAGTCGTCTTCCACCTTCTTGCAGTTGGTCCGGACCTGGGCCATAACGGCCTTGGGGTCCTGGCCCTCCTCAAACTCCACGTTCATCTTCAGGGTCATGAAGTTCACCACCGCCTCCTTGACGCCGGGGGTTTTGTTGGCGGCCTGCTCCATCTTGTTGGCGCAGTTGGCACAGTCTACGTCGATTCTATAGGTCTTTCTCATAAAAGGGCTCCTTTCTTGTCCGCCCGAAGGGGACTGGGGTTTCTCGGTTGTGCCCCATGATAGCACGGCAGCGGGAAAAAGCAACGCGCCGGCGGGACCTTCTCCCGTTTGGAGGAAAAGCCCTTCCAAATGGAGCGGCCATTCTCTTGCCCGCCCCCGCTGGGCTGTGGTAAAATGACCCATACAAACCCGGAAAGGAGGCCCCGCCATGCAGGAGAACTGGCAGGATATCATCCGGCAGGAGCTGGCCCAGGTGCCCCCGGGGCAGCAGATGACCTGCACCCCCGGTCAGGCCCCGGTCTGCCACCCTCTGGGGCAGGCCGGGAGAGCCTTGGCCCAGGTCTATCCCCTCTTCCCCGGCCTGACCTTCACCCGGCTGGTGGTCCAGGGGGAGGCGCTGGCCCACCACCACCCGCCCAAGGCGGCGGCACTGGAGCTCACCCACTGCCGGCGCGGCCGGGTGGGCTGGGAGATGGCGGACGGGCTGACCCTCTATCTGGGCCCCGGCGACCTGGCTCTGCACCCCATGGCCTGCTGTGCCCAGTCGGTCCTTCGCTTTCCGCTGGAGCACTACGAGGGTTTCTCCCTGTCCCTGGACCCGGACGTCCTGGCAGCCCAGCCGCCCCAGGCGTTGGCGGGGCTGGCTCCCCAGGCGCTGCTGGAGGCCTTCTGTCCCCAGGGGCGGCCGGCGGCCCTGCCCGCCCGGCGGGAACTGGACCACATCTTCCTGCCCCTGTACGACCTGCCGGAGGAGGTCCGCACGCCCTATTATACCCTGAAGGCCCAGGAGCTTCTCCTGTACCTCTCTCGCCTGCCCGCCCCAGCGGCGGGCGGCAGCCAGGAGTATCAGTCCCAGCAGGTGGAGCTGGTGCGCACCATCCACGACCAGCTCTTGGCCCACCCGGAGCAGCGGGTGACCATCGAAGCTCTGGCCAAGGCGCATCACCTGAACGCTTCCACCCTGAAAGCGGTCTTTAAGGCGGTATATGGCCAGCCCATCGCCGCCCACATGAAGGCCCACCGGATGCAACAGGCCGCCCGCCTGCTGGCCGAGACCGACCAGAGCGTGGGGGAAATCGCCCAGCAGGTAGGCTATGAGAACCAGAGCAAATTTTCCGCCGTCTTTCGCCAGACCTTCCAGGTCCTGCCCACCCAGTACCGCCGCCAGCGGCGGGAACAAAGGGCAGAGGATGAGCTCCCACCCTGCCGCGGAGAACAGGAGGTATCCCATGAAGAAATGGGTTGAGGAAGAATACGAATTTCAGATCGACGTAACCGGCTTTCTCCGGGGAGAGGACACTGTGGGGTACTGCCGCAACGGCGAGGAGGTGGGGGATCGGTACACCTGCACCTACGGCTGCCCGGTGAACCAGGACGGCCAGGGCATCTGTTCCAAAACCATGCTTCTGCTCTTTCCCCTGATGGAAGCCATCCGCAGCGGCGGGGACCTGACCAACGTAGGCGGCAGCGGCCGGTACACCAAGGACCTGGTCTGCCCCGACGGCTGCGTCCTCTTCCGGCTGACGGCCAAGCCCTTGGGGGGCAAGAACTTTTTCAAAGGGGACTTTCTCAAGCCCCCGGGAGGCACCCCATGAACCTCCCCCTCCTTTGGCAGATGTTGAAACAGATGGGCGGGCTGGTCGTCCTAGAAAACCGGTACCACGGCAGACTCCCCAGCCCGGCGGATGACCGCTCGCTCCGCCGGTATTCTCTCCCCTTTTCCGGTGCCTGGACCGTGGCCAGCGGCGGGGTCACCCAGGAGACTTCCCACTCCTGGGACGTGCCCACCCAGCGCTATGCCTATGACTTTGTCATCTTAGACCTAGAGGGGCGCAGCTTCCAGGGAGACGAGACCAATCCCACGTCCTTCTTCTGCTACGGCGAGGACATTCTGGCCCCGGCGGACGGGGTGGTGGCGGAGGTCTTAACCGGGCAGCCCGACAGCCCCATCACGCCAAAGCGGGCCGCGGTCTGCAAGGCCCGGGACCTGCGGGGCAACTACATCCTTCTGGATCACGGCGGCGGAGAGCACTCCCTGCTGGCCCACCTGCGCCCCGGGAGCATCTCCGTGGCCGTGGGGGAGCGGGTGGTCCGAGGCCAGAAGCTGGCCCAGTGCGGCAACTCGGGCAACACCACCGAGCCCCACCTCCACTTCCAGCTTCAGCAGGGGAAGAGTTTCTACACCTCTCCCGGCCTGCCCATCCCCTTTGTAGACCTCCGCATCGCCCCTGCCCCCAACTACCACCGCTTCGATGACCGGGGGCTGGCCGAAAGGACCCCAGCCCCCGGCCTGCCCTACATCCAGCTGGGTCAGCGGGTTTCCAACCTCTCCAGGTGATTTTTTCAAAAAACAGCCCCATGACCGGGCTCTGCCGGTCATGGGGCTGTCTGTGTTTCTTTGTCCTTCTCTCAGTGACGCCGGGCATAGCGGTAAGAAGCCGCGGTGGGCACTGCCACCATCACAACCAAGGCGGGCAGCACCACTGCCGCCTGAGCCGCTACCTGACTCGAGGGCAGGGCAAGCACCCCAAAGGCCTTGCCGGCATAACCGTCCACCTGCCCATCCAGGCCAAAGTGGATGGGCATCTGCTCCGGCAGGCGGTTCCACAAAACCGTCCCCCCAGCAGCGGCAGCAGCGGGACAATGGTGGTCGCGATCAAGGTCCCCCGCCGGGCACACAGGCCTTCCCACATCCTCATATGCCCCTTTCTTCCCCATCAGCAGGCAGGCTCCTTTTCGCCTGCCCGCCCTGGGTCTCATTGTTTTTTCATCATGGCACACACACCCTCTCTCCCCTGTCAAGGCCCCGAGGGCATCCAGCGGCGTTTTCTGGTCCGTAGGCGGCGCGGGCAGTCCTAAAGCGCAGAAGCGCCCCCCTGGCCGCAAGGGGCCAGGGGGGCTGCTGTGCAGAAGGTTTTTCTTCCTCAGTGCAGGTAGTTGAGCGGATCGATGGTCACGCCGTACTCCCGCAGGGAGAAGTGGAGGTGGCTGGCGTCGGCGCTCTCGGAGATGGCGGTGGTGCCCACGGCCCCGATGACCGTGCCGGCCTCCACCTCAGAGCCCGCCTGGACCTCCACCGTCTCGGCCAGGTTGGAGTAGACGCTCTCCATGCCCTTGCCGTGGTCGATGGTGACGGTGACGCCCATCATGTCGTCGGTGCTCACGTCGGTGACGGTCCCCTTGGCACAGGCGGCCACAGGGGTGCCCAGCGGGGCGGTGATGTCGATGCCGTCGTGGGTGCGCCAGTCTCCCATGGTGGCGTCATAGGCGAAGACTTCCAGACTGAAATCCCGATCTACGCTGCCCTCCACCGGCCAGACGTAGGCGGAAGAAGCGGCTGCCTCCTCATCGGGGCTGGCAGTGTCTTCCTGGGCCGCCGGAGCCTCCTGGGCGGCGGTGTCCTCCTGGGGGTCCGCCGCAGCGGCAGCATCCTCCTCGGACGCCGCAGGCGGGACGGCCTGCTGGTTGTCCTGGTCCTGGGTCATCTCCGCCTGGCCGCTGACCACGGCGGTCTGCTCTGACCCAAACCCCTCCGGCTGAGCGAAAAGCCCCCGGAACAGAAAATAGCCCGAAATTCCAATTGCGGCAATGCAGAGGAACAGGACTATGTAGTAGCCCTTGCCCTCCATGAAGCCGCCCAGCTTGTGCTGAGTAGGTTTTTGTTTCATCACGAAACCCTCCATGCGCTGTGTGCGAATTGTCGATGACTTCCCGGGGGAAGCTCGTCTTCGAAGCCTATTCTTGACAGCGAATGGGGCTGTTATGCATGGGTTCGCAAAATTTTATGGGTTTGGCGCCGCCCGTTCCACTCCCGTCAGGTCGAAAGCCGGGATGTACTCGGCCTGGGCGGCCTCCACCCCCTGGGAGAACCCATCCAGAGACAGATTCTCCAAATAGGCGACGGCCGCCCGAATCTCGCTTTTGCGCAGGCGGCGGTCCAGGGGCGGAATCTCCGCCGCGCGGCCCCAGGGGGTATACTGGCTCATGAGGGAGAAGAGGATGGTGTGGGGCGGGAAGGTCTCCGCCGCCCAGTCCATCACCTCTTTGGCCTGGGCCAGCCGGCCCGGCAGGAGCAGATGGCGCAGAATCACCCCCTGCTGGAGTATGCCATTCTCATCCATCTGATAGGGGCCCGTCTGGCGGACCATCTCCTGGATGGCCGCCTTGGCCGTCTCCGGGTAATCCGCCGCCCCGGCGTAGTCCTTCGCCCCCTGGGCGTCAGGGTATTTGAAGTCGGGCAGATAAATCTGAATCTTCCCCTCCAGCGCCCGGAGAGTCTCCACCCGGTCATAGCCCCCGCTGTTCCACACCACTGGCACGGGCAGGGGCTCTTCCAGGGCCTCCGCCACAACCTGGGCATAGTGGGTGGGATTGACTAGGTCGATGTTGTGGGCCCCGGCGGCGATGAGCTCGTGGAAAATCTCCTGCAGGCGGCTCACGGAGATCTCTTTGCCGAAATCCTGCTGGCTGATGCTGTCGTTCTGACAGAACACGCACCCCAGGGAACAACCGGAAAAGAAAACCGTGCCCGCCCCTCGGGTGCCGGAGAGAGGGGGCTCCTCCCAGTGATGGAGGGCCGCCCGGGCCACCACGGGGGCCTCGGGCATCCGGCAGCGGCCGGCGGCTTTCGTCCGGTCTCCGCCGCACCGGCGGGGACAGAGGACGCAGTGGGTGGGATCGTGAACCAAACTTCTCATCGTATTCCCTCCTGGACAACCTGCTGAAAGGGCGCGAAGGCGCTGGGGATGGGGTAATCCCGAGCCAGGTCCTCCCGTCCAGCCCACACCCAGCCCGCCGGCAGGGCGGGGTCTGTCAGGTCCCAGCGCCGGGCGGTCATGCGCCACTCCACATGGGTAAAGATATGCTTTCCCGCGCCGGCAAAGGCTCCCTCTCCGGGCAGGCCCCAGGCCGCCGGGAAGTCCGCCGCCGGGGCCAGCTCGTTGGGATACTCCCACAGCCCCGCCAGCAGGCCCTTGGCCGGGCGGCGGCGAAGGGCCACTTTCCCTTGGCAAAAAATCAGGAAAACCTCCCGCTCCTCCACCCGCCGGGGCTTTTTGGCCGGGCGGACGGGCAGCTCCCGCTCCCGGCCCTCCCCATGGGCCCGGCAGAAGTCCGCCGCGGGACACTGGGCGCACAAGGGCGCGCCGTTGGGCAGGCAGACGGTGGCCCCCAGGTCCATCATGGCCTGGTTGAACTGGCCGGGCAGGTCCAGGGGGATCACCTTTTGCAGGGCGGCGGTGAAGTGGCGTTTCCCCTGGGTGGTGGTGATGTCGGCGGCATCCCCCATCACCCGGGCGGCCACCCGCAAAAGGTTGCCGTCCACCGCCGGCACCGGCTGGCCGTAGCAAATGGAGGCGATGGCCGCCGCCGTGTAATCCCCCACCCCCGCCAGGGCGCGGATGTCTTGGTACTCTGTGGGGAAGATTCCCCCGTGGTCCGCCACGATCTGCCGAGCGGCCTTTTGCAGGTTCCGGGCCCGGCTGTAGTAGCCCAGCCCCTGCCACAGCTTCATCAGCTGGTCCTCCGGGGCGGCGGCCAGGTCCTGAACCGTGGGGAAGGCCGTCATGAAGTTGGCAAAATAGCCCAGCACCGCCCCCACACGGGTCTGCTGGAGCATGATCTCGGACACCCACACCCGATAGGGCGTCGGGGAACGCCGCCAGGGCAGGTCCCGGGCGTGCTCCTGGTACCATTGGAGCAGGGGGATGGGCAGCATGGACAAGGGTTCTGTCATCGATATCTCCTATTCTTTCTCGTTTGCCATCAACAAATCCTCCAGGGCAGCGGGCAGCGGGGAGGAAAAGGAAAGGGGCTGTCCGGTCACCGGCTGGCACAGCTGGATTGCCGCCGAGTGCAGCGCAAACCGCTGGGACAGCTGGGGCAGCTCGGTGCCATAGAGGAAATCCCCCGCCAGGGGACAGCCCAAGTGGGCCAGGTGGACCCGGATCTGGTGGGTCCGCCCGGTGTCCAGGCGCAAGTGGACCAAGGCCCGGCCGCTGCCTGTCTGCAGCACCTCATAATGGGTCCGGGCCTCGGCCCCCTGGGGGCAGACCTGCCGCCGGAGCACCGACCCCGGCGCCCGGGCGATGGGGGCGTCCACACACCCCCGCCAGGGGACAGGGACCCCCTCGCACACCGCCAGATAGGTCCGTTGAAGTCGTCCGTTTTGCAGCTGCTCCTGGAGTTTTTCGTGGGCGTGGGCGTGCTTGGCCACCGCCATGAGGCCCGAGGTCCCCCGGTCCAGACGGTTGACCGGGTGGAAGGCGGCCACAAGCCCCTGGGCAGCGTAGTGGGCCATCAGGAAGTTAGCCAAGGTGTCCCCATAATGCCCCTGGCTGGGGTGGACCGCCACGCCGCCGGCCTTGTCCACGATCACCAGGTCTTCGTCCTCATAGACGATGGTCAAGGGGCCGGGAACGGGGGCGATTTGGTCGCTGCCCGACTGGTCCCCCACGGCCACAGAGAGGATCTGGCCGGCCATGACCCGTACATTGGTAAAGACTGGGACGCCGTCGAGCAGAATTCCCTCAGCCAGCGTCTTGGCCCGGCGGACCGCCGCGGCGGACAGGCCCAGCTCCCGGCGCAGGATGGTCTGGACAGCCGTACCCTCTTGGGCTGGGCCAATTGGCATTGTCAAGCGGCGCACCGCCCTCACCTTCTCTCTTTTCTGCGGGATTTCTCTTTCCATAGACTGGGATTTGTGATACACTGATAAGCAATAATTCCCCGTCCAGGAGACCCTCATGACGTTTTCCTCTTTCCTCGCCGGCCATCCATTTTCCTGTGTGCCCGGCCAGGGCCTGATGGTCTCCGCAGACGGCCGTCTCCCCCTGCATCCTGCAAAACCTAGGCGGGGACCGCCCGCAGGTGTAGAAAACACAAACCCAATTTGATCCCATGGCCAGGACCTTTCCCTATCCCAGGGAGATCGCCACGGAAGCTGAGCTCATGGCCCTGACCCGAGAAAAGGAGGAAGCTCAATGAACGGCATCATTCTCTACGGCAGCCACTACGGCGCCGCCCAGCAGTACGCCCAGGCTCTGGAGGAACGGACCGGCCTGCCCGCCGTCTCCTGGGAGGAAGTGCGGGACTTCGGTCCCTTTGACACCATCGTCTACATCGGCAGTCTCTACGCCGGGCGGACCACGGGGCTGGCCAAAACCGCCCGCCGCCTACCCACCGACCACCCCTTCCGCCTGCTGGTGGCCACGGTGGGGTTGGTAGACCCGGACGACGAGGACAACCTGCTGCGCATCCGGGAGGCCCTGGCCAAGGAGCTCTCCCCCGGTATCTTCGTGCGCACCACCCACGTCCACCTGCGGGGGGCCATCGACTACGCCAAGCTGAGCCTGAAGCACCGGGTGATGATGAAGGGATTCTGCGCCATGCTCCGCCGCACCCCGGAAGAGGCGCGCTCGGAGGACACCCAGGCCATTCTGGACAGCTACGGCGGCGCAGTCAACTACATCGACTTTGACACCCTGGCCCCCATCCAGGAATGGCTGGCGCGGGAATAAATCCCGCCTATTATACACCAAACCGGAGGAGCTGACAACGTCCGTCAGCCCTCCGTTTTTTTGTCCGCCCGGGGCCCTGTCTGTCGGGTCCCGGCGCCCTGCCGTCCGTCAGTGTCCATTCCCTTCTCCGCAGGATGTTGATACACCAGAACGTCACGCCCTTTTCGCTTTCTCTTGCCATCTGTCTCAAAGATGCGTATAATAAGAGAGAATCCATCCTTCTATGGGCAATTGGGGGGAACCGTCATGGCCAATACCATTGGAATCTATCTCCACATTCCCTTCTGCAAGAGCAAGTGCGATTACTGCGACTTTTACTCCCTGGCCGGCCAGGAAGAGCAGATGAGCCGCTACCAAAAGGCCCTGCTCACCCATCTGCGCGCCTTCGCCCCCAAGCTCAAGGGCTGGGTGGTGGACACCATCTACTTTGGCGGCGGCACCCCCTCTTATTATGGGGACAAACGGCTGCGGGAGCTGCTGTCTCTCATCCAGCGCCTGTGCACCATCAGCCGCCAGGCGGAGATCACCGTGGAGTGCAACCCCGACAGCGTGGACCCCAAGGCCATCGCCCGGCTGCGCCGGGCGGGGGTGAACCGAATCTCCCTGGGCATGCAGTCCGCCGACGGCCAGCAGCTGCGCTGCCTGCACCGGGTCCACTCTCCTCGTCAGGTGGTCCAGGCGGTCTCGGACATCCGCCAGGCCAAGATCGAAAACCTCAGCCTGGACCTGATCTACGGGCTGCCCGGCCAGACCATGGAGGACTGGACCAACACCCTGGAGCGGGCCCTGGACCTGGCCCCGGAGCATCTGTCCTGCTATGGCCTGAAGGTGGAGGAAAACACCCCTCTGGCCCGTCAGGTGGCCCAGGGTTTGCAGCTGCCGGACGGGGATCTCCAGGCCGACTTCTACCTGCGGGCCGCCGCTCTGCTGCGCCAGCGAGGATACCGGCAGTACGAGATCTCTAACTTCGCCAAGCCCGGCAAGGAGTCCCGCCACAACCTGAAATACTGGATGGGCCGGGAATATGTGGGCTTCGGCCCCGGGGCCCACTCCTATTTCGGCGGCCAACGCTACGCCTATCCCCGAGATCTGGAAGGGTACATTCAGTCCATTGCCGCCGGGGCAGCCCAACTGGAGGATGTCCAGCCCGTTCCCCCGCCGGAGCAGGCCCGGGAATATCTGCTGTTGCGCATGCGCACCGTGCGAGGCATCGAGGAATGGGAGTACCGCCGAAAGTTCGGCCTAGACTTTGAGCCCATTGTCCGGCAGCTGGAGTTCTTTGAGGACCACCACTGGGCCGAGCAGACCGACCACCGCTGGCATTTTACCCCCCAGGGCTTTCTACTGTCCAACACCCTCATTCTGAACCTGTTGGACGCCCAGGCGGGCACCATTCAAGAACAAAAATACTGGAAGGAGCTCATCGGCCAGCCCGATGCCGACCAGGAACCATAAATTCTTTCCCCGAAAGGAGACCCCATGAAATACATTCTCATCATCGGTGACGGCATGGCGGACAACCCCGTGCCTGACCTGGATAACAAGACCCCCCTGCAGCACGCCCAGATTCCCGTCATGGACGCCTTGGCCGCCAAGGGCGAGGTGGGCAGCGTGGTCAACTGTCCCGCCGGCCTACCCGCCGGCAGCGACACCGCCATCCTGTCCATTTTCGGGGCCGACCCCAACCTCTGCTACACCGGCCGCTCCCCGCTGGAGGCCGCTGCCACCGGCATTCAGCTGCAGCCCGGGGACATCTCTTACCGGTGCAATATGGTGGCCTATGAGGACAGTGACCTGCCCTTTGAGGAAAAGAAGATCCTCTCCCACTCCGGCGGGTCTATTGAAGCTGAGCAGTCCATCCAGCTGGTCACTGACCTCTTTCAGGACCCGGTCTTCCAGCAGGCCGCCCAGAAGGCGGGCATGGTGATCCACCCGGCCCCCTCCTTCCGCCACATCGCCGTGCAGTCCGGGGCCTCCATCGCAGGCATCTCCCTCATCCCGCCCCACGACCATCTGGGGGAGGTCATTGGCCCCCTGCTCCCCTCGGGAAACGATAACGCCGCCGTGCTCAAGCAGCTTATGAAGCTGGCCCACCAGGTGCTGGACCACCACCCCATCAACGAGCAGCGCCGGGCAGAGGGGAAACTCCCCGCCAACGGGGTCTGGTTCTGGGCCGAGGGCAGCGCCGTGGCCCTGGACTCCTTCTGGGACAAGTATCACAAGACCGGCACCGTCATCTCCGCCGTCCCCCTGTGCTTCGGTATCGCCCGCCTGTCCGGCCTGGACATCCGGGAGGTAGAGGGGGCCACCGGCGAGCTGGACACCAACTACGAGGGCAAGGCGGCCGCCGCCCTGGAGGAGCTACGGGGCGGCAAGGACTTCGTGGCCGTCCACGTGGAGGCCCCCGATGAGTGCACCCACAACGGGGACCTGCCCGGCAAGCTCCAGGCCATCGAGTGGCTGGACAGCCGGGTGGTGGGCCCCATCACCCAGGCCCTGGAGGCCGAGGGCACCGATTACCGGCTGCTCATCCTCTCCGACCACAAGACCCTCACCGCCACCCGGGGCCACGACGGCGACCCGGTGCCCTACCTGCTCTACGACAGCCGGAAGAACACCGGCCTGGGCCTGCCCTACTGTGAGAAATCCGGCTTGAAGGGTCCGGCCTATGCCGCCGGCGCGCCTGTGCTGATGAACAAGCTCTTTGAGCTTCTCTAATCTGACCAATGTCAAAACTATAGAACGGAGGACTTTCCCCATGAACGAGACTGCTTTTTCCCCGGCAAACATCCTGTTGCCCCACGACTGCGGCCTGACCAAGTGGGCCGTGGTGGCCTGCGACCAGTACACCTCTCAGCCGGAGTACTGGCAGCGGGTGGACGAGTATGTGGGCGACGCCCCCTCCACCCTGCGCCTGATCCTGCCGGAGAGCAAGCTGGAGAGCGACAACGTGGAAGAGGAGATCGAGAAGATCAACCACACCATGGAAGCTTACCTGGAAGAAGGCCGGCTGAAGGAGATTGAAAACGCCATGCTTCTGCTCGAGCGCAAGCTGGACAGCGGCAAGACCCGTCTGGGCCTGATTGGCAAGCTGGATCTGGAGCAGTACAGCTATGAAAAGGGCTCCGGCACCCCCATCCGGGCCACCGAGGGCACCGTGCTCTCCCGCATCCCGCCTCGGATGAAGGTTCGCAAGAATGCCCCCATCGAGCTGCCCCACATCATGGTCCTCATCGACGACCCGGACAAGAAGATCATCGAGCCCCTGCTGAGCAAGGAGAGCAAAAAGCAGATGCAGATGATCTACAGCGCCACCCTTATGGAGCGGGGCGGCCGGGTCTCCGGCTGGCTGCTGTCCAAGGAGCAGGCAGAAAAGGTCTGCCAGCAGCTGACCGCCCTGGGCGATCCCGACCGCTTCGCCCAGTTCTACCACGCCGAGGGCAAGCCCGTTCTCACCTACGCCATGGGCGACGGCAACCACTCCCTGGCCACCGCCAAGGCCTGCTGGGAGGAGCTCAAGGCCACCCTCTCCCCCGAGGAGCAGGAGACCCATCCCGCCCGCTACGCCCTGGTGGAGCTGGTGAACCTCCACGACGACTCCCTGGAGTTTGAACCCATCCACCGGGTCCTCTTCGGTGTGGACCCCAAGAAGCTGCTGGCCGACTTCTTGGCTGCCTATCCCGGGGCCCACTACGGCGAGGGGGAAGGCCACCAGATCACCTACGTCCTGCCCGGGGAAAAGGGCGTCATCACCGTCCCCAACCCCACCGCCCAGCTGGAAGTGGGCACCCTGCAGACCTTCCTGGACCGCTATCTGGAGGAGAACGGCGGCAAGATCGACTACATCCACGGCGAGGACGTGGTGGAGCAGCTGGCCAGCCAGCCTGACAGCATCGGCTTCCTCCTGCCCGGCATGGGCAAGGACCAGCTCTTCCCCACGGTGATCTTCGACGGCGCCCTGCCCCGGAAGACCTTCTCCATGGGTGAGGCCCACGACAAGCGCTTCTATCTGGAGGCCCGCAAGATCAAGTGAGTCTGCTGACCCTTTCCGCCCCGGCCAAAATCAACCTCACCCTGGACATCCTGCGGGCCCGGCCCGACGGCTACCACGAGATGGAGATGGTCATGCAGTCGGTCTCCCTGTGCGATCAGATCCGCCTGGATCTGGGTTTTCCCGGCGGCATCCGGGCGGAGTCCGGCCTGCGCTTTCTACCCAACGACAAAAGCAACCTGGCCGTGGCCGCCGCCCTGGCCTTCCGCCGGGCCACCGGACAGCGCTGGCGGGACCTGCGCATCTCCATTGAAAAGCGCATCCCCGTCTGCGCCGGCACCGCCGGAGGCAGCAGTGACGCCGCCGCTGTGCTCCGGGGCCTGAACGTGCTCACCGAGGCTGGCCTGTCCCCGGAAGAGCTGGCCAAAATCGGCGAAGAGGTGGGCTCCGACGTGCCCTACTGCGTCCTGGGCACCACCGCCCTGGCCCAGGGCCGGGGAGAAACCCTCACCTCTCTGCCCCCTCTGCCCCCCTGCTGGATCGTCCTGTGCAAGCCCCACTTCTCCATCTCCACCCCCGCCCTGTTCCGGGAGTGGGACAAGAAGAAAAAGCACCTGCGCCCAGACACCAAGGGGGTCCTGGCCGCCCTGGCCCAGAGAGACCTGCTGGGAGTGGCCCGGCGGACCTTCAACGTCTTCGAGGCCGTCCTGCCCCCCCACCAGCGCCGGGAGATCGAGGCCATCAAAAACGCCATGATCCAGTCCGGCGCCCTGGGCGCGGCCATGAGCGGCAGCGGCCCCACCGTCTTTGGCATCTTTGACCAAGAGGCCCTGGCCCGTCAGGCCCAGCAGGTCCTGGCGGAGGACCGAGAGGCGGTCTTCCTGGCCCAGCCCCTCCCAGCGCCCCCGGTCCCGGTGCCCGAGCCGGTGCAAAAACAGGGATAATCTTCCTGGTATAAAACCCAAAAACACCGTCCATACTTTCTGCAACAAGGAAAGTGGACGGTGTTTTTTATGGGTTCTGCTCGATTTTCTCACACGGTTTGGCGGCGGGCGGCCGCTCTGTTCGCGGCCTTTCTGGTCTGTACGGCCCTCTGGGCCGAGGCGGCCCAGGCCCAGCTGGCTGACCACGTCATCCGCCTACACGTTCTGGCCAACTCCGACAGCCAGGAAGACCAGGCCTTAAAGCTCCAGGTTCGGGACGCGGTCCTGGCCCACGCCGACGCCCTGCTGGCCGGCCAGGAACAGGCGGATCAAGCCGCCCTCCTGCTCCAGGAAAACCTGGACGCCCTGGCTCAGACCGCCCGAGCGGAGGTCCTGGCCCAGGGGTACGACTACCCTGTGGAGGTCCGCCTGGAAGAGACTTGGTTCCCCACCCGGACCTACGATACGATTTCCCTCCCCGCCGGCAACTACCTGGCTCTGCGGGTGCTCATCGGGCAGGCGGAGGGCCAAAACTGGTGGTGTGTGGTCTTTCCCTCCCTGTGCCTGTCGGCCGTGACGGAGACCTCTCTCCAGGCCGCCGGCCTCTCCCACGGGGACTACGCCCTCATCAGCGAGGAGGACCAGGCCTATCACATCCGCTTCAAGGCCGTGGAGTGGTGGCAAACCTGGAAGCACTGGCTGGCCCAGCGGACCTGACCCTTGCCCCCTGGTCCCGGATGTGCTACACTGGAACAAAGACCATCGTGAAAGAGAGGTGCTTGTTTCATGACCTTCCTCTGGACCACCATTCAGGTGGCCGACTTGGACCGCAGTCTGGCCTTCTACCACGACCTGCTGGGCCTTCCCCTGCAGGAGCGCTTCCAGGGCACCGGCCGGGAGATCGCCATGCTGGGCACCGCCGAGGGCACCAAGCTGGAGCTCATCTGCGGCGGCAATCCGCCTCCCGTGCCCCCGGCCCCCGGTCTCTCCCTGGGCCTTGGGCCGGAAAACATGGCCCAGCAGTTGGAGCGGCTCCGTCAGGCCGGCTATTCTATCCCGGCCCCGGTGTCCCCCAACCCCAGCCTCCGCTTCTATTTCATTCCAGACCCCGACGGCTACATCGTCCAGCTGGTGGAGCAGCTGGGCTGAGCTCACCAGAAAAGGCGCAGGAATTTCCTGCGCCTTTTTCCTGTTCTGTTTGGGGGCTCTTATCCGTGGGCCCGCCCGCTGATCTCTTCCACCGTCAGGCAGAACACACAGGTGCGCTCCAGCACGCTCTCCGGGAAGACCCAGTCCGTCCGGTGACTATAGTGCTCCATGATGATCTGAAGGCCCGCAGCCTTTTCTTCCAGGTCGGTCAGCTCCGTCACGGCGCCCTCCCCCACGACGCTCTCATAGGCCACGGAAAAGTCACAGGGCTTCTCATCGGGTTTCACCCGGCCGCCGTTGTCCAGCTCAAACCCGGCCCGGCCCAGCTTCCGGCACAGATCCACCTTCCGGCCGGCGCCAGCGCTGTGGAAATAGAATCTGCCTTTATCCCCGTCCCGGACATACCCAAAGCTCAGGGGCACAATGTACGGGTGGATGCCGTCGGCAAAGGCCAGGCGGAAGCAGTCGCAGCGCTGGATCATCTCATCGAGTTTCTCCTGGTCGGTCACGGCCAGGTCTTTTCTTCTCATCTCCATGGAATTCCCTCCTTTTAAGATCCTCGATAGGGTCATTATACCCGACCGTCATCCGTCTGTCAAAATAGAACAGGGAGAGGCCCTGAGGCCTCTCCCTGTTGTGCGTATGGGGTTTTGTGTTGCTTCCCGGAGGATCAGCCCACGAACCGCATGAGGACGGTGGCGGCCTGCGCGCGGGTGGAGGTGCCCTGAGGAGCCAGAGCGTTGCC
>SFLH01000001.1 GCA_004554585.1 Clostridiales bacterium | reverse complement strand
CGAGAATGAGGCCAAACTGGAAGCCAGCCGGAATTACCGCGAAAAGCATCCGCAGATCTTCAGAACCGGAATCGTCCGGTGCGGGCACTGCGGCTCCAATCTTGGTTACAGCCGTCACGGAGAGAAAAAGGAAGGCCGGTACAACTGCCGGAACAAGCAGTATGGCCGCTGCGATGTTGCCGTCGGCATCTCGGAGAAAAAGCTCGCGCCGATTGTCTGGAACGCGATCCAAACACAGTTTGCCCTGTTCGCGGATTTTGAGAAAGTTGCCGGGCGGCTGAAAGACAGCGGCATTCAGACACAAAGGCAGACCGATCTCCAACAGGAAATGCTGGAAGTCAGCGAAAAACTGTCCGGTTATCAGAAAAAGCGGGAGCAGCTCTACAATGACTATGTGGACGGTATCCTATCTGCCGGAGATTATATCGAGCTGAAGGGCCGGTTTGATGCAGAGTATCAGGAGCAAAGCGCCAGACTTAATCAGCTGTCAATCGAACTGGCAAAACTGAACCGAATGCTTTCTTCCGAAAACAAATGGCTCGCGAATGTTCGGAATATCCGCAAAGCACGGAAGCTGACGCCGGAAGTTGCACAGGCTATGATTGACCACATCAATGTATATAAAACAGGTTATGCCCAGCACAGGTTGGAGATTATCTTCCGTTTTCAAGAGGAACGGGATGTGCTCGAAGCTGTTTATCACGAAATGGAAGGAGGTGAACCCCAGTGAAGAAATTGTATCTGTATATTCGCTTGTCCGATGCAGACGATGACCTGAAATTCAAAACCGAGAGCGAGAGCATCGCCAATCAGCGCACACTTCTGTATCGGTATATCCGTGCCCGCCATGAGTTTGACGACTATGAACCGGTTGAATTCATCGATGACGGTTATTCCGGCACCAACGGACATCGCCCCTCCTTTGAGCGAATGATCGAAAGCTTGAAAAACGGCGAGGCCAATGTGGTCATCTGTAAGGACTTCAGCCGCTTTTTCCGAGACTATGTGGAAATAGGCGATTATCTGGAGCGTATTTTTCCTTTCCTGGGTGTGCGCTTCATTGCAGTCAATGACGGTTATGACAGTGATGATTACAAGGGCTCTACGGCCGGCATGGAGGTGGTCATGAAGTACATTGTCTATTCCTATTACAGCCGCGACCTGTCCCAGAAAATCAAAACTGTCATGAGCACAAGAAAGAGCAAAGGCGAATTTGTGGCCTCGCAAGCCCCTTATGGATACATGAAAGACCCGAATGCGAAGCGGAAAATCATTCCCAATCCGGATACTGCGCCTGTGGTACGGAAGATTTTTGACCTGGCGCTGGAAGGAAAAACGCCGGCGGAGATTGCCGTTATCCTGAATGATTATCATCTGGAAACGCCGTCCGCCTATTTTATGCGGATGAATCCCGGCAGCCGAAAGTTCCGTACCTCTTCGCAGGAAGCCTGTTGGAGCGCCATCAATGTGCGGGAGATTCTGAAACGCCGGGAATACACAGGTGTGATGATTATGAACCAGCGCCGCTGGAAGGGGTTGGACAATCCTCGGACGGTATGGACGGATGAATCCGAATGGCAAATCATCCCGGATTGTCATGAGGCCATTGTAAGCGAAAGCGAATATGAAGAAGCACAGAAGGTGTTCCGTAAAATCCGCAAGGGCTATGAGCGAAGTCCTAATCAGTATCTGCTGCGCAGCCTGATTCACTGCGGCGTCTGCGGGCGCATCATGCAGCGGCAGAAAAATTCCCGCGTGATTTACTACGCCTGTTTCAAATCTGTCTCCAACAGAGAAACTGCCTGCCCAGTGGGTGAACGGTTCATTGAGGCCGATCTGGAGCGTATTGTAAAGAATGATCTGCTTGAAAAGCTCCAACTGCTGGTGGATGCAGATGATCATCTGCATGAAGCGGCAGCTTCCACAGAAGGCACTGAGGAGAACCTCAGATTTCGGTTGGAACAGATTGAAAAACGTCTTAAGCAGATATCTGTCGGTAGGATCAGTGCATACGAACGATACGCCGAAGGCAGACTTCAGAGGGATATATACCTCATCGAACGCGATAAGATGAACGCAGAGAGCGACAGCCTCAGCGCGGAAAAGGAACGGCTGGAAAAGGAGCTTTTATCCCTTTCACAGAGCAGGAACCGTGAATTGACGGAGACCTGCGATATGGCTCGCCGGACGCTGACTGCGGACGAGCTGACCAACGAAATGCTCCTGTTCTTTATTGATCGCGTAAATGTATTCAGCGGCATGAGGGTGGAGATAATCTATCAATTCTCCGATGAGATTGCCAAGTTGATTGAACGGGAGAATACATCAGAATAAAAGCGGGAGCGGGCCCTGTTTACTGGGTGCCGCTCCTACTTATGTGGGCTTGAGCAGCCCATATTTTTTTAGTCTTTGCTTAACATCAGCAAATCCCCCCTTCAAGGGGAGCCTGGACGCGGACATCGTGTCTGCCGACCTGCTGAAGGTGTGCAAGACCAAGAAAACCGAGCTGCTGTTCCTGGCCCTCTTTCTGCGGATGCTCAAAGTGGGTGGGCGGTGCGCCGTCATCGTGCCTGACGGGGTGCTGTTCGGCTCCTCCAAGGCCCACAAGGATATCCGAAAGGAGATCGTGGAGGGCAACCGGCTGGAGGCAGTGATCTCCATGCCCTCCGGGGTGTTCAAGCCCTACGCCGGAGTGTCCACGGCGGTGCTGGTGTTCACCAAAACAGGCCACGGCGGCACGGATGACGTGTGGTTTTACGACATGAAGGCCGACGGCTTCTCCCTGGATGACAAGCGCACAGAAGTTAAGGAGAACGACATCCCCGACATCGTGACCCGCTTCCATAACCGGGAAGGAGAGAAGGAGCGAGAGCGCACCGAGCAGTCCTTCCTGGTGCCGAAAGAGGAAATCGCCGCCAACGGCTATGACCTGTCCATCAACAAGTACAAGAAGGTGGAGTATGTCCCTGTGGAGTACCCATCCACCCAGGAGATTCTGGCTGACCTCAACGAGCTGGAGAAGGAGATCACCAGGGGCCTGGCAGAGCTGGAGGAGATGGTGTGATGGAATGGATTCGATTAGGTGACATTGCTTCAAAAATCACTAAAGGAACGACACCAACATCCGTAGGGTATGATTTTATAGAGTGTGGAATCAATTTCGTTAAAGTTGAGAGTATAACAGAAAACCGAAAGTTTATTTCAAGTAAGTTTGCTCATATTAGTGAAGAATGTAACGAAAAACTAAATCGCTCGCAACTCAAAGAAAACGATATTCTATTCTCTATAGCTGGTGTCATCGGCAGAACAGCAATTGTGCATGAAGATATTTTGCCTGCGAATACCAATCAGGCTCTTGCTATTATTCGAGTACCAAACGGTAGAATAGATTACTCATTTCTCGCGTATGCCTTAGAATCACCAATGGTTCGCAAACAATATGAAAAGCAACAACAGGGCGTGGCACAAATCAATGTTTCGCTTCAAAATGTAGGCGACTTTCTTATACCAAGATTAGAATTGGAGGAACAGCGCCGCATTGCGGCCACGCTGGACAAGGTCAGCGACCTGATCGCCAAGCGCCGGGCGCAGCTGGACAAGCTGGACCTGCTGGTCAAAGCCCGGTTTGTGGAGATGTTTGGGGACATGGTTCTAAATCCAATGAACTGGCCGGAGCAACCTCTTGAAGATATGGCAGATATTGTTTCCGGAATAACAAAGGGCAGAAAGACGAAGGAAACAGAGCTAATTGAAGTTCCTTACATGGCAGTATCAAATGTAAAAGACGGCTATATTGATTGGACAACTGTAAAAACAATTTTAGCGACTAAGGCTGAAATAGAACAGTATCGTTTATTGCCAGGTGATGTACTTATGACAGAGGGCGGTGACCCAGATAAACTTGGTCGGGGTGCGATTATTCAGCAACCATTGGAGAACTGTATCCATCAAAATCATATTTTTCGTGTTCGATTAAATGAAAACATCCTGCTTTCGTCCTACTTTGCTGAATTTTTACATCATCAGAAAGCAAAGCAGTATTTTTTGAGATGCGCAAAGCAAACAACAGGGATTGCAAGTATCAATATGCGGCAGTTAAAAGGATTGCCTACTTTGGTTCCGCCGCTTGATATGCAATACGAATTTAAGGGTTATATAGAAAAAGTCGATAGGTCAAGATATATCATTAGTTTCAGCCTTGAAAAGCTGGAAATGTTGAGGAATGCACTGATGCAACAATATTTTGGGTGAAGAGGTTTGATATGAGTACATATTTACCATATATCGTTTCTGTAATCTGTGCCTTGATTGCAGGAATAACAAGTTACGCAGTTGCACGCAAGCAGACAAAAGCAGATATTCAAAAGATTGAAAAACAGTATGAACTTGACTTAGAAAAAGAACGGGAAAAGTTTACTATGGAAAAAGAAAAAATGGAGTTAGAGCATAAGCATCAACTGGAGCTCAAGCAAAAAGAATTAGAAAATCAATTGGGGACAGACGTGATTTCTACTCTAATGAAAGAGTATATGCGTTCTCCAGCTGGTCAAGCTCAAATGAGAAGTGCTGGAGTAAAAAAACACCGCTGATGGGAGAATAGAAGGTGTGGTGGATGTATAAAATTGAGACATTTCGGACTGGAGAATCATTCCATCGAGTTGCCTGTGATATTATCCCAGATGACTGGCTGGAAAATGATAATGATGATGGTCACTGGTTTGTTCCATCAGTTGTCAACATGGCCTTTGCATGCGAGTTATACCTAAAATCACTTGTATCAGATGGCCAAAACGAAGTATATGGCCATAAATTTACTGAACTGTATGAACGGTTATCGAATCAAAATAAAACTTCTATTACAGAGAACCCTTGTTTTAAGGGTGACGATGAATTTCGGCAAAAATTAGAGATGGCAGGGCAAGTATTCACTGAGTGGCGGTACCATTTTGATGACAAATACCACCCGCAAGTTGATTTGATTTTTTTAGAAAACCTTGCAACAACATTACATGATTTAGCTGAGGACCAATGTAAACAGGTGACTTTATTATGACCAACTTTGATTTCCTCCTCTCCGACCCGCAATTTAACACCTTCGGAGAGGTGGCTGTCTCAGCCGAAAAAATCTATGCCATTGACCCGGCGGCCTGCGTGCTGAACTGCCGCCGGTGCGTAGAGTTTGCCGTCAAATGGATGTATTCCGTGGACGGTGGGTTGGTCATGCCCTACGACGACCGGCTGGCCAGCCTCATGGACACGGAGGATTTCCGGGCCATCGTGGACCGGGACCTATGGCAGCGCCTCAAGTACATTCGCCAGACGGGCAACACCGCCGCCCACACTGGCAAAAAAATTACCCCGGAACAGGCCCGGCTGTGCCTGGAAAACCTGTGGTATTTCATGGACTATGTGTCCTATTGTTACGGGACCACTTACACACAAGGAAAATTCGACCCAGCCCTGCTGGAACAGCAGACCGCCGCCCCGGCTCCCGCTCCTGCGCCGGAGGTGGACCTTGCCGCCCTTATGGCAGAAAATGAGGACCTGCGGGCTGAACTCACCGCCCGCCGGGAGGCCCAGCAGCCCAGCTACACCCCCAAACCCCTGGACCTTTCCGAGTATAAAACCCGCAAATTGTATATCGACGCCATGCTCACCGACGCAGGCTGGACCGAGGGGAAGGACTGGCTCAATGAGGTGGAGCTGCCAGGCATGCCCAACCAGAGCGAGGTGGGCTATGCCGACTATGTGCTCTACGATGACGCCCACCGCCCCCTGGCCGTTATCGAGGCCAAGCGCACCTGCGTGGACCCGGCCAAGGGCCGCCAGCAGGCCAAGCTGTACGCCGACCTGCTGGAACAGAAATATGGCCGCCGCCCGGTGCTCTTCCTTACCAACGGTTTTGATACCCGCCTGGACGACGGGGCTTACCCGGAGCGGCGGGTAGCTGCCTTCTACTCCAAGAGAGATCTGGAAAAGCTTTTTAACCTCCGGGCCATGCGGACCAGCCTCAAATACATCCAGGTGGACCACGAAATCGCGGGCCGCTACTACCAGGAGGGGGCCATCAAAGCCACCTGTCAGGCTTTGGCCCAGAACCGCCGGAAGGCCCTGCTGGTCATGGCCACCGGCTCGGGTAAGACCCGCACGGTCATCGCCCTGGTGAAGGTACTTCTCCAGCACGGCTGGGTGAAGAACGTCCTCTTCCTGGCTGACCGCAACTCCCTGGTCACCCAGGCCAAGCGCAGCTTTGTGAACCTGCTACCCGACCTCTCCGTGACCAACCTGTGCGAGGAGAAGGATAACTACACCGCCCACTGTGTCTTTTCCACCTACCAGACCATGATGAACTGCATCGACTCAGTGAAGGACGGGGAGGGGAAGCTGTTCACCGTGGGCCACTTCGACCTGGTGATCTGCGACGAGGCCCACCGCTCCATCTACAACAAGTTCCGGGATATTTTCAGCTACTTCGATGCGCCCCTGGTGGGCCTCACCGCCACCCCCAAGGACGAGATCGACAAAAACACCTACGAAGTCTTTGAACTGGAGAGCGGCGTGCCCACCTACGGCTATGAACTGGCCCAGGCGGTGAAGGACGGCTTCCTGGTGGACTTCCTCACCGTGGAGAGCAAACTGAAATTCCTGGAGGAGGGCATCTCGTACGCCGACCTATCCGAGGAGGAAAAGGCAGCGTACGAGGCCACCTTCACCGACGAGAACGGGGAGCTGCCCGAGCGGATCGAATCCTCGGCCCTCAACGAGTGGTTGTTCAACGAGGACACCATCCGTCTGGCCCTGAACCTGCTGATGACCAACGGCCTGAAAATCGACTATGGGGAGAAGCTGGGCAAGACCATTATCTTTGCCAAAAACCACCGCCACGCCGAAAAAATTCTGGAGGTGTTTGGCAAGGAGTATCCCCATCTTCCTGGCTACGCCGAGGTCATCGACAACTATATGACCTACGCCCAGAGTGCCATTGACGAATTCTCCGACCCGAAAAAGCTACCCCAGATCGCCATCTCCGTGGACATGCTGGACACCGGCATCGACGTGCCTGAGGTGCTGAACCTGGTGTTTTTCAAAAAGGTCATGAGCAAGGCGAAATTCTGGCAGATGATCGGCCGGGGCACCCGTCTGTGTCCTGGACTGATCGATGGAGAGGACAAGAGCAAGTTCTACATCTTTGACCTGTGCGGCAACTTTGAGTTCTTCCGCATGAACAAGGGGAAGGCCACCGCCAACCAGATGGCCCTGCAAAGTGCTATCTTTTATCTGAAAGCCCAAATCGTCTACAAGCTCCAGGATCTGGCCTACCAGACCACCGAGCTCATTCCCTTCCGGGAGCGGCTGGTGACGGAGATGCTCTCCAAGGTGCAGGAACTGGACCGGGAGAACTTCGCCGTGCGGCAGCACCTGTGGTATGTGGAGAAGTTCGCGGATCCAGAGAGTTACCAGGCCCTCAGCTATGAGGATACGCTCTATCTGAAAGAGGAAGTGGCTCCTCTGCTCCAGCCGGACATGGACGAGGCCAGTGCCGTGCGGTTCGACGCACTGATGTACGGCATTGAACTGGCCTATCTGGTGGGAAAGACCTATAAGAAAGCCCGAAAGGATCTGGTGAAGAAGGTCAGCGGCGTGGCCAGTGTGGCCAACATCCCGGAGGTCCGGGCGCAATCGGAACTCATTGAGAAAATCCTGCATACCGACTACTTGGACAACGCTGGGATCAACGAGTTTGAACATATCCGGGAGTGCCTGCGGAATCTGATGAAGTATCTACCCCCCAAAGGCGAGCCGTACTATACAAACTTTACCGACGATATCCTCTCTGTGGAGTGGAAGGAGTCAGAGCTGGAGAACGACGACCTGAAAAACTACAAGGCCAAGGCGGAGTTCTATGTCCGCCAGCACCAGGACAAACCCGCTATTGCCAAGCTGCGCTCCAATGTGCCGCTGACAGAAGAGGATGTAAGGGAGCTGGAGGCCATCCTCTGGAGCGAGGTGGGCACCAAACAGGACTATGAGGCGGAGATCGGTCAGAAACCGCTGGGGGAATTTGTCCGAGAGATCGTGGGTATGGACATGAACGCCGCCAAGGATGCCTTTGCCCAGTACTTAAACGACGTCAATCTGGACAGCCGGCAAATCTACTTCGTCAACCAGATCGTAGAGTACATCGTCCACAACGGTGTGATGAAGGATTTGTCTGTGCTCCAGGAGCCACCCTTCACTGACCGGGGGAGTATCGTGGAGATATTTACAGATTTGTCCCTGTGGGCAGGGATTAAAAGTGTCATTGACCGGATCAACGCCAACGCGGCGGCATAGCGGTGAGAAGATGGTTGTTCCCGAACTTAGAACAAACGCCTTCTAAATAGAGAGGAAAGACAGGATTCTTTTGCAAATACAGGCCAGACTGCCTTGTGTGCAGTCTGGCCTGGTGCTTATCTTAATTCGTGCTTTCCCATGGGGGCAGCACACCGTAAAGGCAAAAACAGTCGGCGGTGTCATCGCCGGGTAGCTCAATGGTGCCAGGAAAATGGGATCGCGGGATCCACCTAGGGTTGAAATTTGACTGAATGAGGTTGTGAAATCAAAAAGATTGATTGAGCTGATTATTCGGGGTGGTTGGCCGGGAAGTCTGGGCCTGAGTTCAGAGCAGGCTGCGCCCCCTGGCCCGCAATGAGAGCACCACTGCCACCAATAAAACACTGATGAAGGACATCAAAGCGGTGGACGACGAGGATATTGACGGCAACACCGTGGCAGCGTACCTGGACATCTTCAAGCGGCTGTTTATTACCGATAATCAGCCGCCTTTCTCCTCTGGTATTCGTTCCTCTGTACGGGTGAAGCAGGCGGAGAAACGGCACTTTGCCGATCCGTCCCTGGCCTGTGCCCTGCTGAAGGCCACGCCTGCCAGCCTGCTGGGGGATCTGGAGACGCTGGGCTTCCTCTTTGAAGCCTTGTGTGAGCGGGATCTGCGGATCCACGCCGCGTCCTTTGGGGGCGCATCTATATCACTACCAAGACTATAAAAATCAGAAGATAGATGCCGTGGTCGAGTTGTTGGACGGCCAGTGGTGCGCCTTCGAGATTAAGCTGGGCGCCAATCAGATCGATGCCGCGGCGGAAAACCTGCTGGCGATCAAAAAGCAATTTGAGGCGGATTTCAAGGGTAAGCCGCCCGCAGTTTTGTGTGTCCTGTGCGGTCTGACCAACGCGGCCTACCAGCGGCCGGACGGGGTGTTTGTGGTACCGGTAACGGCGCTCAAGGATTGAAGATTTCAGAATTGGTTTCCATGAAACTAGGTAAAATAGACCATTCCAGTTTGAAATAGAGAACAATACTATAAAATAGCGTGAAGTAGATTGGCCCCGTGGAATGAATGCGGCTGCGTGCTATTTCACGCTAAATCATTTTATAAGGAGTTGGTCTGTTATGGCAAAAGTCCCTTATATCAACTACAAAGAAATGAAGCCCTTCTACACAGTGGATGAGGTTGCTGAGCTCTTCAAAATGAGCAAGCAGGCGCTGCGGGAGAAATGCGAAGAGTACGAAGTCGCGCCCCGCCGCAATGAGATAGGGGAGTGGGGCTTTGTGACCTACGACGTGCGCAAACTCCACAACCTGCTCTATCATGAGGACCGTGGCTCTGAGCGCGCGAAGGAAGATGACCCATGGAGCTGATGGAGTTATTCACGGTACGGGAAGTGGCAGCGTATCTGAAAACCAGTCGGCAGCAGGTGCGGCAGATGATCCACAGCGGACAGCTGCGCGCCGTGCTGGTGGGCCGGGAGTATCGAATCTCTCTGGAGGCGTTGGCGGAGTGGCTGGAGGGGAATGGATGATTTTCAGTAGACTTTGATTGGGTGAGAAGAAGTGGCCATACCGGGACGTGATGTGCCGGTATGGCTGCGTTGCGTTTGGGAGACAACGATAGTGTCACTTGTTTTTTGCTGGGAGGAACGGTGTTCAAAGGGGTGATTTCTGGGCTGACTATGGTTGTTGGCAAGGCATGATTGGCTGAATTGGCTAACGATTTCCTCCCGAACTTAAACCATGCTTTCGGACAAAGTTCGAAGTGCTTGAAGTATAAAAAAGCTAAGAATATCAAGGGGAAATTGAGCCCGGTTCGGAGATCGGAAGATCTTTGCCAGATCGGGAAATCCTGTTGCTTTGCATTTCCGTGGGCAATACGACTTCCCCTGATGAGGGAGGTGAGACCGCTATCTAGTATTTTTTGAAACGTCATTCAACATAATGGCCTGCTGTGGCGATGTGGGAGATTGCATCATAAAAAAGAGTCCAGGTAGCTCGGTCGCAGAAAGGTCCACTCATATGTTCCCTCTATTGGCCGTTGAGGACATGTGGTAATCCAAGAAAGGCATTGAGATCCTTTGCGACGAGTATCTACTCGTCGCTCTTAGAAATAACGGACCGAGCTATAAAACCTCACAGCAGCTGCTGTCCTCAATAAACATTCCCTCCTATCGCAGAAACGCGGATTCTGCTGGATTGATCGATCGCCACTCAATCCGAACCTGAGCAAAATCGAGATACATATTATAATAGTGAAACCAGCGGGCAGAGAATTTCTCTGTGCTAGCTGGTTATCTTGTTTTCAGGAGGATATTATCATGAACGTACTGATGATTGAACCTGGCGCACTGCCCAAACAAACGGAGATTCAAGACAACCTTGCCGCCATGCAACAAGCCGTAGGCGGCCCCATCCAGGCCATCTATCCCTTCCCGGAACCGGTGGCTCTGATCTGCCATGAGGAAGGCAAGCTGATCGGCCTGCCCCTGAACCGCGCCTTGCGGGATGAGGACGGCGAGATCTACGACATTATCGCTGGTCCCTTCTTCCTCTGCGGAGCACCACCGGACAGCGAGAATTTCACCAGTCTGACCCCCGAGCAGTTGGCTCACTACGAAGAGCATTTCCACCGCATTGAACTTTACTTACATAAGAGGGAGTGACACACGATGAAGGACAGCGCCATCCTGACATCGAACACGGCGGCAATTTCTGCTATGCTGCCATTGCTGCGCAGCCCGTTACCCATGATGACCCCACCGGTGGAGAGTTCCCTCTCCCTGACGATCACCAAGGAGGGCGTGCAGCTCAATGCGTCCATTTCGTTATGGCCAAGATTCTGAAATCACACAACAAGGAAGCCAGTCCTGGGAAAATTCCTGGGGCTGGCTTTTCTCATTGCTGGCTTTTCTCATTTTGGAGGTATGACATGAATCAGAAAGAAATTTGCGCCCATTGCGGGGAACACCTCCCCGCAGAAGACGGCATCTATTTTGAGGATCAGTTCTTCTGCCAGGACTGTCTGGAGGAACTCACCGTATTCTGCCATCACTGTGGCGAGCGGATCTGGCGAGAAACCAACAACGGGACCGACAGCATCCCGCTGTGTGACAGCTGCTATGATGCTCACTACACCCGCTGCGATAGCTGCGGCAGACTGCTTCACCAAGGGGATATCTACTATGACGAGGACGATGCCCTGTGCTGGTCCTGCTATGAGGCCAGCCAACGCGATCGGGAGACCATCCACGATTACTACTACAAGCCCGCTCCCATTTTCTTCGGCGATGGCCCCCGGTTCTTTGGGATTGAATTGGAGATGGACGAAGGCGGCGAAGATTCTGACTATGCTGCGGAGATTTTAGGACTGAGCAATCATTCTGGCTTGGTCCGTGCTTATGCGAAGCACGATGGCTCCTTGGATGATGGCTTTGAAATCGTAACTCATCCCATGAGCTTGGACTACCATCTGAATCACATGCCTTGGCAAGATGTCCTTCGCAAAGCCGTTGCCTTGGGGTACCGCTCCCATCAATCCGGCACCTGCGGACTCCACGTTCACGTTAGCCGTACCGCTTTCGGTTCGGAGGAGGAAGATCAGGAGTCCGCCATCGCAAGAATTCTCTACTTCGTGGAGAAGCACTGGGAGGAGCTTTTGAAGTTCAGCCGGAGGACCGCTCGGCAGTTGGAACGCTGGGCCTCCCGCTATGGCTACCGGGAACAACCGAAGGACATCCTGGAGCACGCCAAGAAGGGCTACCACGGTGGACGCTACACCTGCGTCAATCTGGAGAATCACGCTACCATTGAGTTCCGCATGTTCCGTGGGACCCTGAAATATAACACCCTGATTGCCACGCTGCAGTTAGTCAACCGGATCTGCGACGTGGCGTTGTACTTATCGGACCAGGAGGTCAAGGCCATGTCCTGGACAACCTTCGTCTCGGGATGCCAGGAACCGGAACTGGTCCAGTATCTGAAGGAACGCCGCTTGTATGTGAACGAGCCTGTCACTGTAGAGGAGGAACTGTAACTATGTGTTGTTTATTCGGAATGATCGACTACAAGGATACCCTGTCCCGCCGTCAGAAGACAAGAATGGTCCGTGCCCTGGCTGAGGCCAGCGAGGCCCGTGGAACCGATGCCGCTGGAATTGCCTACAACGCCGGTGGAACACTTCACATCGACAAGCGTCCCGGTCCGGCCCACACCATCCATTTCACGGTGCCCGGAGATGCCAAAGTCATTATGGGGCATACCCGAATGACTACCCAGGGGTCCGCCTTAAAACGGCAGAACAATCACCCCTTTGCCGGCAGAGCCCGCAGGGAGGGGTTTGCACTGGCCCATAATGGCGTCCTGTACAATGACAAACTTCTTCGCCGCATCCATGATTTGTCTCAAACGTCCATTGAGACGGACAGCTACATCGCCGTCCAACTGATTGAAAAACAAGGTGCCCTCAACTTCGACAGCCTACGTTTCATGGCCGAAGAAGTTGAGGGCTCTTTCTGTTTCACGGTGTTGGACCGGAAGGACAACCTGTACTTTGTGAAGGGAGATAATCCACTTTGTCTGTATCACTATCCCGAGTTGGGGCTCTACTTGTATGCTTCCACAGAAGAGATCCTGAGAAACGCTATCGGCAAGATGCGCCTAGCTGGTACACCAGAGTCCGTGACGCTGCACTGTGGGGATATCCTGAAAATCGATGCGCAGGGCAAGCGAGAGCAGGACACCTTCTCTACAGAGCAGTTCTTCTGTTCCTGGTCGCCCTACTTCTGGCCCCAGCACACCGTGCCGGTGCCGGCCAAACGGTACGCCGCAGAGGACCCCGAGGCCGCCTACCTGGATGAGCTGAAGACCATCGCCACTTGGTACGGCTACGACAACGCCATGGTCGACACCTGGCTGGCCGAAGGATTCACCACTGACGAGATCGAGGACTTCCTGTATTGCGGGGAGTTGTGATGTCCCAATAGGGTGTACCCTAATGGCACAGCGAAAAAGTGTCCCAATAGGGTTCCTTTCCGCATTTTGGCACGTGCCAATTTGCCAGGGGACCCTATTGGGACTTTCCCAACGAAAATATAGCCAGAATGACAAAGGTGGTGAGGACTTTGAAAATAGGCTACATTCGGGTTAGCACCCAGGAGCAGAACACCTTACGCCAGGAAGTGCTGATGGAACAACTGGGCGCAGAGCAAGTATACATCGACAAGGTCAGCGGTAAGAACACCAACCGCCCGGAGCTGCACGCCATGCTGGATTTTGTCCGCAAAGGCGATGTGGTCGTTGTGGAGTCCATCAGCCGCTTCGCCCGCAACACCAAGGACCTGCTGGAGCTGGTAGAACAGCTTACCTCCAAGGGAGTAGAGTTTGTCTCCCAGAAGGAGGCCATCGATACCACTACCCCGACGGGTAAGTTTATGCTGACCATCTTCGGCGCAGTGGCAGAGCTGGAGCGGGAATACATTCTTCAGCGCCAGCGGGAGGGGATTGCCATTGCCAAAAATCGGGGGGCTTACAAAGGGCGGAAACCCATCCATCATCCAGGATTTGAATCCGTTGTAAACAAGTGGAAAAGCGGGGAGCTGACGGCGGTGCAGGCGATGGAGCAGTTGGGCATGAGCAAATCTACGTTCTATCGAAAAGCAAACTATCTTGATGGAAATAGACAAAAGTAGCTGAGGTAGCTATAAAAACTAGGACTCCTAGACGCTAGAACAACCTTTTTGTGTCCTGATGGTAATGCCCCTGAATCAAAGAAAAATTAATTTGCTCAAGCCATCTTTGATCAAGGCCTCCTCCTAACGTCGATGCCTTGATCAAATTAATTTCCCTCTGCTCCAGGGGGGCTTTAGGTTCTCTTTTATAGGGAAGCCCCCCTGGAGACGTTCAACCTTCGCAACAATCCAGTTCTGGAATACACATTAGAGATCGCTTATATAAACTTGCCACGGCTTTGATCATCTCTTCATAAATTTTATCACAACACTGCTGTTGAATCGCTAATTCAACTTTGGACAAATGTTCCTGAAAATCTTCTGGATATGTTCTATATTCATCTAAACACCAGTCTATGGCTTCTTCAATATCCTTAACTTTTAAGTCGCTTCCAGGATAATAAATATTTTCATCGCCTTCAACATAGTTCGCGATTAGTTCATCTCGTCTGATGACATCTTCTAACCACCTTGCCATACTAATATACCAAGATTTTTCTGGCACGCTCATTCCAATTCCGTTTTTGCCGAGAAACGCTAGTTCTTTATATGTTTGAATATCCTCTTTTTTCAAGATGGACTTTATTTTCTTTAATACAGCCTTATCCTTCTTGCTTTGCTTCACCGTTTCGAGTGTAAATGCCAAAAATGCATACGGTGTAATTAGTGTTTTTGAAAACTGTGGTAATAGAGAAATATCCACCGTAAACATTTGTGTAACTGCATTTAAAAGCTCCTTCGTTGGATTATTAAGCCTGCGTGTTTTGCGATATTCATTTGGACTTACGACAGTAAAGTCAATGTCCGAAATAATGCTCTTACACCTCAAAAACAAGAAGTAACTTAGTTTCTCATCAGCTTCATTGACCGATGGATGTTGGAAAGTGACTTTTTGCCACCAACGCTCCATGGCTCGGTACAAAAACAGATGACTCTCCATATATTTCATTCCAGAGGAATCAATTGACTTCAAATTTTCTTCTAGCTTTAGCATTCCTTTTCGGAAGCGATACTTTTTCTTCAAAATACTGTTGGGCGTCTGCTTATTCACAAGCACATATAGTAAATAGTAGGGTGCTATCTTTTGAACACTAGGTTTCCCGAGTTCTTTTTGAAGAGATTTCAAAAGCTTATATACAGGATGCTTTTTATATCTTGTTAATTCGTCGTTTTCCTTCCTTTTCAAATTCCTTAGCGGCGAGTTGCGACCCAAAATCGGATACTCTTTAAGCCTATCCATCGCTATTGCTTGTTTTGAACGCAGTATCTTAAAAAGATCTGAAGCAAGAACAGGTTGATCCGTGAGTGAATCAAAATTCTGTATCTCCTTTGACGTCAAAGACGCTAAGTACTCACTCATTTTATCAAGGATCTGACACTTGCTATCTAAGTTGTCCTCTTGCGTTAGCAAGAGGTTCATCTCATTACAGAACTCTTCTAATTTAAGTAGGATGCTACATGATGCTTTTAAAGTTTCAAAGAACTCTTCTTCAGATGTGGTGATTCCCTGCTGCATTTTACAGTACTCTGCATAAAAATCAAACAGCTCAGTAATTTCTTCTGGAAAAAGCTCTAGCTCTTGGTTTTCTTTCGGTTCATTCGTCCAGCTTGCATACCACTTAGATGCCCGTTGAGAGTCTTCATTTAACGATAACCAAAGTGGCCTTAAGTATTCAACATCGCTGCAATAATACGGATACCCTCGTAAACTCATCTGTTCATATATTGCTGACGCAAGCATATTAATTTTATTAAATGTATCAATCGGTCTAAACTCTCCATCAACCTCATCCAACACATATAAATCTCCCATTCGAATGTGCGGCTGCTCTTGCAGTGAAACTGAGTTCTTAAAAATAAATCCATCTCCTGCTAACACGAAAAGGAGAATAGCGTTTAACTCATGGCGCAAAGAATCATCTTTATGCAACGACCTTTCTTTCTTGATCAGCTCTGTGAAAAACACAACTGCATTGTGTAGCGGAATCTTATGTCGTACACACCAACTATAAATTTCCCGAAACTCGTTTCCTTGTTCATCTATCTCCTCAGGAAAAATCGGTCGTCCGATTTCGTGCATTTTCGCACAAGGCGTATAGGCGATGTAATTTTGAATGTAGTATTGCTCGCGGCTCAGTAAAGCGCCGTTCTCTACTAGGTAGTTTGCCAACTGCTCAAGATTTCTTTTCATGTACGCCTCCAATTGATTGTCATTTGGGTTTCGCAAAAAAGCACTAAAATTGGGAAACTGGTTATCCGTATCCAAAGCCTCCAATATGCAGTAAACTGCAACTGCGAAAGCACAAAAAACTTAGTGTTAGGAGGAATTTGAAATGAAAAAGAAAACCACCCCCCGAAACAAGACCTTTCTTTTGAAGCTTAAGACTTTGGTTCGCACCGTGCGCATCCAGGTCTCTGGTTCTAAGAAGGCCTACCTGGAGCTTAATAGCTCTACTGGCACTGGTAGTATCGCGACAAGAGCCGTTACCCTGAGACAAAAGCTGCCGTGGACAAAGCGGCAACAGCGCAAGTTGCGCGAGTTATCGCAGCAGGACTGGCACACGATCTGTTACACTTTCCTCGATTTTCCCGAAATCCTCGAAGATAAGGCTGCTGGGGCGAAACTCTTCCTGCTGGTACTTCTGGCGCAAGTTGAAGACTTGCTTATGGTCTCTTCGACCGACGCTCCTACGATTTCAACCAATGCACCAATCATTCAGTTGGGGTCTGTTCCCGCATGTCCCGAAGTGTTGTATTCGCTTCTGAACACGGTGCAGGGCCCCACAACATGGCAAGGTGGCCACTGGTCCATAAAACGACCTTGGGTATTAGCCGCTCAAAAAACGTCTTCATTCACCAGCCCTTCTTGCTTCCCCATCGACTATATCGGTGGGTACTGGAAGAAAAAGGGCGGCAAAAATCGCAGATTCTGGGCTCCGTATGTTTCCTGTGCTTTCGTTATCTCCGCAAACGTCCCCGACAATGTGAGTAGAGAGATTATCAATCAGTCCAGCTTGTCGTATCCCATCCTCTGCGGTCAGTCCCCCAAGTTTGCTTCCCGCCCTGTGATATCCTTGGAGAAATGTGACTTTACTTCTGTAGATCGGGAACGGCTGAATCTCTTCCGGATAAGTGCAGATAATGAGTCCGCTTACTTGATGATGGTTTTATTCTTCCGTGCCTTCCGTAAGAAATTCAAAAAGGGCAAGGTTACGTTAAATGGTTCCAGATACATTCCGATGCACGCAAACGGACGCTACACGCGCCCGTCGAGCAGCCCCACAGAGCTCATCCTCGCATTGGGGATGGAACTTCTCGGCCATTTTCTGACATTTGCCGTGGATGAAGGCTGGCTGCTTGAGAGCGATTGTGACAGATACAAAGCCTATTATTGGTCCCTGGCCCTCCCGGCCTCCGCGCCCGAGAGCAGTAGCCGAACCCAGGAAGGTCAATGGAAGGATCCAGAAACCTTCTGGCGCTTTCTGTGTGACCATCTAGAGTATGTCAGTTTAACTGGCCCCGATGAGACTCGTACCCTGCAAACGGAAGCCGCTGTCTTTAAACTTTCCGGAAAAGAGTCCTATCTGGTTCTCCCTGGGGATGCTTGCCTGAATGCATATAGAATCTGGCTGGATACATCTGGTATTCCCTCTGGCGAAGTAAAGACGCTAGATGTTAGTGGTGCGCAGAAAGCACTCCAAGCTGGAATCCCATTCAAAAAGGAGAGCAATTCCGCATACTGGCGATATGGGTTCTATCCTAAAAATCTGGTTCCCGGTGGTCAAGATAATAAAATTCCATGTTTCGGTGTTCGCTTGCGTGACCTGCCTCCCGGTGTGCTGGATGTTCTCCGGAAACGGCTCGGCAACGCAGTTGAACAACTACTGTCTTCTCGAAATACAGCTGCTGGCATGCTCGGAAATGAGTTCGGAAGCACATCTTCCGGTGTTGTCTCCACAGACTCCTCCGAAAAAATTTCCGAAGTAAATTTCGACAAAAATGGAGGGGAATGACCTATTATGCGCAGAAAAAAGGGGAAAAAGGGGAAAAAGAACCGTAAAATCGGAGATCGGACGAAGATCCAAACTTCGGCTCCAAGTACGCAGCCATCTTTCCTTACCCTCCAACATCGTGCCGAGAATGATCCTATGCGACTGCGAGACCGTGTTGCCCAGCGTTTGAAACATTACTTCTCGACACGCGGGTTAACATATCCATCGGAGCAGCATCACATGCTCATGGATGCCGCAGACGCGATTCTAAGCGCAGCTCCCGGTACAGTAACTGCAGTCCCGCTCGTCCCCGGTGGGGGAAAGTCAACCTTGATTCGTGCTCTGCTGACCGTTTTCTCTGAGGAGTTCCGCAACGACACACCCATCGCCCAGTCTCTGGGCGGTGTGGTAGTCGTCGTGGAAAAATCATCTGAAGCTCACGAACTCGAAACGATCTGCAATTCCGAAGAAGGCCCTCCTATGGCGCTGGTCATTGAGTCCGCCAACGACTTTAATCTGGGGCAGGGGCAGTGCTTCAATGGTACGGCAACGCACTACGAAGATTGTCCGAAGCGAAAATGCCCTGACTATGAAGCCTGTCCTCTGATGTACCAAGCCAAGAGAACCATGGAAACCCCCATTCTCATTCTGCTCCACGCCAGATACCCCAAATTTATGGAAAATATGACGCCTCTCCTGACGTGGTACCCTAGTGAACAGGACGAACGCAAACGGACTCTGCTTTTGGTTGATGAGCTCCCAAGTCTTTTTGAGACCAACGTCCTGTGCCTTCGTGATGTAAATGACGCTGAATCGGAATTGGATGAACTTCGGCCGTTCCATCATCCAAGCGGATACATCCTAAAACGGGAGATTCTTCGCTCTTGGTGGAAAGTTGTCCGTTCTCCCTTCCTTGCACTGCGGAACTGTCTTTTGAGCAAGGACCGCCATTCTGGTGTTGTCATGACAGAGGATATGGCCAAAGCCGGTTTTTCAACTGACGCATTGCGCGGCCTGCTGATCAATGTGGACGAACTTGCTCCCTACTCAAAGGCCAACAAGGTCCTTCACATCTTACTGGATGCGGAGCAACTCTATGTTTCTCTTGAGAACCATACCAGGCTTGCGAGTCCAAGGCTCCGCCACTTGGCTGGAGACCATCAACCAGCCACATTTATATTTAGCGGAACGGCTACGCTTGCTCCGGAGCTATCCGTCAACCCGGATGTAACTATGTTGGACAACGCCTGGACGGAAAACTACAGCCGTCTGGAAATCCTGGTACAAAGAGGCGATGTATTCCATACAACAAAGTCAGCTATGGCCTCACAGCAGAACCGTATGGTGGCCGTACAGTGGCTTCTGGCCTATCTTCCCGAGCTTATCATTGTGCATCCTAAGATCCTGCTTGTGACCTATAAGAGTTATGCAGCGCAGCTTTGGGCCCAACTAGAGGAGTTTCACGACCATCTGATCCCACACATTGACAGCAGCGATCAACCTCAGGAATCGCTCCCTTATTTTGGTGGTATGAACGGCTCCAACCGATACCAGGAAGCCACCTGCGTGATCTGTTTGGGCCTCCATCGCTTCGAACCGACAGAATATTTATACCGAACGATTGCTCTAGATCACACCGGGGCAATCACAAAGGAGATGCAGGATGCTCTAGTTGGGGACATTGCTTTAATCCCAGAACGTCTGCCTGCAGTTATGGGAGTCCAGGATATCACATTGGCGAACGACCTGGCTCAGGCAATTTTCCGAAGCGCTCTACGGCGTCATGACCAATCAACCAAAATCCTGGTCTGGCTGTTCCAAACGCCGAACGGTGTTCTCGGTCATCTTCAGGATTTCTTTCCAGGGGTATCTATTCGGGAGGTTACAGAAGTTCCGGATACCTGCTATCAAGCGAAAACGATCAACCGAAATTATAATGGGGCATCTACCCATGCTTCGAAGCTTCTTCGGTGGTTGACGGAATGGATCACGACCTGGGACGGAACTCCGATCTCTGTAAAAGAAATCCAACAACGGGCCGGACTGAGCCAGGAGAACTACAAAGAGGCGCGGAAGCATAAAGAGGTGAAAGCATTCTTTGATAGGCACTTGGTTCTGTCTGGTTCTGGAAAACACGCAAAGTATTATAAGCGTGATACCAATCTTACACCCATAGGGTAACCTAATACTGTAACAATTTCAAGTATATTAAGCACCAACCGTCAGAAAGGAGCCCCATCATGAAACCTAAAACAAGTATCGCTCCTGCCCCCCTCGATCAGGTCCCTCTGGTTCTTCGCGTGGAAGTCGTCCCTGCCATCCTGAATAACAATCGGAAGGTAGCCTGGAATCTTCTTTGTTCGCACCAGATTGCTTCGATCTACACCCGAAAAACTACGTGCTCAACTATCTCCTTTGACAACAACCTGTAAAAACCCTACGCCATACTGCATTCCGGCATAGATCCAGAATCCGGAAAGACTGTCTGTTAAAAATGTGAGACTCCCCGGGACATCTTCAGTGTGGCATAAAGTATCCCACACCTAAATAAAGATAGAAAAAAGGAGGTGCGGATTATGCAATCTGCAAAAGGACATTCCATTGACCACCAGTCCATTCAGGAACAGCGGCGGTACTACCGTATCGTACGACAGTTTTCTACCCAGCGGCAATTCAAGGAGTTAATGTGTGACCTGCTTCGTGCCCATTGTGGCACATAACGTACATTCAAAAACGCAGACGAAAGGAGGGCTCGCCTCATGGCCCGGACAAAGCGAAACATACCAGCCTCACACCTGTCTCATACCGTTTGGCGTGCCGCTCTTTATACCCGCTTGTCCCGTGAGGACGGGGACAAGCCTGAGAGCGACAGCATTGCGAACCAGCGGATGCTCCTTGAGAACTTCGCCGCACAGCAGCCTGATCTGCAGGTGATCGGCCATTATAGCGACGACGGCTTCACTGGGACAAACTTTCAACGCCCGGATTTTCAGCGGATGATTTCCGATATCGAAGCCGGGAAAGTAAACTGCATCATCGTAAAAGACCTCTCTCGATTTGGGAGAGACTACATCAGCGTCGGGCAATACCTGGAGCGGTGGTTCCCGGCACATGGGCTTCGCTTCCTGGCGGTCAACGATCACATCGATAGCGAAAGAGGCCCCTATGATATGCTGTTGCCCCTCAAAAATGTGTTCAACGAACAGTATGCCCGGGACATTTCCCGCAAAGTCAGAGGTGCGATACAGTCAAAGCAACAGCAGGGACAGTTCATCGGGGCCTTTGCCTCCTACGGGTATCGAAAGGACCCGGAGAACCGCAACAAGCTGCAGATCGACCCCTGCGCCGCCGCCGTCGTTCAGCGCGTGTTTGACTTGTACGAACAGGGGAATGGCAAAATTAAAATTGCCAAGCTGTTGAACGCAGAGGGCATTCCCTGTCCCAGCGAGTACAAAAAACTGAACGGGGAGCACTACCACAACGGCCAAAAACTGGGGAAAACTACCTATTGGACCTATGCCACCATCCACCGAATGCTGAAAAACCAGATGTACATCGGGAATATGGAACAGGGCCGCGCACCCCGGCAGACAATGCACGGAAGGGCCAAACAGCTGGACCGCAGCCAGTGGACCGTGGTGGAGGGAACCCACGAGGCGATCATCTCCCGTCCGCAGTGGAACCGGGTCCAAGCGCTTTTGACAAAGGACACCCGTACCACTTCCTTTGAGAAGAATATCAGTCCCTTCGCTGGCTTCTTGCACTGCGGAGATTGTGGACGGGCCATGAGCAAAACCAACCACCCGGGCGGTGTGTACTACTGCTGTGGGTCATATAAGCGCTACGGCTCCAATATTTGCACCCGCCATGGAATTTCCCATCGGGAATTGGAGCAAATCGTTTTGGACGACCTGAACAAAATCATCCAAGTCGTAGGGGATTTGAAAACCTTGGTGGAGCAGGCCGTACCTAAAAAGAAGCTACGCAATCTGCAAGCGGAACGAGAACGCGTACAGAGCAGCTTAGACCGGGTGCATCGCCTGAAGAAGTGCGCTTATGAGGATTATCGTTCAGAGCTGCTTACTAAGGAAGAGTACCTTAGCTATCGGGAGGATTATGCCCGCCAAGAAACAGCCTTGTCAAGCCAGCTGACCCAACTGGAACAGGAGCACCCGGAGAATGTCTTGGAACGGCCCTGGATCACCGCATTGCTGAAGCATGGGAAACTCACCCAATTAGACCGGACAACGGTGGCCGAGACGGTGAAAGATATCTTGATATTCGAGGATGGGCATATTGAGATCACATACCTGTTTTCCGATGAACTTGGTATTCTAACCGCCCCGGACGGGTGATGTTAAGCTCGATTTCTCTTCGTGCTATTTTCATTTGATGTGAAAAATCGGTTGAATTTCGCACTAAAATCTGCTATGCTGGTTTCGTAATTTACACTGGGGGTGAGCCTATGGAGCGCAAGGTAACAAAATACCTTCTGGACTGGAAAGATAACCCTTACCGTAAGCCCTTGATCCTGCAAGGAGCAAGACAGGTAGGCAAGACCTATATTCTGCTGGAATTTGGCAAAAAACAGTATGAAAATGTGGCTTATTTCAATTTTGAGACAAATCCCAGCCTGATCCAAACCTTTGAAGAAAATATCGATCCCGCGTATCTCATTCCTCTGCTCTCCCGCATGGCCGGACAGACCATCATCCGCGAAAAGACACTGGTGATCTTTGACGAGGTACAGCTATGCGAGCGGGCGTTGACCTCCTTAAAATACTTCTGTGAACAGGCTCCGGAGTACCATGTGATTGCCTGTGGCAGTCTATTAGGTGTGGCAGTCAACCGCCAGCAGTTTTCCTTTCCTGTGGGCAAGGTGGACATCAAGACCCTCTACCCCATGGACATGGAGGAATTCTTGCTGGCTTGTGGGGAAGCAGATCTGGTAGAACAAATCAAAACATGCTTTGCCACCGATGCCCCCATGCCTGCTGCCCTCCACAGCGCAGCGATGGAGTACTATCGCCAGTATCAGGTGGTTGGTGGGATGCCCGATTGCGTCAGCAAATTTATAGAGACCCACGACTACATTTTGATCCGGCATATCCAGGAAACCATCCTGAGTGCCTATCTCAACGACATGAGCAAGTACAACAAGGAGAATGAGATCAAAAAGACGCGGCTGGTCTATGACAATATTACCGTGCAGCTCTCCAAAAAGAACACACGGTTTCAGTACAAACTGGTAAAAAAAGGCGGGCGGGCGTCTGAGTTTGAGAATGCAATCGAGTGGCTTATCCTCTCCGGCATTGTGACCCGGGTTTATCGGGTGGAACAGGCCAAGAAGCCACTAGAGAATTATCGGGATATTGACGCCTTTAAGACCTATGTGTCTGACGTGGGGTTGCTGTGTGCAAAGAAAGAAATCATCCCGGAGGATATCCTGTATCCCTCCCGCGATCTGGATGATTTCAAAGGTGGCATGACAGAGAATTACGTTTGCAATCAACTGGTAGCCAACGGACACAGATGCTATTACTGGGCTGGTGACCACAGCTATGAGGTGGATTTTCTGGCTCAGCTGAACGGGGCGGTTATCCCCATCGAAGTCAAGGCCGCAGAACATACCCAGGCAAAGAGTCTGAACGCGTTCCGAAAATCATATCAGCCCGATTATGCCATCAGGCTGTCGGGGAAAAATTTCGGTATGGAGGACAAGCTAAAGTCGGTTCCGTTGTATGCAGTATTCTGCATTTAGACCGATCCAGCGTTTCAATACGCCTCCGGTCCTGGCCGTAGACAAACGGCGTGCCATCCAACGGGCTGCGGCATAAACCCCTTGTGCCCCAACGTCCGCAAAATAACATCACCCTGGGGGAATGAGGACACCCAGACCCTCATCGACATCTTTGACCGATACGATGTGAAGGTCACCTTCTTTGTGGTGGGGGAGTGGGCGGAGAAATATCCCGAGTCGGTCAAGGCCCTGGCCGAGGCTGGCCATGAGGTGATGAGTCACTCCAACGACCACGCCCACTTCAACACCCTCTCCGCCGACGAGATTATCGCGGACATCAACGCCTGCAACGACAAGATCGAGGCCATCACCGGCGTGCGCCCCACCCTCTTTCGGCCCCCCTTCGGGGAGTATGACGACCACGTGATCACCACCGTCCGGGCCATGGGCATCGAGCCCATCCAATGGGACGTGGACAGCCTGGACTGGAAGGACTATGACGCGGCCACCATCACCCAGCGGGTGACGGAAAAGGTGGGGCCGGGATCCATTGTCCTCTTCCACAACGCCGCCCTGCACACGCCGGAGGCCCTGCCGGGGATCTTGGAGTACCTGCTCCAGGAGGGATACGATATTGTACCCATCAGCCAGCTCATTCTTCAGGGGGAGTGCGGCACCGACTACACCATCGACCACACCGGACGACAGTGCCCCCTGACGTAACGCCGCGGGCGGAGATACATTATATAGTAACGAATACCTGTCAAAAACTGGTGAAGTCGAGACTGGGAAGCACCCAGAAAAGGAGAAAACTGGTTCTCTTTCCTCCGGAAAAGACGGGGGAAAGGGAACCAGTTTTTGGACAGTCTGGAAGTACGTGCTGGATAGGGCGGAAAAGGAATTTCCATACCTGGATAATTCTGTCACACCAAGGGCAAAAAAACCTTTGAACGAAGCGTTCAAAGGCGATAAGGTTTCTGGGTGGTTTTCCATTTTTCCACCTGCTGCTGGGTCAGGCGGAGAAAGACGTTGGTCAGATGGGAGCGGTCGGATTCCCGGGGCAGGAGCAGGCTGACCGTCCGGGTGAGATGCTCCTTGAGGGGAATGACTTTCACGGCCCGGTTGGGCACCAGGTCCAGCAGGGTCAGGCCGGGCAGGATGGTCAGGCCCAGGCCTTTCTCCACCAGGCCGATGGCCATTTGGTTCTCCTGGGGTTGGAAATCCAGTCGGCTGGACTGGGCGAAGAGCTGGTAGATCTCGTGAATGGCGCTGCCGGCGTCGGTGCTCTCGTTGGTGGGGATGAAGGGGTAACGGCCCACCACGTCCCACACAGAGACCTCCCGGCAGTGGGCCAAGTCGCTCCCAGCGGCAGTGACCAGGTAGTAGGGGTCCTCATACAGGGGCATGCTCTCCAGGCCGGAGGGGCAGCGGCCGGCGAAGAAGGAGCAGTCCAGCTTGTGCTCCTTCACCCCCAGCTCCCCGGTGAGGTAATAGGGGGCAGTCTCCAACTTTACTACGGCTTCGGGATAGGCCTGGTAGAAGGCCTCCAGAATCTCCGGCATCCACTGGGAGGCCACACTGGAGAAGATTCCCACCCGCAGCAGCTCCAGCTTGCTCACCCGGGCGGCGTCCTGGAGACGGTTTTCCAGGGCCTCGATCTGGCGCATGATCTCCAGCAGGCTCTCCCCCGTTTCGGTGGGGGTGACGCCGCGTTGGTCCCGGTAAAAGATTTTCACGCCCAGCTCATTTTCGATGTTGTTGATGATGTAGCCAAGGCTTGGTTGTGTATAGCCCATTGCCTGGGCCGCGCGGGTCATGCTGCCGCATTCCGCGGCCTTGATGACAGGTGCGTATTTGCCCATTTGCTCATCCCTCCTTTTGCTCGATGTGTTTCTTGGATAAGCAGTCTATACGGCGCACTATTATAGCACAAAGAGACGCAGAGCACAAGTAGAAAAATTTTATATGGGGATAAGGGGTCTCAATTTTACAAAGGCCCTTCTTGCGGGTATACTAACGTGGGTCTGACCTCCAGACCGCGGCGCTGACCGCCATACCGACCCGGGCTGACCCCTGCTCGCCCTCTCTTTTCTTCCAGGCAGGTGGCTTGAGATTCCTTTTGGGCGGAAGGAAATCTCCTCGTTTTCCCTCCTGCCCGGGCCGACTTTCCCGAAAACATTTTACACACAAAAAGCAGCCGTATGAAACGGCTGCTTTTTGTTTCCCAATCTGGCAAAATTATGCAGGAAAACCGTCGTGCAAGAGAATTTCTTGTGCGACATAAAGGTTCTTTATTTTACATTTTTCTCGACATTTTCTATAATAAGAACTCGATTCACGTCGTTTTTTTTATTTTATTTTTCGTGAAACAGTCCCAAAGGCAAAGGAGGGTAGACCCGTTCCGGAAAGATTATGACGCATTTCCTGCGAATGAGCCTGGTTTTTCGAGGGGAAACCGCGGGAGAGAACAAAGAATGTTGAGAAAAGAGGTACTGACTGTATGAGCAATCAGACAGAAAAGAAGGGCGTCAGTGCAGTAGACTTTTTCTGCATCGGCTTTGGCGCCATCGTCGGCGTGGGCTGGGCTGTGGCCATCAACGGCTGGATGACCAGCTGCGGCGGCCCCGTCCCCGCTGCCATCGGCTACATTGTGGCTCTGGTCATGATGATCCCCATTGCCCTGTGCTACTGCGAACTGGTCCCCATGCTCCCCGTGGCCGGCGGCGGCATGGCCTTTGCCTACCGGGCATTTAACGAGAAGATCTCCTTCATCTCCGGCTGGGCTGCCTTTGGCGCCTTCGTGTCCATCATCCCCTGGGAGGCCATTCAGATCACCGACGTGCTGGGGTATCTGGTCCCCAACATCAAGTCCGGCGATCCCCTGTACAACATCGCCAACACGGATGTCTACCTGGTGACCATCATCATCGGCACCATCTGCTCCCTGCTCCTGTTCGCCCTGAACATGCGGGGCCTGGCTGCGGCCGCCATGGTGCAGAAGATCCTGTGCTTCGTGCTGGTGGGCGCTGCCATCGTTGGCGCGGTGGCCTGCCTGATCGGCGGCAGTGCCGAGAACTGGCAGCCCATCTATGACGTAAGCGATCCTACCATCTATGGCGAGGGCCTCAAGGAGGTCTCCCACAAGAGCATGTTCGGCGGCATCATGGCCATCCTGGCCTCTGCCCCCTTCTTCCTGGCCGGTTTTGAGACCATCCCCCAGGGCGTGGAGGATGCCGGCGGCGACATCACCAACGTGGGCAAGACCGTGGTGCTGTCCGTCTCCCTGGCCTGCGTGTTCTATGCCATCCTGCTGATCTGCTTCGGCTACGGCTGGCCCTGGCAGCAGTTTGCCCACATGGAGAACCCCTCCGCAGCCACCA
Organism: Clostridiales bacterium; assembly: GCA_004554585.1. Lineage (GTDB taxonomy): Bacteria > Bacillota > Clostridia > Oscillospirales > Oscillospiraceae > Evtepia. The sequence goes on along the minus strand of SFLH01000001.1, from coordinate 340,269 downwards.
TGTTCCAGAGCCTGTACCCCAACGCGGTGGGCACGTTCCTCTACTGGCTGATCACCATCGGCGCCATCGCCGGCCTGTTCACCACCTGGAACGGCTTCTTCATGGCCTCCGCCAGCCTGCTCATGGGCATGGGCCGGGGCTGCCTGGTGCCCAAGGTCTTTGCCAAGCAGAACAAGAACGGCATCCCGGTGCCCGGCCTGGTGGTCTGCCTGGTGCTCTCCCTCATCGGCCCCTTCCTGGGCGCCGGCCTGATCGAGGACATCACCTCCTTCTCCGCAGCCGCCTTCGTGCTGTCCTGGACCATCACCTCCTACTCCCTGATCCGTCTGCGTAAGACCGAGCCCAACCTGGAGCGGCCCTACAAGATCCCCGGTGGCATCGCCATGGGCATCTTCTCTGCCATTGTGACCACGGTGGTCTTCATCCTGCTCTTTGTGCCGAACAACCCTGTCTACATGGGCAAGACTGCCAGCCTGATGTTTGTGGGCTGGATGGTCATCGGCATCATCCTCTTCCTGGCTTCCGCCATCCAGCGCAACCGCATCCCCAAGGAAGAGCGTGCCGCGGCTATGTTCAGCCACGCCAAGGATGCCTGATCCTCTGGCGACGGACGGAAGATCGCCCGAGCACTCGAAAGGCGGCGCTGTTTCTTGCAGCGCCGCCTTCATTTTTTTGGCTTTTTTTCAGGCGAATTGGCGATTTGTCTTGCAATTATCTCGGGGCTCCTGTAAAATGTGAACGCATCTTGTAGCCCCAACACAAAAAAGAGAAAAGAGAGAGTGATTCCAATGAACCAAGCATTTGACAACATCGATGCTGTTGTCACTGCCATCAGCGGCGTGCTGTACAAGCCGTATATCGTGCCGCTGTTTCTGCTGGCCGCCGGCCTCTTCTTCACCTTCCGCAGCCGGTTCATCCAGATCCGCCTGCTGGGGGAGTCCTTCCGGGTGGTCAAGGAAAAACCCAAGACCGCGGGGAACGTGTCCTCCTTTGGTGCGCTGATGATCTCCACCGCCTCCCGGGTGGGTACGGGCAACATCGTGGGCGTGTCCACCGCCATCTGCATGGGCGGCTACGGCGCGGTGTTCTGGATGTGGGTCACCGCAATCCTGGGCGGCGCCTCCGCTTTTGTGGAGTCCACCCTGGCCCAGATCTATAAGCGCAAGAACAAGGACGGCAGCAGCTACGGCGGCCCCTCCTACTATATGGAGACCGCCCTGCGCCAGCGGTGGCTGGGTGTCATCTTCGCGGTGATCATCATCCTGACCTATGCCGTGGGCTATAACATGCTGGCATCTTACAACCTGCAGTCCGCCTTTGCCGGCTTCTCCTTCTACGGGGAGAACTCGCCCTTTGTCATCGGCCTGATTCTGGCCATCCTCTTTGCCATCTGCGTGCTGGGCGGTGCCCGCCGGCTGACCAAGGTCACCGGTGCCCTGGTGCCCCTGATGGGCGTGCTGTATGTGGTGGTGGCCCTGGTGGTGATTCTGAGCCACGCCAACCTGGTGCCCACCGTGTTCCAGCGGATCTTTGCGGGGGCCTTTGACTTCCCCGCCATCTTCGGCGGCTTTGCCGGCTCCTGTATGATGGAAGGCATCAAGCGGGGCCTGTACTCCAACGAGGCCGGTATGGGTTCTGCCCCCAACGCCGCCGCCACGGCCGACGTGTCCCACCCGGTCAAGCAGGGCCTGGTGCAGATGCTCTCGGTGTTCATCGACACCCTGCTGATCTGCTCCGCCACCGCCCTGATGTGCCTGTGCTCCGGGGTGGAGCCCACCGTCGAGGCCGCTGGTGCCCCCTATGTCCAGGCCTCCCTCCAGAACGCTTTGGGCAACTTCGGCCCGGTGTTCATCGCGGTGTCCATGGCCCTGTTCGCCTTCACCACCCTGATCGGCAACTACTACTACTGCGAGGGCTGTCTGCGTTTCATCTTCAAGCGGACTCCCAGCAAGACCTTTATGACCATTTTCCGCATCGTGGCCGCCGTGATCGTCATGCTGGGCGCCATGCTGAGCATGAGCCTGGCTTGGGACACCGCCGATCTCTTCCAGGCCATGATGGTGGTCATCAACATCCCTGTTATCCTCATCCTGGGCCGCACCTCCATGCGGGCGCTGAAGGACTACCTGGAGCAGCGTGCCCAGGGAAAGGACCCCGAGTTCAAGGCTGCCAGCATTGGCCTGAAGGAGGAGACCGACTTCTGGAAGTGAGGAAGTCTGTCCTGCCCCTGTGCCTCATAGGATGAGAGAGCGCGACGAAAAGGAGGAAGATTCCGCCATGAACGTGACAAAGAAGCGTGCAGCCCTGACCGCGGGCCTGCTGGCCCTGGCCCTGGCCTTGGGCCTGGGCGGCTGCGGGGAGGACAGCGCTCCCGCCACGCCAGAGGAAGTGCTGGCCAAAGCCCAGCAGACCATGGACGGGGTGAAGAGCCTGGGCTATGACATGACCATGGAGATGTCCATGGGCATGGCGGGCCAGTCCCTGGAGATGTCCACCGTCACCACCGCCGACACCATCCTCTCCCCTCTGACCATGAAGGCCGAGATGGCCGTTGACATGGGCGATCTGGGCAGCACCAACATGACCATGTACGTCAAAGAGGAGAACGGCAGCTACCTGACTGCCACGGGCATCCCCGATGCCGACGGCACTGTGACCTGGGAGACCGCTTCCATGGATTCCTTGAGCCAGCTGGAAAGCCTGGACGGCAAGGCTTCTATGGACCTGTACCTGACCAGCGCCAGCGGCTTTGCGGAGGGCGCCACCGAGACCGTGGAGGGCGTGGAAGCCACCCGGTATGACGGGGTGATCTCCGGGGAGAAACTGGAGGAAGTGCTGGAGGCCTCGGGCGTGCTGTCCCAGATGGAAGGTCTGGGCCTGGGGGACGTGACCACCATGTTCTCCGGTCTGGGCGATCTGCCGGTGAGCATCTGGGTGGCCAAGGAGACCTATTATCCCATTAAGTACGAAATGGACATGGCCGAGATGATGCAGTCCATCCTGGAAAACGCGCTCAAGCAAGAGATGGGCATGGATGTGGGGCTGACCCTGGACAAGATGAGCGTATCCATGGTGCTGCGCGACTTTGACCAGGTGGGCGAGATTGAGATCCCCGACGGCGTTTTTGCCGGCTGAGGAGGACGGTCTGTCCCGGTTCCACAGAGGAGACCTTTTCACAGGACGCGGCGTTGCGCCGCGTCCTGTTTCTCTTTTCCACCTTTTTGAGAAGGGGGTTTTGAAAACTTTTGCTCCTTGCCCAGGATTCTTTTCTGCGCAGCCTTGCTAACTTTTTTTCCTGAGATATTGCCTTTTTCCGGTTTTGCATGTATAATCAAAAGGAAAATTTGTATCTGTGAGGAATGGATATGTATCAGGTCATCATTGTGGAAGACGACCCTATGGTCGCCGAGATTGACAAACAATATGTGGAGCACAACAGCAAAATGGCCATCGCCGGCATCTTTCAGAATGGCCAGGAGGCGTTGGACTATGTGCGGGATCATCCGGTGGACCTCATCATGCTGGACTACTATATGCCGGTCATGGACGGCCGGACCTTTCTGCTCAAACTCCGGGCAGAGGGAATTCTGGCTGACGTGATCATGGTCACCGCCGCCAGCGAGGCCCGGCACGTCAGCGAGCTGTATTCCTATGGCGTCTCTGACTATCTCATCAAGCCCTTTGATTACAACCGGTTTCAGACGGCCCTGCAGAAGTTTGTGGCCCGGCGGGAGGCATTCGCCGGAGACAAGGCCTTCAGCCAGGAAGAGCTGGACAAGGTCATCTCCCCGGAGGGCCAGCGGGGCGGCCAGTTTGTGGACAAGGGCATCCATCCGGTGACCCTGGAGATCATCTGCTCCTTTCTGCGGGAGCACAAGAGCGAAAAGCTCTCCATCGAGGACATCGCCAAAAATGTCTCCCTGTCCCGGGTGACGCTGCGGCGGTATATGAACTACCTCATCGACAAGAACAGCGTCATTGGCGGGGTGGACTACTCCACCGGCGGCCGGCCGTCGGCGGTGTACACCTACATCGGCAAGTGAACGCGTAGGCAATGCCAAACAAAAACTCCCGTGGGTACTGTGACACACGGGAGTTTTTCTCTTCACAGCAAGGAGGTACCCTTATGGCGGAATTTTATACAAAGTTTATTCATGAGACATTCGACCAGAATGGGCAGGTCAGCAGCTGGTCTTACGACTACCCGGAGAACTTCAACTACGGCTACGACGTCATCGACCCCCTGGCCCGCCTGGTGCCAAACAAGCCGGCGCTGGTGTGGCAGAACGACCGGGGCGCCCGGAAGGAACTGACCTTTGGGGATTTGGGCCGGCTGAGCAGCCAGGCGGCCAGCCTGCTCCAAGCCCGGGGCATGAAGAAGGGGGACGTGTTCATGGCCGTCCTGCGCACCCACTGGGCCTACTGGGTGGCGGCCCTGGCCGCCCATAAGCTGGGGCTGATCCTGGTGCCGGTGTACTATCGGCTGACGGCAGAGGAGCTTGCCTATCGGATGAAAACCGCCCGGGTCCGATGTGTGCTCACCTGCCGGGAGGGCCCGGCGGCGGAAAACGTCCTGTCCGCGGCGGAGGAGACGGGGGTCCCCCTGCGCTTCTGCCTGGAGCAGGCGCCGGGCTTTGAGGACTGGCCGGCTTCCGTGGCGGCCCAGCCGGCAGAGCTGGCCCGGGTGGAGACCCGGTGGGACGAGCCCATCCTGCTCTACTTCACCTCCGGCACCACCGGCCAGCCCAAGGGGGTCCTCCACGACCATGCCTACACCCTCAGCTGCCACTGGGGCGCCCGGTACATGCAGGACATTCACGACGGCTCCCGCCACTTTGCCACCGGGGACACCGGCTGGGAGGTGGTCTCGGGGACCAAGTTCTACGGCCAGTGGCTGCTGCAGGGGACCCTGCTGGTCTACGACTACGACCGTTTCCCGCCGGATAAGGTCCTGGCTTTTCTGGCGGCAGAGCGGGCCACAGGAATCATGGCCCAGCCCACCGTCTACCGGATGTTCACCCAGGTGGGCATGGATCGGTATGACCTGTCCTCGGTGACCAACTACGCGGTGGGGGGCGAAAAGCTCTCGCCGGACCTGGCCCGGGTGGTGAAGGAGCAGACCGGCCATGTGCTCTATGAGGGCTACGCCCAGTCGGAGGCGGGGCTGATCGCCTCGGCCTCCCAGCGGCTGGGCCGGAAGGAGGGCTCCGTGGGGAAAATCCTCCCCAAGTATCACGTGGAGCTGCGGAAAGAGGACGGAACCTTTGCCTGCCCCGGCGAGGAAGGGGAGATCGTCATTGTGGCAGACCAGGGCCGCCGCCCAGAGGGCCTGATGATGGGCTACTGGGAGGACGAGGAGGCCAACAAGCGCCTGTGGGACGGGGATATCTTCCACACAGGGGATCTGGCTACCCGGGATGAGGATGACTTTCTGTATTACATTGGCCGGGCCGACGGCATCATCAAAACCAAGGGATACCGGGTCAGCCCGGTGGAAATCGAGCTTGCCCTGACTCTCCACCCGGCGGTAGAGGAGTGTATGGCGGTCGGGGAGCCCGACCGGGAGTTGGGCCAGCGGGTGAAGGTCTATGTCAAGCTGGCTCAGGGGTATTCCCCCAGCCAGGCCCTCCAGGAGGAGCTGATGGCCTTCCACAACGACCGCTGCACAGGGTTTAAGAAGATCCGCGCCCTGGATTTCGTGGATCATCTGGCCCGCAACCAAAACGGGAAACTGATCCGCGACCAGTTCTCGAAACATTGACTGGCCGGCGTCGGAAAGCGCGCCCAGAGACCGGGGGAGTGACAAGGTGTCATTCCCCCGGTTTTTCCGTGGGAAAAGGCCAGGGGACGGGGCGGGGAGAGGTTGACAGGATGTTGCCGGGCGGCTATAATGGGAGAACATTCCGCGAGGAGAAAAAGAGACCAAATGAGGAGGGAATGTCGTGCCGCTGCTGGAGATGAAAGGGGTCACCGTTGCCTTTCCCCAGAAGAAGGGGCGGCCACCTCTGGTGGCCCTGGAGGGAATGGACCTGTCGGTGGAGCAAGGAGAGCTGGTGGCCCTGGTGGGCCCCTCTGGCTGCGGAAAAACCACGGCCCTGAATGTGCTGGCCGGGCAGGTGCCCCATACCCAGGGACAGGTGCGCCTGGCGGGGGAGCCGGTGAACGGGGTGCTGCCCTCGGTGGGCTACATCTCCCAGGGGGACACCCTGCTGCCCTGGCGGACGGTGCTGGACAACGTGGCCCTGGCCATGGAACTGCGGGGGGTCCCCAAGGTTCAGCGCCGGGAGCGGGCCCGGGAACTCATGGCCAAGATGGGCCTGTCCGGGTTTGAGGAGAACTATCCCCGAGAACTGTCCGGCGGCATGAGGAAGCGGGCGGCCATTGCCCGGGTGCTGGCGGTGGACCCGGCCATCCTGATGATGGACGAGCCCTTTGCCCCCCTGGATGCCTTAACCCGCCAGCGGCTCCAGGATGAGATTCTCTCCCTGTGGGAGAGCACCGGCTGCACCATCCTCTATGTGACCCACGATTTGACGGAGGCCATCACCCTGGCTGACCGTGTCCTGCTGCTCTCCCGCCGACCGGGCCGGGTGGTGGAGGACTATGCCATCGATCTGCCCCGCCCCCGGCGGGTGATGGACGTGAAGTTTACCCCCCGGTTCGTGGAGCTGGAGAAAACCCTCTGGCAGGCCCTGCAGGTTCAGCTATGGGAGGAAGGAGGGATCCCGTGAAACCGGAAAAACGAGGCATCTCCCCAGGGGTGTGGACGGCTTTGGCCATCGTTGTGGCCCTAGGACTGTGGGAGTGGGCGGCTGCCCTGGGCCATGTGAATGAATTCTTCTTCAGCCGGCCGAGCCTACTTTGGCAGGAGTTTCTCACCATGGTTTCCAGCGGGATGCTGGCCAAGCACCTGACGGTGACCTGCCAGGAGGCCGGTTTGGGCCTGTTCTTCGGCGGGGTGCTGGGCACCCTGGCGGGCCTGGGCCTGGGGATGAGTCCCCGGGTCAGCCGGGCGCTGATGCCCCTGATGACCGGGCTCAACGGCCTGCCCAAGCTGGCCCTGGGTCCCCTGTTTATCATTTGGTTCGGCCTGGGATTGCAGTCCAAGGTCCTTATCTCGGCCCTGATGGTCTTCTTTGTCTTTGCCTTCAACCTCTACGCCGGGGTGCGCAGCGTGGATCAGGACCTCATCGGGGCGGTGCGTCTGCTGGGGGGAAGCCGCGGGCAGATCATGGGCAAGGTGATCTGGCCTGCCTGCCTGCCCTGGCTGCTGGCCAGCCTGCGCACCGGCCTGGGCCTGGCTCTGTCGGGCGCCATTGTGGGCGAGTACCTGGGCTCCACCCGAGGCATGGGCTGGCTGCTCTCGGCGGCGGGAGACGTGTTCAACGCCCAGCGGGTGCTGTGCTGCGTGCTCATCCTGGTGGTCATCATCGTCCTGCTGGATGGGGTGATCGCCCTGTTGGAGCGCCGTCTGCTGCGCTGGCGTCCCCAGGGGGGACGATGAGTTTGGTTGTATCCGCCTGCCGGCGGCTGCAATAGATTCCATTTCACACATGAGACAAAAACCATGGGAAAAAGGAGTATGATGATGAAAAAACTGTTTGCACTGTTGCTGACTCTGAGTTTCGCCTTGGGCCTGCTGGCCGGCTGCGGCTCCACTGAGCCTGCCGGAGATACACAGGAGGACTCCTCCGCAGCCCAGACCGAGACCAGCGGGGACCTGAAGAAGATTGTGATCACCGAGGACGTGCGCGGCTACCACTGGGCCCCTGCCTACCTGGCCCAGACCCTGGGCTACTTTGCCGAGGAGGGCCTGGACGCGGAGTTCCAGACCATCAAGGGCGGCGACGCCTCCGCCCCGGTGCTCTCCGGGGATGCCCAGTTCTGCCTGAAGGGCATTGAGACCGCCCTCATGCTCAACGAGGCCGGCCAGGGCTGCAAGATCCTGGTCTCCACCACTCAGAAGTATCCCTATCAGCTGATGGGGGCCGGTGAGGAGTATTCCACCATCGAGTCCCTCCGGGGCCAGGTAGTGGCCGGCGGCCTGAGCACCAACAGCGGCCCCTATTCCTTTGCCAAGGCCTGCATCTCTTCGGCAGGCATGGACCCGGACAGTGATGTCAACGTGACCACCATGGCCAGCTCTGGCTACGCTGCCGCCATCGCCAGCGGCTCTCTCCAGGGCGCTGTTTCCACCAACCCTTGGTCTGCCAAGATGCTTTCGGATGCCGGTGCAGTGGTCATCGTGGACGGCACCGACGCGGATGTCATCCAGGGGATCATCGGCTCTTCCAGCTATGAGCTGTTTACGGTCATCACCTCCGATGCCCTCATCCAGTCCGACCCCGAGCTGGTGCAGAAGGCGGTCAACGCCATTGCCAAGGCCATGAAGTGGATGGAAACTGCCACCCCCGAGGAGATCGCCGAGCAGCTGTCCACCCTCTTTGACGGCGCCCAGGAAGGCGAACTGCTCTACGACGCCCAGTATGACAAGGAGCACCAGGTGGCCAACTACACTGGCTATCACACCGCCTCCGGTTTCCAGGCCGGGGTGAACCTGACCAAGCTGGCCGGCGGCATCACCGGCGACCCCACCGAGGACCAGATCTACGATGAGAGCTTCCTGGACAACGCCTGGCAGGCCATGGGCAACGCCCAGTGACCAGGCATACCGCCGGCGCCGGCGGCATAGTCTGACCCAGGAGGAAGAGACCATATGGGATTGTTGGAACTGACCCTGCTGGCGGTGGGGCTGTCCATGGATGCCTTTGCCGTGTCCATCTGCAAGGGCCTGGCCATGGACCGGGTCACCCCGGGCCGTGCCGCCGTCGTGGGCCTGTGGTTTGGCGGATTTCAAGGACTCATGCCGCTGGTGGGCTGGGTTTTGGGGTCCCGCTTTGCCGCGTACATCACCGCCGTGGACCACTGGATCGCCTTTGCCCTGCTAGTCATCCTGGGGCTGAACATGCTGCGGGAGGCCTGGAAGGGGGAGGAGGAGCAGGCCGACGCCTCCCTGGGATGGAAGATCATGCTGGCCATGGCGGTGGCCACCAGCATCGACGCCCTGGCGGTGGGGATTACCTTCGCCTTTTTGGAGGTGGAGATCCTGCCGGCGGTGTGCTTCATTGCGGGGATCACCTTCCTGCTCTCTGCCCTGGGGGTGAAGCTGGGGAATCTGTGCGGAACCCGGTTCCAGGCCAAGGCAGAGGCCCTGGGCGGGATCATCCTGATCCTGCTGGGAGGAAAGATCCTGCTGGAACACCTAGGCATTTTCTGAGCGCTCCCGTGGGAGCAAGACAACAGCGGCCCCGCGTCGGACCTTTTCCGGCGCGGGGCCTTTTCCATTCCGCCCCCGGTCATGCTGGCGGCTGGCTGAAGGAAACGGGGCATTTTTGGATTATCACCAAAAAATCCCCAGAAAAATTGTCAGCAAAAACAAAAATAGTATTTGCAAAATAAAAAATATGTGCTATAATACCAATAGAAACAAGAAGGAAAAGTTTCAGCAACAGAGAGTTTCCCATTTGTTCAACGACGCCTATGTCAGGTACGAGAAAGGAGTAGTCGTTATGAAGATCCAATTTTCCAACAAGAACATGACCGTTCCCGATCGAGTCTACTCCCATGCGGAACAGCGGATCAACGAGCTGGACCACCTGTTCCGTGGAGAACCAGAAGCCGTGGTTGTCTTCAGTGCTGAGGACGGCAAGCATGTCATCGAGCTGACCATCTTCTCTGGGTCCACCATCTTCCGTGTGGTGGAAAAGACCTCGGATATGCTGGTCTCCATCGACGCCGCCGTCTCCTCCATCCGCCGTCAGCTGAGAGATCACCGCTCCAAGCTGACCGAAAACATCAACCTGGATGCCTTTGAGAAGGACGCTGACGAACTCATTTTCATCCCCGAGGTCGACCGCTTCGACGAGCCCGCCTACCAGGTGGTGCGCTCCAAGGAATTTGAGTTCGGTCCCATGACGGTGCAGGAAGCCATCCTGCAGATGAACCTGATTGGCCATTCCTTCTTCGCCTTCCGCAACGAGGAAAAGGACAACGCCTTCTCTGTGGTCTATCGCCGCAACGACGGCGGCTACGGCATCCTGGTCGACAAAACCTGACAAAGGGCAAACTCTGCTGAATCTGAACCAGTAGTCATACACCATATCGTACCATCAAAGTGCAAAGCATAGAAACAGGCGCTCCCGAGGTTCGGGAGCGCCTGTTTTTTCGATCAGGGTTCGACGGGCTGAAAGAGCGCGTCCACCGTGGTCTCCAGCACCTGCGCCAGGTGAAAGGCCAGGGCCAGAGTGGGGTCGTACTTGTTGTTCTCAATGGCGTTGATGGTCTGCCGGGAGACTTTGCAGCGCTGGGCCAGCTCCTCTTGGGACAGGCCCAGGGCCTTGCGCAGGTCTCGAATCTTATTTTGCACGCTCAGCCCCCCAGTTTCCGCTTGTACCAGGCCAGACTGAAGGTGAAGATTACAGCGGCGGCAATGAGGGTGACAAGGGGATGGATGAGCACCGTGTCCTTTTGGAAGAACGAACGCAGAAAGGCGAGCAGGAGATACCCCACCGTGCCGGTGAAAGAGAAGGTGCAGGCCTTGCCCACAATGGCCTGCCGCCGCTCATCCCCCAGCTGCAGCAGATAGAAGAACATGCGCAGAATCAGCACCAGGCAGACCAGCAGAAACCCGGCGAACAAAATGACAGCGAAAGTTGTCCCATGGTTTTCCATCCGAAAGCCCCCTTACAAGGAAAGATATAATGTCAAAAGTTTTTGACATAGAAAGCGTACCATACCGGCGGAGAAATGTCAAATCATTTTTACATTTTCGGGCAAAAAAACGCCGGGCAGCCGGGGACCGGCCATTTCCGATCCCCCTTGGGGTGCCCGGTGGACCGGTTTTACAGCGGCGTCAGTTCCATGGTGTCGATGGAGTGGTGTATGTGGATGGCCATGGCGTGGGCGGCCCCCTCGGCGTCCCGCTTGCGGAAGAAATCCATGAGCAGGGCGTGGTCCCGGCGGGTGTCCTCGGCCAGCTGGTCCCTGTGCTGCCCGGCGGCAATGGCGGCAGAGACGGCCTGGTTGATCATGGGCAGCAGGCGCATCATGAAGTCGTTGTGGGTGGCCCGGACGATGGCGGCGTGGAACTCCCGGTCGGCCTCGGTGCGGTCCAGCCCCTGGCGGATGCACTGGTCCACCGCCTGGCCCCGGGCCAGGATCTCCTCCATCTCCTCGGCGGTGGCCCGCTGACAGGCCAGGCGGGCGGCGCTGGGCTCGAAGATGGACCGCAGTTCAAACAGGTCCCGCAGTTCCCCCCGCACCTGGTCCAGGTTAGAAAAGCCGTAGTCGTTGACCTGAGCAGCCTGGTGGGTGACAAAGGTCCCCCGGCCTCGGTGGACCTCCAGCAGGCCCTGAGAGACCAACACGTGGAGGGCCTCCCGCAGGGTGGTGCGGCTGACGCCCAGTTCCTGGGCCAGGTCGATCTCGTTGGGCAGCTTGTCCCCGGGGGCGAGGCGGCGCTCCACCACAATCATGGTGTACAGCCGGTGGGCGGTTTGCTGGGACAGACTTTTTTTCTCCATAACGGGCTCCTTTTTGGGGAAAGAGAGGCTTCCCCCCTTGACATCGATATCTCTATCCTATAATATAAAGTCTGACAATGCAAGAGTAGTCATACAACTTTCTTATAAAATTTGAAGGAGGACACCCCCATGCGTTCCGATCAGATCAAAAAAGGGGTGGAGCGGGCCCCCAACCGGTCCCTGCTCTACGCCCTGGGCTATACCGAGGAAGAGCTCAGCCGCCCCCTGGTGGGCGTGGTGAGCTCCTGGAATGAGATCGTCCCCGGCCACATGGACCTGGACAAGATCGTGGAGGCCGTCAAGGACGGCATCCGGGCCGCCGGCGGCACCCCCGTGGTCTTCCCCGCCATCGCCGTGTGCGACGGCATCGCCATGGGCCACGTGGGCATGAAGTACTCCCTGGTCACCCGGGACCTCATCGCCGACTCCACTGAGGCCATGGTCACTGCCCACCAGTTCGACGGCCTGGTGATGGTGCCCAACTGCGACAAGAACGTGCCTGGCCTGCTCATGGCCGCTGCCCGGCTGAACATCCCCACCATCTTCTGCTCCGGCGGCCCCATGCTGGCCGGCAAGCTCAACGACGGCCGCCGCACCTGCCTGAGCCACATGTTCGAGGCCGTGGGGGCCTACCACGCCGGCACTCTGGACGAGGCCGGGGTGCGGGAGTACGAGGAGAACGCCTGCCCCAGCTGCGGCTCCTGCTCGGGCATGTACACCGCCAACTCCATGAACTGCCTCACCGAGGCCATCGGCATGGCCCTGCCCGGCAACGGCACCATTCCCGCCCCGCTGTCTGCCCGGCGGCGCCTGGCCAAGCACGCGGGCATGCAGATCATGGAGCTGATCAAACGGGACATCAAGCCCCGGGACATCATGACTCCCGCCGCCTTCCACAACGCCGAGACGGTGGACATGGCCCTGGGCTGCTCCACCAACACCATGCTCCACTTGCCCGCCATCGCCCACGAGGCCGGGGTGACTATCGACCTGGACGAGGCCAACGCCATCTCCGCCAAGACCCCCAATCTGTGCCACCTGGCCCCGGCGGGGGACACCTTCATGGAGGACCTGGAGCGGGCCGGCGGCGTGTACGCGGTGATGAAGGAGCTGACCAAGAAGGACCTGCTGGACACCAGCCTCATCACCTGCACCGGCAAGACCGTGGCGGAAAACCTGGCCTCTGTCCAGAACCGGGACCCGGAGATCATCCGGCCCCTGGAGAACCCCTATTCCCAGAGCGGCGGCATCGCCGTGCTCAAGGGCAACCTGGCCCAGGACGGCTGCGTGGTCAAGCAGTCCGCCGTGGCCCCGGAAATGATGGTCCACCGCGGCCCTGCCCGGGTGTATAATTCGGAGGAAGAGGCCATCGCGGATATCTATGCCCAAAAGATCAACCCCGGCGACGTAGTGGTCATCCGCTACGAGGGCCCCAAGGGCGGCCCCGGCATGCGGGAGATGCTCAACCCCACCTCCGCCATTTGCGGCATGGGCCTGGGTGAATCCGTGGCCCTGATCACCGACGGCCGGTTCTCCGGGGCCACCCGGGGCGCCTCCATCGGCCACGTGAGCCCCGAGGCCGCCGCCGGCGGCACCATCGCCCTGGTGGAGGAAGGGGACATGATCGCCATCGACATCCCCAACTGCAAGATCCAGCTGGAGGTCTCCGACGAGGAGCTGGCCAAGCGCCGGGCCGCCTGGGTCTGCCCCGAGCCCAAAGTCAAGACCGGCTACTTGGCTCGGTATGCCAAGATGGTCACCTCCGCCGACAAGGGTGCCATTCTGGACTTCTGAGTCAGAGACAAAGGGAACCAGGTTTCCCGGTGCGCGGGAAACACAACATATTATTTCTTGAGAAGGGAAGCGTCTGTCATGTTAGACATCAAGATCACCAGAACCACCACCCCCAAGGAGAAGCCCACCGGCAAGTTGGGCTTTGGCCGGGTCTTCACCGACCACATGTTCGTCATGAACTATACCAAGGGCAAGGGCTGGCACGACCCCCGCATCGTCCCCTATGAGGACATCACCCTCTCTCCCGCCGCCATGGTCTTCCACTATGGCCAGGAGATGTTCGAGGGCCTGAAGGCCTACAAGGGCGACGACGGGGCCAACTACCTCTTCCGCCCGGACATGAACGCCAAGCGCACCAACGACACCAACGACCGTCTGTGCATCCCCCGGGTCCCCGTGGAGGACTATGTCCAGGCGGTGAAGGCCATCGTCTCCGTGGACCAGGACTGGATTCCCACCGAGCCCGGCACCTCCCTGTACATCCGCCCCTTCATCATCGCCACCGAGCCCTTCCTGGGGGTGGATGTGTCCGAGACCTTCCTGTTCATCATCATCCTCTCTCCCTCCGGTGCCTATTATGAGAGCGGCCTGGAGCCTGTGGGCATCTGGATCGAGGACGACTACGTCCGGGCCGTCCGAGGCGGCATGGGCTTTGCCAAGACCGGCGGCAACTACGCTGCCTCCCTGGCCGCCCAGGTGAAGGCCCACGACGACGGCTACTCCCAGGTGCTGTGGCTGGACGGCGTGGAGCGCAAGTACATTGAGGAAGTGGGCGCCATGAACATCTTCTTCAAGATCGACGGCAAGGTGATTACCCCCATGCTCAACGGCTCCATTCTCCCCGGCATCACCCGCAACTCCGTCCTGCAGATCTGCCGGGACTGGGGCCTGCCCACCGAGGAGCGGAAGATCTCCGTGGACGAGCTGCTCCAGGCCCAGAAGGAGGGCAAGCTGGAGGAAGTCTTCGGTACCGGCACCGCGGCGGTGATCTCCCCCGTGGGCAAGCTGCGCTACAAGGACGACGTGATGATCATCGGCGACGGCAAGATCGGCGAACTGAGCCAGAAGCTCTACGACACCGTCACCGGCATCCAGCTGGGCAAGCTGGAAGACAAGTTCGGCTGGCGGGTGAAGGTGGACTGAGCCCACACAAGAGAAATACAACCCAATTTGGCCGCCTGCGGGCGGCCAAATTGCTATGGGACAACGGGGAAGGAGAACGACAATGGATCAACTGGTATCCCGGCTGCTGCTCTACGGCGACCTGGGCAAGGACAGCATTTTGGTAAAACTGGCGGAGACCTTCCAGGAGTGGAAGGGGAGCGCTGCCCCCCGGCAGACCCTGGTGCGGCGGATCTATGACCAGGTCAAGCGCCTGCTGGACCTGGCCACCGACTATGGCTTTGACGAAAATCTGTGGCAGAACTACCTGACCTTCCTGCTCATGACCAACGAGAACTCCTTCAGCCTCATCACCGAGCGGGTGGGAGAGCTGGAGGGGACGGTGAACCACTTCGCTAAGAGCGACTTCGGGGTCTTCCGGGCCCTATTCCACTATGACTTTGGACCCATCGAGGCCGACCTGGGCATCGACTGCTTCACCACTCTGTGCAATTATACGTCGATCTATAAACATGAGCGGCGGTACAATAAGAACGTCAGCGAGAAGGTCCGGGACCTGAGCCGCCGGCTGGCGGCCGCCCAGGACGACGAGACCTTCTTCCAGCTGGTCACCGGCCACTACCGCCAGTACGGCGTGGGCCTGATCGGCCTGAACAAGGCCTTCCGCATTCGGTCCGGGCCGGAGGGGGTCTCCCTCATCCCCATCTACAACACCGATAAGGTGATGCTCCGGGACCTGGTGGGCTACGAGAGCCAGAAGGAACAGCTGCGGGGGAACACCGAGGCCTTCCTGGCCGGGCGGAGCACCAACAACGTGCTGCTCTACGGCGACGCGGGCACGGGCAAATCCTCCAGCGTCAAGGCCCTCATCAACGAGTATTACGACCAGGGCCTGCGGATGATCGAGATTTACAAGCACCAGTTCCGGGACCTGTCGGCGGTGATCGCCATGGTGAAGAACCGCAACTATCGCTTCATCATCTTCATCGACGACCTGTCCTTCGAGGAAAACGAGGTGGAATACAAGTTCCTCAAGGCGGTCATCGAAGGGGGCGTGGAGACCAAGCCGGACAACATCCTCCTCTACGCCACCTCCAACCGCCGCAACCTCATCCGGGAGACCTGGAAGGACCGGGCGGACATGGAGCACGAGAACGACGTGCACCACTCGGACACCTTGGAGGAAAAGCTCTCCCTGTCCGCCCGCTTCGGGGTGCGCATCAACTACTCCATCCCCAACCGAAACCAGTTCAAGGAGATCGTTCTCTCCCTGGCCCAGCGCCAGGGGCTGGCCGTTCCCGAGGACGTGCTGCTGGCCGAGGCCAACAAATGGGAGCTGCGCCACGGGGGCGTCTCCGGCCGCACGGCCCAGCAATTCATCAACTACATGGCGGGCACCCAGCCCAGCCGGGAGGAATAAACCATGGAGATCGTGAAAGGGGTCCACCAGATCCGGGCAGACTTTACAGTGACCCCAGAGGTCCGGCGCTATGCCTTCTGCTACCTCATCGTGGGGGAGGACTGCTGGCTGGTGGACAGCGGGGTGGCCGGCTATGACCAGGCCATTCTGCAAACCATGGCGGACCTGGGGAAGGAACCTCACCAGCTGCGGGGCCTCTTCCTCACCCACGCCCACCCGGACCACATCGGCGGCGGGGCGGCTCTGCGCCGGCGGACGGGGTGCACGGTCTACGCCAGCGCCGGGGAGAGCCCTTGGATTGAAAACTTGAAGCTGCAATATGAGAAACGCCCCATTCCCAACTTTTTCGCCCTGGCCGCCGAAGGGGTGCCGGTGGACCGTCTAGTGAAAGGGGGCGACACCCTTTCCCTGGAGCCCGGCCTGACCTTAGAGGTCATTGCCACGCCAGGGCACTCGGCGGACGGCCTCTCCTTCCGTTTGGCGGAAAAAGGGGTGGTCTTTACCGGGGACGCCATCCCAGCGCCGGGAGACGTGCCCATCTATGAGGACTGGCAGGCCAGCCTGCATAGTTTGGAGACTTTGCGGAACGTGGCGGCGGACTGGTTCTGCCCCGCCTGGGACAAAGTCTACACCCGCCAGGAAGCCCTGGCGGTGATCGCCCAGGGGGAGGCCCTCATCGGCGGCATCCAGCGCACGGTGGCGGGCCTGGAAAGCACCTGTCCTACGCCGGACAAGCTGGTGGACGCGGTCTGCGCCCGCCTAGGGCGGCCCCAGCTGCGGGAGCATCCCCTGTTCCGGCGGACGGTGGCCTGCCACCGGAAGAAAGACTGAAGGGAGGGAGAGACCGTGGAACGGCTGCTGCTCTTGGAAGATGACCTGGCCCTGGGGGAGGGGGTCCGGCTGGCCCTGCAAAGCCCCAGCCGGCCGGTGACCTTGTGCCGGGACTTGGCCCAAGCCCGGCAGACCCTGGCCGGGGACGGTCCCTTTGCCCTGGCCATTCTGGACGTAAACCTCCCCGACGGCAGCGGCCTGTCCCTGCTGGAGGAGCTGCGGGGCCGGGTGCCGGTGATCCTGCTCACTGCCAACGACCTGGAGACCGACGTTGTCGCCGGCCTGGAGCTGGGGGCTGAGGACTATATTACGAAACCCTTTTCCCTGGCGGTCCTTCGGGCCCGGGTGAATGCCCAGCTGCGGCGGCAGGGGGGCGGCGGGCAGGTGGTGGAAGTGGGGGAATTTCACTTCGACTTTGACCGCATGATCTACCGCAAGGCGGGGCGGCTGGTGGAGTTAAGCAAGACCGAACAGAAACTGCTCAAGCTCCTGGTCCAGAACCGGGGCGTCACCCTCGCCCGAGCGGACCTGGTGGACCGGGTGTGGACCGACGGGGCCGAGTACGTGGATGAGAATGCCCTGTCGGTGACCGTCA
This sequence comes from Clostridiales bacterium, assembly GCA_004554585.1. Taxonomy (GTDB): domain Bacteria; phylum Bacillota; class Clostridia; order Oscillospirales; family Oscillospiraceae; genus Evtepia. Next base: position 322,925 of record SFLH01000001.1, on the reverse strand, counting down.
AGCGCCTGCGGGACAAGCTGGAGGACACCCCCTCCAAGCCGAAGTATCTAAAGACGGTCTACGGCGTGGGCTATACCTGGGCGGTGAAGTGACATGGGACAGATCATTGTGCTGTGCCTGCTGGCCGCTGCTGTGGGGGCCCTGGCCGGGGGACTGTGGTTCCGGCGGCGGGAAAAGCGGACGTTGGAGACCTTGGACGCCATGCTGGAGGCCGCCCAGCGGGGGGACTATGTGCCCGGTGAACTGGACGAAAGCCTCCTGTCGGCAGTGGAGCACCGGATGGCGGATTACCTGGATACCTCGACGGTCTCTGCCCGAAACCTGCGGCAGGAGAAGGAGACCATCAAGACCCTCATCGGGGACATCTCCCACCAGACCAAGACCCCCATCGCCAATCTGCTCCTATACGCCCAACTGCTCACAGAGCAGCCCCTGTCCCCGGAGGGGCGGGCCTGTGCCCAGGCTCTGGAGACCCAGGCGGAAAGGCTGAAAACCCTCATCGAAGCCTTGGTCAAGACCTCCCGCTTGGAAACGGGGGTCCTGGCCTTGCAGCCCGTCCAGGCCCCGCTGGCGCCCATGCTGGCGGAGGCGGTGGCCCAGTTGGCCCCCAAGGCAGAGGAAAAGGGGATTGCGCTCACTCTTCAACCTACCCAGGAAGAAGCCCGCTTTGATCCTAAGTGGACGGCGGAGGCGGTGTGTAACCTGCTGGACAACGGGATAAAGTACACCCCAGCCGGGGGAAGGGTGACGGTGGCGGTGCGGGCCTATGAGCTCTTCTGCCGGGTGGACGTCACCGACACCGGCGTGGGACTGAGCGAGGAAGAACAGGCGAAGGTCTTCCAACGGTTTTACCGGGGAAGGGACGCGCGGGAGGAGGAAGGGGTTGGCATCGGCCTGTACCTGGTGCGCCAGATCGTGACAGGGCAGGGCGGTTATGTGAAAGTGACCTCCCGACCGGGGGAGGGGAGCACCTTCTCTCTCTTTTTGCCCAAAGGGTAGGGGGCGGCATGTCTGCCCTCTGCCTTTTGGGGACCGTGAAATCTTTCAAAACGGATAGATTTCGGAAAGAATGTGGAAAGAATCCTCTGGTATGCTCTGTAGTGTCGAAGGACATACAGAGCATTTTTTTGAAAAGGAGGAACCGGTCGTGATGATTTTGCAGACCAAGGATCTGAGAAAGATCTACGGCGCAGGGGACACCGAAGTCCGTGCCCTGGACGGGGTGAACCTGACTGTGGAAAAAGGGGAGTTTGTGGCGGTGGTGGGGACCTCCGGCTCGGGGAAATCCACCCTGCTGCACATGCTGGGCGGGCTGGACCGGCCCACCTCCGGCACGGTGACTGTGGACGGACGGGAGATTTTTGCCCTGAAGGATGAGGAGCTGACCATCTTCCGCCGACGTAAGATCGGCTTTGTCTTTCAGAACTACAACTTAGTGCCCGTGCTCAACGTCTATGAGAACATCGTCCTGCCCATCCAGCTGGACGGCCGGGCCGAGGACCGAGGCTATGTGGATCAGATCATCGAGACCCTGGGGCTGGAGAAAAAGCTGCGCAACCTGCCCAACAACCTCTCCGGGGGCCAGCAGCAGCGGGTGGCCATTGCCCGGGCCCTGGCTGCCAAGCCCGCCATTCTTCTGGCCGATGAGCCCACGGGCAACCTGGACTCCAAGACCAGCCAGGATGTGATGGGCCTGCTGAAGGTGACCTCCCAGCGCTTTGCCCAGACCATTGTCATGATCACCCACAACGAGGAGATCGCTCAAATGGCCGACCGGATCGTCCGCATCGAGGATGGCCGGATCACCAGCAGGGGGTGAGACCATGATCCGGGTATCCAACAAAGCCTGCATCCGCCGGCTGGGACGAAAGTCCATGGGGGCGGCCAAGACCCGCAACGCCATCGCCATCGTGGCCATTGCGCTGACGACGGTTCTGTTTACCTCCCTGTTCACCATCGCCCTGTCCATCAACGACGGTTTCCAGCAGGCCAACTTCCGTCAGGCGGGGGGCTACAGCCACGGGACGTTCAAAAACATGACCCAGGAACAGTTTGAAGAACTGAAAGACGACCCTGCCATCCAGGAATGGAGCTTGCGGCGTTTTCTGGGTATGCCCACCGAGGCTCCCTTCAATAAGGAACATGTGGAGGTGGGTTGCTCCGACGCCAACGACGCCCACTGGGGTTTTTGCGATCCCATAGAGGGCCACCTGCCCCAGGAGGGGACCAACGAGGCCGCCACCGACACCCGTGTGCTGGAGCTGCTGGGGGTGGAGCCCCAACTGGGGGCCACCTTCACCATCACCTTCTCCGTGGACGGCCACGAGACCACCCAGACCTTCACCCTCTGCGGCTGGTGGGAGTATGACCCGGCCGTGGTGGCCCGGCACGTCCTCATCCCCGAAAGCCGGGTGGAAGAAGTTCTCCGGGAGGTGGGGGTCACGCCTCCGGGACAGGATGGGATGACAGGGGCCTGGACCATGAACGTGATGCTGGACAGCTCCCTGCACATTGAGAGCGACCTGGAAGACATTCTGGCCCGGCATGGGTATCAGGATGAGACTCCCACGGCGGACAACTACGTGGGTACCGGGGTCAACTGGGGCTATACCGGCGCCAAACTGGCGGAGAACGTGGACCCGGTGACGGTGATTGCCCTGGGGGCCATGCTGGTGCTCATCATCCTCACCGGCTACCTGATTATTTATAATGTCTTTCAGATTTCGGTGACCAATGACATCCGCTTCTATGGCCTACTAAAGACCATCGGCACCACCGGGCGGCAGATCAAGACTCTCCTGCGGCAGCAGGCCCTGCTGCTCAGCTGCGTGGGCATTCCCGTCGGTCTGGTGCTGGGGTGGCTCATTGGGGGACAGCTGACGCCGGTAATCATCGGCAACCTAAATGGCGTGTCCCAGGTGGTTTCGGTCGATCCTTTGATTTTCGTGGGGGCGGCTCTGTTCTCCCTCTTCACCGTCCTGCTCTCCTGCGCCCGGCCGGGGCGGATGGCCGCCAAAGTCTCCCCCATCGAGGCGGTGCGCTATACCGAAGGGGGGAACCTGAAAAAGAAGGAGAAGAAAGCGGGGCGGGTGGTCTCCCCCTTCTCCATGGCCCGGGCCAACCTGGGCCGCAGCAAGGGCAAGACGGTGGTGACGGTCCTCTCCCTGTCCCTGGCGGTGGTGCTCACCGTGGTTACGGCCACCTTTGTCCGGGGGTTTGATTTGGATAAATTCGTGTCTAGAAGCATCTGTACGGATTTTGTCCTGGCCGACGCGGGCCACTTCCAGACCAGCGGAGACTTCTTTCATGAAACCATGGCCCTGCCCCAGGAGGTCATTGACCAGGTGAAGGCCCAGGGGGGCATCACCGACGGCGGCAAGGTCTATGGCCGCACCACGACAGTGCAGGAGTTTGTGTCCGAGGACTATTTCCGCCAGAGCAGGAGTTCTTACGCAGACCAGGAGATGCTGGACAGCATAGTGGCCCTGACGGAACGCACTGCCGACGGCCTGCTGGCCGACGGCGCCCAGCTCTATGGCATGGAGGCCTTCCCCCTGGACCAGCTGAAGGTGCTGGAGGGGGATCTGTCCAAGCTCTACCAGCCCGGCGGAAACTACATCGCCGCCGTCTACTCGGACGACGACTATGGCCGGCCGGTGATGGACAGCCATTGGGCCCGGCTGGGGGACAAGATCACCCTGCGCTATGTGGAGGAATTTGAGTACTACAATCCCAACACCGGGGTGGTCTATGGCGCCTGGGAGAACGTGCCGGAGGGTGCCCTCTATGCCTCGCGGGCGGTGGCATACCGGGATGTGACCTATGAGGTAGTCGCCCTGGTGACGGTGCCTTCTTGCCTGGACTATGGCTACTACGGCTCGGATGAGTTCATCCTCAACGACCAGACTTTCTGCCGGGACACAGGCACGGACAACGTGATGCTCTATGCATATAATACCGACGACGAAGACACCCAGGCCATGGAGACCTTCCTGGCCGACTATACGGAGAACCAGCAGCCCCAGTACGACTACATCAGCAAGGCAACGTATCAGGCGGAGTTTGAGAGTTTCCGGTCCATGTTCCTGCTGCTGGGGGGTGCCCTGAGCTTCATCGTGGGCCTGGTGGGGGTGCTGAACTTCTTCAACGCCATCCTCACCGGCATCCTGGCCCGGAAGCGGGAGTTCGCGGTGCTCCAGTCCATCGGCATGACCGGCCGGCAGTTGAAGACCATGCTGGTGTGGGAGGGATTGTTCTACGGCATCGTCTCCCTGCTCATTGCCCTCCTGCTGGCCCTGGGGCTCGGGCCTCTGTCTGCGGGGGCGCTGGAGAACCTGTTCTGGTTCTTCACCTACCGGCTAACGGTGTCGCCCGTTCTCATTCTGTTGCCCATCTTCCTGGCCTTGGGCTGCCTGGTGCCCCTGGGGGTCTATCGGGTGGTGGCCCGGTCCTCGGTGGTAGAGCGGCTGCGGGAAGCGGACAGCTGAGCGCGGCAAGGGCCATATTATCCATCCGGCGAGAGGCCGCACCTTAGGGTGCGGCCTCTTTCTTTGCTCGGCCTTCCCCGGGGGCGGCTAGAGAAGACCGGGCCTCTGGCCGGGAACATTTTTGGCAGTCGGATGGGGAAGGTGCAAAGATTGTACGAAAAGCCGGTGGCAGCGGGGCCAAAACTATGAAAATTTCTGAAAGTGCCAAGAAGAGAAGATATTTTTTTTTGAGCGCTTGACATTTGAGGGGGGAAGTGCTACATTAGCTTTAGCACTCGGGGATAATGAGTGCTAAAATGATTTTGAAAGGCCAAAGGAGGCCTGGAACATGGAACTGTCGGAGCGCAAAAAACAGATTCTTCGCGCGGTAGTAGACAACTACATACAGACCGCGGAACCTGTGGGCTCCAAAGCCATCGTGGCCAGCGCCGGACTGAAGGTCTCCTCCGCCACCATCCGCAACGAGATGGCGGAGCTGGAAAACCTGGGCTATCTGGAACAGCCTCACACCTCCGCCGGACGCATTCCCTCCCCCAAGGGCTACCGGCTGTACGTCAACGAGCTCATGGAGGAGCACCGGCTGACCATACAGGAGGCCCAGAAAATCAACGAAGCCCTCAACCTGAAGATCCGGGAGATGGACCAGGTGATGACCGAGGCGGGGAAGATCATCTCTCAGCTGACCAAATACCCCACTTTCGCCCTGACCAAGGGGACGAAAAAGGCCACCATCGCCCGCTATGACCTGCTGATGGTGGAGGAGACGTCCTTCATTGCGGTGCTGATGACCGACGGACAGCTGGTGAAAAACAAGCTCTTCCGCCTGCCCAGCCCCCTCTCGGACACCCAGCTGCAGCTGCTGGGCACCCTGCTCAACACCTCTTTTACGGGGCTGACGCTGGAGGAACTCACGCCAGAGCTGGCACGGGTGGCCTCCCACGCGGGGGGCGAAGCCTATGGGCTGATCAGCTTGGTGGTGTCCTTCGCCATCGAGGTGCTGGAGGAGCTGGAGAACAACATCGTCCACACCGCCGGCATCCCCACCCTGCTTAGCCACCCGGAGTACCAGAGCCTGGAACGGGCAGAGCCCCTGATGAATTTCCTGTCGGAAATGCAGGAGGGGGTCAACCTGCCGGTAGTCCAGGGCGAGCACGTCAAAATTCTCATCGGCCCGGAAAACGTGGCCGACGAGCTGAAAGATTCCAGCGTGATCATGGCCAGCTATGACATCGGCGGCGGGATGCAGGGCATCATCGGGGTGGTGGGACCCACCCGGATGGACTATGCCGACCTGGCGGCCCGCCTGTCCTACTTTGCCGAAGGGCTTTCCCGGATGTTTGGCAAGGGAGAGCTCCCCTCGTCCGCTGGAGATGAGCCTGAAGAATAGAGGAGGATGTAAGATCCCATGAGCAAGAAAGACAACGATCAGAACCAGATCCCCGAAGAGGCTGTGGAGGAGACCGCTCAGGAAGTGACCGAGGCCGCGGAAGAGGCCCAGGAGCCCACCGCCGAGGAAAAACTCCAGCAGACCATTCGGGAACAGGAGGACAAATACCTCCGCCTGCTGGCCGAGTACGACAACTACCGCAAGCGAAGCCAGAAAGAAAAGGAAAACGCCTGGACCACCGCCAAGGCCGACACCATCAAGGAGCTCCTGCCCGTCTACGACAACCTGGAGCGGGCCCTGAAGCAGGAGACCGCCGACGAGGCCTACGCCAAGGGCGTCCAGATGACCATGCAGCAGCTCAAGACCGTGCTGGAAAAGCTGGGGGTGGAGGAGATCCCCGCCCAGGGCGAGCCCTTCGATCCCAATGTCCACAACGCCGTTATGCACATGGAAGACGACACTCTGGGAGAAAATATCGTGGCAGAGGTTTTCCAGGCCGGCTTTAAGATGGGGGAGAAGATCATCCGCCACGCCATGGTCAAGGTGGCAAACTAAAGCACCAGCGCGGGCTGTTGTCCCGCGATTCTACCATACACATCACACCATACACAACAGTCATCTGTTCTGATAAGGAGGAACACATCATGTCTAAGATTATCGGTATTGATTTGGGTACTACCAACTCCTGTGTCTCCGTGATGGAGGGCGGCGAAGCCGTCGTCATCCCCAACGCGGAAGGCAACCGCACCACCCCCTCTATCGTGGCCTTTTCCAAGGACGGCGAGCGTATGGTGGGCCAGGTGGCCAAGCGCCAGGCCATCACCAACCCCGACCGGACTGTGATTTCCATTAAGCGTGAGATGGGCTCCAACTACAAGGTGAACATCGACGGCAAGTCCTACACCCCCCAGGAGATCTCCGCCATGATCCTCCAGAAGCTGAAGGCCGACGCCGAGGCTTACCTGGGCCAGACCGTCACCGAGGCAGTCATCACCGTGCCCGCTTACTTCACCGACGCCCAGCGTCAGGCCACCAAGGACGCCGGCAAGATCGCCGGCCTGGAGGTCAAGCGGATCATCAACGAGCCCACCGCCGCGGCCCTGGCCTACGGCGTGGACAAGGAATCCGACCAGAAGATCATGGTCTATGACCTGGGCGGCGGCACCTTCGACGTGTCCATCCTGGAGATCGGCGACGGGGTCATCGAGGTCCTGGCCACCGCCGGCAACAACCGCCTGGGCGGTGACGACTTCGACAAGTGCATCATGGACTGGATGGTGGCTGAGTTCAAGAAGAGCGAGGGCATCGACCTGAGCGCCGACAAGGTGGCCATGCAGCGCCTGAAGGAGGCCGCTGAGAAGGCCAAGATCGAGCTGTCCGGCGTCACCTCCTCCGCCATCAACCTGCCCTATATCACCGCCGACGCCACCGGCCCCAAGCACCTGGACCTGACCCTCACCCGGGCCAAGTTCAACGAGCTGACTGCCCACCTGGTGGAAGCCACCGCCGGCCCCGTGCGCCAGGCCATGAGCGACGCCGGCCTCACCGGCAATGACATCGCCAAGGTCCTGATGGTGGGCGGCTCCAGCCGGATCCCCGCAGTTCAGGATGTGGTCAAGAAGCTCACCGGCAAGGAAGGCTTCAAGGGCATCAACCCCGACGAATGCGTGGCCATGGGCGCTGCCCTCCAGGGCGGCGTGCTGGTGGGCGACGTGAAGGGCCTGCTGCTGCTGGACGTCACCCCCCTGTCCCTGGGCATTGAGACCATGGGCGGCGTGAACACCAAGCTCATCGAGCGCAACACCACCATCCCCGCCAAGAAGAGCCAGATCTTCACCACCGCGGCCGACAACCAGACCCAGGTGGAGGTCCACGTCCTCCAGGGCGAGCGGGAGATGGCACAGTACAACAAGACCCTGGGCCGGTTCAGCCTGGACGGCATCGCCCCTGCCCGCCGTGGTGTGCCCCAGATCGAGGTGACCTTCGACATCGACGCCAACGGCATCGTCAACGTCTCCGCCAAGGACCTGGGCACCGGCAAGGAGCAGCACATCACCATCACCTCCTCTACCAACATGTCCAAGGAGGACATCGAGAAGGCCGTCAAGGAGGCCGAGCAGTTCGCCGCCGAGGACGCCAAGCGCAAGGAAGAGGTGGACACCCGCAACCAGGCCGACCAGATGGTCTACCAGAGCGAGAAGGCCCTGGAGGAGATGAAGGATAAGCTGGACGCCAGCGAGGTCAGCGAGCTGGAGAGCGAGATCAACAAGGTCAAGGAGGCCCTGAAGGGCACCGACACCCAGGCCATCAAGGCGGCCACCGACGGTTTGACCCAAGCCTTCTACAAGATCAGTGAGAAGATGTATCAGCAGGCCAACCCCCAGGGTGGTCAGCCCGGCCCTGACATGGGCGGCGCGGGCTTTGGCGGCCAGCAGGCCGGCGGTGCGGCCGGCGGCAGCGCCGGCAAGGGCCCCGACGACGTGGTGGACGCGGACTACACCGTGGTGGACGACCAGTAATATCGAATCCAACGCAGGCGGCGGGGGACAGGATTTCCTGTCCCCCTGCTTGTGTGAAAACCGAAGGGAATCCTCGAGGGGCCGCAGGCCCCTCCCCGAGCCTATTGTGAGGTGAGAATACCATGGCAGACCAGAAGAAACGAGACTACTACGAAGTCCTGGGGGTCCAGAAAGGCGCCTCGGACGACGAATTGAAAAAGGCCTATCGAAAGCTGGCCAAGCAGAACCACCCCGACCTGAACCCCGGGGACAAGGAGGCCGAGGCCCGCTTTAAGGAGATCAACGAGGCCTATGAGGTCCTCTCGGACAAGGAGAAACGGGCCAAATACGACCAGTTCGGCTTTGCCGGAGTAGACCCCAACTTCGGCGCCGGCGGCGCCGGTGGGGGCTTCGGCTTTGACATGGGAGACATCTTCGGCTCCTTCTTCGGCGGCGGTTTTGGCGGATTTGGCGGCGGCGCCAGCAAAGCCCGCACGGGTCCGTCCAAGGGCGGCACCGTGCGGACCAGCCTGACCCTGACCCTGGAGGAGGCAGCCTTCGGCTGTGAGAAGGATGTGACCATCTCCCACGTGGAGAGCTGCGACGTGTGCGGCGGCACCGGCTGCGAGCCGGGGACCACCGCCGAGGTGTGCCCCGAGTGCCACGGCACCGGCCAGGTGCGCATGCAGCAGCGCACGGTGTTCGGCACCATGTCCACCTCCACCATCTGCCCCAACTGCCGGGGTGAGGGCAAGATCATCCACCAGAAGTGCAAGGCCTGCGGCGGCAGCGGCGGCGTGCGCCGGCAGAAGAAGGTCCATGTGAAGGTCCCCGCCGGCATCGACAACGGCCAGGCCATCTCCGTCCGGGGCCAGGGGGACATGGGCCGCAACGGCGGCCCTGCCGGCGACCTGATCGTGGGCATCAATGTGGCCCCCCATCCCCGGCTGCGCCGGGAGGGCCCCCACATCTACCTGGACCAGACCGTCTCCATCCTCCAGGCCACCCTGGGCGGCGAGGTGGAGATCCCCTCCCTGGACGGCAAGATCAAATGCAAGGTAGAGCCGGGCACCCAGCCGGGCACCACCCTCCGCCTGCGGGGCAAGGGCGTGCCCATCCTCAACGGCCGGGGCCGGGGCGACCAGTACGTCACCCTCCGGGTGGAGATCCCCCGCAACCTCAACGACCAGCAGCGCCAGGCCCTGCGGAAGTTCGCCGAGGCCATGGGAGAGATCCCCGCCGAGGGAGCGGAGGAGAGCGAGGAGCGCTCCATCTTCCACAAGCGAAAGAAGAAGTAATCCACCCTGCCAGGAAAGGAAAAAACGATGTTTGCCGATTGCCACACCCATTCCCGCGTCTCCCCGGACAGCAACGCCCCCATGGTGGAGATGGCCAAACAGGCCCTGGAATACGGCCTGGACGTGATGTGCCTGACCGACCACTGCGACCTGCTGAGTCTGGAGGGGGAGCGTACCCTGGACTACGACTGGCAGGTTGTGCTGCGGGAGCGCAAGCAGATGCTGGACGCCTTTGGCACCAAGCTGGACCTCCCCTTGGGCATCGAGTTCGGCATGGCTCACCTCTATCCCGAGGCGGCGGAGAAAATCCTCAGCCAGCCGGGGCTGGACTTTGTCATCGGTTCCTGTCATAATATGGACGAGAAGGACGGCGGCCGGGACTTTTTCATGCTCTCCTACGACACCCTGGACGAGTGCTATCAGGCCCTGGACAACTACTTCGTCTCCATGGAGAAGATGGCCGCTGCCCCCTATTACGACGTGGTGGGCCACGTGATCTATCCCCTGCGGTACATGAACGGCCCCTACGATACCCCCAGCCTGGACCGGTACCGGGACCAGATCCGGCAGATCCTCCGCCTGGCCATCGACTCTGGCCGGGGCATTGAGATCAACACTTGGAAGGGCCAGACCTTGGAGGCCTGGATTCCCCTGCTCAAGGACTACAAGCAGCTGGGCGGCGAGATCATCACCGTGGGCTCCGATGCCCACGCCCCCGGTCCCCTGGCCCGGGGCGTGCGGGAGGCATACCAGATCATGCAGGACTGCGGCTTCCGGTATGTGGCCGTCTACCACCAGCGCAAGCCGGAGATGTTCCGGCTGAAATAACGGGCGGCAGACCGCCCCACCAAAGAAAAGGAGGAGAGGACCATGATCGCATTGGGTTCCGACCACGGAGGCTTCCCCCTGAAAGAGCGGGTCAAAGCCTACCTGGACAAGGAGGGCATCCCCTATCAGGACTACGGCTGCCACAGCACGGAGAGCTGTGACTACCCCATCTATGGGAAGGCGGCGGCAGAGGCGGTGGCCTCTGGGGCCTGTGAAAAGGGCATCGTCATCTGCACCACTGGCATCGGTATCTCTATTGCCGCCAACAAGGTCAAGGGCATCCGCTGCGCCCTGTGTAGCGAGCCCCTGTCGGCAGAGATGACCCGCCGGCACAACGACGCCAACATGCTGGCCATGGGGGCCGGAATGGTGGGCCCCAACCTGGCCGAGCGGATCGTGGAGGTCTTCCTCCATACCGAGTTTGAGGGCGGCCGCCACGCCCGCCGGGTGGGTCTGATCACCGCCATGGAAGAATAAAAAAATAGCAGCCCCTGTCTGTGGAATTTGCAAAAAAGTTTCGAGATGGGGGTTGCATTTTTATATAAAAGCACTATACTATAAGTGGAGGGAGAGAGCAATTCCCTCCCTCGGGAAGCACATGGAAGACCGTCACGACCCCTGGGAAAGGAGGGGAGAGTGATGAAGATCTATCCCATTCGTGAGCACCCGGAGTATATTCCGGCCATGCTGGAGAGCTTGGAAAACCATTGGCCGGCCTGCATGCCCTGGATCGAGAAGCACATGGCCCAGGTACTACAGACCAAAGGCCCTCTGCCCGATGCCTACATCGCCGTGGAGGGAGACAAGGTGGTGGGGGGCTATACCCTGGCCATCAAGGAGATCCTTTGGAGCAAGAAGAAGGGCCTATGGATCGCCACCCTGTATGTGGACCCGGCCTTCCGGGGCCAGCACCTCAGCCCCATCCTCATCGACCACGCCCGCCGGCGGGGCGGTGAGCTGGGCTTTGGCAAGATCTATCTGGCCACCGAGCACACCAACTACTATGAGAAATACGGCTTTTACACCATCGGCCCCGACGCCTGCGCCTGGGGCGAACCCACCCAGATGTTTGAAAACACTACCCTGCCGGGGTACGGCAAGACGGCATAAGCGGGGTGGGAGACACCATAGATTCCATCCCTGACCTGACGGCGCGCCGGGTCAGGGATTTTTTGTACCCAAAACAAAAAGACAGAAAGACAGAAAATTTGCAGGCCCGCCTTTTTTGGGCGGGCCTGCAGGAGAGAGGGAAGAAAAAGCAAGGGGAAGAAACCGAAGATTAAGGCATGTAGTGTTCCGAGATGGCGGTGACCTGTCCGCCCTCCACGGTGATGTCATAGGCAAAGGTGGTGGTCCCCAAGGTTTGGATCAACTGGTCCAGGGTGGTTTCCTGCAAGGCCCACTGGCCGTTTTCATCGGCGGCCAAGGTCTGGCACCGAACCGTGTCCGCAATGGGATAGGTGGAGGCTTGGTGGTCCAGGTCGTAGAAGGTGTAGCCGTTGGGCAGGCTGTTGGAGTTGATGCCCAGGTCCTGGAGGAGGGCGGCGTCATTCTCTGCTGTGAGCAGGAACATGGGATCGAAGGACAGGGTGCGGGCGCCGGGCGTCAGGTCATAGCCCGAGATCTGTCCGGTCAGGGTCGCAGGGCCGCCGGCGTTGGGGAAGAGGTCGGCCAGGGGCTGGGTGTACTCGCTGGGCCCCTTCACGCTGACATCGGAGAAGATGTTCTGCAAAGCCATCTGTCCATCGCGCCACGTTCCGGCAGCCTGGAGCTGGAAGTTGGACTCGGCCTCCCCGGAGGAGGAGAACCCGCTGTCGTCCTGGTTGTACATGGTCCAGTGGAAGGTGGCGGTAAAGGCATCGCCGTCCCGGCTCTCCTGATAGCCGCTCATCTCATACCGCAAGTCCTTGTAATAAGGGGAGTAGGCCTGGTTGAAGAGGAGTTTCAGATGGCTCTCCAACTGAGACTGGAGGGTAGAACCACTGGGGGAGATGTAGGATACGGCCGTGGGGTCGGCGGTTCCGGGGTCCTGAGCCTCCTCGCCTGCCTGGGGGTTTGCCCCCAGGCAGGCGGTCAGCAGCAGGCACAGAGCCACAGACACAGCGGCTGCCCAAGGGAGATTTTTGCGCGCTTTCATGATGTTCTCGATCCTTTCTTTCGTGTCCCCCTCCCCAAAGGCGAGGGGGGCGGTGAAGCTGTGTTGTCCTCTGGCGGAAAAGTGGAGCAGACAGGTGGAATAGTCTCCGCGGACCTCCGCGCCCAACTGCCGGATGACCCCTTCATCGCAGCACATCTCCATGTCCCGGCCCGACAGGCGGAAGGCCAGCCAGACCAGGGGGTTGAACCAGTGCAGGCACAGGGCGGCGAAGGCCACTGTGCGCAGGATGGGGTCCCCTCTGCGGATGTGCTGCTGCTCGTGGCAGATGATGTATTGCTGTTCCTGGGGGGAAAGATGGGAGGGAAGATAGATTTTGGGGCGGAAGAGGCCAAGGACGAAAGGCGTGTCGATGTGGTCGGCCAAGCGGAGGACGCCGTACAGGGGGATGGCGCCCACCAGCCGTCTGCGCAGGCGGATCAGCTGGGCCAAGCTGTACACCAGCATGGCGGCAACGCCCACGGCCCAGAGAACGCTTGCCACCTCCATAAGAGAGGGCGACGGCGTGCTGCTGATCTGGGAAGGGGGAACTTCTGCAGGGGGCTCTTCTGCTTCCGCTGCCGGAGCAGTGGCGGGAAGGGGAGTTTGCTGTGGGGTGGGGTCAGACGGCAGCGGGAGATAGGCCATCTGCCCGGTCTCCCCAGCGGGGGCCTGGAAAAGGCCCAGGAGGGAAAACTGAGCCGACAGGGAGAAGGGGCACAGCAGCCGGAAAAGGACCACCGCCCACAGGGCGTAAGAGAAGACCTTCGGGGCATGCTTCAGCAGCCGCCGGGCCGGCAGGACGAACAGGATGACAACACTTGCCGTGATGGACATGTTCAGGATGACGGAGAACAGGGGGGTGAGCATGGTCACACCCTCCTTTCGTCGATGAATTTCTGCAGGGCGTCGATCTCCTCCTTGGAAAGTTTTTTTCTGCGGGAAAAGGCGGTGAGAAATCCGGGCAGGGAACCGTCAAAGGTCTCCTCTACAAAGCGCTCGGTCTGCATGGCCTGAAAGTCATTTTTGGAGACCAGGGAGCGGACGGTGCCGTCCCGGTTTTCAAACAGGCCCCGCTGGCACAGCCGGCGCAGAATGGTGTAGGTGGTGGATTTCTTCCACTGTAGTTCCTCCTGGCAGAGCTTGACCAGCTCCCCGGAGGACAGGGGCTCGTGGGCCCAGATCAGCTCCGCAAAGCGGGTCTCCACCGCGCCCAGGCGCAGTTCGTTCATAGGAACACCTCCTGTTGGTTTACTTGGTGTAAACCTCTTTGCGGGCTTAGTTTACACCAAGTAAACCGGCTTTGTCAAGGATTTTTTCCACAAAAAACGGGCATCCGGCGGTTGTGCCGGATGCCCGTTGGGGATGGAGGGGGAGAAGAAGATCACAGGAAGAGCTCGGGGCTCTTTCTGGGCCAGGAGAACTGGTCCTCCAGCTCGGTTTTGTGGTAGAGGTAGTTGGGGTCGTCGAAGTACTTGGCTTGGACGGGGCAGATGCGCACACAGCGGTTGCACTTCATGCAGGGGCCGATCATGGCGGCGGCGTCCTGGGGGTCGATGGAGCCCAGGGGACATTCGTCGGCGCACAGGCCGCACTGGGTACATTCCTCGCTGGTCTTGGGGGTAACCTTGAGGATGTTGATGGGGTTGCCGTGGCGGTCCCGGGGGGTGTAATAGGGGCCGATGGGATCGTTGCCCCCTACGGGGACGGGGGTGTGGCCCTCCAGGGAGGCCAGGGCCTCCACCTTGTGGAAGACGGCGTCGGCAAAGCCGGTGGCGATGGTCAGGTCGCTGATGTCCGGCCGGCCGGCGTTCTGGGTCTGGGAGAAGGCGTGCTGGCAGGAGAAAGCCGCCCCGGCCACGGTGGCAAAGCCGCCGGCCTCCAGGGTGTTGCGCAGCTCCATGAGGGCGTCGTCGTAGGCCCGGTTGCCGTAGCATACCACGGGCACGGCCAGAGCGCCGCCGCCCTGCACGGCGGCCACGAATTTGATGAGCAGGTTGGGCACGCGGCCGGCGTAGACGGGGGTGCCGAAGACCACCAGGTCTCCGGCGGTGAACTGCTTGGGCTGTTTGCGGGCTTGGGGGCTGGTGAAGTCATAGGTCTTCAGGGGGCAGGCAGCCTGCTGGGCCAGGCGGCTGGCCACCTGGGTGACCACCTTTTTGGTGGTGTCAGTGGCGCTGAAGTAGGCTGCCCACACGGTGTTGATGCGCATGACGGAAAAGCTCCTTTCTGCAACCGGTCTGGTTTTTCTTACCGTTCATTATACAGATTTCCCGAAAAAAGTAAATACAAGGGGGAAAAAAGGGCGGGAAATCCACAGGCCCCCTGTGTTGATTTTTTCTTTTAGATTCCATATAATATAATCTAAATTACCCCATGTCGAAGACTGGAACTTTTTGCCAGAGGCCCTCTGGGCCCTGTTTTGCTGGAAGCGGCATAGAATAGTAAGAAGCAAACGGCCCCGGCCCGCCGGCGGCCGAGAAAGGAGATGGCCCATGGAGCGCGACGAGCAGAGAAAGGACCTGGAACAGAATGCCGACCAGGCCGCCCAGAAGGGGGCAGGCAAGGAGAGCGCCGGAGGAAAGGCCTCTCGTCCTGAGGAAGCGGCGCTGCCAGCCGGTGGGGAAGACATCCCAAAGGGGAAGATCCTGAGCCGAAAGTCCCGGGGGCTGTTGTTGTGCTGCCTTGCGCTGACGCTGCTGGTGGGGTCCTATGTTTTCCTGTGCGCCATAGGCAGCCAGGGAACCATTTATCCCAACGTCACGGTCAGCGGGGTTTCCTTGGAGGGGCTGAATGTCCAGCAGGCGCAGCGGACTCTGGAAAGGGCCTTGCAGCAGCAAGAACCTGATGACAGCCGCGGCGTAGTCTTCCAGGTGACCACTGCCCAGGGGGAGGAAATGGTGGTCCAGGTGCCCCTTTCCAGCGTGGTCACGGATCTGTCCGCTACTGTGGAGCGGGCCTGGCAGGTGGGACACTCGCTACCCTTCCCCGCCAGAGGCGCCGTCTATCTCCAGAGCCTGGTGAAGGAAAACCAGGTCCTGCCCTGTTACCAGAATGGGGAGAGCTTGGACGATATCTTGGACCAGGTGGAGCAGACTCTGGGCCGGGAGCCGGTGGCCCCTGCTTGGGAGAGCAACGACAAAGAGCTGCTGCTGACCAAGGGCCAGCCGGGCAACAAGGTGGACCGGGAGGCCATCAAGGCCCAAGTGTTTGACTACCTGGGCCGGGACGAGATGGTGACCCTGGCAGATGCGGCGCCCCAGTTTACCGTCCAGCTGGAACAGATCCAGCCGGAGAGTTTGGATTTAAACCAGGTCCTCACCCAGGTCCAGCGAGAGGTCCAGGACGCCAAGTTTGACAAGAGCGCCAAGGTTTTTCAGACCGATCACACGGGGATCTCCTTCGACCCGGTGAAGGCCCAGGAGGCCTTTGATGCCCTGGACTGGGGGGCCGCCGAGGCCTATCCCCTGGAGATCACCCAGCCCAAGGTCACCGTGGCCGATCTGGCGCCCCAGCTCTATCAGGATGTGCTGGGCTCCTGCACCACCAACATTTCCGGCTCCAGCAACCGGGTGGAGAACATCCGCCTGGCGGCCAAGTATTTCAGCGGCACGGTGCTCCTGCCCGGGGAGGAGTTTTCCTACAACGGCACCGTGGGCCGGCGGACCGCCGCCCGAGGGTTCCTGCCCGCCCCCGCCTACGTGGGCGGGGAGACTGTACAGGAGACCGGCGGTGGGGTGTGCCAAGGCTCCTCCACCATTTACCTGGCCTCCCTGCGGGCCAACCTGGAGATTGTGGAGCGCTATCCCCACGGCTATATCACCCGCTACGTCCCCGACGGCATGGACGCCACGGTCTACTACGGCGCGAAGGATTTCCGGTTTAAGAACAACACCCCCTTCCCCATAAAGGTGGTGGGCACCGTGTCCGGGCGCACCTTGACGGTGAACATCCTGGGCACCAAGAGTGACAACATCCAGGTGGAGATGACCAATCAGGTGGTGGGGACCACCGGGTACAACACCATCTACAAGATAGACAGCAGCCTGCCTGCCGGCTCCACCAAGGTCAGCGTGACCCCCTACGCCGGCTATACGGTAAAGGTCTATCGCAATCTCTATGAAAACGGCCGTCTGAAAGACACCAAGCTGGAGAGCACCAGCGTCTACCGCAGCCGGGACAAAGTGGTTCTGGTCAGCCCCGAGGACGCCGCCCAGTACGGCCTGTGATACGGCCGCGCGGAAAGGAAAGGATATGACAAAGAATCTGCCCTCCCGCCGGGAGATGAAATTCCTGGCCAAACGCCTGATGATCCACCCCCTGTGCATACGGGTCACCCTGTTGCTGGTGGGGTTGGAGGTAGCCTGTTACGGCCTGCGTTATCTGCTGGGCGCAACGCTGACCTATGGGCTCATGGACCTGACCCAGTACGGCGACACCGTCAGCGGCATCTATTGGAACCAAGAGGGTGTGAGCATCCTCTTCCGTATGGATCTGACCCAGATGATCCTGGCCATTCCCTTGACCTATCAGCAGATCTTCCGCTTTTTCCTGGTGGGAGCCATCTTCTTTGTGATCCTCTCCCCCCTGCGCCTGGGGGCCATGGAGGGCTATTGGAGCGTACTGCGGGGAGACCAGCAGCGGACCGTCTACCACGTTTTCCAGTGGTTCCGCCAGCCCCGGCGGCTGGGGAAGGCCTTAGTGGTGGAATTTGTCCTCGGCGTGGTGGTACGCGCGGTGGGCGCCCTGGCCACGGTGCCCAGCCTGTACCTATTCTACCTGTTCTACACTACCACCCCTACGGTCCAGGCCTACACCACCGCCAGTTCCCTGCTGCAGATGGGAGCAACGGTTCTGGCCGTGGCGGCGGGACTGTTTGCCTTCTGGCTGCACAGCGTCTTTCTGCCGGTGCGCTACTGCTTGTGCGCCCATCCGGAGTACACCCTGGGGCAGACCTTCCGCCGGGGCCTGCAGAGTGCCCGGGGGGTACGGAAGGCCTTCTTCCTGTTCCGCCTGAGCTACCTTCTCTGGTTCCTGGCGGCCCAGTTGAGCTATGGGGTGCTGAACTTCTTTGTGACCCCCTACGCCTCTCTGGGCGGCATGGTCTTCCTCCAGGAGGCTGCCCGTGCCAGGATGGAGGAGGCGGAGCACCGGCCCGCCCAGCCCATGGAATAACCGAATAAGCCCAAGAAAGCAGGCCCCATGGAACGCTCCATGGGGCCTGCTTTTTGGATATTTGGATTGTTTGGCGCCTTACAGGACTTCGGTGCTGGCTACCTGGCCTTTGCCCTGGGAGAGGGCGGCGCAGAGCACGGAAATGCCGATGACGATCAGCCACACGGCCAGGAAGTAAATCTCCGCCAGGCCGGCCACGAAGGGACGGCAGAGCATGAAGAAGCCCACCAGCAGGGATAGAATGCCGGAGAAAATGGCCAGCCCCTTAGAGCCGCCCATGGCCGAGATGGCCGAGAGAGGTGAGGGTGGTCACGCCGTTGGGGATGGAGTAGAAGGCCAGTAGGAACATGATCACGCCCAGGTTGGAGAAGAATTTGATCTCCCCATACACCGGAAGCATGATGAAGAAGAGGATGATGGCCATGATGCCGCCGGCCAGCTGCCAGCCGTTGCGGAGCCCCGCGGGGGTCTTAACGTAGGCCAGGATGTGGAAGAGGCCGTAGATGCCCACACCGGCGGTAAACAACCAGGTAGAGAGCACCATGGAGCCAATGGGGAAGGTGAAGATGAGAATGCCCAGAAGGATCAGGCAGATGGCGGTGATGATGCCGCCCACCTTCGAAACTTTGTTGGATGCTGTGTTCAACGAGATCTCTCCTTTTCCATTGTTGTGGGATCTCCGGCGAAAGCCTCCGGCTGGGGATGGGCGGCCCACCCAAGAAACCGGCGGGAAAAGAGGCCCTGTACAGGGGAAAGGTCGCTACAGGTGGGTGCCGCGGGAAGAAAAACGATGAGGCGCCGGGGCCCTTTGACCGAAAAACGCGGGTCTAAAAACTCCATTATAACAGGCATTTCCCGAAAATACAATAGAGACCTTTCCCCCAGGCTGGTTTGGTGGGGATACGGCGTGGAGTCGGCTGGCGGAACAAAACCCCGCCCACAGGTCCCGGCGAGGGAACTGTGGGTGGGGTTCAGAAAACTTTCGAGAAAAGAGGGGGCTAGGTCACTCGTCCTCCATGCCGAACAGGCGCTCATACTGCACGCACTGGTAGTCCTCCAGCAGACTAGTCAACTCGGTGGTCTCCCAGTGGCTGTAGGCGTTGCCCTCGGGGTCCTTGTAGCCCACAAAGGTGGCCACGGGCATGACCTGGCGCATCTCCGACAGGAACTGCAGGTAGCTGTCCCCCTTCAGCCCCACGCAGGTCAGCAGGTCCAGGGACAGGAAGTTCAGGCTGACGTCCTCACCCTGGACCGTATCCGGCAGAGGATAGTTGGCCCAGATGACGTAAGGCACCCGATACTTGTCCATGTACTGCTCCATGGTCATCTCGTCCTGGGTCACGCCATAGGCCAGGTCCAGGAACTCCTGCTCCACGGAGGGCTGATGGTCGCCAAACATGAGGATGATGGTGGGCTCTTCCTGCTGGGAGAAATAGTCCACCAGCTTCTGGAAGGCCTGGTCGGTCTCCCGGACCAGGGAGAGGTACTGCTCTGCCTGGGGATATACCCCCGGCTGGTCGGCCAGCTGCACGGTGGCGGCATAGCTCTCATCGGTGTAGCCGCCGTGGCTCTGGATGGTTACATTGAAGAGGAACAGGGGCTGGCCCTCCTCTTTGTGCTCAAACTCCCAGATGACCTGGTCAAAGTCCGAGCGGTCGCTGACATAGCCGTGGATCATCTCCTGGGGGACGTCCATGTCCTCCCCGCACAGGTATTCCTCAAAGCCCAGCAGAGGATAGGCCTGGTCGCGCTGCCAGGAGATGCGCTCGCCGGGGTGGAAGGCCAGGGTATCGTAGCCCGCCTGGCGCAGCAGCCAGGCCAGGGACTCGGTGGGTTCCTTGATGTACTGCTGATAGGCGCTGCTGCCCGAGGGGAGGAAGGCCATGGAGTTGCCGGTGAGGAACTCGAACTCACTGCAGCTGGTCCCCGCCCCAAAGATGGAGGCGTAGGCGTGGCCCCAGATGGCGTTGTCCAGGTTGGGGATGTATTCCATGGCGGGCTGGGTGAGATTCAGGTTGCCGAACTCCTCAAAATCCGCCCAGGACTCGTTCATGATGACCAGGATGTTGGGCAGGGTGCCCTCGTAGTCGGCGTTGGGGTTGGAGTCCGCCGCCCCCGCCTGGGGCAGCAGGCTGGCCAGATGCTGGCTGGTCAGGCCGGCGGGCTTTTCCACCTGAAGGAAGGTGGCGTTGCACAGGAAGCTGCCCAGGGAGCCACTGGAGCGGTAGCCCGAGGCCTGGTCCCACACGTTGGTGCCGATGCCAAAGACCCCCAGAATAGGCGGATAGACCACCGGGATCAGGCAGGCCAGGCAGGCGACCAGGCAAGTCAGCCGGCGGCGGAGGGAGGAGATGTGGCCGGTGCCAGCCCGAATCACCAGGAAAACGCCTGCCGCGATCAGAAGGACCAGGGCCACGATCATGGACAGGGTAGGGGCAAAGGAATAGGTGCCGGAGACCGCTGCTGCCGTCCCCAGGAAGGTCAGGTCCCAGGGGAGCACCGGTGTGCCCCGGTAGAGGACCACGAAATAGTTGAGCGCCCCCCACACGCCGGCGGCCAGGTGGAGGATCAGACAGCTGATCACCCAGCGGCCGGTGAGGGCACAGAGAAGAAAATACAGGGCCCCCAAGCACACGCCGTTGCCCAGGGCGACCAGAGGAGAGAACTGCCAGGGGAACACGCCGTAGGCCAGCTGCATCAGATAGGCCGCGGTCAGGGGTGGCACCACCAGGGCAGCCACCCAGGCCAGGGTCCCCTTCTTGGGAAGATTCCACTCAGAGAGTCCTTTCATTGTATGATCCACCTTTATCCCCCGTCAAGGGGCGGGGTTTTTGCATGTTGCGGACCTGCATTTCATCGCAGGATTACAGGGTATTTTACAGGAAAGGACAGAAAATGTCAAACTTTCGTTAAACTTTCGTAAAGAATTCCCGCAAAAAACAGCGGGAAGCGCCCCAGAATTTTCCGAAATCCCGGCCGGGGCCTCCGGAAGAGCTGGTTTCCGCAGGAAAAGGGTGGTATAGTACCAGAAGGGAAACGCAGGCGCAGAGAGGAGGAATGCCCATGCCAGCCATCTACGCCCACCACCGCCTGGGGCAGCAAGCGCGGGCGCTGCTGTCCCAGCCAGAGGCCGAGTTGCTCAAGGAGCAAGCCGAGCTGTTTGCCATTGGCCTGCAGGGGCCGGATATCCTGTTTCATTATAAGCCCCTGGGTGCCCATCCGGTCAACCGCCTGGGCACGCAGATCCACGAAAGGCCGGGGGCGGACTTCTTTCTGCGGGCCGGAGAGGTCCTCCGGCGCCGGGGAGGGGACATGGCGGGCGCGGCTTACCTGTGCGGCGCGGTCTGCCATTTTGTCCTGGATGTGTACTGTCATGGCTATGTGGAGGAAACGGCCGCCCAAGGCGAGGTCAGCCACACCGAGATCGAGACGGACCTTGACCGCTGGCTTTTGTGCCGGGACGGGCAGGACCCGCTGCGCTGCCGCCCGGCCCGGGTGCTGGTGCCCTCCCAGGACAATGGGGCCGTCATCGCGCCGTTCTACGAGGGGACTACCCCCGCCCAGGTGCGGCGGGGGATCGCCGGCATGCGCCGGGACAGCGCCCTGCTGGCCGCCTCTTTTTGGGGGACACGGCTGCTGGTTCGGGCCGGTATGAAGCTGGCGGGCAAGGACCAGAACTTCCGGGGGCTGCTGATGACCCGAAGGGAGAACCCCAATTGCCGGGAAAGCACCCGGCAGCTGTGGGAGCGGTATCAGCAGGCGGTGCCCAAGGCGGCGGCCCTCATGGCGGAGTATCTCCGCTTTTTGGCGGAAGGCGGGGCGCTGGACCCGTTGTACCAGGAGCCCTTTGCACCGCGCGCTGTTCCCTCTCCCGCTTGAGATCCAGCACAGAAAAGGCGGAAGGCCCCTGGCATTTGCCGGGGGTCTTCCGCCTTTCAAAGAGGATAATGGTTTTCTTCCCTGCGCAGCAGGAGAAATGATGAAAAGGATGTCCTGTCAGGATCAGCCTTTATGGTAGCCGCACTTGGGGCAGACGCCCTGTTCGTTTAAGGCAATGCCGCACAAGGGGCATCGGTCGATGTGATTCTTGGTGGTAAACTCTGACGAGGCGGCGTTGACGCCGCTGGTAAAGGTGATTTTGGCGATGTTGAGCTGGTCTTTCAAGAGGTCATAGACAATTTTGATCATGCCTTCCACCGTCAGAGTTTCCTTGGTGACCACCAATCTGCATTCTGGATAGGCGGTGGCCAGGTCCGTTTGAAAAGCGGGGCCCTTCATTTGGTTCTGCGGCGCGCCGTTGCGGATGCCCTGCTCCTCATAGACCTTTAGGACAGCGGGCAGAAGGGGATCATCCTCCCGCAGAATCAAGGCGTGGTCAAAGTTCTTCAGGACGTTCCAGGCGGTTTTCTGAATTTCATTGCAGGGAAAGACCATGTTGACACCGGGTTCGATGGTATCTTCCACTTCGATGGTCAAAACACCGGTGTGTCCATGGAGATACTGGGCTTCGCCCTTGAAGCCGTAAAATCTGTGGGCATATTGCAGATCCAATGTTGTGATGCTTCTCATGAAAAAAACCTCCCTGTAAATGGTGATTATGGCAAGTCTGTGGACTTGCGCGGCGCCGGGGGCGCCTGTGTTTCTTTGCGGCATTTGGGGCAGAGATATTGAATCTTCAGGTCATATCCCTCGATGGAAAAACCTGTCTGCTGTTCCAGGTCCGCGGTGAGGTCGGTGAGATGAATGTCCGCAAGACTGCCGCAGCGCCGGCAGACCAAATGGTCGTGGCGGGTATTTCTGTCGTAGCGGTCCGGGTAGCCCTCTACACTAATTTTGCGGATCCTGCCTTGCTGGTAGAGGTGGTTTAGGTTGTTGTAAACCGTAGCCAGCACCACAGAAGAGTGCGTCTGCTTTAAGGTGAGAAATATCTGTTCTGCGGTCATGTGGCTCTCTGCAGAGCAGATGATGTCCAGGATCTTGCCTTCATATCTCATACAACATCACCAGAATTTAGAATTATTCTAATTCCAATATACAGAAGGGGCAACCATTTGTCAAGAAGTTTATGGGGGAAATTTTCAGGCGGGCCCTGTGGGTTTTGTTCCAGGGCGGAGGACTGTCGCTGACCAGCGAGGACGGCCTTCACTGGCCGGCATGGGACGCGCCTTTGCATCATGGCTGCAAACGGTCAATTTGCCCGGCCTGAATAGCTGAAATATGCTGGCTGATTTTTTCTTCTGGCCAGTCCCACCATCTGATTTTCAGTAGAGCTGCGATGGTATCCTCCGAGAAGCGTTTGCGGATTGTTTTAGCGGGAACACCGCCGACAATCGTATAAGACGGCACATCTTTTGTTACGACGGCGCGAGTACCGATGATTGCTCCATCTCCAATGGTAACACCAGACAGAATCACCGCCTCATATCCAATCCACACATCGTTGCCGATGATAATATCACCTTTATTGTCCCATGCGCTCGTTATGTTTTGGACATCCCGTCCCCATTCTTCAAAAAAGATCGGGAACGGATAGGTGGACAAGGATGCTTGTGTATGGTTGGCGCTGGTAAACAAAAACTTTGCCCCGCAGGCGATAGAACAAAATTTCCCAATAATAAGTTTGTCATAGTTGATCGGATAGTGGTACAGTACATTGTTTTTCTCAAACTTCCGTGGGTCATAGACGAAGTCGTTATACATGGTAAAGTCCCCGACAAGGATGTTGGGATTTTTGATGACATTTTTCAGATAAACGGTTTCGTGGTCGTTGGTGCGAGGATAAATATTCTCTGGATTCATAACGTTCCCTCCTCTCGAAGTTATGAGAACTCGTATCTCTCAATCCGTAAAAAATGGTTGTTCTCCACATAGTAAACAGCGTGTTCCTTTGACGAATAAACGAAAGAAACTCTGGTGGCCCAGATCCCCTCCTGCCGGACGGCTTGAAGTACAGAAAACGCATCAGTGACAGTAAACTGCTTTCCATAAGTGTTCAGAAGTTGAGCGGCTCTTTCGTATCGGTCATCTCCCGGAACAAGAAAGGACATTGTGCTTTCGGGTGCAAGGACAGAGTAATTGGTAATCAGCGAGTAGTGCCCATGATCTTCCTGCCAGCCAATCCCCGGTTCAACGATCAGGGTACGCCCCTGCTGGTCGGACAGCATGGCCTGCATGGTGGCATCCAGGGCATAGACAATCTTCCGTTCCTGCACGATTTGCAGTGCATCGTCAAAACTGATTTTTGCCTGCACAAACTGTTCTGTCAGGTCTGCGATTGTCATGGAACCTTTGAAATCCTGATAGGCCCCCTCCGGGTTTCCGTGAACATACAACAAGGTTCCAACATTTCCGTTGCGGTTCGCGCCGTGATAGGAATGGCGCACCCCATCGGGCCGTAGGATGCCGATATAAAAGCGGTCTTTTTCTGTTATGATTTTGTGATCCCATACGGCAAGGTCAATCTCAAAATTAAAGCCGGTGATGGTATCATCGCCTCGGTAGACAAATCGAGTACACATGGTCTTTTCCTCTCTTGTGATGGATTTGTTGTTTTTATCGTACTGCCGATGTAAACACTTTTCTATCCACCAGACAATACCGAATCAATCGGTATCAAACAAAAAGCAGGGGCTGCATTTCTGCAACCCCTGCCGGTTCATTTCTGATAAATGATTTTACGAATGGCTGATACGGACAGGAAATATTTTTCTGCTAACGCCTCCATAGAGGTTCCGTTCTGAAACGCCTCTGCGATTTGGCGGTTTCGCTGCTGCAATTCCTGCCGGTAGCCTGAAGCTTCTCCCCATCGTTTTTGCTGCGCTTGATCGGCGGGAACATAAAGATAGCCCCCTTGAATATAGCTTTGCAATTCCTTGACCAGCGCATCGGGAAGAAGATTTTTTGCATTGATGTATTTCATGCAGGCTTCCTCCTTGAGATAATCGTCAAGCAGCAAAGCCAGCATATTGATTATGCGACGATTTTTACTCCATGCAAACGTCGCAATCCACTGGCTTTGCATGGAGCCGCACTTCGTTGCGTTTTGTCATTCGACATCACTTCTTTCTGTTTCATAGCATCTTTATCATACCACGCAACTTGAAATCGCTCAACGATTTTTTGTAAATAGCGGGTAGAAACGTCTAGTTTGAGCGTATTATTAGCGAAGCAATCAAAAGGATAAGGTACAATAAGTTTCGCAAATTGAAAAGTAGATGAAAAGAGACATGGTTTGCAGATCTCTGGTAGAATGAAGTCGCGACACACCATTCGAAAGGAGACAGCAAACCATTTCCGAGAAGATTGTACAGCTAAACGAGGAAGTTATCAAGGGTCAACTTAAGGAGTTGGTACGAGGCAGCGTGGAGGAAACCCTCAACGAGCTGCTGGAGGCCGAGGCGGAGAAATTGACCCAAGCTGCCCGGTATGAACGCAATGAGCAGCGCCAGGGCTACCGCAGCGGCCACTATAACCGCAACCTCACCACCACTTCTGGGGATGTTACGCTCAAGGTGCCCAAGCTCAAGGGAATCTCCTTTGAAACTGCCATCATTGAAAGGTATCGCCGCCGGGAAAGCAGTGTGGAAGAGGCTCTCATTGAGATGTATCTGGCCGGTGTATCCGTCCGGCGTGTGGAGGACATCACCGAGGCCCTCTGGGGCAGCAAGGTCTCTCCCTCCACCATCAGCGAGCTGAACAAGAAGGCGTATGTCCACATTGAGGATTGGCGGAACCGCCCTCTGCAGGGCGGACGCTATCCGTATGTCTTATGTAGATGGAATCTATCTGCGCCGCAACTGGGGCGGAGAATTTGAAAATGTGGCTATTCTGGTGGCAATTGCGGTTAATGAGGACGGATACCGTGAGGTTCTTGGCGCTGCCGAGGGCATGAAAGAAGACAACGCCAGCTGGGTCAGTTTCTTCCAGTGGCTGCATAGCCGTGGCCTGGATGGAGTGAAACTCATTGTTGGCGACAAATGCCTTGGTATGCTGGAAGCTGTTGGAGAAGTATTCCCTGATGCCAAATACCAGCGGTGTACCGTCCACTTCTACCGTAATGTCTTCTCTGTAACGCCTCGTTCCAAAGTGAAGCTGGTAGCTAAAATGCTCAAGGCGATCCACGCTCAGGAGAGCAAGAAAGCCACCCGGGAAAAGGCCAAGGCCGTGGTGGAGGAACTGCGCTTCATGAAGCTGAAAGAGGCCGCCCAGAAGGTGGAGAATGGCATTGAGGAAACGCTGACCTATTGCGATTTTCCCAGTGAGCACTGGACCCGTATCCGTACCAATAATCTGATTGAACGGTTGAACCGGGAGATCCGCCGCCGCACTCGTGTAGTAGGCAGTTTCCCAGACGGCAACTCTGCCTTGATGCTGGTCTGTGCCCGGTTGCGCCATGTGGCCGGTACCCAGTGGGGCAACAAGAAGTACATGAACATGAAGCACCTGGAGGCTGCCATTGAGGACGTCTCCATTGCTGGCTGACTTCATTCATTCCAGAGGCTACAAACCAATTTGCGCAAAACTCTTGACACTACCCAAAAGTGGGTTTGGGATACTCCCAACAAGAAAAAATCTCCGCTCCGGCAGCAGGCCGAAAACGGAGATTTTATGGGAGTGTAGCCACACTCCCTATGCTTGCTCTTTTTTAGTTCACCCGGAATGGAAAGGAAGGGGATGTGGGATTTTGTAACGGAATTTGAAGGAGTATGGTGGAAGGCGCAAAGTCTCCGACGGATTGACAGCAGCAATATGAGCAGTAATTTGAAGCTGACAGACCGGATGGAGGGATTCTTTGGGTCGAAGGAAAAAGCTAATCAATAACACCACCATACCACAACATCAGATCGAGGCGATAGCTCGCTGTATTCTGCCGGATATTTTGGCTTTCTATGAAAGTGAGGAGGGACAGCGGGAGTTTGCAACGTGGCGGGCACAGCAAGTGAAAGGTGAAGCACAAACGAGCCCGATAACAAATGGATTAAAGATTTAACAAAGGCAGGGCGTTATTAGGTGCTAATGCCCCGCCTCCTTGTTCTTCAGCGAGAACGGTGCCACCGATTAAAGCCATTTGATGAAATTCCACCTTTAAATATGTAGCTATTTTTCAAGATGGTCTAATCTTCGTTCAATATGTTCAAATCTCTTTTGGTCAATCGAATGTGTGGCAAATATTACGAAAAGATCCACTATACCTCCAAAACCTAAAATTCCAAGAATCCACTTTGCATATAAAATCATTTGCTCGTTTGAACAAAATACATAAGCTATTGTTGCAACAAGCCCTGCCAAAATTATTGGCAACAGCACAATAATCACTAAACAAACCCGTTGTAACAAAACAGATTGCTTGAAAAAAGTTTGTGATGTTTCCGCTGATTTCTTTAGGGATGCAACTTCCTGCTGCAAAGAATATATCTGTTGTGTAAGAAGTTGGTAGTATTCGGGTGGAAATATCTTAGCGGTAGAATTCTCGTTATTTTGTCCTTGTACATTTGCTGAGAACGGATGAAATTCATATCCAGCCGTAGAGGAAGCATCGTTTTTGGGGAGATACATCCCATTATTTAAATCGCTCATGAGATTAGTTTTTTCACTTCCTCTGCGTTGTACTGATCGAGAGCATACTTAAAGATTGCCGCACACTGCTCATCTGTTAATTGCATAGGCTGAACAACATTGTTGATATCACATTCCAGAATAATGCCCTTTGAAGGTGACTGCTTACCAAATGTTAATGTTTCACTACGGGCATTTACTATATTATTTAATAGAATCCCTTCTATTTGTGTCCTTCTATTAAAACGCACGGCAAGTTCTTCACTATTTTGCAAATCACGATTGGCATACTTCTTTGCAATAGTTTTTACGGGATTTTCTTCCGGGAAAAATGCATTCACAACACATCCAACCCTATTTACTTGTTGCTTACTATAAAAGAACTCCATAAATTGTTTTGCATATTGAGCTACTTCTTCAAGAATCTTTCCATACTCTTTTTGACCAGCATAGTTGTAATAAAAATCAGCTCGCCCCTTTGAAATTGTTCCTTGATAACCTTGATGTGAAGATTGAAGTGTCACAACGGGTATATCCGGAACATTTGTAAGGCCTTGGGGAATTTGCGGGATTGGATTTACTACTGGAATTAAATCAAAAAGTTCCAAGAGTTCTTTCGGCATATTTCCAGAAAGCAAATCCGGCCTTTCAGCAGGGGTTTTGAAAAAGACTGCCATCTGGAATCTTAATAATTGCATTTTTAGTCCTCCTCGAAAAAACAAAACAATATTCTTGTAATTGATCAATTATATATCCCCCATCTAACTCGTTTCCACAATAATTAGGTATTTATATGTGTAGTTGTATGAATCTATGCCATTACATCGTGGAAACGAGCGTTGAGGAATAAAAGTTCAACTTCCTACAGCCATTTTGATTAATTATAACACACGCAAGCAAAATGAGCAATTAGAGAGCCAAATGTGTTTCGGTTATTCAGGGATAATTTATCCATACAAGTTTTAATACTTTCCTTTCAGATTGGAGATAGAATTACGCTTCACCCCGTTGCGGAAACAGGTGGTTTCGTAACGGTCAAAGAAAACAAATAATCCGAACCCATTTCCTATCGGAAACAAGTTCGGATTATATTGGTTTGGTGCCGGTGACCGGACTCGAACCGGTACGGTGTCGCCACCGGTGGATTTTGAGTCCACTACGTCTACCAATTCCATCACACCGGCAAGAAAGCATTTGAAATTATACAGCAGGTTCTTCTGGTTGGCAAGAGTTTTTTGCGGGAAATTTCCAATAATCCATAGGAAAGTTGCGACAAATGTGGTATGATAGTAAACCAAAAGAGTTTTGCGGCGGGGCCGGTTCTCAGAGAGGGCCCGCCGAGGAATTAGGAGGAGGCGGCATGGGAAAACGGGTACTGATCTGCCTGGCACTGCTGCTGGGCATGATGGGACTGGTGGGTTGTGAATTTGGCAGTGTGGAAGAGATGTATGCCTTGCCCAAATCCTCAGAGGCCTATGTGAATCTGCAGGCCAAAATCAACCAGGAGAAAGGCAATGCCGAGTACATTGCCCCCCTGAGCGGGGAAAACCGCCAGACCATCCAGCTGGTGGATGTGGACGGCGACGGCGCCCAGGAGGCGGTGGCCTTCTTCCGGGACATCACCGCTGAGGCCCCCTTGAAAATCGTCATTTTCAAGCAGGATGACCGAGGGGAATACCAGGCCTACACCCGGATCGAGGGGGTGGGCAGTGAGATCGAGTCCATCGATTACCTGGACCTGGGCGGCGCCGGCGGCGTGGACATTCTGGTGGGCTGGCAGGTCAGCACGGCGGTGCACTCTCTGGTGGGATATACCATCACGGATGGGGAGCCGGTGGAGATCATGCGCAGCGGCTACAGCCGGTATCTGACCGCTGACCTGGACAGCGATGGCCAGGAGGAGGTCATCCTTTCCCAGGCGGGGTCCTCCAACAGCCCCACCCCCCGCATCGAGTATTACGACAACCGAGAGGGGATGATGGAGCTGATGTCCACTGCCCCCCTGTCGGACGGGGCCACAGACATCAGCAGCTGGCAGGCGGGCCTGCTGGAGGGCGATGTGCCCGCCCTGTTTGTTACGTCTTTTTTCGGCAAAGACGTGCTCATTACCGACGTCTTCTGCTTGAAGCAGTCAAATGAGCTGAAAAACATCTCGTGCAATTCTAGTCTGCGCCACAGTGAGAGCCTCTTCCACTATTATACCGGGGTGCAGCCGGAGGACATCAACGAGGACGGCCTGATGGATGTGCCCGTGGCCAAAGCCGTGGCCTCCTATGGGGACAGCTCGGTGGATGGCTTCTGGTGGCTGTCGTGGGTGAACTATCGGGCAGACGGCACCAAGACAGTTGTGATGACCACCTATCACAGCGGCGATGGGTGGTACCTGGAGATTCCGGACAGCTGGACGGGGGACTTCTCCATGAACCAGCAGGAGAGCTCCACCATCGGCGTGCGCACGGTGACCTTCGCCCGGGGTCTGGAGACCGACCAGGAGAGCACCGTGACGCCCTTTTTGGAAATCAGCTGCCTGACCGGCAGTGACCGCACCCGTCAGGCCCGGGAGAGCGGACAGATCATACTTTATTCTGACACGGCCGCCATTTACACTGCCCAGCTCCTGCCGGGAGACTGGGACTGCGGCCTGGACGAGAAGAGCCTTGTGGACAGCTTCCACGCCAGCGCAAGCGGCTGGGACACCGTCGGCTGAGGGGTAGCGCCCCAGGAGTGCGGCGGACATCGGGAAATGGAACATGGAAAAGGAGCAGGAACATGAAAAAGATATTGGTTTTGGAGGATGAGGCCAACATCCGCAGTTTTGTGGTCATCAATCTCAATCGGGCCGGGTATGAGACCATCGAGGCGGGCACCGGCGAGGAGGCGCTGGAACAGCTGCGCCTGAACCCCGACGTGCGGGTGGCCCTGCTGGATATCATGCTGCCAGACATGGACGGGTTTGAGGTCTGCCGGCGCATTCGAGCGGGCAATTCCAAGATCGGCATCATCATGCTCACCGCCCGCACCCAGGAGATGGACAAGGTCACCGGCTTTATGACCGGGGCGGACGACTATGTCACCAAGCCCTTCTCCCCGGCGGAGCTCACCGCCCGCATCGACGCCCTTTACCGGCGCATCGGTGGGGACATGATGGATGACGGGGAGATTCAGCAGCCGCCCTTTGTCCTCAACACCCGCAAGCGCACCCTGGAGAAGAACGGCCAGCGGGTGAAGCTGACCCAGGTGGAGTATGCCATCATCAAGATGTTCATGGAAAACCCGGGCAAGGCTCTCTCCCGGGAGGAGATCCTCCGCTTTGTGTGGGGAGAGGACTATCTGGGCGAGCTGAAGATCGTGGATGTGAACATCCGGCGCCTGCGGGTGAAGATCGAGGATGAGCCCACCAGCCCCACCTTTATCACCACCATCTGGGGATATGGCTATAAGTGGGAGTTTTGACGATGTTCTGGCGAAAAGAAGGACATACCGGCACGGTGCTCTTTCCCAAGATCAAGGGAATCCGCCGCCGGTGGCTGCTCAACAGCGTCAGCATTCTGGTGATGATCCTGGCGGTGGTGGTGGTCGCCTTCTCCCTGTTTGTGAAGAACTATTACAACACCAATGTGGTCACGGACATGGAGAACAAGGCCCGCACGGCGGCCAGCTATTTCAGCAGTTACTTCAACAGCTACAGCGGCGGCAGCGACTACCTTACCGCGGCCCAGGATTACGTCAGCTCCTTTGAGGACGGCACCCGGCTGGAGCTGCAGTTTCTCGACCCTAACGGCAAGGTGATCTACTCCTCCAACGGCCTGACCCTGTCGGGGACCATGCCGGGGACGGGGGATATCCAGCGGGTCCAGTCCACCGGCGAGATCACCCCCTGGGAGGGGACCTCGCCCCAGACTGGGGAGCGGATCACGGCGGTCTCTGCCCCCTTGCTGTACAATGGGGAGATGGTGGGTATCCTCCGCTACGTGACCTCCATGCGCTTGGTGGACCGCCAGGTGGTGGTCCTGACCCTGGTGGCGGTGATCTTGTCGGTGAGCATCCTCATCCTGGTCTACATCTCCAACATCTATTTCGTGCGCTCCATCGTGGATCCGGTGAAAAACATCACCGGCATCGCCCAGCGCATCGCCGGGGGAAGTTACGGGATTCAGGTGGAGAAAAAATTTGACGACGAGGTGGGCGACCTCACCGACGCCATCAACGACATGTCCATGCGCATCAAGCAGGCCGAGAGCATGAAGTCGGAGTTTATCTCCTCGGTCTCCCACGAGCTGCGCACCCCCCTGACGGCCATCACCGGCTGGGCTGAGACCATCATGAACGGCGAGGCCCGGGACGAGAAGGATGTGCGCAAGGGCATGCGCATCATCGTCAGCGAGGCCCGGCGGCTGTCGGGGATGGTGGAGGAGCTGCTGGAGTTCTCCCGCATCGAGGACGGCCGGTTCACCCTGTCCGTGGAACCCATGGACATCAAGGCCGAGCTGGAGGACGCGGTGTACACCTACCACGAATTTTTGGCCGCCGAGGGCATTGCCGTCTACCACACGGACTGCGAGGAGGAGTTCCCCCCCATTCCCGGCGACCCCGACCGGCTGCGGCAGGTCTTCTGCAACCTGCTGGACAACGCCGCCAAGCACGGGGGCTCCGGCAAGCGCATCGACACGGCCATCTTCCCCGAGGACGGGGAGATCGTCATCACCGTCCGGGATTACGGCCCCGGCATCCCCCCGGAGGAACTGCCCAACGTGAAGTACAAGTTCTACAAAGGCAGCTCCACGGCCCGGGGCAGCGGCATCGGCCTGGCGGTGTGCGAGGAGATCATCTCCCGGCACAACGGTGAGCTCATCATCTCCAACGCCGAGGACGAGGCCGGGGGCTGCCTGGTGGAGATCCGCCTGCCTACTGGAACATAAGTTCGAGAAAATCCGGGCAAATCCTTGCATTTTGATCCGGGGTTTGTTACAATCCCACCAGTACCCCTGGAAACGCGAGTTTAGGAGACACTATGAAACAAAATAAGCACTGCGGCCCTTCCGAGGGCTGCGCATTCCGCACCACCATCGGCGGCCAGGCCCTCATCGAGGGAATCCTCATGCGGGGGCCGGAGAAGCAGGCCATTGTGGTGCGCAACCAAGAGGGAGGCCTGGAGGTCAAGGAACAGCAGCTCAAGCTCATCAAGGACCGCCATCCCATCCTGGGCGTTCCCTTCATCCGCGGGGTGGTGAACTTCGGCGCCTCCCTGGTGGAGGGGGTGAAGGCCCTCATGTGGTCGGCGGAGTTCTACCCCGAGGAGGAAGGGCAGGAAGAGACGCCCTCCAGGTTTGAGGCCTGGCTGGAAAAGCGCTTTGGCAGCGAGGCGTTGATGAAATGGGTCCTGGGCTTTTCCGTGGCGGTGGGCCTGGTCTTTGCCATCGCCCTGTTCATCATCCTGCCCACCCTGGCCACTTCCGCCCTGCTCTACTTCTTCCCCGATGCCCCCATGTGGCTGCGCAATCTGCTGGAGGGCGTGGTGAAGCTGATCGTATTTTTCCTCTACTTATACTTCTGCTCCCGGCTCAAGGACATCCACCGGACCTTCCAATACCACGGGGCGGAACACAAGACCATCTTCTGCTACGAGCGGGGGCTGGAGCTGACGGTGGAAAATACCCGGGCCATGCCCCGGCACCATCCCCGGTGCGGCACCAGCTTCCTCTTTGTGGTCATTGTGGTGGCGGTGCTGGCCTCCTGCGTGGTGTTCGCCTTGCCGGGCATCCGGGATGTGGCGGCCAACCCCCTGGTGCGCATCCTGCTGCATCTGGTGCTGCTGCCCATTGTGGTGGGGGTGACCTATGAGATCAACCGCTTCATTGGGCGGCACGACAATCCGTTCACCCGCTTCCTGTCGGCCCCGGGCCTGTGGATGCAGAACTTCACCACCTTCGAGCCCGACGACTCCATGCTGGAGGTGGCCATCCACGCCCTGGAGCTGGTGATCCCCGAAAAGAAAGGTGCCGACGCCTGGTGAGGTCCAAGGGAAGCGCAGTTTGAGATTTTGAGACAAGAGATTGGGGTGGAAGAGCGTGACGAGCACGTACCATGACCTGTATTTGAAAATTCGCATGTCCCTGTCCTCGGCGGGCATCGAGGCTGCCCAGCTGGAGGCCCGGGAGATCCTCTGCGCCGCCTCTGGCAAGACGGCGGAGGAGCTGTATCGGGACATTTCCCTCTACACCACCGAGGCCATCGCCGAGCAGGCTCTGGCCCTGCAGGAGCGGCGGCTGGCGGGAGAGCCTATCGCCTACCTGGTGGGGGAGTGGTCCTTCTGCGGCCTGCCCTTCTATGTCTCTCCGGCGGCCCTCATCCCCCGGGTGGACACGGAGATGCTGGCCCAGCTGGCCATGAACCGGCTCAAGGAGCACCAGGGCAGCACCCGGGTGCTGGACCTGTGCGCTGGCACCGGCTGCGTGGGCCTGACGGTGGCGGCCCTGATGAAGAACACCCGGGCAGTGCTGGTGGACCTGTCCGACGGGGCCCTGGACCTGTGTAAGCGGAACATCCGCCGGCACAAGCTCACCGGCCGGGCAGTCTACCTCAAGGGCGACGCCCTCCAGCCCCCCAGCCATGCCCTGGGGCAGTTTGATGTGCTGGTGTGCAATCCCCCCTACATTCCCACCGGCGACCTGGCGGGGCTGGACTCCTCGGTGAAGGATTTCGAGCCCATGATGGCCCTGGACGGGGGAGCGGACGGCCTGGACTTCTACCGGGGGATCACGTCCCTGTGGCAGCCCGCCCTGAAGCCGGGGGGGCACCTGCTGTATGAGGTGGGCATCGGCCAGGCCGAACAGGTGGCCTGGCTGCTGGTGAAGGCCGGGTATGAGAACATCCGCATCACCCGGGACACCGGCGGCATCGACCGGGTGGTAGAGGGCCAGCGGCCCAAGGAGCAGGAGATTCCCGATCTGCTCCACGAAACCTTGGAGGAGGAAGGGTAAGCACATGGCAGAAAAGAAAAAAATGGTCGACGCCGCAGCGCCGGCCTCCGATAAGAAAAAGGCCTTGGAAACCGCCATGGCCCAAATCGAGCGGACCTACGGCAAGGGTTCCATCATGCGCCTGGGGGCCAACTCCCGGGTGGTGGTGGAGAGCATCCCCACCGGGTCCCTGGCCCTGGACCTGGCGTTGGGCATCGGCGGGGTGCCCCGGGGCCGGATCATTGAAATTTACGGTCCCGAGTCCTCGGGCAAAACCACCCTGGCCCTGCACATCGCGGCGGAGGCCCAGAAGCAGGGGGGCGAGGTGGCCTTCATCGACGCCGAGCACGCCCTGGACCCCACCTATGCCCGGGCCCTGGGGGTGGACATCGACAACATGCTCATCTCCCAGCCGGACACCGGCGAGCAGGGCCTGGAGATCTGCGAGGCTCTGGTGCGCTCAGGCGCCCTGGACGTGATCGTGGTGGACTCCGTGGCCGCTCTGGTTCCCCGGGCGGAGATCGAGGGGGACATGGGCGACGCCCACGTGGGCCTGCTGGCCCGGCTCATGAGCCAGGCCCTGCGGAAGCTGGCCGGGTCCATTTCCAAGACCAACTGCGTGGTCATCTTCATCAACCAGCTGCGGGAAAAGGTGGGGGTCATCTACGGCAACCCCGAGGTGACCACCGGCGGCCGGGCCCTGAAGTTCTACTCCTCGGTGCGCATGGAGGTGCGCCGGGTGGAGGCCATCAAGGCTGGCAGCGAGATCATCGGCAACCGCACCCGGGCCAAGGTGGTCAAGAACAAGGTGGCCCCCCCCTTCCGAGAGGCCGAGTTCGACATCATGTATGGCGAGGGCATCTCCAAGTATGGGGAACTGGTGGACCTGGCGGTGAAGCTGGACATCATCCAGAAGAGCGGCTCCTGGTTCTCCATGGGCGAGGAGCGCATCGGCCAGGGCAAGGACGCGGTCAAGCAGTTCCTGCGGGACAACCCGGAGATCTGCGACCGGATCGAAGGGGAGATTCGCCAGAACGCCTTCAAGCTTCTCTCTCCCCAGGGCCAGACGGCCGCCCGGGCGGCGGGCCGGGCGCCCCAGGCGCCCGTTTCTCACCCCGCCCAGCCGGCGCCTCCCGCCCCCGCACCCCGGGGGATCGACGTGAGCGCCGACGACTTTGATGACGATGAGGATTGAGCGTCTGCTTCCCCCTGCCCAGCCGGGGCGGCCCTGGACGGTGGCCCTGGCGGGGGGCGAGACCCTGCGCGTCCCGGAGGGGACGGTGGTGGACTTTGCCCTCTACGACGGCTTGGAGCTGACGGAGGAGACCTTCCAGGAGCTGAAAGCGGCCGCCTTTGCCGCCGGCCTGCGGGAGAAAGCCGTGAGCATGCTCTCGGCTCGGATGCTCTCGGCCGGCCAGTTCAACGAGAAGCTGATGGCCAAGGGGGCCACCGAGCGCCAGGCAGCGGAGATCGTGGCCTGGGCCCTGGAGATCGGCCTGCTCAACGACGCGGAATACGCCAAGGCTCTGGCCCGCCACTACCAGGCCAGGGGCTATGGCGTGTATAAGATCAAAGACGAGCTCTACCGCCGCCAGATCCCCCGCCGCTGTTGGGAGGAGGCACTGGCAGAGCTGGAGGACCCGGAAGAGATCATCGACGCCTTTCTGGCCAAAAAGGTCCAGGACCCCCAGGACAGAAAGCAGATCAAGAAAGCCTCCGACGCCCTGGTGCGCCGAGGCTTTTCCTGGCGTCAGGTGGCCGACGGGGTGGATCGGCTGCGGCGGACCCTGTGACACAGACCGGCAGGAAGGAGAGAACACGCCATGAAAGTAGGATTCATTTCTCTTGGCTGCGCCAAGAACCAGGTCAACTGCGAGCAGATGATCTGGCAGACCTATCAGGCGGGCCACGAGGTGGCCCTGGGGGCGGACGGCTGTGACGTGGCCGTGGTCAACACCTGCGGCTTTCTCCAGGAGGCCCGGGAGGAAGCCCTGGGGGAGATTGCGGCTCTGGTCCAGGAAAAACAGGCCGGCCGGCTGCAAAAGATTATCGTCACCGGCTGCATGGCCCAGTGGTGGAAGGACCAGATCGCCCAGCGCTGTCCCGACGTGGACGGCTTTGTGGGGGTGAGCGGCTATGAGGACATCGCCCAGGTCATCGACCAGGCCATGGCGGGGGAGCGCCCCGCCCTCTTTGGGGACATCGACGCCCCGGTGCCCGAGACCGACCGGGTGGTGTGTACCTCCGACTACTGGGCCTGGCTGCGCATCGCCGAGGGCTGTGACAACCGCTGCGCCTACTGTGTCATCCCTTACATCCGGGGCAAGTTCCGCAGCCGCCCGGAGCAGGCCATCCTGGCCGAGGCGGAGGAGCTGGCCCAGGCGGGGATGAAGGAACTGATCGTGGTGGCCCAGGACATCACCCGCTACGGCCTGGACCTGTATGGCCGGCGGACCCTGGCAGAGCTGCTGCCCAAGCTGTGCGCCATCGAGGGCATCCAGTGGGTGCGCCTGCACTACCTCTATCCCGACGAGATCACCGACGAGCTCATCGACGTGATCGCCCGGGAGCCCAAGATCGTCAAATACCTGGACATCCCCATCCAGCACATCAGCGACAGAATGCTCCGGGCCATGCACCGGCGGGGGACCGGCCAGGAGATTCGGGCCCTCTTCCGCAAGCTGCGGGAGAAGATCCCCGGCCTGGTGCTGCGCACCAGCCTCATCGCGGGCTTCCCCGGTGAGACGGAGGAGGATTTCGAGCAGCTGTGCGAATTTCTCTTGGAGTACCGCATCGAGCGGGCGGGGGTTTTTGCCTACTCCCCGGAGCCGGGCAGCCCTGCCGCAGACTTCCCCGACCAGGTGGACGAGGATGTGAAGCGCCGCCGGGTGGAGCTGATCACCGACCTGCAGCTGCGCATTGTGGACGACTACTGCGCCGGCATGGTGGGCCAGGTGGTCCCCGTGCTGTGCGAGGGCTACGACGAGGAGACCGAGCTCTTCTATGGCCGCAGCCCCGCCGACTCCCCCGGCATCGACGGCCTGGTCCACTTTGAGGGGGAGGAAGGGGGCGTGGCCCCCGGAAACTTCTATGCGGTGAAAATCACCAACACCTACGACGGGGAACTGGTGGGTGTCCTGTACGAAGAGGAGGAGACGCCGTGAATACCGCCAACAAACTGACCATGTGCCGGGTGGTGATGATCCCCATCTTCATCGTGCTGCTCTACCTGGACTTTTCCGCCCACCTGTGGGTGGCCCTGGGGATCTTCATCCTGGCCAGCATCACCGACTTTGTGGACGGCTATGTGGCCCGGCATTACAACCAGATCACCGACTTTGGCAAGTTTATGGACCCCCTGGCGGATAAGCTCTTGGTGATGTCCGCCATGGCCTGGTTCGTTCAGGTGGCGTGGATGCCCGCCTGGGCCTTCTTCATCGTCATCGCCCGGGAGCTGGCGGTTACCGGCCTGCGCCTGGTGGCCGTGGAGCAGGGCCGGGTGATCGCCGCGGGAAAATCCGGCAAGGTCAAGACCGCCTCCACCATGGTGGGCATCTGCCTGATGCTGGCCTTCCCGGGGATAGAAGTCCTGCGGCTGGTGTGCGTGATCGTCATTCTGGTCACCACCGTTTACTCCGGCATCGAGTATTTCATCCAGAACAAGGACGTGCTGGGCAAAGAGGCCATGTAACAGCCCCAAGCGGAGGCCCAGACAACAGCATCAAAAAAACAAGCTCCCCCGCAAACGGGTCCGTTTGCGGGGGAGCTATTTTCTTTCGCACACCCAGCGGCAGAAGATTTAACCAAACCACGGTGGCGGATTTTACAATGGTCCGTTACACTGAGGGCGACGAGAAAGAAATCACAGGAACGGGGCCGGGCGGCCCCATAGGAGGAACCACTGTGCAAAGCATGCGAAACAAAAAGGGATTCATCTGCGACATGGACGGCGTCATCTACCACGGGGACCGGCTGCTGCCGGGGGTGCGAGAGTTCGTGGCTTGGCTGGAGCGGGAGAAGAAGGAGTTCCTTTTCCTCACCAACAACAGCAGCCGCACCCAGCGGGAGCTCCAGGCCAAGCTCTCCCGGATGGGGCTGGACATCGACGAGAAACATTTCTACACCAGTGCCCTGGCCACGGCGGAGTTTGTGGCCAGCCAGATGCCCGGGGCCCGGGCCTTCGTCATCGGCGAGCCCGGCCTGCTCAACGCCCTATATGAGCGGGGGATCACCATGGATGAGACCGACCCCGACTACGTCATCGTGGGGGAGAGCCGCAGCTATACCTACGACAGCATCTGCCGGGCGGCCCGGTGCGTCCAGAACGGCGCCCGGCTCATCGGCACCAACACCGACCTGACCGCCCCCACGGAGTTTGGCATCGTCCCCGCCTGCCGGGCCCTGGTGGCCCCCATTGAGCTGGCCACGGGGAAGGAGGCCTACTACGTGGGCAAGCCCAACCCCCTGATGATGCGCACGGGGATCAACATCCTGGGGGTCCATTCCCAGGACACGGTGATCATCGGCGACCGGATGGACACGGACATCGTGGCCGGCATCGAGTGCGGCATGGACACGGTGCTGGTCCTGTCGGGGGTCACCGACCGGGCCCGGATCGACCACTTCCCCTACCGGCCCCGGCTGGTGCTCAACGGGGTGGGGGAGATCCCGGACACAGCCTTTCCCAAGGAGCTTTCCCTGCTGGAATCCCCCGCCGTCTGAGTGGGCGCGGCCAGCGGCGGGGCAGCAGTCCCAAGGTGGCGGCCGGTACCGAAGCGACAGGGCAAGACAACAGGAGAAAACAAAGGCCTGGGGCAGAAGAGCGCGTCTTCTGCCCCAGGCCTTTTCGGACCAGGGATTCGGGAAAGCCGTCGGGTTACGCGCCGGGCTCCTGGGCGGGCTGGCGGCGCTTTTCGATGGCCTTGGCCACCCAGGCGGCGGCGAAGGCCCCCACGACCATGGGGGGCAGATAGGACAGGGGGAAGCAAAGCAGGAGCACGGCGATGGCCGTCAGGGGCTTTTTCATCACCATGGCGCACAGGGAGGCGGTGACGATGGCCACGGCGTAAGAGCCGTCCATCCCCACCCACAGGGCGAAGGCGTAGCCCAGGGCCACCCCGGAAAAGATGACGGGGAAGATGCTCCCGCCCCGCCAGCCCAAGTGGAAGCACAGGCAGGTGAGGATGAGCTTGGCCAGGCCGCTCAGGGCCAGCACCAGGGGGGAGGCGGTCTGCCAGGTGTCCATGAGCTGACCGATCTGGGCCTCGCCGGAGAACTGGGCCATGGGCAGCACGTGGGCCACCAGGGCCAGGAGCACGCCCACCGCCAGGCAGAGCAGCAGCTGGTGGTGCTGGAAAGCCGCCGCCAGCCGTTTGGCCCCCGCCTGAATCAGGTGGTAGAGGGCTGCGGCGGCCATACCCACCAGGATCAGGGGGAGAATCCACTTCCATTGGTCGGGACCGATGGCGTGCTCCCGGGCAAAGCGGGGCAGGCCGCCGGAACTGCCAAACAGGGCGCCAAGCCCGTACATGGCCGCCATGCCGCCGGCCACCCCCAGGACGTAGAGGAAAATGTGGCCCTTTTTCCCCAACAGCTTCTCGCGGTAGTGTTCCGTGGGCCCGTCGGGCTCCAGGTTGCCCACGATGCCGAAGAGGGGGGCACCGAAGATCACGCCCAGGGCGGTGGCCGTGCCCGCCTCGGCCATGGCTGCCAAGCGGTCGCCCTGGTAGCGCAGACGGTCCCCGATGAAGGTGCACAGCCCGGCGATGATCCCCGTCAGGCCGGCCTCGGGCCCCAGGGCCCCGCCGAAGATCAAGGGGAGCAGGGCGGCTACGGCCAGAACAGGCAGCCGGTCATAGGGGTAGCCGCCGGTCTCCTTCACCCGGTGCATCACCTGCTCCATGTCGTCGGGCAGGGTGCCGAACTTCCGCTGCCACAGGCCGATGAGCAGACCGCCCACGGCACAGACCAGGACGCTGTAAACCAGGGAATCTTCCCAGCCCATGGCTGCCGGCAGGACTTCCCACAGCCCTTCGATGCCCAGCTCCATCAGCTTCAGCAGCAGCCACACCACAGCACCGGCTCCGGCGCCCAGG
The DNA here is from genome assembly GCA_004554585.1 of Clostridiales bacterium. GTDB lineage: Bacteria > Bacillota > Clostridia > Oscillospirales > Oscillospiraceae > Evtepia. The sequence continues at coordinate 282,509 of SFLH01000001.1, read as the reverse complement.
AAAAAGGCCCGCACCCCCACCAGCAGGGTTCCTGATGTCTTTGTGATGGTTTTCATATCCGTACCTCAATCCATGAGACCGGTTCGGTCCAGCTTTCGGATCTTGTTCTGCAGGTCCTCCAGTTCCTGCTGGTCCAGTTCCGTCAGGTGTTCCAGCTTGTCCAGAAAGACGGCAAAGGTCTCTTTTTCCCGGCGGGCGAGAACTTCCTGGTAGTGGCTGACCACCACGCCGGTGACCAGGGCAATGAGGACCATCTCATAAAGGGTCATCACCACCACGATGATTCGCCCCAGGGGCATGACGGCGGCAAAGTCGCCGTAACCGATGGTGGTGCAGGAGACGAACAGGAACCACATGGCATCGCCAAAGGTTTGGATGGCCGGTTCCCGAAGCCACAGGACAACGGAGAACAGAAAAAAAGTGGCGATGAAGCCGACGACGGCTTTTTCCAGCCGGCACCGCCGGACCACCGCCCAAAAAAGTCGAAAATTTTTCATGGTGCCTATCCCTCCCAGCGTTGGACGGCCGGCCTTCCCTGGGGCCGGCGTCCACAGGTAAGAACAGTTTACCGTATCCGTATCGTGCGGTCAACAGACACTTGCGGGAACTTTTCCCCCGCCTCTCCCTAGGTCGAGGAAGGGGACAGTGGAGAAAATGACAGGTTTCTCTTGTGCGCGGCGGATTTTTCCGCTACAATATATTGTCATCCTGTGGGCTGCCGCCCCGCGCACGGCAGCCCTTGCCAAGGTTTTGCGCGGGAGGAAAAGGAGACACGGATGCTGCACGATACCTTTGTTTTAAAAGGGAACTTTCTTTTTACCCCCACGCCGGACCAGCTGGCCCTGCACCCGGACAGTTACCTGCTCTGCAAGGAAGGACGGACTGCCGGCCTCTTCCCCCAGCTGCCGGAGGCCTACCGGGACTTGCCCCTCCACGACCACGGGGACAAGCTCATCCTGCCGGGGCTGGTGGACCTCCACGTCCACGCCAGCCAGTATGCCTTCCGGGGCATGGGCATGGACCTGGAGCTGCTGGACTGGCTGGAGAGCAACACTTTCCCGGAGGAGGGCAAGTTTGCCGACCCGGTCTATGCTCAGGCTGCCTATGAGATTTTCGTCCGGGATCTGACCCGCAGTGCCACCACCCGGGCCTGTGTTTTTGCCACCATCCACCGCCCGGCCACCCTGGTGCTGATGAGGATGCTGGAGGAGGCGGGCCTGCCTTGCTTGGTGGGCAAGGTGAACATGGACCGCAACAGCCCGGACTTTCTCCGGGAGACCACCCAGGCCTCCCTGGAAGAGACCCGCCAGTGGCTGGCGGAGAGCGCTGCCTTCTCCCTGGTTCGCCCCATCCTCACCCCCCGCTTTATTCCCAGCTGCAGCGACGAGCTCATGGCTGGCCTGGGGCAGCTGCAGCGGGAGTTCGGCCTGCCGGCGCAGTCCCATCTGTCGGAAAACCTCTCGGAGATCCAGTGGGTGGCCGATCTGTGCCCGGGCACCAGCAGCTACGGCCAGGCGTACGACCAGTTCGGCCTCTTCGGCGGGGACTGCCCCACGGTGATGGCCCACGGGGTGTGGAGCAGCCCGGCGGAACAGAAACTGATGGGGGAGCGGGGGGTCTTCCTGGCCCACTGCCCCCAGTCCAACGAAAACCTGTCCTCGGGCATCGCCCCGGTGAAAGACTACCTGCGCCAAGGCCTGCGGGTGGGCCTGGGCAGCGACGTGGCTGGGGGAGCCCACCTGTCCCTCTTCCGGGCCATGACCGACGCCATCCAGTGCTCCAAACTTCGCTGGCGGCTGGTGGATGAGACCATCCCGCCCCTCACTCTCCCCGAGGCCCTGTATCTGGCCACCAAGGGGGGCGGCGCCTTCTTTGGCAAGGTGGGCAGCTTTGAGCCCGGTTACGAATTTGACGCGGTGGTCCTGGACGACAGCACCCTGCCCACCCCCCGGGAACTCACCTTGGCGCAGCGGCTGGAGCGGGTGGTCTACCTCTCCGACGGCCTTCCCTGCGCCAAGTACGCAGCGGGCCGGCGGCTGTTTTGAGAGAAAGAAGGGACGGCGCGTGAAAAAAAGAGTGCCCATCGCGGCGGCGCTGCTGCTGGCCTGTCTGCTGGCGGCGGGGGGCTGCGGTGAAACAACAGACACCCCACAGACCCAAGGGGAGACAGTGCCCCAGGTGGTGTCCGCCGATTGGGAACCTGTTTCGACGGCCAACAGCGGACAGGAAGAGGCCTGCTTTGCCCTGTCCCCCGAGGAATTCCTGCGGCGTTACAATGCCCTCTGCCAGGGAGGGGAGGAGGAGTGCCTGCCCGCCCTGGACCAGTGGATGGACTACGGCGTGGGCCAGGCGGCCTACGCCAGCGGCGCGGCGGGCCATCAGTACACGGCCCCCACCGAAGCCGATTTCTATGCCGGGCCCCTGCTGGCGCTGTGTACTGCCGAAGAGGGCGGTCAGGTCATTGAGGTGGTCACTGGCCTGTCTCAGAAGAACTATGGGGCCTCCTCCGGCGACCCCTTCCAGACGATGACCTTCCGGGTGCTGCAGGCCTTCTGGCCGGACTTGGACCAGGAGGGATTTGACCAGCTGTACGAAGAACTCTTTGCCGGCGGTACCTATGCCGAGGCCGGCCAGGAGGTGCTGCCGGTTCGGGTGTTCCACCAGGAAGGCGCCGCCTGCTATGCCACCCTCCAGATCGGCGAGTACGACCAGATCCACGTGCGGGCTGTGTCCCAGGAGCAGCTGGACTGGTGGCAGTCGGTGGGGGTAGAGGTGGTCCAGGGTATCCCCGGCCTGCCGGAAGGGCAGTAGAAAAACAGACAACGCAAGGAGGAGAAGCCTGTGAAGGAATACCATGGCAGCGGCATCCGCGCGCTGGAGCACCTGCCCCAGGGGGAGGTGCCCGCCTTTCTGCGGGCGCCGGCCACCCAAGGGGCCTGGACTTTCCACCACACCATGGCGGAGTATGCCCCCACCCCGCTGGTCCGGCTGCCGGGCCTGGCGAAAACCTTGGGGGTAGGTGAGGTCTTTCTCAAAGACGAGTCCCACCGCTTCGGCCTGAACGCCTTTAAGGGCCTGGGGGGCAGCTACGCCTTGGCCCGCCGGGTGGCCCAGGTGCTGGGCCTGCCCGAGGGAATTACCCTGCAGCAGCTGCAGCGGCCGGAGATCCAGCAGCAGGTGCGGCAGATGACCTTTGTGACCACCACCGACGGCAACCATGGCCGGGGGGTGGCCTGGGCGGCCCGAAAGCTGGGGTGCCAGGCCCATGTGTACCTCCCGGCGGGGTCGGCCCCGGTGCGGGCCCAGGCTATCTTGGACGCCGGGGCGGCGGAGGCCCGCATCCTGGACCTGGCGTACGATGAGGCGGTGACCTACGCCGCCCGCATGGCGGAGGAAAAGGGGTGGCACCTCATCCAGGACACCAGCTGGCCGGGGTACGAAGAGGTGCCCGCCTGGATCGTCCAGGGCTATGCCACCATGGCCCGGGAGGCGGCGGAGCAGCTGGCGGCTGGAGTTCAGCGGCCCACCCACGTCTTTCTTCAGGCGGGGGTGGGGGCCATGGCCGGGGGCGTGCTGGGCTGTCTGGCTGACTGGTATGGGGGGGACCTGCCCTGCTTTGGGGTGGTGGAGCCCGAGACCATCCCCTGCATCTACGCCTCCGCCCAGGCGGGGGACGGGAAAGCCCACCAGGTGCCCCCCAAGGGCCAGACCATCATGGCGGGGCTCAACTGCGGCGCGCCCTGCAGCCTCACCTGGCCGGTGCTGCGGGACCTGGCCAGCTGGTATTTTGCCTGCCCGGATGCCGTGGCGGAGGAGGGCATGGTCCTGCTGGGCCGCCCGACGACAGGGGACCCGGCGGTGGTCTCCGGCGAGAGCGGCGGGGTGACGGCGGGCCTGCTGGCCCGGCTGATGACCCGGCCGGATTTGGAACCCCTCCGCCGGCGCATGGGGCTGGACACCGAGTCGGTGGTCCTTTTGTTCAGCACCGAGGGGGATACGGACCCCGCTCACTACCGGAAGGTGGTTGGGACTGATTGACAAACCGAGAAAAAACGGCTATGGTATAGGAAAGTACCTTTCTTTCGGAACACAACAGGAGGAAATTATGGCAAAAAAGCGGAAACTGGGCCCTGTGCTGGCCTTTGGGGCTGTGGCCGCCGCTCTGGGCGGCATTGCGGCCTATAAGCATCGCAAGGAGATCGAGCGGACCCTTCAGGAAATCGCCGATCAGATGGACGCCTGGGAGGACAGCGGTGACTTCTTCGGAGAGAAGGACACCATCGTCCACACCGTCCCCCCGGCGGAAGAGGAGCAGGAGGCTGCCACGGACAGCGATTTCGTGGACGAGCCTACCCAGGACGAGGCGCCGGAAGAAAAGCCGGAGGCCTGACAACGGACCAAAACAGAACCGCCCCTTGCCGGCATTCGGCAGGGGGCGTCTGCTGCGGAATTGCGCGAAGTGAGGAGGGAAGAACGCCCGTGGAGGTCACCATTCAGCCGGCCTATCAGGAGCCGGAAGCCATTCGAGAACTGCTGGTGGAATACACCGGGATGCTCCTGGACCGGGCCCCGGCCTTTGCCGGCTATCTGCGCCGGCAGGGGTTTGAGCGGGAGCTGACCCATTTGGGGGAGAAATACGGCGCCCCCCACGGGCGGCTCTACCTGGTGCGGGTGGACGGCGCTCCGGCCGGCTGCGTGGCCATGAAGCGGCTGGACGAGAACCGGTGCGAGCTCAAGCGCCTGTACATCCGCCCGGCCTTTCGGGGCCGCGGCCTGGCCCGGAAGATGCTGGAGCGCCTGCTGGAGGACGCCCGGGCGGAAGGATACGAAGCCATGCTGCTGGACACCTTTCCCTTTCTCTCCCGGGCGGTCTGCCTGTACCGGCGGCTGGGATTCTATGAGATCCCCAGCTACAACAACACCCCTCTGGACAATTTGATCTATATGAAAAAAGACCTGCGCCCGGCCTGACCGGGGCAGAGGAGGAGAACCCATGCAGTTTAAGATGGTCCACGAAAATTACAACGTCAGCGATCTGGAGGCATCCCTGCGCTTCTACGAGCAGGCCCTAGGCCTGACGGAGAGCCGCCGGATGACGGCGGAGGAGTACACCATCGTCTATGTAAAGAACGACACCGGCGACTTTGAGCTGGAACTGACGTGGCTGAAAGACCACCCCCAGAAGTACGATCTGGGGGAGTGCGAGTTCCACCTGGCCTTCGTCACCGACGATTACCAGGCCGCCCACGCCAAGCACGCGGCCATGGGCTGCATTTGCTTTGAAAACCCGGAGATGGGGATCTATTTCATTGAGGACCCCGACGGCTACTGGCTGGAAATCATCCCGGCAGAGCGGTAAGCGCCCCGGATGCCCCCAGACCCCTTTCCCTCCGGCGGCGGGAGGAACGGGGGCTGGGGGGTTTCTCTGCCCGGGCCGGCGGCTGCCGCGGGCGGGGCAGGGCAAAAAGACAGAGAAAGGCAGGAGAGCAGGATGTCCAAAGAAATGGTGCTGCAGCGATATTTCGGCCACGAGACCTTCCGGCCCGGCCAGGAGACCCTCATCGACGGCATCCTGGCCGGGCGGGACGCCATGGGCATCATGCCCACCGGGGGCGGCAAGTCCCTGTGCTATCAGATTCCCGCCCTGCTGATGCCGGGGGTCACACTGGTGATTTCCCCCCTCATCTCCCTGATGAAAGATCAAGTGGCGGCCCTGAACGGGGTGGGCATCCCGGCGGCCTTTCTCAACAGCTCTCTGGACGAGGAGGCGTTTCGGACGGTTTGCCGTCAGATCCGCCAGGGGATGCACAAGCTGATCTATGTGGCCCCCGAGCGGCTTTTCCAGGAGGGATTCCTAGCCCTGGTCCGGGGACTCACCATCCCCCTGGTGGCGGTGGACGAGGCCCACTGCATTTCCCAATGGGGCCAGGATTTCCGGCCCAGCTATTTGAAGATCACCGAGTTTGTGGACCAGCTTCCCCAGAGACCGGTGGTGGCGGCCTTCACCGCTACGGCCACCAGGGCGGTTCAGCAGGACATCCGCCAGCGCCTGGCCCTGCGGGACCCGGTGACGGTGGTCACCGGATTTGACCGTCCCAACCTCTATTTCGGGGTCTACCGGCCGGAGCAAAAGCGCTCGCTGCTGCTGTCCCTGGTGGAGGAGCGGCGGGGGAAGAGCGGTATCATCTATTGTTCCACCCGGGCCAGGGTGGAGGGGGTGTGCGACCAGCTCTGCCGCCGGGGCATCCCCGCCACCCGCTACCATGCGGGCCTGGAGGAGGAAGAGCGGCGGCGGAACCAGGATGACTTCCAGTTTGACCGCAAGCCCATCATGGTAGCCACCAATGCCTTTGGCATGGGCATCGACAAGTCCAATGTCAGCTACGTCATCCACTACAACATGCCCAAGAGCTTGGAGGCCTACTACCAGGAGGCCGGCCGGGCGGGCCGAGACGGGGAGCCGGCGGAGTGCCTGCTCCTGTTTGGCCCGGGGGATGTGGAGACCGCCCGCTACTTTATCCAGAACGGTGGGGAGAACGAGGAACTGACCGAGGAGGAGCGTGCCCAGGTCCAGGCCCAGGACACCCGCCGCCTGGAGGCCATGGTGGGCTACTGCCGCACCACCGGCTGTCTGCGGGCCTATCTGCTGGATTACTTCGGCCAGGGACACCCGGACCGCTGCGACAACTGCAGCAACTGCCGCAGCCAGGTGATCCAGACGGACATCACGCGTCAGGCCCAAATGATCCTCTCCTGTGTCAAGCGCATCCGGGATAAGCTGGGTTACTATGTGGGTTCCGGCCTGGTCAGCGCAGTTCTCCGGGGCAGCCGGGCCCAGCGGGTGCTGGACCTGGGGCTGGACAGCCTGTCCACCTATGGCCTGCTCAAGGGAACCAGTGAGAACGGCATGCGCCGGTATCTGGAGGTGCTGCGGGAGAAGGGCTGTCTCTATACAGAGCCCGAGCACAACACGCTGCGCCTGACGCCCCAGGCTGGGGAGGTCCTCTTCCGGGGGGCCAAGGTGACCATGACGGTGGTCCGCGCCCTGGATACGGCGCCCTCTTCGGCGGCCAAGGAGACCAGGGCCGATGGGCCGATGGACAGCGGCCTGATGGAGGCCCTCAAGGCCACCCGGCTCCGCCTGGCCCGCCTGGAAGGGGTGCCGGTGTATGTGATCTTTTCCAACGCCACCCTGGCGGATATGGCCCGACGGATGCCCCAGAGCCGGGAGGAATTCCTGTCCATCTCCGGCGTGGGCGAGAAGAAGGCGAAAAAGTATGCCGCAGCCTTTTTGGAGACCCTTCGCCAAGGGGCGGAAGAGGAGGAATGATATGGATGCGATGGATCTGGCCCTGCGCTCTTGGCGCATGAGCGATGCCCCTGCCCTGGCGGCCCTGCTGAACGATGCCCAAGTCCAGCGGAACCTTCGAGACGGCCTGCCCTATCCCTACACGCCCGCCCACGCCCGGGACTTTTTGGAGCAACTGCTGGTGGCGGACCCGGACAAGATCTTTGCCTATGCCATCACCCAGGCAGAGGAGGTGGTGGGCAGCCTGTCGGTCACCCGGCAGGAGAACGTCCACCGGTACAGTGGAGAGCTGGGGTACCTGTTGGGCCGGTCCCATTGGGGACGCGGCATCGCTGCCTGGGCGGTGAAACAGGCGGCGGAGGAGCTCTTTGCCCGCACAGATTTGCTGCGGATCTACGCCCAACCCCTGGCCCGGAACCTGGCCTCCTGCCGGGTGCTGGAGAAGGCGGGCTTTCAGCTGGAGGGCACCCTCCGCCGCAGCGCGGTGAAGGAGGGGGAGGTCCTGGATACCAGGCTGTACGCCATCCTCCGCCCGTAGGAAACGGGGAAACAACACCCCAGAAAAACAAAATGCCAAGGGAAAAACAAAAACCGCCCGGGAGACGGGCGGCACTGGAAACACAGGCGGCAGGCGCCCGAAACGGGCAATCTGCCGCCTGTGTTGTCATTTCAGTGTTCTTTGCAAGCGCGTGTGGGGGGCTTACCCAAAAACGGCCTGGGCAGGGGAATCATCGCAGACCCAGGACAAACAGCGCCATGGCAGCGATGGACAGCACCGTCCAGCAGATGTACCGGCTGGCAATTTCCCACTCAGAGGGCTCAGCCTGCTCCGAATTGCGGATGCGGAAGGACAAATGCAAACGGAACAGCTCGTCGGCAAAGAGAAGGGAAAGGACGGTGGTCAGGCAAAACAACATCCCGCCAAGCCAGGCGAACCCCTCCCCCCGATGGGTCAGTTCCGGACCGGACATCAACGTGAGGATGGTGTCGGCAGAGGGGGCTGGGAAATCCGCTTGGGGACCGTCGATGTCCAGCACGAGCCCATTGCTGGTGGCTTCTAAGCCGTAGACGTTCTCCAAACTGCCGTCCTCGGCATAGAGAAAACGGGTGGTTCCATGGCAGGCTATCCCCCCGCGAAAGAGGATTTCCTCTCCTTGGCGAAGTTCGATCCCAGTTATCTGGCCTGCCATCTCATGGCCCTTTGGGATGGCGGTGGGGTCCTCTGCGGCGGTATAGGGGCCGTAGGTCCGATCGCCGTATTGGAAGAGCACCGTCTTATCGGCATACACGGTAAACTTGGCTACCTCCCCCTGGAGTTCGCCGGCGTACACCACCGCGTCCTTTTCCTGGGTGGGGACAAGGATGGCGTCCCGGTAGAGAAAGCCCTCCCGGGCGATGGTCATGGGATAGAGGATGGAAAACACCACAACCATGGCCAGCACCCAAAGCAGGATGGCCTTTTGATAGAGGGTGAGAGAGCGAATTCGTTCCATCGGTGCTGTCTCCCTTCGTTGTTTTCCAGTGCGTGGTGTGCTGCCTCTGAGGCCCCCCAGATCGGTGCCCTCATCCATAGCAGGAGAGGGTCAGGGTGAGGATGGGATAGGGCATGCCCATGCCGTCGGTGGCCGTGCGGTGGTGGACCCGATAACTGCGGCGGAAGTAGAAGTTCAGGGCACGAAGGTTCTGTTCGTTGACGGTGATCTGGGCGATGAAGTGCTGGGCCATGGCATGGCGGAACAGGCGGTCTGCCAGTCCGGTCCCGATCTGGTCCGGGGCCAGAAAAAACATTTCCAGCGTGTGCCCGGCTACCCCCAGAAAGCCCACCGGCCCGGCCAGATCATCCCAGGCCGCGGTGAGGCTGGGGACCTCTCTCAGGGCCTGAGGCACCTGGGCGGCGATGAGGGGCAGGTCCTTGGGGTCCAGAAAGTCGTGGGTGGCCCGGACGGAGGCGGCCCAGAGTTCGGTGAGCTGGCGGATGAGCTCGGGGCTGCGCTCCTGGGGCGAGAAGGTGCGAAATTCCATGGCAGGCCCTCCTTTCTGCTTCACTCCGCCTCCCGGGCAAATTCCCCGGTGAGGTTGAAGGCGTGGTTCATGGGCCCGGCCCCCTGCCCCAGGTCCAGCATGTCCTCCAGGGCCCCGGAGAGGTAGTCCTTGGCCCGCTGGACCGCGTCGGCCAGGGGGAATCCCTTGGCCAGGTTGGCGGCGATGGCGCTGGAGAGGGTGCAGCCGGTGCCGTGGGTGTTGGGGTTGTCGATCCGCCGGCCCCGGAACCAGCGGAAGGCGCCGTTCTGGTAGAGCAGGTCGTTGGCGTCGCTGACCCGGTGGCCGCCCTTGCACAGCACGGCGCAGTGGTAGGTCTCCCCGATGATCCGGGCGGCCTGAAGCATCCCATCTTCATCAGAGATGGTCTGGCCCGAGAGGACCTCTGCCTCGGGGATGTTGGGGGTGATGAGGTCGGCCAGGGGCAGGAGCTTCTCCCGCAAGGTGGCCACGGCATCCTCGTTGAGCAGCCGGGCGCCGCTGGTGGCCACCATCACCGGGTCCACCACCACGTTGCGGGGGCGGTATTCCCCCAGACACTGGGCGATGGTCTCAATGAGAGCGGCGGAGGAGACCATGCCGATCTTCACACTGTCTGGGGGAATGTCCGAAAAGACGGCCTGCAGCTGCTGGCGGAGAAACTGGGGGGTGGCCTCCAAGATGGCGGTGACCCCAGTGGTGTTCTGGGCGGTCAGGGCGGTGACGGCGGTCATGGCATAGACCCCGTTCATGGTCATGGCCTTCAGATCGGCCTGGATGCCGGCGCCGCCGCTGCTGTCGCTGCCGGCGATGGATAAGGCGGTTTTCATAGCAGACTCCTTTGGTGGGAATGAACGTCAGGGAAAGATGGTTCGGGTCAGGCGGTCCAGGGCCTGGGCGGCGGCCCGGACATCCTGGGCGCCAAAGATGGCGGAGACCACGGCGGCGCCCACGGCCCCGCTGCCCGCCAGCTGGGGAAGATTTTCCTGGGTGATCCCCCCAATGGCCACCACAGGGATGGAGACGCTGGCGCAGATGTCCGCCAGCTCCCGCTTTGTGATGCCCACGGCGTTGGGCTTGGTGGGGGAGGGGAAGAGAGCCCCGACCCCCAGATAGTCGGCCCCGGCGGCCTGGGCGGCCTGGGCCTGGGCCACGGTCTTGGCAGTGGCGCCGACGATGAAGCCGGGGCCGGCCAGCCGGCGGATTTCCGCCACAGGCATGTCCTCCGCGCCCACATGGACCCCGTCGGCGCCGCACTGGAGGGCCAGGTCCACGTTATCGTTGATGAGCAGAGGGACGCCGTAGCGGTGGCACAGTTCCTTGGCGGCCAGGGCTTCCGCCAGGAAATCCTCCTGGGGAAGATCCTTTTCCCGCAGCTGGACCAGGGTTACACCCCCTTCCAGGGCGTCCTCCAGCTGTTCCAGGAGGGTTTGGCGGCTGGTCCAGGCCCGGTCGGTGACGGCGTAAAGGCGAAGGTGCTGGGGGCTGAGGTTCATGGCAGAGCACTCCTTCCATTGGTGCAGATAGTCGGCGGGGGAGGGACAGGTGGTCAGGAGGGCGCGCACGCAGCCCCCCGCCGCGCCTGCCCGGCGAAGGGCGGGGACGGCTGCTGGCTGGACCCCGCCAATGGCATAGACCGGCAGGGGGACCGCGGCGCAGACGTCGGCGAGAAAGTCCAGCCCCCGTCCGGGCAGGCCAGCCTTGCAAGAGGTGTCAAAGACGTGGCCGGCGGTGAGGTAATCCGCGCCCAACTGCCAGGCCTCCACCGCTTCCGCCACAGAGTGGCAGGAGACGCCCAGCCGGGGCAGCCCCCGCCGTTCTTCCACAGGCAGTGCCCGGAGTGCCGGCAGGGGCAGGTGGAGGGCATCTGCCCGCAATTCCAGAGCAACCTTGGGATGGGTGTGGGCCAGAAAGGGGACGCCGTACCGGCGGCAGATGCGCTGGACCGACTGGGCCAGAAGCCGGTAATCCTCCTCGGAGAGGTCCTTTTCCCGTAAAAGGATCCCAGCCGGTTGGGCGGCAACCACTGCGGCTACCCGGTCCAGGAAGGGCTCCCGGCAAAGCGCGCGCTCTGTGACCCAGAGCAGGGGAAAGGAGCTCATCCGACGGCCTCCTTTTGCAGGGAACTCTGGTCTGCTGGCGTGTCGCCATACCGGCCTTTGCCCAGCAGGACCCACAGCAGCACCATGCCGATGCCGCCGGTGAGGGTGGAGAAGGCCAACAGAGCGCCAGCCCCCCACAGGTCCAGGAGGAAACCGCCGGTAAAGCTGGCCAGCACACTGCCCAGCGTGGCGCACATGGTGAACCACGCCTGGCCCTGGACGCGCTGGTCGGGCGGAGCGGTCTCGTTGACGAAATAGACCGAGGCCAGGGCGAAGAGAGCATAGCCTGGCATCTCAAAAATTTGAATGGCATACATCACCCCCATGTTGGGGGCCAGCCAGGCGCCCAGGGCGTGGAGGAAGAACCCCACGCCTGACAGCCGCAGCCAGAACCGGCTGGAGCACTTGGTGAGCAGCCAGCCGAAGAGGAACATCACCGGCAGCTCCATCACGGACTGGAGAAAGAGGGTGGTCCCCATGGCGCCGCTGTTGCCCCCCAGGGGCTGGACGATCTGAAAGGCAAAGGTGTTGAGCAGATTGTGGCTGATAAAGAGGAGGGTGGAACCCACCAGGACCCAAAACAACTGCCGGTATTGGCCCAGATGGGGTTTGTGGGAGGAAACCTCTGGTGTCGGGTCTGCCGGAGACGTTCCGTTGCCATGGAAACGAAAGGCCAGCACAGACAGCAGAAAGAGCAGGTGCAGGGCGGTCATGGCCAGGGGGATAGAGCGCGCGCCCAGCACCAGGACCAGTTGCCCGCAGCCGGCGGAAACCAGACCGAAGGCCACAGAACCGGCCCCGCGTGCCACGCCGAAATTCAGGGAAAAACCGGCATTCAGGCAGGCCATGCCCAGGGCGGAACACAGAGGCATGAGAAGCTGGACCAGGATGATGAGCAGGCCATAGAGAACCTGCTGAAGCAGCTGTCCGCGCAGCAGGAACAGCAGCCCTCCCACCACCAACTGCAGGGAGATGAGCAGGGCACAGAACTGCCGTAGACTCAGCTTTTTCAGCCGGTCGGCCCCCCGGGAGACCAGGGGCTGCAAAAGGGTGGCCAGGATGCCGGAGATGCTGATGAGCACGCCAATTTGAGCATTGGAAAAACCTTGGGCCAGCAGATAGACGCTGGAGAAGGTCATAATGCAGCAGTAGCAGGCCCAGTAGCTGCCTTGGAGGAAGGTATAGCGCAGGGTGGGATGCGGTTTCGACAGGGCGGACATGGCGCCACCTCTCTTTCTGGGGAGTGGGGTCAGGATTCAGGGGACGGGGGGATGGCCTGGGCGGGGGCACGGCGCATCCAGCGGCCCTTTTTGTAATAGACGATGAGCACGGTGGCGGTGAGCAGCCAGGAGATGGGGTAGCAAATGGAGATGCTCAGCAGGGTATGCCAGTGAGGTACCACGAAGAGGACCCACAGGATGCGCAGACCGCAGATACCCCCCACGCTGATGATCATGGGTACCAGGGCATCTCCCGCTCCCCGCAGGGCGTTGGCCAGGACCTCGATAAACGTCCAGATGAAGTAGAAGGGGACGAAGTAGGTGACGATCTGACTGGCGTACTGGATCACCTGGGGCTCGTCGGTGAAGATGCGGAAGCAGTAGCGGGCGAATAGCAGCAGCAGGACCGACAGGACAATGGTCATGCCCAGGGCGATCTTCAGGCAGACCCCCACGCTCTGGCGCATTCGGTCGTACTTGCCTGCCCCGAAGTTCTGGCCCACAAAGGCCATGATGGCCACGCCGAAGGAAACCATCAGGGACCAATAGATCCCGTCCACTTTGCTGGTGGCCGACCAGGCGGCCACGGCATTGGTGCCCAGGTCGTTGATGGGCACCTGGATGAGCAGGTTGGACAGGGCGTACATAGAGCTCTCGATGGCCGCTGGCACACCGATGCCCAGAATGTGCACCAGGGTGGCCCGGTGGATGCGGACCTGCCGGGGCCGGAGCTGATAGCCCTCTTTGGCCCGCATGAGCTGGCCCAGGATGAGCAGGGCACTGACCAGGTTGGCGATGGCCGTGGCGATGGCCGCCCCGGCCACCCCCAAGGGGAAGACGGCCACCAGCAGCAGGTCCAGGAGGATGTTGAGCACGCAGCAGATGATCAGGTAGTACAGAGGACTGCGGGAGTCGCCCACGGCCCGCAGGATGCCCGAGCCCATGTTGAACAGCAGCATGGGAATGGTGCCCAAGAAGTACAGGCGCAGATAGATGGTGGCTTCCCCCATGATCTCCTGGGGATTTTTCGTCCAGCGCAGGGCGTCGGGGGTGAGAAGGATGCCCACCACCGTGATCACTGCCCCGGCCAGCAGACTGAAGGCGATGGCGGTATGGACGGCCCGGGTGAGTTTTTCCCGGTCTTCCGCTCCGTAGCCGTGGGAGATGACCACCGTGGCCCCGGAGGACAGGCCGGTGAAGACACCTACCACCAGCTGCACAATTACCGCCGCCGAGCCGCCCACAGCGGCCAGGGCGTTGGAACCCACGAACTGGCCCACGATAACGGCGTCGACGGTGCTGTAGAGCTGCTGGAAGAGGGTCCCGGCGGCAATGGGGAGAAGAAAAAGGAGCAGCTGTTTCCAGATGACTCCTTGGGTAAGATCCAGATTGGACTTGGCGTGGGCCAAGGGGAAAACCTCCTTTTGCCCCCGGGGAAACACTATCTCGACAGGGGGAGCGTTTTGTGATAGGATGGATACTATCATAATAGAAGAAACCCCGCGAAAAAGCAACCATTCCGAGGGGAAAACCCACCGAGAGAAAGAGGGCGTTTTTTTATGCACATTCCCACCTGCCAGACCCAGCAGCTGCAGATCCTCACCTTCGCCCAAGCCCTGGTCCCCACCCGGGATGACTTTGACCGGCAGACCTGGCTCTACGTCCCCGACCACTACGCCGACTACCGGTACCTGCTGGGCACTCGGGGGAAGAACCCCCTCATCTGCATCGGCATCAACCCCTCCACCGCCGCGCCGGGTGATCTGGACAACACGCTGAAATCCGTGGAGCGCATCGCGGCAGGCAACGGCTACGACAGCTTCCTCATGTTCAACGTCTACGCCCAGCGGGCCACCCGGCCGGAGGACATGGACCAAGTGTGCAACCAGGCCCTCCACCGGGAGAACATGACCGCCTTCCGCTACGTTTTGGACCAGGTGGGGGAGGGCTTTGTCCCCGCCGTCTGGGCGGCCTGGGGGACCATCATCGAAAAGCGCCCCTACCTCCGGGACTGCGTCCGGGACATGGTGGCCATCGGGGAGGAGTATGGGGCCCAGTGGCTGTGCGCCGGGAAGACCTCCAAGAAGGGTCACCCCCATCACCCCCTCTACCTGCGCAAGGATGAGAAGGTCCGCCCCTTTGATGTGACGGGTTATCTCTCCACACTGTAATCTTTCTGCAAAAGAACAAGCAGCCCGCGCCGGGTTTGTCTGGCGCGGGCTGCTGCGTTGTGGTTCAGGAAGTGGATGCCGTCAAGGTCACGGTGACGCTGCCAGTCCCCAGGGCTTGAGCCAGCCCTTGGGGATCGTCGAGACGGCCCAGGGGCGTATAGGAGTAGGAGGTGGAAAAACTCTCATAGAACAGGACCAGGCAGTCCTTCCCATAGAGCATCACGTCCCCCGCCTGGATCTGTCCCGGACAGCTGGCCTGGACGGGCAGCGCGGCAGGAAGAGAAGCATATTTTTCGTTTCCGTTGAGTTCTGCCATGTCCAAGGTCAGCGGGAGTTGTTCTACCAGGGCCTGGGCGGCGGAGCTGTTGGTCAGGGTGACAGACCAGCTCTGGCCGTTGGCGGTGAGGGTAAGAGCGGGCATAGTCGTTACCTCCGTGGTGTGGTTTTGGGCTGCCTGCTGGCTGCCGCAGGCGGTCAGCAAAAGCAGAACAAGCAGGCAGGGAAGCAGTTTCCTCATGGGGTTTCGTCGGTGGTCCAGGGGGGCGCGTCCAACTCCTCCTGGGTCAGGGGGCGCAGGACTTTGGCGGGTACCCCGCCCACAATGACCCCTGGCGGCACATCCCGGGTGACTACCGCCCCAGCAGCCACGATGGCCCCTTCCCCAATGGTCACTCCGGCCAGGATGGTGGCGTTGGAGCCAATCCAGACTTTATTCCCGATGACGATGGGGGCCGGGTGCATGGCGGCCCGGCGGCTGGGGGCGATGTCGTGGTTCAGGGTGGCCAGGACCACGTTGTGGCCGATGAGTACGTCGTCCCCGATGGTGATGCCCCCCTGGTCCTGAAAGCGGCAGCCGGCGTTGATAAAAATGCGCTTGCCCAAGGTGATGTTCTTCCCGCAGTCGCTGCTGAAGGGCGGGAAAAGGGCAAAAGTCTCATCCACGGGCTTGCCAATGAGCTGGGAGAAGAGGTCCCGAATTTCCTCCGGGGTGTGATAGCCGGTGTTCAGCTGGCCGGTGACGCGCAGGGCCTCCTGGCTGGCCTGGTGCATGAACTGGTGGGCAGGGGAGCCCCCCACCACGGTCTTGCCTTGGTTCAGATGGTCAAGAAAATCGTGTAGTTCCATAGAAACGATCCTTTCTGTGGGAAAAGTGCTGCATTCAGTATAGCAAAGATTAGGGAAAAAGACAAACCCCGCCGTGCAGTTATGCAGGTGCGGCGAGGGAGGAGAAAAATCTGCTCAAATCCTGCAAAGGGACTTGACAAACAGGGAATGCGTATATACTCTAAATTATAGAGTAATCTTGAAAGGAGAATTTTCTATGGACGAGAAAACCAATTCCCTCCATTTGGCCCTGGACGACCTGCATCTGATCCGTCAGGTGTTGGACCGGACCACCGACTCCTTCCGTGCCCTGGCCCCATCCTTTTTCCGGATAGGCTTAGTATGGCTGGTTTATGCCCTGCTGTACACCATGAACAAAGCGCCGGGCGTACTGACCTACCTGTTTCCCAGCCTGGCGAATGGTGGAACTGCCCTTTATTGGCCCCTAGTGGAATGGCTCAGAATTCCTCTGGGCTTATATCTGGTGGTAGAGTGTATTCTGTGGCAACGGAAGAAACACACCTATGCTGCTTTGAGCCGTCAACTGGTGGGGGTGTGGCAGGTCTTGCTGCTGCTCTACCTGGTTTTGTTTGCGCTGTTCCAGGTGGAGACCTCCGCCATACAGACTTCCACGGTGATTGCAGAAGACGGCATGCGGCAAATGAATAACCTGGCAATCTGCGGTGCCTTTCTGGCTTTCCTTCCAGCGATTTTTCCCGGTTTTCCCCTGCTGGCCACGGGGGTTCTCCTCGGGGAGAAAACGCTGGGGGGCTTGGGGGCGGCAGTGATCCTCCTGGGGGTCCTGGCGGTTCTAGGGACGCTGGCGAACACAGACGGATCGAACACCCTCCTCCTATGTGCGCTGATCGTGGTCGATCTGGCCGCTGTCTTTTTCCAGCCGGTAGCCCTGCTGCTCACTGCTCTTCGTCTGCGCCGGCGGAGGGAGGGGACATCTCCGGCGGCGGCAGAACCCTGATGAAAAAACCGACTGCCTGTCTGTGAAAGGAGTATGTTTCATGGAAGAAAAGAATTTCTCGCTCCATACCGCCCTGGATGACTTGCGGGTCATCCGCCAGGTGCTGGACCGGACGGCGGCGTCCTTCCGCGCCCTGGCCCCGGTCTTTCGGCGCATGGGCCTAGTGTGGCTGTGCCAGGCCGTGCTGTATACCTTGGCGGTGACGACGGATCTGCTGATCTATTTGTTTCCCACCCTGTATAACTACCTGAGCTGGACCAGGGCATTGATCCCGGCGGCCCAGTGGTCCATGCTCCCCTTGGGGATTTACCTGGCCGTAGAGTGCATCCTATGGCAGCGGAAAAAGACAACCTATGCGCCCCTGAGCGGTCAGCTGGTGACCCTTTGGCAGTTCTTCCTGCTGCTCTATCTGGTTCTGTTTGCTCTGTTTCGGGCAGGCATGTACTGGCAGACCCACGACCTGCCGATGGTATTGCCGGAATTATCGGAAGAAGTCGTCAATCTGTGGACCGGCTTTCTGATTTGCCAGGGCTTTTTGGCCTTCCTGCCGGTGCTCTTTCCCGGTGTGCCCCTGCTCATCACCGGCGCCATGCTGGGGGAGAAGGTCCTGGGCTGGCTGGGTGCAGCGGTGTGCGCGCTGACGACCTTTACCATCCTGGGCCCCATGGTGACGGGATTTCCCACCATGGCCAGCATGCCTCTGCCTCTGTTTGCTCTGGATGTGGTTATCGTCTCGGTGGCGGCATTCTTCCAACCGGTGGCGCTCCTGTTCACCGCCCGCCGGCTGGGCCGGCGGCAGGAGGGGGCGTGAAGGATGGAACTGTCCCAAATCCCATCGGCCTTTCAGTCCCGCCTGCGTCTGGCGGTGGTGGCCGCCTTGCTCACGGGCCCGAAAAACTTCCGCACCCTCCAGGACCTCACCGGGGCTACCCCCGGCAACCTGGGCAAGCAGCTGGAACAGCTGGAAGGGGAGGGCTTTCTGGCCAGCAAAAAGGAGTTCGTGGGCCGGCGGCCCAACACCACCTACCGCTTGCTCCCCTACGGCCGGGAGCAGTTTACCCAGTATGTAGCCCTGCTGGAGTCCCTCCTGGACAGTGCCCAGGAGGACCAGCCCCCAGAATGATCTCAGCCCGGCGGCGCGCCCCCCTCGTGCCGCCGGGCTGTTTTCCCAGCCGGCCGGCTGGGGCGTTCTTTCCACGAAGATGCCTGGGAGAAGGGCGGGGGCCGCCGGCCTTTGCCGGGAACCTTCACAGCTTGTTCACAAAGTTTTTAGCCTGAATTAAGTTTCCTTCGGTACCGTACTGCATGGGGGGCCTTCGGCCCCACTGGACGGAAAAGGAGGAAACCCATTGATTCAAGTAAGCCATCTCACCAAGCGCTATGGAGAGCACACGGCGGTGTCGGATCTGTCCTTTCAGATTGAGAAAGGGCAGATTTACGGCCTGCTGGGCCCCAACGGCGCGGGAAAATCCACCACCATGAACATCATGACCGGATGCCTGGCGGCCACTTCCGGCCAGGTGACCGTGGGCGGCTGGGACATCTTTGAGGATGCGGCCAAGGCCAAAAAGCTCCTGGGCTATCTGCCCGAGCGGCCGCCCCTCTATTTGGACCGGACGCCCTCGGAGTACCTCACCTTTGTGGGCCGGGCTAAGGGCCTGGCGGGGGCGGAGCTGGAGTACCAGCTGAGCTACGTCATGGAGGTGACCCGCATCACCGACGTCTCCCACCGGCTGATCAAGAACCTGTCCAAAGGCTATCAGCAGCGGGTGGGCATTGCCCAGGCCCTGCTGGGGAACCCGGAAGTCATCATTTTGGATGAGCCTACCGTGGGCCTGGACCCCAAGCAGATCATCGAAATCCGAACCCTGATCCACCAGCTGGGCCAGGAGCGCACGGTCATCCTCAGCAGCCACATCCTCTCGGAGGTCCGGGCGGTGTGCCAGACCATTCTCATTCTATCCAAGGGCCGCCTGGTGGCCTGCGACACGCCGGAGAACCTGGAGCGCCGCTTCGCCGGCGCTGCCACGGTGGAACTGACCGCCGAGGCTGGACAGGAGGAGGTCCGCCGTCTGCTGGCCGTTCTTCCGGGGATCGTCCGCCTGGATGTCCGGGAAGAGGGTGGTAAAAGCTTGGTCAGCCTGGAGAGTGCGGGAGACGAGGAACGCCTGTGCCGGGAGATCTTCTTTGCTTTCAGCCGGGCGGACTGTCCTCTGCTGCGGATGACCACCGCCCGGGCCGGCCTGGAAGAGATCTTCCTGGAGCTGACCCAGGAGGACCCGGCGGGGGCCGCCGGGGGAGAACCCCAGGCAGGGGAGAGAGAGGAGGAGGAACGATGAAAGCGGTCTTTCGCCATGAGCTGACGTCCTACTTCACCGGCATGGCGGGCTATGTCTTTGGGGCCTTCCTGTTACTCTTTGCCGGGATTTATACCGTGGTCATCAACCTTCAGTCTGGGTTGGCCAACTACGAGTATGTGCTGAGCAATCTGGCTTTTCTCTATCTGATCATCGTGCCCATCCTCACCATGGGGGCAGTGGCCGAGGAGCGGCGGCAGAAGACCGACCAGCTGCTCTACTCCCTGCCCCTGACCATGACGGGGGTGACCCTGGGCAAGTATGTGGCCCTGCTGGTGGTCTTCCTGGTGCCCACGGGGATTCTATGTCTGTATCCCGTGATGCTCTCGGCCTTTGGTACCATCTATCTGCCGGTGACCCTGGGCACCATCGTGGGCTTCTTTTTCCTGGGGGCCGCCCTGCTGTCGGTGGGGCTGTTCCTGTCCTCCATCACCGAGAGCCAGGGGGTGGCCGCCGGCCTGTGCTTTGTGGTCTTGCTGATCAACTATTTCCTGTCGGACCTGTCGGACTACTTCTCCACCTCCGCGGCAGCGGCCTTTTGGACCCTTACCGCGCTCATTGTGCTGCTGGGGGTGGTTTTCCGGCTGATGACCGGCAGCCGGCCGGCCTCGTTGATTCTGGCGGGGGTGCTGGAGGCCGCCCTGCTCATCGGCTACGTGGTGGGGGGAGATTCCTTCGACGCCATTCTCCCCAGCATGACCGACGGACTGTCTCTCTTTGAGCGCTTTTATCCCTTTGTGGACGGTATCTTTGACCTGACGTCCATCGTCTATTTCCTGACAGTAATTGGAATTTTCCTCTTTCTGACCGTTCAGTCTCTGGAGAAACGGAGGTGGAGCGCGTGAAGATGCCCAACTGGAAAGAACGGCTGGCCCGCTGGAAGAAGGGCCTGCCGGAGAAGGGAGCCTGGAAGGCATCCCTGACCACCCGGACCTTTCGGGTGGGGGGCTATAGTGTGGCGGCGGCGGCCATCGTGGTGGTCATTGCGGTGGTGGTCAACCTGCTCATCCGGGCGCTGCCCGCCTCGGTGACCCAGCTTGACACCTCTACGGGGTCTATGTACACCCTCTCCCAGGAGACCGAGCAGATTTTGGATGGGCTGGAACAGGACGTGACCATCTATTGGATCGTCCAGAGCGGCCAGGAGGATGAGACCCTGGAGACCCTCCTGGGCCGCTATACCGGCCGCAGCGACCACGTCATCCTGGAAAAGAGAGACCCCGATGTGGACCCCAGCTTTGTGGAGAAATATGTGACCGGGACCGTGTACAACAACAGCCTCATTGTCACCTCGGACACCCGGGACACCTACGTCAGCTATGAGGACCTGTATGAGTATTCCTACAGCGACGACTACACCTCTTACGATGTGAGCTTTCACGGGGAGTCCGCCCTGACCAGCGCCATCGACTATGTCCTGCGGGACACCCTGCCGAAGATGTACACCCTTACTGGCCACGGGGAGACCTCCCTGAGCGCCAGCTTCCAGTCGGCGGTGGAAAAGCAGAATGTGGAGCTGGAGGACCTGTCCCTGCTCACCAGCGAGAGTGTGCCGGAAGACGCCGACTGCCTGCTCATCTGCGGCCCGGAGAGCGACATCTCCCAGGAGGAAAAGGAGGCCATCCTGGCATACCTTCAGACCGGCGGAGACCTGATCCTGTTCACCGATCCCTCCCGGGACGGGGAGGATCTGCCCAACTTGGAGGCCCTCATGGCGGAGTACGGCATGTCGGCGGCCTCCGGCATCGTGGTGGAGGGGGACAGCGACAACTACGCCCTGGGCAGCCCGGCCTACCTGCTGCCCAACATAGAAAGCCATGAGATCACCTCGCCGCTGGCGGAGGGCGGATACTATATTCTCATGGCGTTGGGACAGGGCCTGATCCTGGATGACAACCCCCGGGAGGGGCTGACCGTATCTTCGCTTCTAACCACATCGGACCAGGCCTATTCCAAAATCGCCAGCTATGGCATGGAGACCTACAGCAAGGAGGACGGGGACATCGACGGCCCCTTCTCTCTGGCGGCGGCGGCCACCGACACCCTGGACAGCGGGGAGGAGAGCCACGTGATCTGGATCGGCTCCACCTCCCTGCTGGATGACCAGTACAACCAGCAGGTCTCTGGGGCCAACCAGGACTTCTTCCTCAACTGCGTGGGCTGGACCTGCGAGGAGGAAGAGAGCACCATGTCCATTCATGCCAAGACCATTTCCACGGAATACCTCACCATCAGTGCCTCTGCGGCTTCCCTAATGACCCTGGTGGTGGTGGTGCTCATCCCCGGCGGCTATCTGGCCTTCGGCCTGCGGGTTTGGATCAGGAGGAGACGTCAATGACAAGAGGAAAAAAACTCATTCTTTTGCTGCTTATTCTGGCCATCCTGATGGTAGCCACCATCCTGGTGATGGAGCTGGTACCTGACGGCCAGAACAATGAGGAGGAGACGGCCTACACCATCTTCACCCTGGACATGGACCAGGTGACGGGCCTGAGCTGGACCTACGATGGCGAAGAGGTCACTCTGGCCCGAGACGAGGAGAACAACTGGAGTTATCCCGCCGATGAGGCCTTCCCCCTGGATGCGTCCTATCCCGACGCCATGGTCCAGGCCTTGTCGGAGATCCAGGCCTATCGGACCATTGAGAACCCGGAGGATCTGAGCAGCTATGGCTTAGAGGACCCCCTGTGCTCCATCACCGTGGAGGCGGACCAGACCTGGCAGCTGGCCATCGGAAACGAGACCAGTCTGGGCGGCCAGCGCTACCTCTCTCTGGGGGACGGCAGTGTCTATCTGGTGGACGCGGAGCTGCTGGACGACTTTGCCCTGGGGTTGTATGACATCGTGGAAAAGGAGACCATCCCCTCCATGACTGAGGTGACCAACGTTCAGATTCAGGCGGGGGACACCGTCCTGACACTGGACTATCTGGAGGAGAGCGGCCTGGCCTACAGCGACCAGTACGTTTGGTTCTGGAACCAAGATGGGGAGGAGACCGCCCTGGACACCAGCCTGACGGAAAGCTTGGTGCAGACGGTGACCGACCT
The DNA here is from genome assembly GCA_004554585.1 of Clostridiales bacterium. GTDB lineage: Bacteria > Bacillota > Clostridia > Oscillospirales > Oscillospiraceae > Evtepia. The sequence goes on along the minus strand of SFLH01000001.1, from coordinate 260,204 downwards.
GAGCTGGAACCGCTGCGTGGCCTACCAGGCCACAGAAGAACAGCTGAGCCAGTGGGGCCTGGACGCACCGGCGGTGACGGTGACTGTTTCGTACGTGGAGTCCTCCCAGGTAGAGACCAACCAGACCGATGAGAACGGCGATCCCGTCTATGAGACCCAGGAGACGGCCAAGACCTTCACCCTGGAGCTGGGCGACTACGACGGCGACGCCTGCTATGCCCGCCTGGCCGGCTCGTCCATGGTCTACCAGGTGGACGGCACCGCCCGGGATACCCTGGCGGCGGCCAAGGGCAGTGATCTGCTGCCCCAGGACGTGCTGCTCATGGACTGGAGTGAGGTCACCGGGGTGGATATCACCCTCAACGGAACCACTTATTCCCTGGAGAAAGTGGTCCAGGAGGAGACCGACGAGGATGGCAACACCACCCAGACCTATTCCTATCAGCTGGATGGCCAGACGGTGGACATTGCCGACGCTCTGGACAGCATCGCGGACCTGTCGGTGGTGGGCAGCGACGCCGGCGCCCAGGGAGGCGAGGAGGAGATCGCCTTTACCTTCCATCGGGACACCGAGACCTATCCCACCGTTACCCTCTCCTTCTGCTCCTACGACAGCAGCAGCTGTCTGGAGAACCTCAATGGTGAAAAGAGGCTGTTGGTGGATCGCAGCGAGCTGACAGAGCTCATTGAAACCCTGCAGGACCTGCTGGAAAGCCAGTGAGCGACAGCGGGACAATCCATTAGGATTGTCCCGCTGTTTTTGTCCTCCAGCGTCGGAGGGGGAGATTTCGTGGGAAGACGAGAAAAAGGTCCCAGGACGCCATCTGGCGTCCTGGGACCTTTTGGACGGCAGGGAACGAGGGGACTCTCAGAAACGGGCGTGTCCTGTCCGCCGGGCCTCGGCGGCTACGGCGTTGGCCACGGCGTCGGCCGCGCGTCGGTCCAGGGGGGAGGGGAGAATGCAGGTGGGAGAGAGCTGTTCCGGGGGGACCATGTCCGCCAGGGCCTGGGCGGCGGCGTACTTCATCCCCTCGGTGATCTGCACGGCGCCGCAGGACAGGGCCCCTTTGAACAGGCCGGGGAAGACCAGCACGTTGTTGATCTGGTTGGGGAAGTCCGACCGGCCGGTGCCCACCACAGCGGCCCCGTGGGCCAGGGCCACATCGGGCATGATCTCCGGCACAGGGTTGGCCATGGCCAGCAGGATGGGGTCTTTGGCCATGGTCTCCACCATCTCCCCAGTGACAAGGCCCGGGCGGGAGACCCCGATGAACACGTCGGCCCCCACCAGGGCGTCGGCCAGGGTGCCGGTGCGCTTTTCTGGGTTGGTTCGGGCGGCCAGCTGGGCGTGGTGGGGGAGCATCCCGGGGGTGCCGGGGCAGAGGATGCCGTCCTTGTCGCACAGGGTCAGATGGCCATAGCCCAGGTCCAGCAGCAGCTTGGCGGCGGCGCCGCCGGCGGCCCCGATGCCGTTGAGAACGATGCGTACCTCCTCCTTTTTCTTCCCTACCACCTTCAGGGCGTTGGTGAGGGCGGCGGTGATGACCACGGCGGTGCCGTGCTGGTCGTCGTGGAAGACGGGGATGTCGCAGACCTCCTTCAGCCGGCGCTCCACCTCGAAGCACCGGGGGGCGGAGATGTCCTCCAAGTTGATGCCGCCGAAGCTCTTGGAGATCAGGGCAATGGTCCGGACCATCTCGTCCACGTCCTGGGTGTCCACGCACAGGGGGAAGGCGTCCACCCCGGCAAATTCCTTAAAGAGGACGCACTTGCCCTCCATGACGGGCATCCCCGCCAGAGGGCCGATGTTGCCCAGGCCCAGCACCGCCGAGCCGTCGGTGATCACCGCCACCATGTTCTGCCGGCGGGTGAGCTGGAAGGACTGGGCGGGATCGTTCTGGATGGCCAGACAGGGGGCGGCCACCCCGGGGGTGTAGGCCAGGGAGAGGTCTTTCTGCGTCTGAATGGGATAGCGGGAGACCACCTCCAGCTTTCCCTTGAGCTTGGCGTGGAGAGCCAGGGATTCTGCGCTGATGTCCATGGGGATCAGGGTCCTTTCTATGTGTGAAGTCAGATCATCTCTTCCGGGTGGAAGGCGGCGTCGAAGTCCTCGGGGGTGAAGAGCCCCAGGGAGACGGCGGCTTCCTTCAGGGAGATGTTTTCCTGGTGGGCTTTCTTGGCGATCTTGGCCCCGTTTTCATAGCCCACGATGGGGGTCAGGGCGGTGACGGTCATCAGGGAGCGGTGGAGGTTTTCCGCCATTTTCTCCCGGTTGGGCTTCACCCCCGCCAGGCAGCGCTGGGTGAAGGAATTCATGGCGTCGGCCAGCAGCCGCACCGACTGGAGGTAGTTGTAGGCCAGCAGGGGCATGTAGACGTTGAGCTCAAAGTTCCCCTGGGAGGCGGCAAAGCCCACGGCTGTGTCGTTGCCCATCACCTGCACAGCCACCATGGTCAGGGCCTCGCACTGGGTGGGGTTGACCTTACCGGGCATGATGGAGGAGCCCGGCTCGTTTTCCGGAATGAAGATCTCGCCCAGGCCGCACCGGGGGCCCGAGGCCAGCCAGCGCACGTCGTTGGCGATCTTCATCAGGTCTGCCGCCAGGGCTTTTAAAGCTCCGTGGGAGAAGACCAGGGCATCCTTGGCGGCCAAGGCGTGAAACTTGTTGCCGGCCGCCCGGAAGGGCAGACCGGTGAGCTTGGAGACCTCCTCGGCGGCGGCCTTGTCAAAGCCTTTGGGGGCGTTGAGCCCGGTGCCCACCGCGGTGCCGCCCAGGGCCAGCTCATACAGACCGTTCAGGGAAAGGGTGAGCATCTCTCGGCTGTGCTCCAGCATGGACCGCCAGCCGCTGATCTCCTGGGCAAAGGTGAGGGGAACCGCGTCCTGCAGGTGGGTGCGGCCGGTCTTGACCACGTCCTTGTTGGCCTTTTCCAGGGCTTGCAGGCAGAGGATCATCTCCTCCAGGGCGGGGAAGAGCCGCTCATGGAGCGCGGAGGCCGCAGCGATGTGCAGGGCGGAGGGGAAGGTGTCATTGGAGCTCTGGGACATGTTCACGTGGTCATTGGGGTGGAGCAAGTCCGTCCCGGCCTGCTGGTTGCCATAGTGGGCGATGACCTCGTTGCAGTTCATATTGGTCTGGGTGCCGCTGCCCGTCTGCCAGACGGCCAGGGGAAAGTGGCCGGCCAGCTGACCGGCCCGGATGGCCAGGCAGGCGTCCTGGATGAGCTGGCAGCGCTGCTGGTCCAGCTTGCCCAGGCGGTGGTTGGCGGCGGCGCAGGCCTCTTTGAGGACCCCGAAAGCCCGCAGCAGGTCCCCGGGCATCTTTTCCTCGCCGATGGGGAAGTTCTCCAGGCTGCGCTGGGTTTGGGCACCCCAGAGCTTGTCAGCCGGGACGGCAATTTCCCCCATGGTGTCGTGTTCCATTCGTGTGTTCAAAGGGAATTCCTCCTATAAAGACCCCGCCGGAACTAGAAGCGGCGGAGAGACCAGGCTCTCCGCCGTTCTCATAGATCCAGGTGGAGCTGTTGAAAGATATCGGTACAGGTGTGGTTGCGGATGACGATCCCCGCCCGGGAGTCGAAAACCAGAGGGGCGGTGTTGAGCAGGACCAGCTTGTGGCCCTGGTAGGCTTGCATCAAGTTGGGCACGGGGAAGTGCCGAAGGGCCGAGCCGTCGATGATGAGGACCTCCGCCTGGCGCACGTAGTCCAGGGCCTTCTCCAGCAGCGCCAGGTCATAGGGCTCCTCCTTGAGCACGATGGCTGGGCGCACGTAGTCGCCGCACATGTCCACGTTGCAGTAGGGGATGTGGGTGGGGCTGTCGGCGATGTAGAAGAAGTCCAAAAACTTTTCGCACTTGGCGCACCAGCTGCGCATCACCGAGCCCTGAAGCTCCACCACCTCCCGGCTGCCGGCCTCCTGGTGGATGCCGTCGATGTTCACGGTGAGGATGGCCTTGAGCTTGCCCGCTTCCTCCAGCTTGGCCAGGGCCTCGTGGGCGGGGCTGGGCTGGGCGGCCAGGACCGGGGCCAGGATCTTGTCTCGGTAGTAGCGGTAAAAATAGAAGGGGTTACGCTGGAGAAAGGTCAGGCAGAGGATCTCGTCAGGGGGATACTTGTAGGTATCCAGATATCCCTCGTCCATTTGCCGGTAGTCAGGAAAGCCTGCCTCGGCGGACAGGTCTGGGCCGGAGATGAAGACGATGTTCTGGCTTTGGTTGATCCAGTTTTCCAGGATGTTGAGTTCAATGTCCATAAAAACCCTCCAAGGGCGGCCAGGCCGCTGGGATGGGACTTAGCCCACGGTGATCTGGGAGAAGACCTGCCCGATGGGGGCGTTGATGGCCAGATCCGCCGAGGAGTCCATGCTGGTACGGGATTTGTTGATGAGCACCAGCTTCTTCCCGCTGTAGTAGTTGACCAGCCCCGCTGCCGGGTAGACCACCAGGGAGGTGCCACCGATGATGAGCATGTCCGCCTTGCGAATGGCGGCTACGGCGCCGGAGATCACGTCGGGGTCCAGCCCCTCTTCGTAGAGGACCACGTCCGGGCGGACAATGCCTTTGCAGTGGGGTTCGCTGCACCGGGGCACGCCGGTGGTCTGGAACAGATAGTCGATGCTGTATTTCTTCTTGCACCGCACGCAGTAGTTGCGCAGGGTGGAGCCGTGCAGTTCGTAGACCACCTTGCTGCCCGCCGCCTGGTGCAGTCCGTCGATATTCTGGGTGACCACGGCCTTGAGCTTGCCTGCCCGCTCCAGCTCGGCCAACTTCAGGTGGGCCGGGTTGGGCTTGGCACCCTGAATGAGCATTTTCTCCCGGTAGAAGCGGTAAAACTCCTCGGGGTGCTGGGCAAAGAAGGACGCGCTGAGGATGGTCTCCGGGGGATAGGCGTAGGACTGGTTGTACAGTCCGTCCACGCTGCGGAAGTCGGGGATGCCGCTTTCCGTAGACACCCCGGCGCCGCCGAAAAAGACGATGTTCTGGCTCTCGTCAATCCATTTCTGCAGGGTAGCGATCTGTTGATCCATAGTAACCTCCTTGCGCCTGTGGGCGCGGTCTCAAGGTGAAAGGAACCGTGATGAACGAAAGGGAGAAGCGGGGTTATCTTCGGCCTGTGGGGCGCCGCCCCTGGGGGGGACGGGGGGAATTGCCCCGGTGGTTGTAGGAGTCGTAGCCCCGGGCCCGGCGCTCCCATTCCTGCTGGCGGCGGCGTTCCCGGTCGGCCTGTTCCTGGCGGCGGCGCTCCTGCCGCGCCCGCTCCTGGCGCTCCTGCTGGCGGCGGCGGGCTTCCTCCTGACGGCGGCGCTCTTCCTCCTGGCGCCGGCGGTACTCCCGGGCCTGGCGCTCCCGGCGCTCCCGCTCCTGGCGTTCCTGGCGCTCGGCCTCTTGGCGCCGGCGGCGCTCCTGGGCCTGGCGTTCCCGTTCTTGGGCCTGGCGGGCCTCCCGCTCGGCCCGCAGCTGGCGCTGGCGCTCTTCCCGCTCCTGGCGTTCCTGCTCCCGGCGCAGGTGGCGCTCCTGGGCCTCCTGGGCGCGCTTGGCCTGGCGCTCCTGGGCCTCCTGCTGGCGGCGGAGGAGTTCCTCTTTCCGCCGGGCCTCCCGGGCCTCCTTCTCCTGCTTGGCCAGGGCTTCGTCCTGCTGGCGGGCCTCGGCCTCCCGCTGGCGGAAGGCGATCTTCTCATCCAGGCGCTGCTGGCGCTTGGCCCGGCGCTCCTCCTTGGTGTGCTCCTGGAACCGGCGGACAAAGCCGATGATCACAAAGACCAGCGCGATGAGGAGCATCAGCCGCACGTAGATGTTCCCCAGCACGGTGTTCACGCTGGAGACGAAGGCCACAAAGGGGGAGAAGGACACGTCGGTGACAGCGGCCATATCCACAACGGCATATTCCTCGCCGGCGTAGATGACGGTGACGGTGCCCAGCACGTCCCCGGCCTGGATGGGGGCGGAGGCCACGTCGGCGTCCAGATGCAGGCGTAGCTCCAGCCGCTCTTTGTCGTAGGTGCCGGGGACCAGGGCGGTTACCTCCTGGGTGGGGCGCAGGACCACGTGGGTGGTCTCCGACGAGAAGCGGACGGGGATCTCCTGCAGGTAGCTGTCCTGATCCAGCAGGGTGGCCGAGGTGAAGTTGTCAAAGCCCCACTCAAGGAGCTTTTTGCTCTCGGAGAACTGCTTGCGCTGGACATTGCCCTTACTGTCGGTGGGGTTTTCCGCCCCCAGGACCACGGAGACCAGGGTGTGCCCGCGCTTCTGGGCGGCGGCCACCAGGCAGTAGCCCGCCTGGCCGGTGCTGCCGGTCTTCACGCCGATGGTGCCCGAGAGGGTGTAGCCCGGATACTTGCCGGAGGTGAGCAGCGCGTTGGTGTTGATGAGGCTGCGCTCGGCAGAGAGATTGGTGGCCGGGACAGTGTAGTAGGAGGTGGAGACGATCTCCCGGAAGGTGGCGTGGGTCATGGCCTGCTTGGTCATCTTGTAGATGTCCCAGGCGGTGGAGTAGTGGTCGGGGTTGTGCAGACCGTGGGGGTTGGCAAAGTGGGTGCCCGTCATGCCCAGCTCCTGGGCTCGCTGGTTCATGCGATCCACAAAGGTGGGGATGTCCCCGCAGACGGTCATGGCCAAGATGTTGGCCGCCTCGTTGGCCGAGGAGACCAGCAGGCAGTAGAGCAGGTCCTTCACAGAGATGACCTCCCCGGCCTTGAGGTTGGCGGTGGAGGAGTCATCGGTGATGTCAGTCAGGGCGGCGGCGTCCACGGTGACTTCGGTGGACAGGTCCAGCTCACCCCGGCCCACGGCCTCTAGGGTGAGCAGGGCGGTCATGATCTTGGTGATGCTGGCGGGGTAGCGCTGCTGGTCGGCGTCCTGGTCGTAGAGGACCTGGTCAGAGTCCAGGTCGATGAGCAGAGCGGCCGTGGCGTCCACCGTGATGGACTCCACCCCTTCGTATTCGATGGCGCCTGCCAGAGGGGAGAGCAGCCCAGTGAGCAGTGACAAGGTCAGAAAAAAAGAAAGCGCACGAATCAGCGTTTTTTTCATAGGAAACATCCACATCCCGTGTTATAATAGTCCTGCGTGTTCCCGCTTTGTGAAACACGCGGGGCAGAGAAAGAAAAGAAAGCTTTCGATTATCATAACAAAGCTGACCACAAGACGCAATGGGGGAGGGAACAATGCGGGGAAAATTTGTGAAAATTTCTCGGTTGGAACTTCTCGTTCTCCTGCTCACGGCCCTGTTTGCCGTGGGGACACTCCTCTGGTTTTGGGCTGCCCCGCCCCGGGAAGGGGTGACGGTGCGCACGGTGGAGGAGGAGCCCCAGGCTGCCGCCGAGACCCCGGCCGCACCGGGTATGCTGCCGGGGGAGGTGCTGGACCTGAACCAGGCCAGCCTGTCCGACCTGACCCGTCTGCCCGGCATCGGGGAGACCAAGGGCAGCGCCATTGTGGCCTGGCGGGAGGAACACGGGGGCTTTTCCTCGGTGGAAGAGCTGTTGGAAGTCAAGGGCATCGGCGAGGCCACTCTGGCCAAGCTTCGGCCCTATGTGACCGTCGCGCCGGCGGCGGAGGAAGGAGGCGATCATGGCACGAATTCTGGTAGTGGATGACGAGAAGGTGATGGTCAAGGGCATCCGCTTTAACTTAGAGAACGAGGGCTACACGGTGGATGTGGGCTACAACGGCCGCCAGGCGGTGGAGATGGCCCGGGCCAACGACTATGACCTGATCATCTTGGACCTGATGATGCCCGAGCTGGATGGCCTGGAGGCCTGCATGGAGATCCGGGCCTTTTCCAACGTGCCCATCATCATGCTCACCGCCCGCAGCGAGGACACGGACAAGCTGCTGGGTTTTGAATATGGGGCGGACGATTACATCACCAAACCCTTCAACATTCTGGAGGTCAAGGCCCGGGTGAAGGCCCTGCTCCGCCGGGCCTCCGCCGCACGGCGGCAGGAGGACGACCGGCAGCGGCTGACCCTGGGGGGCCTGACTTTGGATACCGCCGCCCGGACCACCTGGAAGGACGGCAGAACCGTGGAGCTCACTGCCCGGGAATTTGACCTGCTGGAACTGCTCATGAAGCACCCCAACCGGGTCTACAGCCGGGAACAGCTGCTCAACCTAGTGTGGGGGTATGAGTACACCGGAGAGTATCGGACGGTGGATGTGCACATCCGCCGCCTGCGGGAGAAAGTGGAGCAGGACCCGGCCAACCCCACCCTGCTGTGTACCAAATGGGGGGTGGGATACTATTTCCATGGGAACTGACTGGCGCGCCTGGGTGAGGGCGCGGGCCCGCCAGGCGGCAGAGAGGCTGAACATCACCCACTCCCTGCAAATGCGCCTGTCTCTAGGCTATTCCCTGCTCATCGCTGTGCTGGTGATCCTCATGAACACCTACCCCCTCATCATGAGCCAAAACCTGATGTTCCGCTCCCAACAGACCGCCTTGGCAAACCAGGCGGTGCTCATCACCAACACCCTAACCACCGCCGACGAGCTGACGACGGAGACGGTGGAGCAGGCCGTCAGCCAGCTGGAAAAGCTGGACGCGGCCCGGGTGGTGATCACCGACGAGGCCGGCCTGGTCCTCTACGACACCGGGGATGACTCCGCTGTGGGCAAGTACGCCCTGACCCGGGAGATCGCCGATGCCCTGCGGGGCAATGACGCCTTTTCCAGCCAGTATCGGGACGGGACCTTCTACAGCAGGGCGGCCACGCCGGTGATGAACCGCAACCAGGTGGTGGGGGCGGTGTGCCTGTATGAGCAGGACAGCGCCCAGGGGGCCCTGCTGCAGGAGCTGCAGCGCAACCTGTGGCTGATCTCCCTGGTGGTGTGTTTGGCGGTGCTGGTGCTCTTTGGCGCCTTTTCCATCTTTCTCTCCCGGCGGGTGCGCGCCCTGCTGGGGGGTATGCGCACCGTGCGGGCGGGGGAATATACCCACCGCATCTCCATGGACGGCCACGACGAGCTGGCCCAGCTGGCCGAGGAGTTTAACCAGCTCACCGGCCGCCTGCAGACCACAGAGGAAGAGCGGCGGCGGTTTGTCTCCGACGCCTCCCACGAGCTCAAGACTCCCCTGGCCTCCATCCGCCTGCTCACCGACTCCATTCTCCAGGATGAGAACATCGACCGGGAGACCACCCGGGAGTTTGTGGCGGACATCGGCGAGGCGGCCGACCGGCTGATCCACATCAGCCAGGAGCTGCTGGAGCTCAACCGCCTGGACGAGGGGCGGACCCTCCGCCGGGAGGCGGTGGACCTCAACGAACAGGTGGAGCGCACCCAGCGCCTGCTCACCCCCCTGGCGGAGGAGGCTCAGGTGAACATCCAGACCCGGCTGGCGCCGGGCTGCGTGATCCGGTGCAACCCGGAGGATACCATTCAGATTCTGCGCAACCTGATGGAAAACGCCATCAAATACAACGTGCCCGGGGGCGAGGTGGAGGTCTCCACCTGCCGGCAGGGCGACCAGATCTGCCTGTCTGTGGCGGACACAGGAGTGGGGATTCCCGAGGAGGACATGGCCCGGATCTTCGAGCGGTTCTATCGGGTGGACAAGGCCCGCTCCCGGGCCGCCGGCGGCACGGGCTTGGGCTTGTCCATCGTCCGGGACGCCGTGCGCCACCATGGCGGCGAGGTGACGGTCCATGCCCGGGAGCAGGCCGGCGTGGAGTTCCAGGTGCTTCTGCCCGCCTGGCAAGAGGAAGGAGGGGCGCCATGAGAGGGCTTGCTGCCTGCCTGCTGCTGTTGGCTCTGCTGCTGGGCCTGGGCGGCTGTTTGGACCAGAAAAAGGGCGAGACGGTCTACGCGGTCTACTACCTAAACCAGGAGGAGGGGGAGGAGGCCGCCCTGGTGGCGGAAAATCGTCCGCTGCCCCAGGATACGGAGCCCATAGAGGGCCTGCTGACCCTCCTGCTGACAGAGCCCGAGGAGGAAGACCTGGACTGTGCCGTCCCGGAGGGCGTCACCCTGCGCAAGTGGAGCCTGCACAACGGCCTGCTCACGGTGGACTTTTCCAGCGGCTACGGCACCCTGTCCGGCATCGACCTGACCTTGGCCGACTACAGCGTGGTGCTCACCATGACCCAGCTGGAGGAGGTGTCCACGGTGATGATCACCGTGGACGGGGAGATGCTGCCCTATCGGGACCACCAGCGCATGACGGCGGAGGACGCCTGGTCCGTCCTTCTGCCCGACGGCTGAGAAATACGAAGGAGCCCGCCCCTTCCACACGTGGAAGGGGCGGGCTCCCTTTTGCAGAGAGGCTCAATAGCGCACGTCCACCAGGCACAGGCCGCAGGCGGGGACGGTCTCTCCCGCCCGGCGGCGGTCCTGGCAGGCCAGAATGTCTCCCATCTCATCCGGGGCCAGCTGCCCCCGGCCTACGGCCAGAAGGGTGCCCACGAGGATGCGGACCATGTGGTAGAGAAAGCCGTCGCCGGAGACCACAAAGCGCAGTTCCGGGCCTAAGTCCTCGATGGTGATGGCCTCCACCCGGCGCACGGTGGAGCGCTTAAAGCGCTTGAGGGAACAGAAGGCCCGGTAGTCGTGGGTGCCGCACAGGTCTTCGGCGGCCTGCCGCATGGCCCGCAGGTCCAGGGGCTCGTGGAGGTGGTAGAGGTAGTTGCGCTCAAAGACATTGGGCAGGTCACTGTTCCAGATGCGGTAGACATAGGTCTTGCCGGTGCAGGACAGCCGGGCGTGGAAGCGGGGCTCGGCCTGGGTCAGATCGATGGCGCCGATGTCCGCCGGCAGATACTGGCGCAGGCCGGCCAAGATCTCCTGGGTGCTCATGGGGGTCTTGGCCCGGAAGGAGGCCACTTGCATCTTGGCGTGGGCCCCGGCGTCGGTGCGCCCGGAGCCGGCCACCTCCACCGGCTGGTCCAGCAGACGGCTGAGGAGAGTTTCCAGCTTTCCCTGGATGGTCTGCTCGGTGTTTCCCTGCTTCTGCCACCCCTTCCAGCGGGTGCCGTCATAGCAAAGGGTCAGGCGGTAATTGGGCATGGCACTCTCCTCTTTCCTTCCCCGGCCGGGGATTGTATTTCTTTTATTTTACAAGATTTCCGCCCCGCTGAAAAGGGGCCAGCGGTCTCTTTTTTTCCTTCTTTGGCGGTTTTTTCCGGGATCGTGGAAGAGGGGAGGGCCGAAAGCCGGGCACCGGGGAACGACGCGTTTTGTGCAGAACTTGTAGAATGGATGACCAGCGCCTTGCATTTCTGGGGATTTTGGTGTACAGTGTCCTCATTAGCACGGCGTTTGGTCCTGCCGTCCATGGGGGGACAGACGCCCCTGTCCGCACAGTCCTTTCCCTTTCTGGGGAAGGGCGCGAGAGAAAAGGAGAATAGCATATGGAAACTTCCAAACGGGGGCAGTGGGGGAGCAGCTTTGGCTTTCTCATGGCCTCCATCGGCTCAGCCATTGGCCTGGGCAATCTGTGGGGTTTTCCCTATAAAATGGGAAAGACCGGCGGGTTTGCCTTCCTGATTATCTACCTCATCCTGGTGGCCCTGGTGGGCATTGTGCTCATGCTGGGCGAGTTTGCCCTGGGGCGCAAGACCGGCAAGGGGGCCGGCGGCGCCTATGCCGCCCTGGCCAAGAAGTACTCCTTCATCGGCTACATGGCGGTGATCTCCCCCTTCCTGATCCTGGCCTTTTACGCGGTGCTGGGGGGCATGGTCCTGCGGTACTGCCTGGGCTTTTTGGTCCAGATCTTCGGCTTTGACGGCTTTGCCGGCCAGGGCAGCAGCTTTTTCAGATGGCTGTTGTACAGCGACAGCAGCATGCTCCTCTTCCTGGTCCTCTTCATGGCCTGCACCATGGTCATCGTCATGGGGGGCATCAAGGGGGGCATCGAGAAGTTCAGCAAGGCGGTCATGCCCGCCCTGGGGGTCATCCTGGTGGTCATCATCGTCTTTGTGGCCATCCAGCCGGGGGCCATAGAGGGCTACAAGTTCATGTTCCAGCCGGACTTCTCCCTGTTCACCGAGCCCGGCAGCTTCTTTGAGGTCCTGAAAACGGCGTCGGGCCAGATGTTCTTCTCCCTGTCGGTGGCCATGGGCATCAACATCACCTTTGGCTCCTACCTGGACAAGAAAAAGAATCTGCAGCGCAACGCCGTCATGGTGCCCCTCTTCGACACCCTCTTCGCCCTGCTGGCGGGCATGATGATCCTGCCGGCCTGCGCGGCCTTTGGCGAGGACTACGCCCAGGGCCCTGGCCTGCTCTTCGCCTCCATGCAGAAGGTCTTCTTGGACGGCATGGGCGGGGCAGCCGGCAACATCATGGGCTTCCTCTTCTACTTCCTGGTCTTCATCGCCGCCATCACCTCCTCCATTGCCCTGCTGGAGGTTCTCACTGCCGCCGTGGTGGACCGCCAGCTGGACCACGGAAAGGAGCCCAGGCGGAAAAAGACCGCCCTGGTCTTTGCCATTCTCATCTTCCTTATTGGCATCCCCGTGGCCCTGGACGCCCTGGGCAGCGGCGGCGCTACGATCAAGGCCCCTTACGAGCTGCTGGGCCTGACCCCGGACAGCCCGGGCTACGCCATGTGGAACGACTGCTGGCTGGACTTCTACGACATGATCACCGAGGGCGTGCTCATGCCCCTGGGGGCGCTGCTCATGAGCCTGCTGCTGGGGTGGGTGATGCCCAACCTGGTCAAAGACGAGTGCGAGGCCAGCGGCCACAAGTTCAAGGGAGCGGCCTATTTCAAGTTCTGCTTCCGCTTCGTCATCCCCGTGGTCATGGTCATCGTCCTGGCCACCCAGATTCAGTCCTTCTTCCTGTAAGGGGACGGGAAGGATTTTCAAACACGGAAAAGAGGCACCGCTGCGGCGGTGCCTCTTTTTGGAGAAACGGCAAACGGCAAGGGGGCTCCCTTGCCGTTTGTGGGTGTTGTTACAGTGTCCACTTCCGCTGGTCTGTGTGCAGCAGATGGTGGGCCGCCTCGGAGAGCGGCTGGCCGAAGTACTCCCGGTACAGGGTCTGGACGTCGGGATTCTCGTGAGAGAAGCGGATGGCGCTGTCCCGATCCAGGGCGTACAGAGCTTCGGCCCGCCCGGCGGTGAAGTCCTCGCCGTCGTGGATGGGCTGTCCGCCGCCGCCGGAGCAGCCGCCGGGGCAGGCCATGACCTCCACGAAGTCGTACTGGACCTGACCGGAACGCAGGGCGTCCATCAGCTCCCTGGCACTGGCCAGGCCCGAGGCCACCGCCAGGCGGAGTTTGGTTTCCCCAATGGAGAACTGGGCCTCCCGCCAGGGTTTGTGCCCCCGAATCTCCTGGAAGGCATCGGCGGGGGGATTGGCCCCGGTGAGTTTCCAGTAAGCCGTGCGCAGGGCGGCCTCCATCACGCCGCCGGTGGCGCCGAAGATCACCCCGGCCCCGGACCCCCGGCCCAGGGGAGAGTCAAAGTCCTCCTCGGGCAGGGCGGCCACGTTGATCTGCATGGCCTGGAGCATCCGGTCCAGCTCCCTGGTGGTGAGGACCACGTCCACATCCCGGCTGGCCGCGTCGCTGACCTCCGGCACGGCGGCCTCGTATTTCTTGGCCACACAGGGCATCACCGACACGCAGAAGATGTCCTCAGGGGCCTTGTTCAGTTCTTTGGCGTAATAGCTCTTGGCCACCGCCCCGAACATCTGCTGGGGGCTCTTGGCGGTGGACAGGTGCCCGGCCATCTCCGGGTACTCGGCCCGGACAAAGCGCACCCAGCCGGGGCAGCAGGAGGTGAACAGGGGCAGGCTTTCCCCCTTTGTCAGCCGCTGGAGCAGCTCGTGGCTCTCCTCCAGGATGGTCAGGTCGGCGGAGAAAGTGGTGTCAAAGACGTGTTTCACGCCCATGGCCCGCACTGCGGCGGCCAGACGGCCCTCGGTGGCCTGGTCGGGGGTGAGCCCCAGGCTCTCGCCCCAGGCTGCGCGGACGGCGGGGGCAATCTGGAAGACCACTTCTTTGGTGGAGTCGGTGAGGGCGGCAAAGACGGTCTCTGTGTCGTCCCGCTCCCGCAGAGCCCCCACGGGGCAGTGGGCCACGCACTGGCCGCACAAAGCACAGTTTGCCTCGTTCATCCGCAGGCCGCCGTGGATGCGCACGGTGGTGTGGGCACCGGAGCCGGTGACCTCCCACACCCCCAGGGACTGGACCCGCTCGCACACGGAGACGCACCGGAGACATTTGATGCACTTGGCGCTGTCCCGCAGGATGGGCAGGGTGGGGTCCCAGGGCCGCTCGGCAGCGGCCTTCCGGAAGGGGACCGACTGGATGTTCATGGCCTTGGACAGGGCCTGCAGAGAGCAGTTGCCGCTGCGCACGCAGGTGACGCAGTGGTCCACGTGCTGGGAGAGGATGAGCTCCACGTTGGTCTTTCGGGTCACCCGCACCCGCTGGGTGTTGGTGTGGACCACCATGCCGTCTTCCACCTGGGTGTTGCAGGCGGTGGCCAGCTTGTCCACCCCCTCTACCTCCACGGCGCACACCCGGCAGGAGGCCACTTCGTTGATCTCCTTCAGGTAGCACAGGGTGGGGATGTGGATGTCTACCGTCCGGGCGGCCTCCAGGATGGTGGTGCCGGCAGGGACCGTCACGGTCTTGTTGTCGATGGTCAGGGTCACCATGTGGTCCGCCTCCCTCCTTTGAAGCCCGCGTGGCCGTAGTGGTCGCAGCGCAGGCAGCGGCTGCACTCCTGGGCCATCTCCTGCTGGGACATGCAGTTTTCCATCAGTTCAAAATCGTTCTTGCGCCAGCTGGCCTCCCGCTCGGTCAGGTCTACACGGCCGGTGGCGTGCTTGAGCCGGAAGGGAGCGGGGGGGATCTCCAGGTTGGCGGAGATGTCGGTGTGGCAGCCCAGATACTCGTCGATGCTGGCGGCAGCCACCTTGCCAGCCTCGATGGCTAGAATGACGGTGGCCGGTCCGGAGACGCAGTCGCCGCCGGAGAAGACCCCGGCCATACCGGGCACGCTGCCGTCGTCGCCGGTGACGATGGTGTCCCGCTTGGTGGGCACCCCCGCCTGGGCAAAGACGGCCGAGTCCACCGCCTGGCCCACGGCCATGAGAACCACGTCACAGGGGATGCGCTCCTGGGGCTGGTCGGCGTCTCGGGGTGCGGGACGGCCGCCCCGAACCTCGCCGATCACCTGGGGCTGGACCACCAAGGCGGCCACTTTGCCGTCCTGGTCGACCTCGATCTCCACCGGGGCTTTCAGGGGCAGGATCTCACAGCCCTCGGCCATGGCCCCCTCGATCTCCTCGGGCAGGGCGGTCATGTCGCTGATCCGGCGGCGGTAGACGCACTTGACCGACTCAGCCCCCAGACGGACGGCGGTGCGGGTGGCGTCCATGGCCACGTTGCCGCCGCCCACCACCACCACGTGCTTGCCGGTGAAGTCGGGCTTCACCGAGCGGATGGTGGTGTCCAGCATCTGGATGGCAGACAGGACCCCCTGGGCCTCCTCGCCGGGGATGCCCAGCTTTTTGTGCAGGGAGGCGCCGATGGCCAGGTACAGGCTGTCGTACTCCCGGCGCAGGTCCTCCAAGGTCACGTCGGTGCCGATCTGGCAGTTGACCTTAGCCTGCACGCCGGTGGAGAGAATGGTCTCGATGTCCCGGTCCAGATAGGACCCGGGCAGGCGGTAGCTGGGGATGCCGTAGCGGAGCATGCCGCCCAGCTTGGGCTTGCGCTCGAAAACGGTGACCTTGTGTCCCATGAGGGAGAGGAAGTAAGCGGCCGTCAAGCCGGAGGGGCCACCTCCCACCACGGCCACCTTTTTTCCGGAGTCCGGGGCCCGGGGAGGCGCGGGAACGTCGCCGGCGTGGTCTACGGCAAAGCGCTTGATGCCCCGGATGTTCAGGGGAGAGTCCACGATGGTCCGGCGGCAGTGGGACTCGCAGGGGTGCTCGCACACCAAGCCGCACACCGACGGAAAGGGGTTGTCTTTGCGGATCAGGCGAATGGCGTCGTCGTACCGCTCCTCGCCCACCAGGGAGATGTAGCCGGGCACATCCACGTGGGCCGGACATAGCGCCACGCAGGGGACGCTCTTGAAGTTGGCGGTGCAGCTGCCCTGGGTCACGTGGGCCAGGTAGTCGTCCTGGAAGGCCACATAGCCGTCCAGGACCATCTGGGCGGCCTCAAAGCCGATGGCGCAGTCGGCGCTGTCCACAATGGACTGGGCGGTGCGCAGGATGGTCTCCAGATCGTCCTGGCTGCCCTGGCCGTCCAGCAGCTGGTCTAGCAGGTCGGCCAGCCGGTCCAGACCGATGCGGCAGGGCACGCACTTGCCGCAGCTCTGGGCCAGACAGAGTTTCAGAAAGGCGCTGGTGAGCTCCACGGGACAGTTGCCGCAGGGGGCGGCGGAGATTCGGCGCTCCATGTCCGCGTAAAGGTCGTCCACCGTGCGCTGGGAGTTTTCCCAGGGGGTGATACGCAGTCTGCTCAAATCGATGATCTCCTTTCCGTTGGGGTATGAGAGCTTGCGTCTGGTTATAAGAAAAAGGACTGCCTTTGACCGTCGGTCAAAAAAACAGCCAAAAAAATCGACGGATTATCCGCAGATACGTTGAATATGATAATCGGAAATGACGAAAAATGCAATAGGAATTTTTTATACTTTCATATTGTGTTAAAAAATGAACCAATATCAACAAACTGAAAAGAACAAAAGGGGCCGGGGACAGGTTGCCTCCTCCGGTGTGGACAAATGAGGGATTGACCGAGAACGGAAACATGCGGTATAATAATTCGTTCCATTCAGGGAACGCACTGTGTCAACAGTCCTGCCGGCCTGTCCGGCGGGAAAAACATAAGGAGGACGGAATATCATGCATGACCATCAGAAAGGCACCCAGTGCCTCCACGCCGGCTACGTGCCCGCCAGCGGCGAGCCCCGGAACATTCCCATCATCCAGAGTACCACCTTCCGGTACGGCAGCAGCGAGGCCATGGGCGCCCTGTTTGACCTGGAGGCGGAGGGCTACTTCTATACCCGCCTGCAGAACCCCACCTCGGACCGGGTGGCGGCCAAGATCTGCGCCCTGGAGGGGGGCACGGCGGCCATGCTCACCTCCTCCGGCCAGGCGGCAAACTTCTTCGCCATCTTCAACATCTGCTCCGCGGGGGACCACGTGGTCTCCTCGGCGGCCATCTACGGCGGTACCTTCAACCTCTTTGCCGTGACCATGAAGCGCATGGGCATTGAGTTTACCTTCGTGGACCCCAACTGCTCCCAGGAGGAACTGGAGGCCGCCTTCCGGCCCAACACCAAGGCGGTCTTTGGGGAGACCATCGCCAACCCCGCCCTCATCGTTCTGGATATCGAGCGCTTTGCCAAGGCTGCCCATGACCACGGGGTGCCCTTCATCATTGACAACACCTTCGCCACCCCCGTGGGCTGCCGTCCCTTCGAGTGGGGAGCAGACATCGTCACCCACTCCACCACCAAATATATGGACGGCCATGCCAACTGCGTGGGCGGGGCCATCGTGGACAGCGGCAAGTTTGACTGGACCAAGTATCCCGACAAGTTCCCCGGCCTGTGCACCCCCGACGAGAGCTACCACGGCGTGACCTACACCGAGCGCTTCGGCCTGGAGGGGGCCTACATCACCAAGGCGGTGGTCCAGCTCATGCGGGACTTCGGTGCCACCCCCGCTCCCATGAACGCCTACTTCCTGAACATCGGCCTGGAAACCCTCCACCTGCGCATGCCCCGCCACTGTGCCAACGCCCTGGCCGTGGCCAAGCACGTGAAGGACCATCCCAAAATCGCCTGGGTCAGTTACCCCGATCTGGAGGGGGACAAGTACCACGAGCTGGCCAAGAAGTACATGCCCAACGGCACCTGCGGCGTGGTGACCTTCGGGGTCAAGGGGGGCCGGAAGGCCGCCGAGACCTTCATGGCCGGCCTGAAGCTGGCCTCCATCGCCACCCATGTGGCCGACGCCAAGACCTGTGTGCTCCACCCGGCCTCCTCCACCCACCGGCAGCTGACCGAGGCGGAGCTGGAAGCTGCCGGCGTGGGCGCCGACCTCATCCGCCTGTCTGTGGGCATCGAGGACGTGGCCGACATCATTGCGGACATCGACCAGGCGCTGGAGCAGGTGTAAGCATTAAACCAATGCCCGGACAGGGCGCAGAACAGGAGGGATGGCATGACAGCGGAACCGGCAGACCGGGCCCGGCAGGCGAAAAAAGGATTTCTGTTGGTCTTTGTGGCCGCCCTACTGTTGAGTCTGGGGGGCGTGTGCATCAAGCAGATCCCCTGGCAGCCCCTGTCCATCAACTCCTTCCGGGCCATCGTCGCCCTGGCAGTGCTTCTCCCCTTTGCCAAGCTCACCGGTGCCCCCTTCCGGCTGACCCCCGGGGTGCTGGTGGGAGCGGCGTCGGTGTGGGGGGCCACCACCCTGTTCACGGTGGCTACCAAGCTCACCACCGCGGGCAACGCGGTGCTGCTGCAGTTCACCGCCCCCATCTTCGTCATCCTGCTCATGTGGCTGTTTTTCCGGGAGCGGCCCCGGCAGTTGGATGTCATCGCCTGCCTGTGCGTCTTTGGCGGCGTGGTGTGCTTCTTCCTGGACAGTCTGGGCAGCGGCCGCTTCGCGGGGGACGTGATCGCCGTGCTCTCCGGGGTGTGCTATGCCGGGGTGTTTATGATGCAGCGCATGCCCGGCAGCAGCCCCATCTGGTCCACGGTGCTGGGCCAGGCTATGGGGGCGGTGGTGGGCCTGCCCAGTCTGGTGCGGGAGACCCAGTTCACCCCCTCTGCCCTGTGCTTCGGGCTGGTGCTGGGGATCTTCCAGGTGGGCCTGGCCTACGCCCTGCTCACCTTGGGCCTGAAGTACGCCAAACCCATCACCGCCTCCCTGGTGGCGGGCATCGAGCCCATTTTGAACCCCGTCCTGGTGGCCCTGGTGGTGGGGGAGACCCTATCCCCCCTGTCCCTGGTGGGGGGCGGGGTGGTCTTTGTCAGCGTCATGACCTATAACCTGCTCTGCCTGCGCCAGGAGAAGAACCAACGGCCCGCCGCCCCGGCGGCGCCGGAATAGGAGGAGCCATGCTGGACATCATCTATCAGGACCAGGCCATCGTGGTCTGCGTCAAGCCCTTTCGGGTGATCTCTACCGACGAGCCCGGGGGCATGCCCGACCTGATTCGGGAGGCCCTGGGCCAGCCCCACGCCAAGGTCCGGGCGGTCCACCGGCTGGACCAGGTGGTGGGCGGCCTGATGGTCTACGGCCTGACGGGGCCGGCGGCCTCGGAGCTCTCCCGGCAGATTCGGGAGGACGCCTTTTTGAAGGAGTACCAGGCGGTGGTCCACTGGCGGCCCCAGTACGACGAGGGGACGTATGTAGACCTTCTGGGCCGCAACGAAAAGACCCGCAAAACCTACGTGGCCAAGGTCCCCGGCAAGGGCATCCAGCAGGCCATCCTCCACTATAAGCTGCTGGACAACCGCCAGGGCTTCTCCCTGGTGGAGATCCGCCTGGAGACCGGCCGCACCCACCAGATCCGCGTTCAGTTTTCCGCCCGGGGAATGCCCCTGGCCGGGGACCGGAAGTACAGCAAGTACCCCGATCCCCCGGAGTGGCAGATCGCCCTTTGGTCCAGCCACCTGGCCTTCACCCACCCGGAAACTGGAGAGCCCATGGACTTCCGCCTGCCCCCGCCGGCAGCCGCACCCTGGACCCTCTTTTCGGACGACACAGCCAAGGAATAAGAAAACGCCCGCCGGGCGGTCCTGCGTGACAGGACCCCGGCGGGCGTTTGTTATGCAACGGTGAGGTCAAAAAACTTGCTGGACCAGGACCATGTAGAGAATGGTCCCCCCGGCGATGCTCAAAAAGATGTTCTTCTTCCACCGGTGCAGCAGGACCACCGCCAGGATGGCGAGGATCTCCGGCAGACCGTGCCAGGCGGTAAAGACGGCATCTTTCAGACAAAAGATCACCAGCAGCCCCATGACGGCGGCGGGCAGGACGGTGCCCAGATAGCGCACGAAGGGAGGCGGCTGCTTTCCCTCTGGGAAGAGAAGGAAGGGGAGAAAGCGTGTGGTCATGGTCCCCAGCACCACCGCGGCGATGGTGAGGACTTGCTGCCAGAGGGTCATGGGGTCACCTCCTTCGGGGGGATGCGGCGCAGGACGAAGAAGCAGGCCAGGATGAGGGCCATGGCGGGCAAAAGGAACTGCTCGCTGCCCAGCACCAGTAGGCACACCAGGGAGCAGCCCAGCCCTACCAGGGCGGGGCGGTGGTCCTTGGCCTGGTCCCACTGCTCCAGAAAGAGGACCACGAACAGGGCGGTCATCACAAACTCAATGCCCGTGGTGTCAAAGCGGATGACGTAGCCCAGCAGCCCGCCCAGGGTGGCCCCGGCCACCCAGTAGAGCTGGTTGAGCACGGTGGTGAAGAACATGAACCACCCCCGGTCTATCCCCTCTGGGGGGTCCACAGCGCAGTGGATGGAAAAGGTCTCGTCGCACAGGCCGAAGATGAGGTAAGGCTTTTTCCACCCCATGCCCTGGAATTTTTCCAACACTGTCAGGCCATAGAACAGATGACGGGCGTTGACCATCAGCGCCAGCAGAAAGGCGTGCAGGGGCTGAAAGGTGGGCAGCAGGAGCAGGTTGGCCGTGACAAACTCCATGGACCCGGCGAAGATGAACAGGCTCATCAGCATGGGATAGAGGAAGGAAAAGCCCTGGCTGCGCATGAGAAAGCCATAGGACATGCCCAGGAAAAGAAAGGCCACGCAGATGGGCAGAGTATAGGGCAGGGCGGCCCGAAAGGCTTTGGTTTTCAGGGGACATCCCTCCTTTCCCTCTTGCGTTCTCCCCGGGGTTTGGGTATAATGGAAACCAAGATGAACAACCGTTCGGAAAAATGAACGATGTATGATATATCTTACAACTGTTCGATTTCTTTGTCAAGGACCGAAAGGAGGGTTTTCCCATGGATTTCGGCAAGCTCATTGGGGACAACTTAAACCGACTGCGGACCGAGCGGGACCTGACCCTGGGCCAGCTGGCCGCCCTGTCGGGCCTGAGCAAGGCCATGCTCTCCGATTTGGAAAAGGGCGGCGGCAACCCCACCATCAACACCCTCTGGAAGATCGCCAACGGCCTGAAGGTTCCCTACACCCGCCTGCTGGAGGAGAGCGGCGGCGGGGCCACCCTGGTCCGCCGGGAGGATGCCCCGCCCCAGCAGGCGGAGAATGGCCAGTACCGGGTCTTCTGCTATTTCAAGGGCGGGGCCGAGCGGAATTTTGAACTTTTCGCCATGGAGCTAGATCCCCAGGGAGATTACACCTCCGCCGGCCATCTGGCCCAGGCCCAGGAGTACATCTATGTGCTGGAAGGCCGGCTGACGGTGGAGACCGGCGGCGGGGTCTACCACCTGGACCCGGGGGATGCCCTGGGCTTTGACTCCACCAAGGAGCACCGCTACCGCAACCAGGGGGAGGTCCTGGTCCGGGGGCTCATTCTCAACTACTATCCCGAGTGAAACACGCTGGGAAAATTTTTCAGAATGGAGCGGGGAAAAGAGGGCCATACTACCTCACGGAGACCGGAAGGGGCACAGCCTCTTGCCGGGCTTCGAAAATCCAAATGGACCACGAAACTGTGGTTCCGGGAGGTTTCCTTATGAAGGTGATCGACAGAATTGCTCTGGTGGTGCTGATTATCGGCGGACTGAACTGGGGCAGCGTCGGGATTTTCGGCCTGGACATCGTGGCGGCCCTCTTTGGTGGCTCCGCCAGCGCTCTGAGCCGACTGGTGTATATTCTGGTGTGTCTGTCTGCCATCTGGTGCATCACTCTCTTTTTCCGGGAGGACCGCATTGAGCGGACAGCGCGCGGGAATGCGTAAAACCGAACCACTGCCCGGCCTGGCGGCCTGAGCTTGCTACGGCCTGCCGGGTGAGGCAATGAAACGACCAGAGGGACCCCCGCGCGTGAGCGCGGGGGTCCCTCTGGTTTTTTGGACTGAGAGGGGAGATTACTCGGTTCCCTCGGATTCGTTCTTTTCTTGGGCGAGCTTTCGCTTGTATGTAGCGGGGTAGTGGTCCTCCAGGTCAACCTGGCGCACGACCCGGGCGGGGACGCCAGCGGCAACGGTGTAGGGGGGGATGTCTTTGGTGACCACGGCCCCGGCGCCGATGATGGCCCCGTCGCCGATGGTGACCCCCGGGACCACGGTGACGCTGGAGCCCAGCCAGACCTTTTTGCCGATGACGATGGGGGCGGGATAGGTGGTGGTGCGCTGGTCGGGGTCAAAGTCGTGGTTCATGGTGGTCAGCACCACGTTGTTGCCCAGCAGGGTGCCGTCGCCGATGGTGATGCCCCCCTGGTCCTGGAAGTGGCAGCCGGTGTTGATGAAGACCCCCTTGCCCAGGGTGATGTTCTTGCCGCAGTTGGTGTAAAAGGGGGGGAAGAGGCGGAAGTCCTTGTCCACGGGCTTGCCGATGATCTTGGAGAAGATCTCCCGCACCTCTTCGGCGGTGTGGTATTTCGAGTTGAGATCAAAGGTCAGGCGCATGGTAGCTTCGTTGATCTCCCGCATGAAGCGGTGCATTTCACCACCGCCGGTGACGGGATCGCCGGCGTTCATCCGGGCCAAGTACTCTTTTAAATCCATGGTAAAAAACCTCCTTCGGACAGAGGGATCTGTCTCTAGGCGTCTGTCCGAACGGGCAGGGCGTCTTTGCTTGGTTGTCGGGTCGGTGGCCCTCAGGCCAGGGAAGCCGGGCCGAAGCCCCAGGGGAGCAGCTCTTTCAGGGTGAGCTTGACAAAGGCGTGGTCCTGCCGGGCCACCAGGACCTCCAGGTCCGGGGAAAATTCATAGAGCATCTGCCGGCAGGCTCCGCAAGGCCAGCAGTAGTCGGCGCTGTTGCCCACCACCGCCAGGCGGGTAAAGGACCGGCAGCCCTCGCTGACGGCTTTGACCAGGGCGGTGCGCTCGGCGCAGATGGTGGAGCCATAGGCGGCGTTTTCCACGTTGCAGCCGGTGTAAATGGTCCCGTCAGCCCCCTCAAGGGCGGCCCCGACGGGGAACTTGGAATAGGGAACGTAGGACTGTTCCAGCATGGTGAAGGCCAGCTCCACCAGAGCCTGGTCGGTCATGGGGGATCTCCTCCTTTAGGATGGAATGGGCCGGGGGTCACTGAATGTGCACGTGACTGTTGATGTGGTCGGCGCAGTAGCAGTAGTAGCCATTGCACCGGGAACAGTAGCGGAACTCCATCTGGGGGTCGGTGAGGTCGGTCTTGCCGCACACGGCGCACTTGTGGAGGTAGTTGGCCTTGGTCTTGGTCTTCGCGTCGTGAAAGTTCACGACCTTTGGCCCGCTGTTGGGCCGGCTGTAGGCCTGGCGGTATTGCTGCTGGTTCATCTTGTGCTTGGCCCGGCCCTTCCAATAGGAGAGCTGCCCGGTGATGTCCGAGGCAAAGAAGAGCAGGTAGTTCAAAATGGCCACGATGGGGATCAGCGCCAGGATTACGTGGCCCTGGAAGAGGTAGCGCAGGACCGTGACGGCGAAGAAGGCGGCGTCGATCCAGGCCAGCCACTTGGCCTTGACGGGGATGATGAAAAAGAACAGGAACTGCAGATTGGGGTAGAGGGTGGCGAAGGCGAAGAACATGGACATGTTCACGTAGAACATGGAGGTGGTGCCTGCCAGGAAGCCCACCAGAATGTTCAGTACCACCCCGAAGAGGTAGAAGATGGTAAACTTGCTGCTGCCCCACTCCCGCTCCAAGCCGTTGCCGATGAAGTAGTAGCAGTAGAGGGTGAGGGCAAAGAAGAGAATGTTCTGCCCGCTCAGGGGGACAAAGACAAAGGTGATGATCCGCCAAACCTGCCCCTGCAGGATGGCGCTGGTGCTGAAGCCCAGCAGGCTGGAGGCGATGGGGTAGCCGTTGGTTCCGAACATGTCCAGCAGGTATACCAGGACGTTGCCGATGACGATATACCGCATGAGCCCGGGGATGCTCAGCCGGGGATGCTTGTAGCAGAAGCGGTCCAGCCACTGTTGCATGGCGCGCAAAGAAACGACCTCCTTCAATGGGTAGTGATAAGATGAAAGTGTTCTTATTCTAACCGCTTTCTGCCGGGAAATCTACCCTAAACTGTAAACATTCTTACAATCTTCCCATAGCATGAACCGTACCGGGCTGGGAGGAAAAAATTTTTCTTGCCTTTTTTTTGAGATGGTGTATAATATAGCGAGTATTTTTCCCGCGTGAACTGAATAGGAGCGCATTATCGAGAGTGGGCGAGAGAGTTAGCTCAATGACCCCACACCAACCTGCCCCCGGGCAAGGTGGTTCCGCTAACAGCGATAAGGAAGACGCCGTCTCCAGCGACCAAGGCTTCCTTACGGAAGCCTTTTTCTATGGGTGCAGAGCCCCCTTCCCGCCTCCATCGGCGAAAATTCAGAAAAGGAACGAGTGTTTATGAGCATCGTAAAAGACCCTTCCCTGGCCGAGTCTGGCCGTAGAAAGATCCACTGGGTCCGGGACTTCATGCCCGCCCTGTCCCAGATCGAAGCCCGCTTTCAGAAGGAAAAGCCCTTCCAGGGCCTGCGGGTGGCCGTGTCGGTCCACCTGGAGGCCAAGACCGCCAATCTGGGCTATGTTCTCCAGCAGGGGGGAGCGGAGGTCTACCTCACCGGCTCCAACCCCCTGTCCACCCAGGATGATGTGGCCGCGGGCCTTGCCAGCATGGGGGTGGAGACCTTCGGGATCCACGGCGTCACCGCCCAGGAATATGAGGACCTTCTCACCGAGACCCTCAAGTGCCACCCCCACATCGTCATCGACGACGGCGGGGACCTGATCGACCTGCTGGGGGGCAAGTGCAAGGAATATGCTGACTGCCTCATCGGCGGCTGCGAGGAGACCACCACTGGTATCCTCCGCCTGAAGGCCCGGGAGCGGGAGGGCATCCTGCCCTGCCCCATGATGGCCGTCAACGACGCCAAGGCCAAGCACTACTACGACAACAAGTACGGCACCGGCCAGTCGGTGTGGGATGGTATCCTCCACACCACCAACCTGGTGGTGGCGGGCAAGACCGTGGTGGTGGCCGGCTATGGCTGGTGTGGCAAGGGCGTGGCCATGCGGGCCGCCGGCCTGGGGGCCAACGTAATCGTCACCGAGATCGACCCCTTTAAGGCCCTGGACGCCACCATGAACGGCTTCCGGGTGATGACCATGGACGAGGCCGCCCCCCTGGGGGACGTGTTCATCACCGTCACCGGCTGCAAGGACGTGATCGTCCCCCGGCATTTTGAAACCATGAAGGACAACGTCCTGCTGGCCAACGCCGGCCACTTTGACTGCGAGGTGGCCGTGGCCGCCCTGCGGGAGATGGCTGTGAAGGCCGAGGAGCGCCGGGAGAACATCGTGGGCTACACCCTGGCCAACGGCCGCACCCTGAACGTGCTGGCTGAGGGCCGGCTGGTGAACCTGGCCGCCGGCAACGGCCATCCGGCCGAGATCATGGATATGTCCTTCGCCGTCCAGGCCCTGGCCGCTGAGTGGCTGACCAAGCAGACGGGCCTGGAGAAGAAAGTCTACCAGGTCCCCGAGGTCATCGACGACGAGATCGGCCGGGCCAAGCTGGCCGCCCTGGGCCTGTCCATCGACACCCTCACCCCCCAGCAGGAGGCCTATCTGGCCGGCTGGGCGGCAGAGTGAGAAAAACCGCTTCGTTTCATTTCATTTAGGGTAAATATATAGATATAGATAAATATATAGAGTACATCGTTTAAGGAGGAACCATTGCCATGAGCCACCGTTTTTTCACTTCTGAGTCCGTTACCGAGGGACATCCCGATAAAATTTGCGACCAGATCTCCGACGCCGTCCTGGACGCCATCCTGGCCCAGGACCCCCTGGGCCGGGTGGCCTGCGAGACCACCGCGTCCACGGGCCTGATCCACATCATGGGGGAGATCAGCACCAGCTGCTACGTGGACATCCCCAAGATCGCCCGCCAGGTCATCCGGGAGATCGGCTATGACCGGGCCAAGTACGGCTTTGACTGCGACACCTGCGGCATCATCACCAACATCGACGAGCAGAGCGCGGACATCGCCCTGGGCGTTGACCAGTCCCTGGAGGCTAAAGAGGGCGGAGACAGCGCGCTGGACAACGGTGCCGGTGACCAGGGCATGATGTTCGGCTATGCTTGCGACGAGACCCCGGAGCTCATGCCCCTGGCCATCTCCCTGTCCCACAAGATGGCCAAGCGCCTGGCCCAGGTGCGTAAGGAGGGGACCGTGGACTACCTGCGCCCCGACGGCAAGACCCAGGTGACCGTGGAGTACGACGAGAACAACCAGCCTGTGCGCGTGGACACCGTGGTCCTGTCCACCCAGCACAGCCCCGATGCCTCTTTGGACCAGATCCGCAAAGATATGATCGAGCTGGTCATCAAGCCCACCGTGCCGGCCCATCTCATGGATGAGAACACCAAGATTTATGTCAACCCCACCGGCCGCTTCGTCATCGGTGGCCCTCAGGGGGACACCGGCCTGACTGGCCGGAAGATCATCGTGGATACGTACGGCGGGTCTGCCCCCCACGGCGGCGGCGCCTTCTCCGGCAAGGACCCCACCAAGGTGGACCGCTCCGCCGCCTATGCCGCCCGCTGGGTGGCCAAGACCGTGGTGGCCGCGGGCCTTGCCAAGCGGTGCCAGATCCAGCTGGCCTATGCCATCGGCGTGGCCCAGCCCGTGTCCATCCTGGTGGAGACCTTCGGCACCGGCACGGTCTCCGACGAGGTGCTGGAGCAGGCGGTGCGCAAGACCTTCGACCTGCGCCCCACCGCCATCATCCGGGACCTGGACCTGCAGAAGCCCATCTACCGCAGCCTGGCTGCCTATGGCCACATGGGCCGGGAGGACCTGGGGGTCCTGTGGGAAAAGACCGACCGGGCCGAGCAGCTCAAGGCAGCCTGCCAGTAAGGAGAGAAGGGAGGGACCTCTATGCCGGAGATCTCGGTGATCGTGCCCGTCTATCGTGCCCAGGAGTTCCTGCGCAAGTGCACCACGTCCATCCTCTCCCAGACCTTTGCGGACCTGGAGCTGCTGCTCATTGACGACGGTTCCCCCGACGGCAGCGGCGCCCTGTGCGACCAGATCGCCCAGGAAGACCCCCGGGTGCGGGTCTTTCATCAGGAGAACGGCGGGGTGAGCTCAGCCCGAAACCTGGGCATGGCCCAGGCCCAGGGGACCTATCTGGCCTTTGCCGACGCCGACGATTGGCTGCCCAAGGATGCCCTGGAGGCCCTCTACCAGGCCCTGACCCAGAGCGGGGCGGACACTGCCGGCGGCTCGCACTGGCGGGTGGAAGTCAGCGGCCAGCAGGAACAGGAGCCCGGCGCCCTGCCCCAGGGTGTTTACGGCCCGGCGGAGATCCGCCGGGGCATCGTGGACCGGCTGCTGGGAGAGCGGCTGGGCAAGCCAGGGCAGGTTCTCAATGGATTTGTCTGGCGCTTCCTGTTCTCCCGGAAGATCATCCAGGAGGGCGGGATCACCTTCCAGGGGGCCTACCTGGAGGATGAGCTCTTTCTGCTGGAGTATTTCTGCCACGCCCAAAAGCTGGCTATGCTCAACCAGCCGGTGTACTGCTACCTGCAAAACCCCACCTCGGTGACCCGGCGGTATCTGCCCGACTACATGCAGACCTTCTACAGCTTTATGAAAGCCAAGGAGGCCCTGGCCCAGCGGATGGGACTGGGGGAAAACTTGCCCTTGTGGCGGGAGAACTCCTGCTGGTCCGGCCTGCTCATCGCCATCGGCAACGAGTTTGCCGCCAGCAACGCCGCCTCCCTGGCGGAAAAGCGCCGGCGAGTGCGGGGGATCTGCCAGCTGCCCCCCATGGCCCGGGCCATCCAGGCCATCCATCCCCAGGGGCTGGGACGCAACAAGCAGATGGTGGCCGACCTGGTGTGCCGGCGGCAATATCTCCTGCTCTCCCTGCTCTACGGCTGGAAAAACCGGGGATAACTGCCCTCTTTCGCCTCATTCGGAATTGACAAGGCCATACCAGATTCGGTATGATAACCTTAGGAAGAATTCCGTCACGAGAAAGGAGCGATCTCCATGAAGAAGCAAGGAATGTCATGGCTTGGCCCAGTGCTGATGGTCCTGGCTGCGGTGGTCTGCGTGCTGATCGCCCAGTGGTACAGCACCCGGGTGGTGGATGACGGCTCGCCGGTGTCGTTCCGGGAGTATGAAGCAGCCACCCAAGAAGCCTATGAGAGCATTGGCCTGCCCCCCTGGGATTACCAGGCCAAGTATTGGAAAATCTCTCGGACCATACCTTTCTACTGCACCCCGGAACTGCTGGAGGAGGAAGTGGCCGCCATCCAGAACTATGGCCAGACCGGGCAGCTCCCCGTCTCCTTTGAGGAGTTCCGCGCGGCCTGCGAAGCGGTCTATGCCGCCCATGGTGTAGACGGCTGGGTGGAAGAGCCCGAAGGGGGCTTCTACTGCACCCCCGTCCTGATGGAACAGAGCCTGCGCTATCTGGATCTGGCCTTGTCCGGCGGCTTTGACGAGTGGACTGCGGAGAAAATGCAGTCTGTGGAACTCCTCTCCCAGACATCATGAAAAGACCCTGTGACGCGCCGGTCCCCACCCGAGCCTGTTCGCCCGGGTGGGGGCCGCGCCATTTCAACGGATTTTGAAACCAAAGGATTCCAAAGGAGGGATCGCCTGTGGAAGTAGTCCAGAGCAGCCTGGTAGGACGGCTGCTGCTCCCTGTGTGGCTGTGGCTGCGGGAGCGATACGAGTACAGCCTGCTGGCCAAGGTCATCCGGGGCATTGCCCGGGGGTGGAGCCAAGCCTGTTCGGGCAGTGTGCTCATCGGCTTTCTCACCCGGGAGGGGTGCCTGTCCCGGGCCTGGAAGGACAGCGTGCTGTGCCGGGTGCTGACCTTTGTGCTGAGCATCCCCACCATCCTGTTGCAAAAGCTCTACGGCGCCTTGCGGCCGGTCTTTGAAAACAGCGTGATCGCCCAGATCGTCTTCTCCGCCGTAGAGAACACCCCCTTGGCAGTGGGCTGGCTGATGCTGCTGTTCATGGTTATTCCCTATCAGCAGTGGAACAATGCCTACAGCTTTGCCGGCTTTGTTCTGTGCTTCCTCATGGCCGTGGTGGCGGGGATGCGCCAGCGGACCTTCCGGCTGGATGTGACCTTCCTGGGGCCCTGGCTGGTGGCCTTTTTCGGCATGATCCTGGCGGCCTGGCCCCTGTCGGCCTATCCCGCCCTGTCCACCCGGTTCGTGTTTTTCTATCTCACGTGCATCCTGTGCGTGATCGTGGTGGTCAGCACCGTGCGCACCGGGCGCCACCTGCTGCGCTTGCTCTCCTTTACGTCCCTGTCCCTGCTGGTCATCTCCCTCTATGGGGTGGTCCAGCGCATCCAGGGGGTGGAGGTCAACCCCTCCTACGTGGACATGGACCTGAACGAGGGAATGCCCGGCCGGGTCTACGGATTCTTTGAGAACCCCAACGCCTTTGCCGAGGTGCTGCTGCTGCTCATCCCGGTGGCCATCGCGTATATGCTCTGCGCCAAGAGCTGGGGCGGCCGCTTCCTGGGCCTGCTCAGCGCGGGTGTGGGCTGTGTGGCCATCGCCATGACCTATTCCCGGGCCAGCTGGGTGGGCCTGGCCTTCGCGGCGGTGATTTTCGTCTTGCTGTGGAACCGGAAGCTTATCCCCCTGGGGATTTTCGCGGCGCTGGTCATTCTGGCCGCCCTGCCCGACACGGTGTTCAACCGAGTGCTGACCATCTTTAATACCGAGGACAGCTCCACCACCAGCCGCTTCCCCCTGTACAAGGCCGCCGGGGAGCTCCTCCTCCAGCGGCCCATCCTGGGCGCCGGCCTGGGCAGCGACGCGGTGCGCCAGGCGGTCAGCGACCTGAACCTCTTCCACGGGAAGGACTACTTTGTCCACTGCCACGACATCTATCTCCAGGTCTGGTGCGAGACCGGCCTGGTGGGCCTGATCTCCTTTGTGGGGGGCATCCTGTGGACCTTTAAGCAGGGGTGCCGGGCTGTGGTCCGCAACACCTGCGGCCCGGTGGCCCGCATGGCCATCATCGGCAGTGCCGCTGCCATTCTGGGCACCATGCTCTGCGGCGTGGCCGACTATATCTGGAACTATCCCCGGGTGATGCTCATCTTCTGGTTCGTCTGTGCCCTGACCCTGGCGGGCATCCGCCTGGCGGCCCAGGGGGAGGCGGAAGAGGAGCCTATCCCGGCCAAAGGAGAGAGCCTGTGAAACTGAGAGACTTATGGAAGGAAAAGGACGTGACCTTGTCCTTCGAGGCATTTCCGCCAAAAAAAGACAGCGACTTTGACTCGGTGCGCTTCGCCGTGGAGCAGATCGCCGAGCTCAAGCCGGATTTTATGAGTGTGACCTATGGCGCCGGCGGGGGCACCGCGGCCTATACGGCAGAGATCGCCCGCATCGTCCAGGCGGGCCACGGGGTGCCCGCCCTGGCCCATCTGACCTGCGTCTCCTCCGACCGGGGGCGCATCCGCCAGGAGCTGGACATCCTGCGCCAGGCGGGCATCGAGAATGTGCTGGCCCTGCGGGGAGACTACCCCGAAGGATATGACCCCACCGCCCCCCGGGACTACCGCTATGCCCGGGACCTGGTGGAGGACATTGTGGCCTATGGCGGCTTTTCCATCGGGGCGGCCTGCTATCCTGAGGGCCACGTGGAGTGCGCCAGCCAGGCAGAGGACCTGCGTCACCTGCGGGAAAAGGTGGACAGCGGGGTGGACTTCCTGGTCACCCAGATGTTCTTTGACAACAGTGCCTTGTACAGCTTCCTCTACCGGGCCCATCAGGCGGGCATCACGGTGCCCGTGCTGGCAGGGATCATGCCGGTGACCAACGCCGCCCAGATGACCCGCATCCTCTCCCTGTCGGGCACCACCCTGCCCAACCGGTTCCGCATGATTTTGGACAAGTTCCGGGACCGGCCAGACGCCATGAAGCAGGCGGGCATCGTCTACGCCGCCCAGCAGATGGTGGACCTGGTGGCCAACGGGGTACGCGGGGTCCACGTGTACACCATGAACAAACCTGACGTGGCGGCGGGGATCGCGGAAAACCTGTCGAAGGTACTGGGACGGACATGAACTTAGACCAACGAGAAATCGCCCGCTATCTGGGGACCCGAGGGGCGCCCCTGTGGCCGGAGGCGGCGGCCTGGGCCGCCGCCTGCCAGCGGGAGCTGGAAGGGACAGTCATCCCCCGCACCCTGGGGCGGCGGCTGTCCCTTTCCCTGTTTGCCGGGGAGAGCCGGGACCTGGACCACCATTTGCGCCACTGCACGGAGGGCATCCTCTTTGCCGTGACCCTGGGGGCGGAGACCGACCGGCTGCTGCGCCGGTGGAGCGCCCAGTCCATGGCCAAGGCGGCGGTGGGCCAGGCGGTGTGTGCCGTGTGGCTGGACGACCTGTGCGCCGGCTACTGTGAGAGCCTGCTTCCCCATCTGGGGGAGGGGGAGTACCTCACGCCCCCCTTCAGCCCCGGCTATGGGGACTGGGATCTGGGCGCCCAGCAGCGGGTGCTGGATCTGCTGCAGGCCCCCAAACGCATCGGCCTGACCCTCACCGCGGGGGGGATGCTGGTGCCAGAGAAATCCATCACCGCCCTGGTGGGCATCTCTGACCGCCGGGAGGAGTCCTGCGGCCAGAAATGCATGCGCTGTGAAAAAACCGACTGCCCCTTCCGGTGTGCGCCGGCGGGCAGCGAGAAGGAAAAGGAGAGCTGACCATGAGACCACTGCTCCAAGCGATGAAAGAACAACGCCTCTATCTGGATGGGGGGATGGGCAGCATGCTCCAGGCTGCCGGGCTGCCCGAGGGCATGCTCCCCGACGTGTGGGGCATGGAGAGCCCGGCGGCGGTTCAGGCTGTCCACCGGGCCTATCTGGAGGCTGGAAGCCGCCTGATCACCACCAACACCTTCGGCACCTGCGCCCTGAAGCTGGCCCTCTATGGGGTGACGCCTGAGCAGGTGATGACCGCCGCCGTGGCCAACGTCCGGGCAGCCATGGACCAGGCGGGAGTGAGCGATGCCTACGTCTGCGCCGACATCGGTCCCACCGGCAAGCTCCTGCGTCCCTATGGGGACCTGGACTTTGAGGACGCGGTGGCCCTGTTTGCCGAGACCGTCCGGGCCGCCGTGAAAGCGGGGGCGGACTGCATCCTCATCGAGACCATGAGCGACCTGTACGAGATGAAGGCCGCCGTGCTGGCGGCCAAGGAGAACTGCGACCTGCCCATCTTGGCAAGCCTTATCTTTGACGAGAGCGGCAAGCTTCTCACCGGCGGCTCCCCCCGGGCCGCTGTGGCCCTGCTGGAAGGGCTAGGGGTGGATGTGCTGGGCCTGAACTGCGGCCTGGGCCCCCAGGAGATGGCTCCGGTCTTCCAGGCGTTGTGGGAGGACGCCTCCATCCCCCTGCTGCTCCAGCCCAACGCCGGCCTGCCCCGCAGCCAGAACGGCCAGGCAGTTTACGACCTGGGCCCGGCGGACTTTGCCGCCCAGATGGTCCCCCTGGCCCCCATGGCCACCCTGCTGGGCGGCTGCTGCGGCACCACCCCGGACCACCTGCGGGCCCTGATGGAAGCCACCAAGGACATTCCCCTGCCCCAGGTGACGGAGAAAGACACCCTGTTCATCTCCTCCTACTGTCAGGCGGTGGCTCTGGACGGCCGAGACCCGGTGATCATCGGCGAGCGCATTAACCCCACGGGCAAGAAAAAGCTCCAGGCCGCCCTGCGGGAGGGGGACATGGATTACGTGCTGGGGGAGGCCTTCCAGCAGGAGGAGGCGGGGGCCCACATCCTGGACGTGAACGTGGGCCTGCCCGGCCTGGACGAGCCGACGGTGCTCACCCGCACCGTGGAGGCTATCCAGGAGGTCACCGGCCTGCCCCTGCAGCTGGACACCTCCAACCCCGCGGCCATGGAGGCCGCCCTGCGCCGGTACAACGGCAAGCCCCTCATCAACTCCGTCAACGGCAAGGAGGAGAGCTTAAACGCCATCCTCCCCCTGGTGAAGAAGTACGGCGGCGGCCTGGTGTGCCTGACTCTGGACGACGACGGCATCCCCGCCGACGCCGCCGGCCGTCTGGCCATCGCGGAGAAGATTGTCCGACGGGCCGAGGCCCTGGGCATTCCCCGGCGGGAGCTGCTGGTGGACGGCCTGACCATGCCCGTCAGCGCCGGAGGGGACAACGGCAAGGTGACCCTGGAGACCCTCCGCCGGGCCAAGACGGAGCTGGGGGTGAAGACCGCCCTGGGCGTCTCCAACGTCTCCTTCGGCCTGCCCCAGCGGGAGGTGCTCAACCAGAGCTTCTTCACCATGGCCCTCCAGGCGGGCTTGGACGGGGCCATCATCAACCCCAAGAGCCGGGCCATGCTGGGGGCCTACCACGCCTACCGGACCCTGATGGGCCTGGACGACCAGTGCCAGACCTATATGACCGCCTTCCAGGAGGGCGGCCCCCTGGCGGCCCCCGCGCCGGCAGCCGTGCCCGCGGCCCCGGCAGCGGCCCCCGCCGCCCAAGCCGCGCCGGCGCCAGGGGAGCAGAGCCCCCTCTGCCACGCGGTGTGCAAGGGCCTGAAGGACTCCGCCGCTGCCCAGGCTAAGCTCCTGGCGGAGAGCGGACGGGACATTTTGGACATCATCAACGGCGAGCTGGTCCCCGCCCTGGACCAGGTGGGCCAGGGCTTTGAGAAGGGCACCCTTTTCCTGCCCCAGCTGCTCATGAGCGCCGAGGCGGCTAAGGGGGCCTTCCAGGTCCTCAAAGACTACCTGCCCGCCGGGGAGAGCGGGGGAGCACCCCAGATCCTCCTGGCCACGGTGAAGGGGGACATCCACGATATCGGCAAGAACATCGTCAAGGTCCTGCTGGAGAGCTACCGCTTCCGGGTGCTGGACTTGGGCAAGGACGTGCCCCCGGAGACCATCGTGGCCGCCGCCCGGGAGAAGAAGATCCCCCTGGTGGGCCTGTCTGCCCTCATGACCACCACCGCTCCCTACATGGCCGAGACCATCCGGCAGCTGCGGGAGGCGGGCCTTTCCTGCAAGGTGGTGGTGGGCGGCGCCGTCATCACCCAGGACTACGCCGACAGCATTGGGGCCGACCGCTATGCCGCCGACGCCATGGAATCGGTCCACTACGCCCAGGAGGTGCTGGGGGACCAGGGATGACGGATTTCCTGTTTTTGACAGAAAACGGCCGGATGCCAAAGATATTTTTGTATGAAATAGTTGACAAAGAAAATAAATGGTGCTAAATTGAAGAACGCACAAGGGACCGGAATCAGCCCCCGGTCCCTTGTTCTATTTTTGAAGAGAGAAGTGTTGAGAGTATGAAAAGCAGCCGAAACCCGGGGCTTTTGATCGTCTTTCTGCTCATCGCCGTGGCGATGGCAGTGGCCTTCTTCCCCGGCGTGAACGAAAACGTAGCCCGCGGCCTGGCGGAGATCGTTCCCATCGATACCGAGGGCCTGGACGGGGCGACCCGGACCATCTTTGATTCCATCACCTATGCCCGGTCCATCCACATCCTGGCCATGCTGCTGGTGGGCTTCGGGTTCCTGATGGTCTTCCTGCGGGGCCATGAGTTTACCTCCCTGACGGCCACCTTCCTGGCGGTGAGCATCTCCGTGCCGGTGTATCTTCTGGTCAAGAGCTTCCTGCCTGGGGAGTTTGAGGTTATGAACATCAACGGCTTCCTGTTTGCCGAGTTTGCCGCGGCCAGCCTGCTCATCTGCATGGGCGCGGTGCTGGGCCGGCTGAAAATGGACCAGTATTTTGTGCTGGCCATCCTCTTTACCATTGCCTATATCTTCAACGAGTGGCTGTTGCTGGAGAGCGGCCTGTTCCCCGGCTTCCTGGACACCGGCGGGTCCGTGGCCATCCACGCCTTCGGTGCCTACTTCGGCCTGGGCATTGTGGCCACCACCGCCAAGAAGTTCCAGGACAAGCCCGGCCCCAAGGCCGACAAGATCAGCAACGAGTTCTGCCTGCTGGGCAGCATGATCCTGTGGCTCTTCTGGCCCTCCTTCACCAGCGCTGTGGTGGCCCCCGAGCTGGGGTACCTGACGGTTCTGAACACCGTGCTGGCCCTGTGCGGCTCCACCCTGGCCACCTATGTCTTCTCCAAGCTCATCCGGGGCAAGATCGAAGTGGAGGACATCGCCAACGCCGCCCTGGCCGGCGGTGTGTGTATCGGCTCCACCTGCTCCTCGGTGAACCCCGGCTTTGCCATGGTCATCGGCATCTGCGCCGGCACCCTGAGCACCCTGGGCTTTGCCATCATTGCCCCCAAGATCTGTAAGCTCATCCGGGGCACCGACACCTGCGGGGTCCACAACCTCCACGGCATGCCCGGCCTGCTGGGCGGCCTGTTTGGCATCGCCGTCACCGGCAATGTGGGCGTCCAGGTGGGGGCG
Organism: Clostridiales bacterium; assembly: GCA_004554585.1. Classification (GTDB taxonomy): domain Bacteria; phylum Bacillota; class Clostridia; order Oscillospirales; family Oscillospiraceae; genus Evtepia. The sequence goes on along the minus strand of SFLH01000001.1, from coordinate 224,723 downwards.
GTCATCGCCACCGTGGTGTCCGGCCTGGTTCTGGGCCGGATCTGCGGGGCCATCCTGGGCCTGTTCGGCACCAAGGAGGACACCTACGACGACCGGGACGACTTCCTGCTGGAGGAAGAGTAAGCTTCCCACAAAGACACAACGCGCCGCTGGCATTCCAGCGGCGCGTTTTTGCAGGAAATCACACTGGGCGCGGACCGTGGGAAGAGACGGTCCGCGCCCTTTCTGTTGGGGAAGGCGAGGGGTTAAAACGTGTCCCAGTGGACCTTGTTCCAGCCAATGTCCTCCGGGGCATAGGCCGGGGGTTCCACGGCGGAATGGCCCAGGGAGAGGATGGCCTCCAAGGCATAGGGCTCGGGCACGCCCAGCAGCCGGCGGCAGTAGGCGTCGGTGGTCTCGCGGTCGTCCTCGCTCTGGCGCAGCCGCCCCTGAATCCAGCAGCTGCCCAGACCCAGGTGATGGGCCATGAGATGCATGTTGCTCATGACGATGGCGCAGTCCTCGGTCCATACGTCGCTTTTGGTCTGGTCGGCGAACACCAGAATGGCCGCCGCCGCCCCGGCCAGCATCTTGGCCGAACCCTGGCGGCAGTGGGAGAGCTGCTCCAGCATGGCCGGGTCCTGGACCACCACCAGCTCCCAGGGCCGGCGGCTGCGGCTGGAAGGGGAGAGAAGTCCTGCGGCAAGAACGGCCCGCAGGTCTTCCTGGGATACGGGCTGGCCGGTGTACTGCCGGATACTCCGGCGGGTGAGCAGCAGATCAAATAAGTCCATCCAACGACCTCCTGTCCGTCGTTTGCCCCAGCAGAGCCGGGGAAACGACGAATTTTCTTCAGCATACTATAGTTTTCTCGTTTTGGCAAGCGAGGAACATAAAATGGGCAAAGTGCAATTTATAATTGACATAAAGGTGGATATAATATATATTATAAGGTGAAAGGAGGGGAAGAATGAAGAACAAACAGATGAAGATCGCCCGGATCGAGCGGGACATGAGCCAGGAGGAGCTGGCCGCCCTGGTGGGCGTCACCCGGCAGACCATCGGGCTGATCGAGACGGGAAAATACAACCCCACCTTGCGCCTGTGCGTGGCCATCTGCAAGGCCCTGGACAAGACGCTGAACGACCTATTTTGGGAGGAGAGCTGAATGAAAGAAAAGAAAGTCAAGGACGAGCGACTGGTCCAGCTGACCAACCGAATTTTGAAAGAGACCTATCTGCTGATGGCGGGGCTGCTGGTGATCTCCGTGCTGGTAAAGACCTATGGGCTAAAGCTGCCGTACACCCAGTCCATCCCCGAGCTGATCATCCTTCTGGTCTCGTGCCTCTACGTTGCCGTGCGCAGCATGTTTTTGGGCGGGGACCTGGTGGACACGTCCAAGCAGGGCAAACGTCTGACCATCCTGGCGGCCCTGGGCCTGAGCCTGGTGGTGGCCATCCTCAACGGGGCTCGCAACTACGCCGCCTACGGCGACCAGTACCGGGGTCTGCTGGACCCCCACTTCTTGTCGGTGCTGGCCGCCACCTTCCTGGGCTGCCTGGTGCTGGTTTCCGCAGGCCTTTACGGCATTTACTACTGTCACAAAAAGGGGAAGCAGCGGACCGAAAAACAGCTGGAAACGGCGGAACAGAAAGACGAGACCCTGTGAGCTGTGTGCAGCGGGAAGGGCACCGTGGCGGCATATTCCTGGAGCAGCAGGCCGGCAAGGCCTTGCAAGAACTGGGCCAATGTGCTATCATAATAGTACGCAGCTGCAATGAGCGGCTGACGGATTCTGAGGGGGAAGCGGCGTGACGTTCTGTTGCGCCGCTTCCTTCTTGTCATTCTTGCGTTGTCCTCTCCCGCTCGGCGGCGGCGACGCAGAAGGCGAAGAACTGGTCCACGCTGGCTAGGGGGTGGGGGGCCTTGCGGCGAAGAATGTAGAAATCGCTGGCCTGGACCGGGTCGGTGAGGGGCAGGACCTTCACGTCCGGCCGGTGGACCGGGGGCGTGTCTGGCAAAACGGTGATGCCAAAGCCCTGGGCCACCAGCTCCATGATGAAGTTGGCGTCCTCCACCTGATAGGCGATGCGCCATTGGTCCCGCACCGGGGCGAAGAGCCGGTCCACCGGGTCCCGCTGGCCGCTGAGCCAGGAGTAGGTCACGTGGGGGTAGGGGAGAGTCTCGGCCAGGGTGACCGTCTCCTGTCCGGCTAGGGGGTGGTCCAGGGGGACCGCCGCCACCATGGCCCGGCGTTGGATGGAGACATAGTCCAGCTGGGGGTCCGGGAAGATTTTGGAGCAGAAGCCCACGTCGGCCTCCCCCTGCAGAACCGCCTGGCAGACCTGGCTGGACATGCCGGTGGCAAACTCAAAGTCACAGCCGGGGTTGACCTGCTGAAACTGCCGGCACAGCCGGGTGACCGTTGGCACGATGAGCAGGGGAATGGTGCGCAGGCGGAGGGTACCTACCCCCTCTTTGAGCATTTGAAACTGCCGCAGACAGCTGTCGGCCAGGGCCACAATCTGCTGGGCCTGGGGCAGCAGGGCGGCGCCGTAGCGGCCTAGGGCGATCCCTCGGCCGCTTTTTTGAAACAGAGGTACCCCCAGCTCCTGCTCCAAAGCGGCCATGGCGTGGCTCAGCCCCGACTGGGAGATGTTCAGCCGCTGGGCCGCCCGGCTGTAGTGCATCTCTTGGGAGAGGACAAGAAAGTAGCGCAGATGGTCGATGTTCATGAAAACACCCCCTTTTTCCGGTAGTATACCACGATTGATGCGAAAAAGGAATGGGTCTATGGGGTTCTGTGGATTGATTTTCCGGCAGGGAAACGGTTCAATAAAAAGAGAACCTGCCTTCGCCTGAGAGCGGAGAGAAACCATAGATTCAGCAAGGAGAGGAAAACCATGGGAATGAAAATCAGCGTACTGTATCTGGGGAAAATGGAGTTTCCCAAGTTCCGCCTGGTGGACTGCCCAGACCAGGAAGAGATGGTGGCATCGCCCGCCGTGGCCCTGCTCATCCAGCACCCCACCCTGGGCAACATTCTCTACGACACCGGCAACTGCGAGGACTTCTCTCAGGTCTATACCCCCGAGATGCTCCACGACTATCCCATCACCGAGATGGTGAACATCAAGCAGGCCCTGGCGGCCAAAGGGCTCACACCGGAGGATATCGATCTAATCATCCTGTCCCACCTGCATTTTGACCACGCTGGCGGGCTGAAGCACTTTGTGGGCACCAAGGCCATCCAAAAGGTGATGGTGTCCGAGGCCGACCTGAAAAACGCCTATTGGAGCGTCATGACCGGCAACGGCGGGGCCTACATCCGCTCCCTGTTCGATGTGGAGGGCATCCGCTTCCAGACCATCAACCAGGACACCCAGCTGGCCGATGACCTGACCCTCTTCCTCCAGGAGGCCCACACCCCGGGGGTTATTGGGATGCTGTTGAAAACCGAGCACCACGGCACCATCCTCACCACCAGCGACGCCCTCTACACCGCCGAGAGCTATGAGAAGGCCATCCCCCCCGGCGGGACCATCAACAAGACCACCGACGAGTTCTTTGACAACCTGAAAAAAATCCAGCAGATGCAGAAGGAGTACAACGCTACCCTTCTCTTCGGCCACGACTATGACCAGATCATGGACTGGGTGTCCAAGGGCGTGATCGACTAAAGAGCGAAAAAACCCGGCACCCACAAAGGCGTGGTGTGCCGGGCGTTTCTCTTCTTTTAGGGGCTCTCCATGATGTTCAAGGAGAGCCAGAGGGAGAGCTTTTGTTCCATGGCGGCGGGGATGGCGGCGCGGTCCCTGGTCATCAGAATGTCTGCATCCCGGAGATAGGACTGGGCGACCTCTTTCTGGCGGCCTGTCTGCAATGCCTTGACCAGGAAGTTGTGCCGGGACTGGGCGGAGATGTCCAGGATGACCTGCTCGGTCTGCTGAAGGAGGGGGTTGGCACAGAGGAGGCTCAGCTGGTTGTTGAGCGCGTCCAGCGCGGCGGTACAAGCGGCTAGCTGGGGCGCCGGGTCCCGTAGCAGCTGGGCAAAGGCAGTGCTCAAGGCCGAAAACTGCTGACGGCCTTCCAGGCTGGCTTTTTCGGATGCCGTGTAGAACACGGCATCCCGCAAGCAGATTTTCAAGCGCAGAAATTGGCCGCTGCCGTGGTGGGCCAGGATACGGCTGTAGACCCCTGTGTCCACAAATGTCGGGAAAGTGTCGTTGCAGGGGGAGACGAAGGTGCCCTCGGGGCGGCGGATCTCCACGATGCCGGTGGCCTCCAGCGCCTTGATGGCCTCCCGCACCACATTGCGGCTGACGGAAAAGCGCTCCATGAGGGCCTGCTCTGTGGGCAGTTTGTCCCCGGGGGCAATGGTCTGGTCGGCCAGGTCCTTGACCATCTGCCAGAAGATTCGCCGGGAGGCGGGCAGCTTCTCCGAGGTCCAGGGGGCGTTGTTCAGACAGGGCGCCGCAGGCGCACCCTGCCCACGGAAGAGGCTGTGCACCAACGTTACCAGCTGGGAAAAGATGGTCTCGTCCTGGGGCGCAGGCGACCGGCCGGCGGCAGGCTTGTCCAAAGCCTGCTGGGCATGGGCCAGAGCTTGGAAGGCGTCGGTGAGATCTTGGTGGGAAGGGGCGGTCCAGAGCAGACGGAGAAACAGGGGTGCCAGCAGATCAAAGGTACAGGTATCTTGCAGGAAAGTCCCCGATCCCCGGCGAATGACCACCAGACCGAAGGCCTCTAAAATTTTAATGGCTTCCCGCAGTGCGTTGCGGCCCACGCCGAATTGCTCCATCAGCTGGGGCTCGGTGGGCAGACAGCTGCCCAAAGGCATGGTCCCCTGGGCGATGGCGTGGGTGATCTGTGCCACAATGGCAAAGGAGACCCGCTGGCGGGAAAGAGAAGAAAAGGGTAGGGGAGGTGAGGAGAGCGACATAGATATCCTCCTTATCACGGGGATCGGCGTAAAGACAACAGAATATGATGCGACAAAACACCATTTCAACATAATACGGAAATCCTTTCACAGTGTCAAGAAGCTTTTCCGCCGCCAGGGGGGAAAGTTCCCGTTTCGTTGTTTGGCTCCACAAAAAAAGAGGAAAACTCCCAAAAACAATTGACAGATTTCGCAAAGTGTGCTAATAGTATTTCATAGGACGTTGAACGTAGGATGTATCATCCAGAAATCTGAGAGGAGTTTTCATCATGAGCATTTCCCTGAAAAGACAGTTTGAGATCCGTTTGACTGGGGTAAGCACCGAGCTGTGCGGTGTGCAGTTCCCTGGGGCTGGACGCAGACAACTGGTGCCCTGCCCGGAGGGAGAGATCCTTGGCCCAGACTTTCACGGCCAGATCATGTCTGCCGGCATCGACCACCAGCGGATCCGGGAGGATGGCACCGCGGAGATCAACGCCGCCTATGGCTTCCGCCTGGACGACGGCCGCACCCTGTATATCCATGTGGAGGGCATCCGCACCGTCCCGCCAGAGAAGGCGGAGGATGTCAAGCAGGGAAAGCCTGTGGACCCCAAACTGTTCTATTATGTGACCACCCCTAAGATCGAGGTCTATGACGAGTCCTTGGCCTGGATGACCCGAAAGATCTTTGTCTGCGAGGGAACCCGGCTGCCCGACGCGGTGTTGCTGACCTATTACTCTGTGGAGCAGGTCAACGATCACCCCGCTTTGGGGTGAGGCGGCAGGAAAGGGGAAGGGGATGAAAAACCTCCTTCTTCTATACGCTTCCCAGACGGGATTTACTCAGCGCTATGCCCAGTGGATCGGCCAGGCGCTGGGACTTGCCCCGCTACCTCTGGAAGCGTGCTCCAAGCAGCGGTTGGCGGCAGCGGACCTGGTGATCTTTGGCGGCAGTGTGCGCGGCGGTATTCTGACAGGCCAGGCAAAACTGGAGCGGTTGTGCCGGCGGGTGGGCGACAGACCCATCGTCTGGTTCGCTACCGGCATCCGGCCTGCCACCCCACGGACCTTGGAACTGGTGCGAAAGAACAACTTTGCCAGGGAAGCAAACCCACTCCTCTTTTATTTCCGGGGCGGCCTGGCGCCGGAGGCGCTTTCGCCGGGGGATAGGACCCTGCTGCTGTGCTACCGGGCTATGCTGCGCCGGCGCCGTGCGTTGGAGGCGGAAGACGAAGGGCTGCTGCCGCTGCTGGGGACAGCCAGCGACTATACAGACCCGGCCCAGATCGCGCCGCTGGTGCATCGGGTGCAGGCGCTGAGCGAAACCCTGCCAGGGAAAGCTGGAGACGCCCCCCCGGAAGCGACGGAAACGGCAAACCATTCTGTGATAGGAGGAACCTTATGAACCGACGTGGCCTTGTGAATTGGGCGATTTGGATCGGCGTGGTTTCGGGCATTTACTGTGCCATCTACGCGGTGACCATCGGCGCCTATACAGACAATATCCTGCCTGGCTGGCATATTATTTACGTGACCTTTACAGCGCTGCCCATCTATTTTACGGCTGGAGCCAAGCGCGAGGAGTTTTGGCATTACATCGGTAGTTACCTGGTGGGCGTGCTGTGGGCCATGGTGTACCTGGTGTGCATGGACCGCCTCAACGCTCTGGGCTGGCCCTGGTGGGCCAACGTGGGTCTGACGGTGGCGGTGATTTGTGTGGTGGAATGTGCCATCCATTTTTGCTTGCCAGCTAAGCTGCCCTTTAACAAAGTGCCGGCCCACTTCGGTGCCATTTCCAACGCCTTTTGGTGCTCAAACTTTACCATCGCGGTGCTGGGTACTGCGGGGGAGAGCGCGGTGGGCGGCTTCTACAACTTTAGCGCCTATCCCATTTTGGCCATCACCCTCTGCACTGGCACTCTGTTGGGGCTGATTTGCAACGAGGGGCTTAACTTCATCGACCCAGACACTGGGAAATGGAGATGGCCTATCAAAAAGACGGCCAAAGCGTAAAAAATATTTTATACAGGATTGACAACGGAAAACTGATGGGGACAATTATGAAAAGCCCCATGAGAAGAAAGGAGCATCACTATGACCACACCCACCGCTGGCGCCGCGTTAGGCAATGAACTGCGCGCGGGCACCGTTGCCAAAGTCGGCAGCACGAAACGGATTCAGGAGCTCAACGGCATGCTCCACTCCAACCGGCCCAACGTAGACATCACCCGGGCCCGGGCTTACACCAAGGTTTATCGAGAAACAGAGGGCATGCCCAGCCTCATGCGTCGCTACAAGGCATCCGCCGAGGTCTACCGGACCCTCAGCGACAACGTCTACGACTACGAACAGCTGGTGGGGTGGCCCACCAAGCGCATCCGGGGGGCCAACTTTGCCATTGAGCTCCATGCCCACTGGCTGGCCGAGGACCTGCCCAACCTGCGGGACCGGACCTACGACCCCTTTGAGATCACCGACGAGGACTACAAGGAACTGGAAGAGGACCTGCTGCCCTATTGGAAAGACAAGACCATGGCCGTGCAGTGGGGCCACTATGTGAGCAAGGAGGAGTGGAACCGGGGCCAGTTCGGCGGTGTGTCCGATGTGTCCAACTACCTGTGCGCCAACGGCTCCCACTTCATCCCCGCCTGGACGGATGTGATCCAGCACGGCTTTGTGAAGTATTACGAGAAGGCCAAGGATCTGCTGGCCGCCCTGGACCCCAACGACCCGGCCTCCATCGACAAGCGCATTTTCTACACGGGGATCATTGAGGTGTTGGAGGCCATCCGGGACTGGGGGGAACGCCTCTCCGCCGCCTGCGCCCGCAAGGCTGCCGAAGAGAAGGACCCGGTGCGCAAGAAGGAGCTGGAAGATATGGCTGCCATGATGAAGCGGGTGCCCTGGGGACCTGCCACCTCCTTCCATGACGCCTGCGAGACTGCCTGGGCGGTGTGCTTCTTCCTCTTTGTGGAGGGGGCTGGCCCCTCCATCACCTGGGGGCGGTTTGACCAGTACATGTATCCTTATTATAAGGCGGACATTGAAAAAGGGATTCTCACTCCTGAGAAGGCCATGGAGCTGATCGAAGAACTCTATGTGCGGGTGACCTCCAACGTGTGGTTCCAGTCCACCCAGATGGCCTATATTTTCGGCGGGTACTACCGCTATCCCCACCTGGACGTGGGCGGGCTGGACGAGAACGGCAAGGACGCCTCCAACGAGCTGTCCTACCTCTGCCTGCGGGCCATGCGCTACGCCAAGACCACCTCCCCGGCGGTGAGCCTGATGCTCCACCAGAAAACCCCGGACTCCCTGCTCTATGAGGCCTGCGAGCTGGCCGCCGAGGGCATGGGTCACCCCTCGTTCTTCAACTGTGAGGGCCTGTACTCCATGCTGGAACACCGGGCCGGGGGGCTGGACGGCTATTCCAACTACACTCGGAAGGACATTTTAAAATATGGTTCCCCCATCGGCTGCGTAGAGCCCGGTGCGGAAGGACTCCAGTACGGCCACACGGACTCGGGGATCATCAACGTGGCCGGCGCCGCCCTCATGGCGGTGACCAACGGGGTCATGCCCGTGGAGTCGGACAACATGTTCGCTGGCAAACTTCTTACCTTTGAGAGCGGCGACCCGGCCTCCTTCCAGACCTTTGACGAGTTCTATGCCGCTGTAAAGGCCCAGATCAAGTATGCCATCGACGAGGCCCACGCCAACCTGCTCATCTGCGAGAAGCTGTTGGCCGAGCAGTTTAACCTGCCCACCTTTACCGTTCTGCTGGAGGGCGCCCTGGAGAAGGCCAAGGACGCCACCGCCGGCGGGGCCAAGGTCAACGTGGGCCCCACCATGAACATGTGCGGCTTTGGCACCATGGTGGACTCGGTGGCCGCCATCAAGAAGGTGGTTTATGAGGACAAGGCCGCCACCCTTTCCGAGGTGCGGGACGCCTGCATGAACAATTTTAAAGGCTATGAGGACCTGAGAACGAAGCTTCAGGCCGCCCCCAAGTACGGCAACGACGACGACTTCGCCGACGAGATCGCTGCCGACCTGTGGAAGTGGTTTGCCGACTGCACCATGGTCCTGAAGATGTACCGGGGCCACTACTGCGACGCGGCGGTGCAGATGGTCCAGTCCAACGTGGGCTATGGGGCCATGACCGGGGCCACCCCCAACGGCCGTCTGGCGGGGATGCCTCTGTCGGACACCATGTCCGCCACCCAGCAGGCCGACACCCACGGCCCCACCGCTGCGGCCCGGAGCTATGGAAAGCTGGACTTCCCGGCCTACACCAACGGCACCCTGCTGAACATGTGGATCAGCCAGTCGGAACTGATGGAGAAAGCCTGATAGGAAACGTCGGTTAGAAAGGAGACTTTGCTATGACGACCATTCGCGATCTGCCTCTGGACTGCCCCGAGGCCACCTACGTGCCGCCCGTGTATAAGGAAGCGGGCATGCGCAACTTCACCAACCTGGTGCGGACGATGCTCAACGACTACGGGGTGTATCATGTCCAGTTCAACACCATCAACAAGGAGACCCTCATCGACGCCAAAGCCCACCCGGAAAACTATCCCACTCTGATGGTGCGGGTGGCCGGCTACAGTGTCTACTGGACGGACATCGCCGAGCGGGTCCAGGACGACATCATCAACCGTACCGAGCATACCTTTTAATGAAAGACTCTGCCTGTGAGCGGTGCAGAGAAGGCAAGGGGGATAAAATCCTCCCACGAAGGGGCCTTTGGCCCCTTCGTGCCGTATCAGAAGCAAAGGAAGGGTGGTTTTATGGAAGAAAAGACAGCGGTGCTCTTTGACATCGGGCGCTTTCGCAGCACCGACGGGCCGGGGATTCGGACCATCCTGTTCTTCAAGGGATGTCCTCTGCGCTGTCAATGGTGCAGCAATCCCTTTGGGCTGGCGGGGGCGCCTCAGCTGGCGGTGAACCCCGCCAAGTGCACTGGCTGTGGCAAGTGTGTGCCCGTCTGTCCAGAGAAGGCCAACAGCCTGGTGCCGGGGGAGAAGATCACGGTGGACTTTGCCGCCTGTGAAACCTGCGGCAAATGCGTGCCCGCCTGTCCCGGTGGGGCCCGGACCATCAGCGGCCAGACCTACACCCCCTATGAGCTCTATCGGGAGGCTGCCAAGGACGCCGCCTTCTACCGCAAAGGCGGGGGCGGCGTCACCCTCTCCGGGGGCGAGGCCCTGGTGCAGTGGGAAGCGGCGGCGGAGACCCTCCGTCTGTGCCGGAGCAACTACATCAACACCTGTCTGGAGACGTCTGCCTTTGCCCCTTGGGAACACCTGTGGGCGGTGGCCCAATTTTGCAACACCGTGTTTGTAGACCTCAAGCACATGGACAGCCAGCGCCATGAGGAGGGGACGGGGGTGCCCAACGAGCAGATCTTAGAAAATATTCAGCAGCTGTGCCGGGAGCTGCCTAAGCGAGGCGGAAAGGTGATCCTCCGCCTGCCCCTCATCCCCGGCTACAACGACGGGGAGGCAGACGTCCTGGCCACGGCCCGGTTTGCCGCCGGGCTGGAGGGCCATCCGGAGATCAACCTGCTGCCCTACCACGACCTAGGGCGGAGCAAGTATGAGATGATCGGACAGGATTATCCCATGCCGGAGCTGGAAAATCGGAAAAACCGAGATCCCTATCTGCTCTCTTTGCAGGTGCTCTGCCGCCAGGCTGCCCCGGAAAACCGTGTGAGCATCGGCGGCGATGCCATTGCCCTGGATTGACCTCAAAGCCCACGCCTCGGCGTGGGCTTTTTCCCGGAGAAGGGCAGGGGAGAAGGGGCTGTTTTTGTGGGATCTGTGAGGGACTTCTTTTGTAAAAAATGGTTGACAAGCTGTTTGTTTTGTAGTAGTATATATGAGCGCCTGAATGGGCGCAGTCTGCGATGATGCGGGAGATTGCGGCGCAAGCCGGTAACTTCCGCGGAGTATGTCCGTGAATCGGGCGGCTGGGGAATCTGCTGCATGGCGTATATCGCCGTGACAGGAGAGGAATAAGCCGGCGTATTCTGCCGGTTTTCTTCATGCTTATGGAGTGATACGCACGGTTAAGTGTATCGGAATCCCCACCCGTACGAAGCGTGGCAAAGACATTGACACTTCGTATGTTTTCTTAGGAGGAACACAGCAACATGGCACAGAATGAAATGATTCGCATCCGTCTGAAGGCCTATGACCATCAGCTCATCGATCAGAGCGCCGAAAAGATCGTGGAGACTGCCAAGAGAAACGGCTCCACCGTCTCTGGTCCCATCCCCCTGCCCACCAAGAAGGAGGTCGTGACCATCCTGCGGGCCGTCCACAAGTACAAGGACAGCCGTGAGCAGTTCGAGCGCCGCACCCACAAGCGTCTGATCGACATCAACAATCCCAACCCCAAGACTGTGGAAGCGCTGATGAGCCTGGACCTGCCTGCCGGTGTGGAGATCGAGATCAAGCTCTGATCCCAGCGCCGACACATCTAATTTTGTGTACCCGCTGCCTGTCGCCTTATCGTGAGACAGGCGGGTCATGTTGACAAACCAATGACAGCCCAATGGTCAAGTTTGCCAACCAATAACCTTTTGAAGGAGGAAACCAATATGGAGAAGGCCATCATCGGCAGAAAGATCGGCATGTCCCAGATCTTCGACGAAGCCGGTAAGGTCATCCCGGTCACTGTCATCGAAGCAGGCCCCTGCGTCGTGGTGCAGAAGAAGACCGAGGAGAAAGACGGCTACAACGCCGTACAGCTGGGCTTCCAGGACGTGGAGGAACGGAAGCTCACCCAGCCCGAGCAGGGTCACCTGAAGAAGGCTGGCGTGCCCATGAAGAAGGTCCTGAAGGAGTTCAAGCTCAACAAGGCAGCCGAGATGAACGTGGGCGACGAGATTAAGGCAGATACCTTCGCCAAGGGCGATCACATTGACGTGACCGGCATCAGCAAGGGTAAAGGTTTCCAGGGCGTCATCAAGCGCTGGAACGCCGGCCGCGGCCGGATGACCCACGGCGGCGGCCCTGTCCACCGTCATGCCGGTTCCATGGGTTCTGGTACCGATCCTTCCCGGATCTTTAAGGGCAAGATTGGCGCTGGCCACATGGGTGCCGAACAGGTCACCGTGCAGAACCTGGACGTGGTGAGCGTGGACCCCGAGTTCAACCTCATCGCTGTCTGCGGCGCAGTCCCCGGCCCCAAGGGTGGCATCGTTTACCTGAAGTCTACCGTGAAGACCATCCGGGAGAAGAAGGGCGAGGCCGGCACCAGCGTCAACCCGCAGAAGGCTTCCGCACGTGCCAACCCCCAGAAGGCATCCGCCAGAAACCGGTAAGGAAAGGAGAGTTTGAGCAATGCCTAAAGCAAATGTCTATAATATGGCTGGCCAGCAGGTCGGCGAGGTGGAACTCTCCGAGGGCGTTTTCGGCGTAGAACCCAACGAGCCCGCCGTCCATGCCGTCGTGGTCAACCACCTGGCAAATTGCCGTCAGGGTACCCAGAGCGCCCTGACCCGCGCCGAAGTGTCCGGCGGCGGCAGAAAGCCCTGGAGACAGAAGGGTACCGGCCACGCCCGTCAGGGCAGCACCCGTGCTCCCCAGTGGACCCACGGCGGTATCGTCTTCGCTCCCAAGCCCAGAGATTACAGCTACCGGGTCAACCGCAAGCTGAAGAGACTGGCCCTGAAGTCCGTCCTCTCCGCCAAGGCCGCCCGCGGCGACCTGCTGGTTGTGGATAACCTGGCTCTGGACGCCATCAAGACCAAGAGCATCCAGGCTTTCCTGGACGCTGTGAGCGCCGGCAAGACCGTTTTCGTCACCCCCGAGGTCAACGAGAACGTCTACAAGTCCGCACGGAACATCCCCGGTGTCTCCACCACCACCGCCAAGATCCTCAGCGTCTACGACATCGTCAACGCCGAGAAGCTGGTCATCGACCAGAAGGCGCTGGCTATCATCGAGGAGGTGTTCGCATGAAGACAGCATACGACATCATCAGACGCCCTGTGATCACCGAGCAGTCCATGGCCGATACCGAGCTGAAGAAGTACGTCTTCGAAGTGGCCAAGGACGCCACCAAGATCGAGATCGCCAAGGCCGTGGAAGAGGTCTTCGGCGTGAAGGTCGTCAAGGTCAACACCCTGCGTGTGACCGGTAAGCTCAAGCGCACCGGACGGTATCCCGCCGGCCGCCGCCCCAGCTGGAAGAAGGCAGTGGTTACCCTGTCTGACGATTCCAAGTCCATCGAGTTCTTCGAGGGAATGGCATAAGGAGGTTAATGCACTATGGCTATTAAGAGCTACAAGCCCACAACGCCTGCCCGCCGTAATATGACGGTCTCTGCGTTCGAGGGCATCGATAAAAAGGCCAAGCCGGAGCGCAGCCTGACCGAGACCCTCAAGAAGCACGCAGGCCGCAACAGCTATGGCCGGATCACCGTGCGCCACCGCGGCGGCGGCAACAAGCGCAAGTATCGTATCATCGACTTCAAGCGCGACAAGATGGATATGCCCGCCACCGTTCTGCGCCTGGAGTACGATCCCAACCGCAGCGCCAACATCGCCCTGGTCCAGTATGAGGACGGCGAGAAGAGATACATCCTGGCTCCCGTTGGCCTGAAGGCCGGCGACCAGGTCCTCTCCTCCGCAGCTGCCGACATCAAGCCCGGCAACTGCCTGCCCCTGGCCAACATCCCCACCGGTACCGTCATCCACAACATCGAGCTGTATCCCGGCAAGGGCGGCCAGCTGGTCCGTTCCGCTGGCACCTCTGCTCAGCTGATGGCCAAGGAGGGTGACCAGGCCCAGATCCGTATGCCCTCCGGTGAGGTGCGCATCGTGCGCCTGAACTGCAAGGCCTCCATCGGCCAGGTGGGCAACATCGACCACGAGAACATCTCCATCGGCAAGGCCGGCCGGAAGCGCCACATGGGTTGGCGGCCCACCGTCCGCGGCTCTGTCATGAACCCCAATGACCACCCCCACGGCGGCGGCGAAGGCAAGTCTCCTGTCGGTCGTCCCGGCCCTGTTACCCCCTGGGGTAAGCCGGCCATGGGCTACAAGACCCGGAAGAAGAAGAACCGCACTGACAAGTTCATTGTCAAGCGCCGCAACGCGAAGTAAGGAGGGTTACACATGAGCAGAAGCATCAAGAAAGGCCCCTTTTGTGCTCCCGAGCTTCTCAAGCGGGTCAAGGAAATGAATGAGTCTGGCGACAAGAAGGTGCTCAAGACTTGGAGCAGATCCTCCACCATCTTCCCCGCCTTCGTCGGCCACACCATCGCCGTGCACGATGGCCGCAAGCACGTGCCCGTCTATGTCACCGAGGACATGGTCGGCCACAAGCTGGGTGAGTTCGCTCCCACCCGCACCTTCCGCGGCCACGCCGGCAGCAAGACTGGTAAGTAAGGAGGAGAGAGAACAATGGTAGCAAAAGCTCACGCAAAATATCTGCGCATCTCTCCCCGTAAGGTGAAGATCGTCGCGGACCTGATCCGCGGGAAGAGCCTGGCTCAGGCCACCGGCATCCTGCTGACCACTCCCAAGGCAGCCTCCGAGCCCCTGCTCAAGCTGCTCAAGAGCGCGGCAGCCAACGCGGAGAACAACCACAAGATGGACCCCGAGAAGCTCTATGTCTCCGAGGTCTTTGCGACCCCCGGCCCCATCATCAAGCGCATCATGCCCCGCGCCCAGGGCCGTGCCTATCGCATCAATAAGAGAACCTCTCACGTCACCCTGACCGTGGCGGAGAAGGAATAAGGGAGGAGGCAGAATATGGGACAGAAAGTAAATCCCCACGGCCTGCGCGTGGGTGTCATTAAGGACTGGGATTCCCGCTGGTACGCCCGCAACGAAAAAGTGGGCGATCTGGTCGTCGAGGACTACAACCTGCGGAAATACCTGAAGAAGACCCTGTACTCCGCCGGCATCCCCAAGATCGAGATCGAGCGCGACAACGCCAAGATCAAGATCTACCTGCACTGCGCCCGCCCCGGCGTGGTCATCGGCAAGGGCGGCACCGAGATTGAGCGCCTGCGCCTGGAGCTGGAGAAGAAGCTGGGCAAGCCCGTGGCTCTGAACATCGTGGAGGTCAAGACCCCCGACACCGACGCTCAGCTGGTGGCTGAGAACATCGCTCAGCAGCTGGAGAAGCGCATCTCCTTCCGCCGGGCCATGAAGAACTGCATGGGCCGCGCCATGCGTATGGGCGCCCGCGGCATCAAGGTCATGTGCTCCGGCCGTCTGGGCGGCGCCGAGATCGCCCGCAGCGAGTGCTATCACGACGGCACCATCCCCCTGCAGACCATCCGCGCCGACATCGACTATGGCTTTGCTGAGGCTGCCACCACCTATGGCCGCATCGGCATCAAGGTCTGGATCTACAAGGGCGAGGTCCTCAGCCAGACCCTGCGCACCACCCCCCGCACCCTGGACACCAAGAACTTCAAGGAACGCCCCGATCGTCCTCGCCGCCGCGACGGCAGAGGCGGCGGCTTCAACCGCGACCGTAAGCCCGGCTATGGCAACCGTCCGCAGGGTGGTTATAACAACAACCGTGGTCCCCGGCCCGCTGCCGGCGGATCTGCTCCCAAGGAAGGAGGCAAAGCCTAATGCTGCTGCCTAAGAGAGTCAAATATCGCCGCGTGCACCGTGGCCGTCTGAAGGGCAAGGCCACCCGCGGCAACACCGTGACTTACGGTGATTTTGGTCTGCAGGCCCTGGAGCCGGCATGGATCACCAGCAACCAGATCGAGGCCGCCCGTGTGGCCATGACCCGTTACACCAAGCGTGGCGGTAAGGTCTGGATCAAGATCTTCCCCGACAAGCCCATTACCGAGAAGCCTGCCGAGACCCGCATGGGTTCCGGTAAGGGTTCCCCCGAGTACTGGGTGGCCGTGGTCAAGCCCGGCCGGGTCATGTTCGAGATCGCCGGCGTGTCCGAAGAGGTCGCCCGCGAGGCTCTGCGTCTGGCCAGCCACAAGCTGCCCATCAAGACCAAGATCGTGACCAAAGAAGAAACGGCCCCTGAGAGCGAGAATGGTGGTGAAGCATGATGAAGGCAAACGAGGTACGCAAGATGTCTTCCGCTGATCTGGAAAAGAAGCTGACCGAGCTGAAGAAGGACCTTTTCCAGCTCCGTCTCCAGCATGCCACCAATCAGCTGGAAAATCCCGTCCGCATCACCGAAGTGAAGCGTGACATTGCCAGAGTCAAGACCATCATCCGTGAGCAGCAGCTCGCTGGCCAGTAAGGAGGAACGGAATCATGCCTGAGAACAGAACTTCTTCCCGTAAGACCAGAGTCGGCCTGGTGGTTTCGGACAAGATGGATAAGACCGTGGTGGTGGCCATTGCCGACCGTGTGGCACACCCCCTGTACAAGAAGATCGTCAAGCGGACCTACAAGCTCAAGGCCCATGACGAGAACAACACCTGCGGCATCGGCGACAGAGTGCGTGTCATGGAGACCCGCCCCCTGTCCAAGGATAAGAGATGGCGCGTGGTGGAAATCATCGAGAAGGCGAAGTAAGGAGGTGCCGTAAATGATCCAGCAGGAAACCTATCTGAAGGTGGCGGACAATACCGGCGCCAAGGAAATCAAGACCATCCGTGTGCTGGGAGGCTCCTCCCGCAAGTACGCCAACATCGGCGATGTGATCGTGGCCTCTGTGCGTAAGGCCGCTCCCGGCGGCACCGTGAAGAAGGGCGACGTGGTCCGCGCCGTGGTGGTCCGTTCCGCCAAGGGCGTGCGTCGGGCTGACGGCAGCTATGTCCGCTTCGACGAGAACGCGGCCGTCCTCATCAAGGACGACAAGAACCCCAGAGGCACCCGTATCTTTGGCCCTGTCGCCCGTGAGCTGCGTGACAAGGATTACATGAAGATCCTGTCCCTGGCTCCCGAAGTACTGTAAGGGAGGGTACAAAGATGATGAATAAAATGAGCATTAAGAAGGACGACACCGTGGTGGTCATCACCGGCAAGGACAAGGGCCAGCGCGGTAAGGTCCTCAAGGTCATCCCCAAGGAGGGGAAGGTGGTGGTGGAGAAGATCAACATGGTCTCCCGCCACACCAAGCCCCGCAAGCAGGGGGACGAGGGCGGCATCATCCAGAAGGAAGCCCCCCTGTACGCCTGCAAGGTGATGCGCGTGTGCCCCAAGTGCGACAAGCCCACCCGTGCTGCCAGCAAGATCGTGGACGGCAAGAAGGTGCGCGTGTGCAAGCACTGCGGCGCTGAGATCTGAGAGAGGAGGAGTCAATCATGGCTGATATGCCCAACCTGAAAGCAAAATACAGAGAAGAAGTTGCTCCTGCTCTCATGCAGAAGTTCAACTACAAGAGCACCATGCAGATCCCCCGCATCGACAAGATCGTCGTGAACGTGGGCTGCGGTGAAGCCCGGGACAACGCCAAGGTCCTCGACGCTGTGGTCCGTGACCTGGGCGTCATCACCGGCCAGAAGGCCATCGTGACCAAGGCCAAGAAGTCCGTGGCCAACTTCAAGGTCCGTGAGGGCATGCCCATTGGCGCCAAGGTCACCCTGCGCCAGGACAAGATGTGGGAGTTCCTGGACCGTCTGTTCAACGTGGCCCTGCCCCGTGTGCGTGACTTCCGCGGCATCAGCGCCAATTCCTTTGACGGCCGCGGCAACTATGCCCTGGGCGTGAAGGAGCAGCTGATCTTCCCGGAGATCGAGTACGATAAGATCGACAAGATCCGCGGCATGGACATTGTTATCTGCACCACCGCGCAGACCGACGAAGAGGCAAGAGAGCTGCTGACCCTGATCGGCGCTCCCTTCGGCAAGTGAGTTAGGAGGAGAACGATCAATGGCGAAATTATCCATGAAGCTCAAGCAGCAGGCTGAGCCCAAGTTTTCCACCCGCCGTTACAATCGGTGCAAGATCTGCGGCCGCCCCCACGCCTACCTGCGTGACTACGGCATCTGCCGCATCTGCTTCCGTGAGCTGGCTCACAAGGGTCAGATCCCCGGCGTGCGGAAGGCTTCCTGGTAACCCAATCCCGATGGAATGGCCAGACCGGATGCCCCAACCATCCGGTCGGCTTTCCCATACACGGCGCCCCGCCTAAAGCGGGGGGCCAAGTCCCCAGCCAGCGGCAATAGGTCGGTTCCTTTGAGACCCGATACCTTGCCGCCGATACAGGCGCTGCCTGTAATCTTATAGGAGGTATTACCTATGCACATTACAGATCCCATTGCGGATATGCTCACCCGCATCCGCAACGCGAACAACGCCAAGCACGACACCGTCGACATCCCCGCTTCCAACATGAAGAAGGCCATTGCCCAGATTCTGCTGGACGAGGGTTACATCAAGGCTTTCCAGCTGGTGGAAGACGGTGCCCAGGGCGTGATCCATGTGACCCTGAAGTACAACAACCCCGGCAAGGAGAAGGTCATCTCCGGCCTGCGCCGGGTCTCCAAGCCCGGCCTGCGTGTGTATGCCGGCGCTGACGAGCTCCCCCGCGTGCTGCGCGGCCTGGGTGTTGCGATCGTGTCCACTTCCAAGGGCATCATGACCGACAAGGCAGCCCGCGCTGCTCACGTCGGCGGTGAAGTCCTGGCATTCGTGTGGTAAGGAGGAGAGATACTATGTCGAGAATCGGTAGAATGCCCATCTCTCTCCCCAGCAATGTGGAAGTGACTGTGGGCGAAGGCAATCTGGTCACCGTCAAGGGCCCCAAGGGCACCCTGACCCAGAAGGTCAGCGAGAAGATGACCCTGACCCAGGAGGGCAACGTCATCCACGTGACCCGCCCCAATGATGAGAAAGAAAACCGTGCCCTGCACGGGCTGACCCGTACCCTGATCAACAACATGGTCGTGGGTGTCACCGAGGGCTACAAGAAGGAGCTGGACGTCAACGGCGTCGGCTACCGTGTGGCCAAGGAAGGCAAGAAGCTGAACATGAACATCGGCTACTCCCACCCTGTGGTGATGGAGGAGATCGATGGCATCACCATCGAGGTCCCCAGCCCCAACAAGATCATCATCAACGGCATCGACAAGCAGAAGGTCGGCCAGTTTGCCGCTGAGGTCAGAGGGAAGAGACCCCCGGAACCCTACAAGGGCAAGGGCATCAAATATACTGACGAGGTCATCCGCCGCAAGGAAGGCAAGACCGGCGTGAAGAAGTAAGAAAGAGGTGTGCCTAAATGATTAAGAGACCCGATACCAACGCTCAGCGTCAGAAGCGTCATACACGCGTTCGCGGGAAAGTCTCCGGCACATCCGAGAGACCCCGTCTGAATGTATTCCGCAGCGGGACCAACATCTATGCCCAGATCATCGACGATGTGACCGGCACCACTCTGGTCTCCGCTTCCTCCCTGGAGAAGGGATTTGAGGGCCGCGGCAACAACTGCGAAGCCGCTGCCAAGGTGGGCGAGGCCATTGGCCAGCGCGCCAAAGACAAGGGCATCGACACCGTGGTCTTCGACCGTGGTGGTTACCTGTACCACGGCCGGGTGAAGGCCCTGGCCGAGGGCGCCCGCAAGGCCGGCCTGGAATTTTAATGGGAGGAGGAAACGAAAATGCCTAGATTTGAAAGAGAACCCAGCGAGTTCGTGGAAAAAGTCGTTTCCCTGAACCGTGTCTCCAAGACCGTCAAGGGCGGCCGCGTGATGAAGTTCTCCGCCCTGGTGGTGGTAGGCGACGAGAAGGGCAAGGTGGGCTTTGGCCTGGGCAAGGCCGCTGAGGTCCCCGAGGCCATCCGCAAGGGCCTGGAAGCCGCCAAGAAGAACATGTTCACCATCACCCTGTCCGGCACCACCATCCCCCACGAGGTGATCGGTGAGTTCGGCGCCGGCCGCGTGCTGATGAAGCCCGCCGCTCCCGGTACCGGCGTCATCGCCGGTGGCCCCGTCCGTGCCGTGCTGGAAGCCGCCGGAATCAAAGACATTCGTACCAAGTGCCTGCGCTCCAACAACCCCCAGAACGTGGTTTCCGCCACCATGGAGGGTCTGAAGTCCCTGCGTGGTCCTGAGGCTGTGGCCCGGATCCGGGGCAAGAGCGTGGAAGAGATCGTAGGCTAAGGAGGGCTGACATCATGGCGAATCTGAACATCAAGCTCGTCAAGAGCCTCAACGGCCGGATTGCAAAGCATAAGGCTACCGCAGAGGCCCTCGGCCTGCGGAAGATTGGCGATACCACCGTGCAGCCCGACAACGCGGCCACCCGGGGCAAGATCGCCCACATCGGTTACCTGATCCAGGTCACCGAGCAGCAGTAAGGAGGTACGCGAGATGAAACTGCATGAACTTTCTCCCGTGCCCGGTTCCAACCCCAAGGCCTACCGCAAGGGCCGGGGCAACGGTTCCGGCAACGGCAAGACCGCCGGCCGCGGCCAGAAGGGCCAGTGGGCTCGTTCCGGCGGCGGTGTCCGCGTGGGCTTTGAAGGCGGCCAGATGCCTCTGGCTCGTCGTATCCCCAAGAGAGGCTTCAACAACATCTTTGCCAAGCCCCTGGAGGCCGTGAACGTTTCCGCTCTGGAAAAGTTCGAGGACGGCGCTGTGGTCAGCGCCTGCGACCTGCTGGAGAAGGGCATCCTGTCCAAGTGCCAGTATGGCGTGAAGATCCTTGGGGAAGGCAACCTCACCAAGAAGCTGACCGTTCGGGCCAGCGCTTTCTCCGCTTCCGCAAAGGCAAAAATTGAAGAGGCAGGCGGGAAGGCCGAGGTGGTCTGATGTTTAAGACCATCCGCAACGCATGGAAGCTGCCGGAGCTGCGCCGCAAGCTCCTGTTCGTGGTCTTTGCATTGCTGATCTTCCGAGTCGGCGCTGCGATCCCGGTGCCTTATATCAACACCGAGTATCTGCAGGATTATATTGCGGCAAACTCCGGGACCATCTTTGGACTGCTCAACACCTTGAGTGGTTCTGCTCTGTCCCAGGCGACCTTGTTCGCCCTGTCCATCCAGCCCTACATCAACGCCTCCATCATCATCCAGCTGCTCACCATTGCCATCCCGGCTCTGGAGCGGCTGGCCAAGGACGGCGGCGAAGAGGGGAAGAAGAAGATTCAGTCCATCACCCGTTACACCACCCTGGCCATCGGCCTGCTGCAGGGCTGGGGCTACTACACCCTCATCCGCAGCTATGGTCTGCTGACCAACGAGGGCATCTGGGCGGCCGTGGTGATTGTGGTTTCCTTCACCGCCGGTGCGGTCTTCCTCATGTGGCTGGGAGAACAGATCACCGAGTTCGGTGTGGGCAACGGCATCTCCATCATCCTCTTTACCGGCATCGTCTCCCGTCTGCCCCATATGATTATGGTGCTCTACAACGGCGTGAAGAGCTGGGCCGCGGGTCTGGAGAGCTCCGAGTCCGTCGTGGTGATGAATCCTGGCATTGCTGTGTTGTTGGTGGTGGGCATGCTGGCCCTGGTGGTCTTCATCGTCTTTATTACCAACTCTGAGCGCAAGATACCAGTTCAGTATGCCAAGCGCGTGGTGGGCCGGAAGATGTATGGTGGTCAGTCCACCCACATCCCCATCAAGGTCAACCTCAGCGGCGTGCTGCCTATCATCTTTGCTCAGTCCATTGCGATGATTCCGGCAACCATCGGCATGTTCGTGCCCTCCTCTCAGCAGGAAGGTACGGCGTGGAATACCTTCCTGTCGGTGTTCAACTCCACCAGTCTGCTGTACGCGGTGATCTACTTCCTGCTGATCATCATGTTCAGCTACTTCTATGCGACCATCCAGTTTAACCCTGTGGAGGTCGCCAACAACTTGAAGAAGAACGGCGGCTTCATCCCTGGCTTCCGGCCCGGCCGTCCCACGGCTGAGTTCCTGGCCAAGGTGCTCTCCCGCCTGACCTTCTTCGGCGCCATTTACCTGGGTATCGTTGCGATCCTGCCCATCATTACGGAAAACATCACTGGCATCCAGAACATGTCCATTGGCGGCACGTCCGTCATCATCGTGGTGGGCGTGGCCCTGGAGACCGTGAAGATGATCGAGGCTCAGACGCTGATGCGCCACTACAAGGGCTTCCTGGAATGAGAGGTAATGTAAAATGAAACTGATCCTTTTAGGCCCTCCGGGCGCCGGCAAAGGCACCCAGGCAGAGATCCTCAACAAAAAGCTGGGCATTCCCACCATCTCCACCGGCAACATTCTCCGGGCCGCCGTGAAGAACGGCACCCCCATCGGCCTGAAGGCCAAGGAGTATATGGACGCCGGCAAGCTGGTGCCCGATGAAGTGATCATCGGGGTCATCTCCGAGCGCCTGGCCGAGGCTGACTGCCAGAATGGCTTTATTCTGGACGGCGTGCCCCGGACCATTCCCCAGGCAGAGGCTCTGGAGAAGGCGGGCATTGCCTTTGACGCTGTGGTCTCCATTGAGATCTCCGACGATGAGATCGTCGAGCGCATGGGCGGCCGCCGGGTGTGCACCGCCTGCGGTGCTCCCTACCACGTGAAGAACATGCCCCCCAAAGTGGAGGGCGTGTGCGACGCGTGCGGCGGCAAGCTCGAGGCCCGGGCGGACGACAAGCCTGAGGTGGTCCGTGACAGACTGAACGTCTATCATCAGGAGACCGCCCCGCTGAAGGATTTCTATGCGGCCAGAAACTTGCTCAAGACCGTAGACAACCAGCCCACTGTGGCGGAAACCACCACTGTGATTCTGAAAGCACTGGGGCTTTGATCATGATCTCATTAAAGTCTCCCAGAGATATTGAGGGGATGCGCCGAGCAGGACAAATTACCGCGGCGGCCCGCGAGCTGGCGGGCAAAATGGTACGTCCTGGCGTGACCACTCTGGAAATAGATACCGCAGTGCGCAAATTCATCGAAGGGCAGGGAGCAATCCCCTCGTTCCTGAACTTCCCGGGCCCTCCCGGGGTGCGGAACTTTCCGGGCTCTGCCTGCATTTCGGTGAACGACGAGGTCATCCACGGGATCCCCAGCAATCAGGTCCTGAAGGAAGGCGACATCGTCAGCGTGGATGTCGGGGCCTATATCGGCGGCTTTCACGGTGACTGCGCGGGCACCTTTGCCTGCGGGAAGGTCAGCGAAGAGGCGGCGCGACTGATCGCCGTCACGGAGCAGTCCTTCTGGGAGGGCATGAAGTTTGCCCGCTTTGGTTACCGGGTCTCCGATATCTCCCACGCCGTGCAGAAGTACGTGGAAGACAACGGCTTCTCCGTGGTGCGGGACTACGTCGGTCACGGCGTGGGCGCCAATCTCCACGAAGCCCCCGAGGTGCCCAACTACGGCAAACCCGGCCACGGTCCCCGGCTCGCTCCCGGAATGACCTTGGCGGTGGAGCCCATGGTCAACCAAGGGGACTGGCGGATCAAGGTGATGAAGGACGGCTGGACCGTAAGGACCGCCGACGGCTCCCTCTCCGCCCATTATGAGAACTCAATCCTCATCACGAAGGGTGAGCCTGAGATCCTCACCCGCGTGGGAGACCTGCGCGTATGACGTTTCTGAGAGGAGACGTGGTACGCTCCGCGGCCGGCCACGACAGGGGAGACCTCTTCCTGGTGCTCCGGGCAGAGGGCGACTTTGTGTGGCTGGCCGACGGAAAGCGCAGAAAACTTGAGACTCCCAAGAAAAAACGGCGAAAGCATGTTGTTTCCGCGGGGGTCTGGACGCACCCGGTTGCCGGCCGCTTACAAGACGGCGAGCCGGTGCTGGACAGTGAGATCAGGAG
The DNA here is from genome assembly GCA_004554585.1 of Clostridiales bacterium. GTDB lineage: Bacteria > Bacillota > Clostridia > Oscillospirales > Oscillospiraceae > Evtepia. Next base: position 201,141 of record SFLH01000001.1, on the reverse strand, counting down.
GGCGCTGGCTGCCTTCCGGAATCGATTCAGCGAGATGAAGGAGGAATGACGCTTGGCAAAAAGCGACATGATCGAGCTGGAAGGGACTGTGGTTGAGGCGCTGCCCAACACCACATTCCGGGTCGACATCGGAAACGACCACATCATTCTGGCTCACATTTCCGGAAAGCTCAGGATGAATTTCATCCGTATTCTGCCGGGTGACAAGGTAACGGTCCAGATCTCCCCGTACGATCTGACACGGGGTCGGATCACCTGGCGAAGCAAATCCACCAAGTAAAGCAACAGGCTTACAGGAGGTAAAAAGTTATGAAAGTGAGACCGTCCGTCAAGCCCATGTGCGAAAAGTGCAAGATCATCAAGCGCAAGGGCAAAGTCATGGTCATTTGCGAAAACCCGAAGCATAAGCAGAGACAAGGTTAAGAAGGAGGCGCTGAAGAAGTATGGCAAGAATTTCCGGCGTTGACCTGCCGAAGAATAAGAGAATTGAGATCGCCCTGACCTACATTTACGGGATTGGCCGCACCAGCGCCAACAAGATCCTGGCTGCCACGGGCATCAACCCCGACACCCGGGTGAAGGACCTGACCGAGCAGGACGAGGCTGCCCTGCGTGAGGTCATCAGCCACGAGTACATGGTCGAAGGCGACCTGCGCCGCAACGTGGCCATGGACATCAAGCGTCTGACCGAGATCGGCTGCTACCGCGGCCTGCGTCACCGCAAGGGCCTGCCCGTGCGGGGCCAGCGCTCCAAGACCAACGCGCGCACCCGGAAGGGTCCCAAGCGCACCGTTGCCAATAAGAAGAAGTAAGGGAGGGAAGATACGCTATGGCTAACCCCAAGAAGAAGGTCGTCAGAAGACGTCGTGAACGCAAGAACATCGAGAAGGGCGCCGTCCATATCCGCTCTTCCTTCAACAACACCATGGTCACCGTGACGGACACCAACGGCAACGCCCTGTCCTGGGCTTCTGCCGGCGGCCTGGGCTTCCGCGGCTCCAGAAAGTCCACCCCCTACGCTGCCCAGACCGCAGCCGAGACCGCAGCTAAGGCTGCCATCGAGGCCTGCGGGCTCAAGAGCGTGGAGGTCTTTGTGAAGGGTCCCGGTTCCGGCCGTGAGGCCGCCATCCGCGCCCTGCAGGCCGTGGGTCTGGAAGTCACCATGATCAAGGACGTGACTCCCATTCCTCACAACGGATGCCGTCCCCCCAAGAGACGCCGCGTCTGAGCGAAGGAAAGGAGAAAAACTACTATGGCAAAGAATACACAGCCGATCGCCAAGCGCTGCAAGGCCCTGGGCATTTCTCCTACCGTGATGGGTTACAGCAAGAAAGAGACCAACCGTAACCCCGGCGGTCAGATGAGAAAGAAGAAGAGCGAGTACGCCATGCAGCTGACCGAGAAGCAGAAGGTCAAGTTTGTCTATGGCATTCTGGAGAAGCAGTTCCGTGCTTACTATGAGAAGGCATCCCGCATGCCCGGCAAGACCGGCGAGAACCTGCTGGTGCTGGTGGAGCGCCGCCTGGACAATGTGGTTTACCGTCTGGGCTTCGCCATGACCCGCCGCGAGGCCCGTCAGCTGGTCAACCACGGTCACTTCACCGTCAACGGCCACCGGGTGAACATCCCCTCTTTCCTGGTCAAGCCCGGTGACGTGGTGGAAGTGGCCGAGAAGAGCCGCTCCTCCGTGAAGTTCAAGAGACTGACCGGTGAGGACGCCGTGATGGTCACCCTGCCCCAGTGGCTGGAGCGGGAGAAGAACACCCTGAAGGGCACCGTTACCAAGATGCCCGCCCGGGAGGACATTGATATGCCCATCGAGGAGCACCTCATCGTCGAGTTGTACTCCAAGTAATACGCTACCCTCGGCAGGAAAACGGAATGACGATACGGCGGGCCGGCGGCCCGCTGACGTAAGAAGGAGGGTAACAAATGGTAGAAATCGAAAAGCCGCGCATCGAATGCATCGAGAAACCGGGAGACAACTCCTACGGCAAGTGCGTCGTCGAGCCTTTGGAGCGCGGCTATGGCACCACGTTAGGCAACTCTCTTCGCCGGATTCTGCTGTCCTCTCTGCCCGGCACCGCAGTCACCAGCATCAAGATTGCAGGGGTGCAGCATGAGTTCAGCTCGATCCCCGGTGTGAAAGAGGACGTGACAGAAATCGTCCTGAACGTCAAGGGCATCATCGCAAAGCTCTACAGCGAGGGCACCAAGACGGTGTATATCGAGGCCTCCGGGGAGGGCGTGGTCACAGCCGGCGACATCAAGGCCGACAGCGAGGTGGAGATCCTCAACCCCGACCACGTCATCGCCACTCTGGGTCCGGAGGCAGTGCTGAACATGGAGCTGACCCTGTCCCACGGCCGGGGCTATGTGCCCGCAGATCGGAACAAGACCCCCCAGACTGTCATCGGCGTCATCCCGGTGGACTCCGTGTACACCCCGGTGAAAAAGGTCAACTACACCGTGGAAAACACCCGCGTGAAGGACTTGACCGACTTTGACAAGCTCACCTTGGAGGTCTGGACCAACGGAACCATCGCTGCCCGGGACGCCGTGTCCCTGGGCGCCCGGATCCTCTGCGACCACTTCATGCTCTTTACAGATCTCAGCGAGACCATGGGCAACAAGTCCACGGTTGTGGAGAAATCCCCGGACATCCGCGACAAGGTGCTGGAGATGACCATCGAGGAACTGGATCTGTCTGTCAGAAGCTTCAACTGTCTCAAGCGGGCTAACATCAACACCGTGGAGGATCTGATCTCCAAGACGGAAGATGAGATGATGAAGGTGCGCAACTTGGGCCGGAAGTCTCTGGAAGAAGTTATCAACAAACTGGCCATGATGGGACTTTCCCTGGCCAGTGACGAGAATTGACCCCAGGTTCGGCACAGCCGAACCCATAAAACCGAAGGGAGTTGAACCAACATGTCCGGTAATCGCAAGCTTGGCAAGCGGACCGATCAGCGGAAGGCCATGCTCCGTGCCATGGTGACCTATCTGCTGGAGAACGGCCAGATCAAGACCACCCTGGCCCGTGCCAAGGAGGTGGCTCCTCTGGCTGAGAAGATGATCACTCTGTCCAAGAAGAACGACCTGGCCGCATACCGTCAGGCTCTGGCTTTCATCACTAAGGAGGACGTGGCTCACAAGCTGTTCACCGAGATGAACCAGAAGTACATGACCCGTGACGGCGGCTACACCCGGATCGTTCGCATGGGCCCCCGCCGGGGCGATGCGGCCGAGATGGCTATTATCCAGCTGGTGTGAGAATGTTTGAACCCACTGCGCTGGGCTCCAATAATTGAATTTGGGGGGATGCAGCCCCCTGCGCGTAGACACCCCGGCCGCTTGCGGCCGGGGTGTTCACACTTGTAGGCTGAAATTTGGGACCCGCTGCGCTGGGCTCCAAAATTTGAGGGGATGCAGCCGACTGCGCGCACGGGCCCGGAGGGCCCGCACACTTGCGGCGAGAAGTATTTTTTCACCGGCAGAGCTGCAAAAAATGGAATATGTTTTCTTTCCGGCTCTTGCGAGAGCCGGAAGTCTGCGACGCTTTTTTTCGCCTTTTTGGGAGGTGGGGAAGGGGGTCGCTTTTTTTTGTTGTGTTGGGGAAGAGAAAGAGAGAGGGTGTGGGTGGGGAGGCGAGTTGCAAGGGGGCGGGTTGTATGGTACAATGAGCGAAACCAAGCCAAGTGGAGAAAGGAAGGGCGAAAATGAAGATTTTGTTTGTCAACTGCTGCATCCGTGGGGAGGAATCCCGGACCCTCCGGCTGTGCCGGGCGGCGCTGGATGAGATTGCATCCTGCTTCCCCCAGGCACAGGTGGAGGAGCTGTGTCTGGACAAGGAAGAACTGCTGCCTTTACACAGTGATACTCTGGCCCAGCGCCACGAGCTGGAGGTGGCTGGGAAGTTTGACCACCCCATGTTCCGCTATGCCCGCCAGTTTGCCGGGGCGGATGTGATTCTGGTGGGGGCGCCCTATTGGGAGTATCAGTTCCCCTCCCTGCTGCGCTGCTATATCGAACACATCTCCGTCAGCGGCGTCACTTTCGCCTATGGTGAGGATGGCCGGCCCCACGGCCTGTGCAAGGGGGACCGGATGCTCTATGTGACCACCGCTGGCGGCCCCATTATGGATCGCAACTGTGGCTTTGATTATCTCAAGACCCTGTTGAGCAACATGATGGGCTTTACCAAACTGGACTGGGTGGCAGCAGAGTGCACCGACGTGATCGGCTACCCTGTGGAGGAAGAGCTGGTAAAGGCTGAACAGCGGGTCCGCGAGGCGGTCCGCAACTGGAACTAAACATCTGGAGAGGGAAGTGCTGTGAATACCTGCAAGCATATCATCACCATCGGCCGGGAATACGGCGCCGGCGGTCACACGGTGGCCAAGCGGATCGCGGCGGTGCTGAAGATTCCTTATTATGACAAGGAGATCATCAAGATTGCCGCGGAGAAATCTGGCCTGACGGAGGAGATGATCAAAGGCACGGAGGAGCACGACACCGGCAGAAGTCTGCTGTCCTGGATCTTCCCCAGCGGGAGCATCTCCGCCTACGACCGGGCCATTCTGGCCCAGGCCCAGACCATTCGCCGCATCGCGGAGGAGGGGCCCTGCATCATTGTGGGCCGGGGCGCGGACTATATCCTCCGGGACGTGCCCAACACGGTCAACGTTTTCCTGTATGCCCACTGGAAGGACAAGCTCCAGTACGCCATGGATACCTATGGGGACACCCCCGAGCAGGCTGCCCGCCGGGTGCGCAACACCGACGCTGCCCGGGAGTCCTATTACCACTACCTGACCAAGCGGAAGTGGGGGGACCTGAAAAACTATCACTTGAGCCTCAACAGCAGCCCCGTTGGCAAGGAGGCATGCGCAGAAATCATCATTCAGTATGCCATGAAAAAAGGATAAGGAAATCCCGCCCTTCTGCCGGCCATCGGGCCGCCTGGAGGGCGGGATTTTTTTCGGGAGACAGAAAAAAGCACAAAAAAAGCCCTGGGAAACGATTGACTTTCCCAAGGGTGAGTGGTATAATACCTTGATATTATCTGCGGATCAGGAAGGAATTCCCTCCCAGTCTGGAGACAGTATAGCAGAAATCAGCGAAAAAGACAACCGCTTCCCAAAAGTTTTTTCCACGCCGCCGCGTGATCGCAAGAAACAAGATACGACACCTTTTCAGCGAAAGGACTGGTCAAGAGCAATGGTAAAGGATGTATACTACGGAAAAACCCTGCGCAAGAGCTTTGCCCGCCACGAAGAAGTGCTGGAGATGCCCAACCTGCTAGAGATCCAGAAGAAATCCTATCAGTGGTTTTTGGATACCGGCCTGCAGGAGGTCTTCCGGGATGTCGCCACCATCGGGGACTACAACGGAAACCTGGAGCTGTCCTTCATCGACTTCACCATGGACGAGAAGCCCAAGTACTCTGTGGAGGAGTGCAAGGCCCGGGACGCCACCTACGCCGCCCCCCTGAAGGTGCGGGTGCGCCTGCGCAACAAGGAGACCGAGGAGATCAAGGAACAGGAGATCTTCATGGGCGACTTCCCCCTGATGACCAAGGGCGGCACCTTCGTCATCAATGGCGCCGAGCGCGTCATCGTCTCCCAGATCGTCCGCTCTCCCGGCGTCTACTATGCCCGCAACGCGGATAAGGCCGACAACATTACGTACGCTGTGACGGTCATCCCTTACCGGGGCGCCTGGCTGGAGTACGAGACCGACCTGTCCGACATCTTCAACGTCCGCATCGACAAGAACCGTAAGCTCCCCGTCACCTGCCTGATCCGGGCAGTGGGCCCCCAGACCGATGCCGAGATCCTGGAGCTCTTTGGGGAAGAGCCCCTGCTGGTGAGCACCCTGGAAAAGGACACCTGCAAAACCCGGGAGGAGTCCATGCTGGAGATCTACCGCAAGCTCCGGCCCGGTGAGCCCCCCACCCTGGACTCGGCCGAGTCCCTCATCAACGGCCTGTTCTTCGATCCCCGCCGGTATGACCTGTCTGCGGTGGGCCGCTATAAGTTCAACAAGAAGCTCTCCCTGTGGCCCCGGCTGTCCGGCCAGAAGCTGGCTGCCCCGGTGGCCGATCCCCGCACCGGCGAGATCATCGCCGAGGCTGGCCAGACCCTCACCCGTGCCCAGGCCCAGGACCTGGAGGCCCGAGGGGTAGGCGAGGCTTTGGTGGATGTGGACGGCCAGATTGTCAAAGTCTTCTCCAACCGCATGGTAGACATGGCCCCCTTTGTCTCCTTCGATCCCGAGGAGTGCGGCATCACGGAGAAAGTCCGCTTTGAGGTCCTCTGCCAGCTGCTGGATCAGTGTGCCGGCGATGAGGAAGCCCTGAAGGAAGCCGTCATCGAGCACAAGGACGATCTGGTGCCCAAGCACATCATTGTGGATGACATCATGGCCTCCATCAATTACCTCTGCTCCCTGTCCCATGGCGTGGGCACCCCCGACGACATCGACCACCTGGGCAACCGCCGCCTGCGCTGCGTGGGCGAGCTGCTGCAGAACCAGTTCCGCATCGGCTTTTCCCGCATGGAGCGGGTGATCCGGGAGCGGATGACCATCCAGGACCTGGATATCGTCACCCCCCAGTCCCTCATCAACATCCGGCCGGTGACCGCTGCCATCAAGGAGTTCTTCGGCTCCTCCCCCCTGAGCCAGTTCATGGACCAGACCAACCCCCTGGCAGAGCTGACCCACAAGCGCCGTATGTCCGCCCTGGGCCCCGGCGGCCTGTCCCGTGACCGGGCTTCCTTCGACGTCCGTGACGTCCACTACAGCCACTACGGCCGCATGTGCCCCATCGAGACCCCCGAAGGTCCCAACATCGGCCTGATCTCCTATCTGGCCACCTACGCCAGAATCAACCGCTATGGCTTCATTGAGGCCCCCTACCGAAAGGTGGACAAGGCCACGGGCTTCCTCACCGACGAGGTGGAGTACATGACCGCCGACATCGAGGACGAGTACATGGTGGGCCAGGCCACGGAGCCTGTGGACGAGAACGGCTGCCTGGCCAACAAGCGCATCACCTGCCGCCACCGCAACGAGATCGTGGAGGTGGACCGGGAGAAGGTGGACTACATCGACGTCTCCCCCAAGATGATGGTCTCCATCGCCACGGCCATGATCCCCTTCCTGGAAAACGACGACGCCAACCGTGCCCTGATGGGTGCCAACATGCAGCGCCAGGCCGTGCCCCTGCTCACCACCCAGGCCCCCATCGTGGCCACGGGCATGGAGCACAAGAACTGCATCGACTCTGAGATTGCCGTTCTGGCCGAGGGCGACGGCGAGGTCACCCGGGTCTCCGCCACCAGCATCACTGTGCGCTATGACAGCGGGGAAGTGGTGGATTACCCCCTCATCAAGTTCCTGCGCTCCAACCACGGCACCTGCATCAACCAGAAGCCCATTGTCTCCCTGCGTGACCGGGTGAAGAAGGGCGACGTCATCGCCGACGGCCCCTCTACCAACCAGGGCGAGATCTCCCTGGGCAAGAACATCCTCATGGGCTTTATGACCTGGGAAGGTTACAACTACGAGGACGCCATCCTCCTCAACGAGCGGATGGTCAAGGACGACGTGTTTACCTCCATCCACATCGAGGAGTACGAGACCGAGGCCCGGGACACCAAGCTGGGCCCCGAAGAGATCACCCGCGACATCCCCAACGTGGGCGACGACGCCCTGAAGGATCTGGACGAGCGGGGCATCATCCGGGTGGGCGCCGAGGTCCACGCCGGGGACATCCTGGTGGGCAAGGTCACCCCCAAGGGCGAGACCGACCTGACCGCTGAGGAGCGCCTGCTGCGGGCCATCTTTGGCGAGAAGGCCCGGGAGGTCCGTGACACCTCCCTGAAAGTGCCCCACGGCGAGAGCGGCATCATCGTGGACGTGAAGGTCTTCACCCGAGAGGCCGGCGACGAGCTGGGCCCCGGTGTGAACATGGTCGTCCGGGTGTACATCGCCCAGAAGCGGAAGATCTCCGTGGGCGACAAGATGGCCGGCCGCCACGGCAACAAGGGCGTGGTCTCCCGCATCATGCCCCAGGAGGATATGCCCTTCCTGCCCGACGGCACCCCCCTGGACATCGTGCTGAACCCCCTGGGCGTGCCTTCCCGTATGAACATCGGCCAGGTGCTGGAGGTCCATCTGGGCCGCGCTGCCCAGGCCCTGGGCTGGAAGGTGGCCACCCCCGTCTTCAACGGCGCCGACGAGAAGGACATCATGGAGCTGCTGGCTCAGGCCGGCCTGTTCCGGGAGGTCTATCCCAACGAGACCATCGCCGGCAAGCAGCTCTACCTGGTCACCGAGGACGGCACCGACGTGCGCCGCCTGGACCAGGAGGAGATGGCCGACGAGCACCAGGTGCGCATCTGGCGCAAGGAAGGCCGCCTGCGTCTGGCCGACGGCAAGACCAAGCTCTACGACGGCCGCACCGGCGAAATGTTTGAAAACCCCGTCACCGTGGGTTATGTGTACTTCCTGAAACTGCACCACCTGGTGGACGATAAGATCCACGCCCGTTCCACCGGCCCCTACTCCCTGGTCACCCAGCAGCCTCTGGGCGGCAAGGCCCAGTTCGGCGGCCAGCGCTTCGGCGAAATGGAAGTTTGGGCCCTGGAGGCCTATGGCGCGGCTTACACCCTGCAGGAGATCCTCACCGTCAAGTCCGACGACGTCACCGGCCGTGTGCGCACCTACGAGGCCATCGTCAAGGGCCACAACGTGCCCTCTCCCGGCATCCCCGAGTCCTTCAAGGTTCTGGTCAAGGAGCTGCAGGCCCTGTGCCTGGACATCAAGGTCCTGGACGCCCAGGGCGAGGAGATCGAGCTGCGGGACGACGAGGACGAAGGATATCAGAACATCAACCAGATCCGGGACGACGACTACGAGCCCTATCGGGAGGATGCCGACGTCCAGTTCTCCGCGGCAGGCTACACCATCAAGGAATCCAGTGACGACGACGACCTGACCGTAGACGCCGGCGACGACGAGAGCGACGCGGACGACGACTACGGCGACGGCGACTTTGAAGAATAAGAAAAGGGAGGACGATGGATATGAGTTATGCTGAGTTTGACGCCATTCGTATTGGTATCGCTTCCCCGGAACAGATCCGCGACTGGTCCTATGGCGAGGTAAAAAAGCCCGAGACCATCAACTACCGCACCCTCAAGCCCGAGCGGGACGGCCTGTTCTGCGAGCGGATCTTTGGCCCCACCAAGGACTGGGAGTGCCACTGCGGCAAGTACAAGAAGATCCGCTACAAGGGCAAGATCTGCGACCGCTGCGGCGTGGAGGTCACCCGGGCCAACGTCCGCCGGGAGCGGATGGGCCACATTGAGCTGGCCGCTCCGGTCTCCCACATCTGGTATTTTAAGGGCATTCCCTCCCGGATGGGCCTGCTGCTGGACCTGTCCCCCCGCATCCTGGAGAAGGTCCTGTATTTCGCCGCCTACATCGTCACCGATCCCGGCTACGCTCCCCTGACCAAGAACCAGATCCTTTCGGAGAAGGAGTATCGGGAGCTGCGGGAGAAGTACGAGGACGATTTCGACGCCGGCATGGGCGCCGAGGCCGTGAAGAAACTGCTGGCCGACATCGACCTGGAGGAGCTGTCCGTGCAGCTGCGGGAAGAGCTCCAGCACGCCTCCGGCCAGAAAAAGGCCCGGATCGTCAAGCGCCTGGAAGTGGTGGACGCCTTCCGCCTGTCTGGCAACAAGCCCGAGTGGATGATCATCGACGTGCTGCCGGTGATCCCCCCGGAGATCCGGCCCATGGTCCAGCTGGACGGCGGCCGCTTCGCCACCTCGGACCTGAATGACCTGTACCGCCGGGTCATCAACCGCAACAACCGCCTCAAGCGCCTGATCCAGCTCACTGCCCCCGACATCATCATCCGCAATGAGAAGCGGATGCTCCAGGAGGCTGTGGACGCCCTCATCGACAACGGCCGCCGGGGCCGTGCCGTCACCGGCGCCAACAACCGGGCCCTCAAGTCCCTGTCCGACATGCTCAAGGGCAAGCAGGGCCGGTTCCGTCAGAACCTGCTGGGCAAGCGCGTGGACTACTCCGGCCGTTCCGTTATCGTGGTGGGCCCCGAGCTGAAGATCTATCAGTGCGGCCTGCCCAAGGAGATGGCCATCGAGCTCTTCCGCCCCTTCGTCATGAAGAAGCTGGTGGAGGACGGCCTGGCCAACAACATCAAGTCCGCCAAGAAAATGGTGGACCGGGGCCGGGCTGAGGTCTGGGACGCCCTGGACTTCATCATCAAGGAGCACCCCGTCATGCTCAACCGCGCCCCCACCCTCCACCGTCTGGGCATCCAGGCTTTCGAGCCGGTGCTGGTGGAAGGCCGGGCCATCAAGCTCCACCCCCTGGTGTGTACCGCCTTCAACGCCGACTTCGACGGCGACCAGATGGCCGTCCACGTGCCCCTGTCCGCCGAGGCCCAGGCAGAGGCCCGCATCCTCATGCTCTCTGCCAACAACCTCCTGCGTCCCCAGGACGGCGGCCCGGTCACCGTGCCCACCCAGGATATGGTTTTGGGCTCCTACTACCTGACCTACGAGAAGGACGCCCCCGCCGACCCGGCGTACACCTACGACACCGTGGCCGACGCGGTGGCCGCGCTGGACGCCGGCCAGATCAGCGAGAGCGACCACATCTGGGTGGAGATCCCCGGCCGCCTGATGCCCACCTCCGGCTATGAGGTGCGCCAGGTGGCAGGCACTGACCAGCTGCCCAAGGAGCTCCTCCACGCCTTTGCCAGCCCCGACGAGGCCCGCCTGGCCTATGACGAGGGCCAGCTGGAGCTCCACGTGCCCATCCTGGTGCGCATGACCGCCACTGTGGACGGCCAGGAGCGCCACAAGCTGGTGCGCACCACCGTGGGCCGGCTGATCTTCAACGAGGGCATTCCCCAGGACCTGGGCTTTGTGGACCGGAACGACCCCGAGGAGTGCTTCGAGCCTGAGATCAACTTCGTCTGCGGCAAGAAGCAGCTGGGCAAGATCATCGACAAGTGCATCCTGCGCCATGGCTTCACCCAGTCGGCGGAGGTGCTGGACATCATCAAGGCCCGGGGCTACCACTACTCCACCCTGGGCTCCCTGACGGTCTCCATCTACGATATGACCGTCCCCCAGAAGAAGTACCCCCTCATCCAGCAGACCGAGCAGGAGATCGTGAAGATCGAGAGCCAGTTCAAGCGGGGCTTCCTCACCAACGACGAACGGTATCGCCTGGTGGTCAAGGCCTGGGAGCAGACCACCAAGGACGTCACCGACGCCCTCCAGGCCGGCCTGGACCGATACAACCCCATCTTCATGATGGCCGACTCCGGCGCCCGTGGCTCCATGGCCCAGATCCGTCAGCTGGCCGGCATGCGCGGCCTGATGGCCGATACCTCCGGCCGCACCATCGAGATCCCCATCAAGGCCAACTTCCGTGAGGGCCTATCGGTGCTGGAGTACTTCATCTCCTCCAGAGGTGCCCGGAAGGGCCTGGCCGATACCGCCCTGCGGACCGCCGACTCGGGCTACCTGACCCGCCGTCTGGTGGACGTGTCCCAGGAGGTCATCATCCGGGAGCACGACTGCGGCACCACCGAGGGCATCACCGTCCGGGAGATCAGCGAGCACGGCCAGGTCATCGAGACCTTCGCCGAGCGTCTGAAGGGCCGCTACCCCGTCAACGACGTGGTGGACCCCGAGACCGGCGAGCTCCTCTTCCCCAAGGACCACATGCTCACCATGGAGGACGCCACGGTTCTGGAGAGCCGGGGCATCCACAGCCTGGAGATCCGCTCGGTGCTCACCTGCCGGGCCCGCAACGGGGTCTGCTCCCGCTGCTACGGCGTGAACCTGGCCATCGGCGAGCCTGTGGGCGAGGGCGAGGCCGTGGGCATCATCGCTGCCCAGTCCATCGGCGAGCCCGGTACCCAGCTGACCATGCGTACCTTCCACACCGGCGGCGTGGCCGGCGGCGACATCACCCAGGGTCTTCCCCGTGTTGAGGAACTCTTTGAGGCCCGCAAGCCCAAGAAGATGGCCCAGCTGGCGGAGATCAGCGGCCGGGTGAGCCTGGAGGAGAGCAAGCGGATCACCATCTGTAACGTGACCATCACCGCCGACGACGGCGAGGTGGTCAGCTACGCCCTGCCCTACAGTGCCGGCATCCGCTGCAAGGACGGCGACTGGGTGAACAAGGGCGACCAGCTCACCGAGGGCGCCCTGTCTCCCCACGAGGTGCTGCGCATCCGGGGCGTGTCCGCCGTTCACGACTACCTCATCCAGGAAGTCCAGAAGCCCTACCGTCAGCAGGGCGTGGACATCAACGACAAGCACATCGAGATCATCGTGCGCCAGATGATGCGCAAGGTCCGGGTGGAGGAACCCGGCGATTCCCAGCTGCTCTCCGGCGCCACCATCGAGCTCATGGAGTACCTGGACGCCAAGGCGGCGGTCCAGGCCCGCATCGAGGCTGGTGAGAAGCACGAGGACGGCAGCGAGCTGGTCCTGCCCACCGCCACCACCCTGCTCATGGGCATCACCAAGGCCTCTCTGGCCACCGACTCCTTCCTCTCCGCTGCCTCCTTCCAGGAGACCACCAAGGTCCTCACCGAGGCCGCCATCAAGGGCAAGGTGGACCACCTGATCGGCCTGAAGGAGAACGTCATCATCGGCAAGCTCATTCCTGCCGGTTCCGGCCTGTCCATGTACCGCCAGGTGAACCCCCGGGAGGAGGAGCCCCCCAAGACCGGGTATGCCGCAGTAGCCGCCGCAGTCCAGGAGGCCCAGGAGCCCCAGGACGAGGCGGAGGACCTGCTGGGCATGTCCTTCGAGGAGGGGGAGATCTCTCTGGAGCCCGCCGTGGAGGAGGACGAGGTCCTCTCCATCTCCCTGGAGGAGAACTAAGCCCCTTCTGATTCTGCTACAGTTCGGCACGGCCGCGGAGCTTCCGCGGCCGTGCCGCTTGTGCGCAGACGGGGAAATTTTCAAAGGCACTACTATTTCCCAGAGGAATCTGCTATAATACCCAACAGAACGAATTTGGAGAGGGAGGGGCCCATGGACCCATTGAACACCCTGTACGAACAGTTGAACAAGCACCTGCCCGGCCTGGACCTGCGGCGGGGAGAACCGATGGCCCGGCACACCACCTTCCGGGTGGGGGGCCCGGCGGCCCTGATGGCCCTGCCCCGGGGGGAGGAGGAGCTGCGCGCCGTGCTGGCCCTGGCGGCCCAGGAGGGGGTGCGCCCCTTTTTCCTAGGGAAGGGCTCCAACCTGCTGGTGGCCGACGAGGGGGTGGACGCCTTCCTCATTAAGCTGGCTGGCGGCCTGACCCGGCTGGAGCGCCGGGGGGAGACGGGGCTGTACGTGGCCAGCGGCGTCACCCTGGCCCAGGCGGCCGCGTTTGCCGCCGAGCAGGGGCTGACAGGGCTGGAATTTGCCCACGGCATCCCCGGCACCCTGGGGGGCGGCGTGTTCATGAACGCCGGTGCCTACGATGGGGAGCTGGCCCAGGTGATCGCCTGGGTGGACTGCCTGGACCTGGAGGGCCAGCCCCACCGGCTGGCCGGGCCAGAGCTGGAACTGGGCTACCGGCACAGCGTCTTCTCCCACCTGCCCTGGCTGATCACCGGCGCGGGCCTGGACCTGGCCCCGGGGGACCCCCAGGCCATCCGGGCCAAGATGGCCGACCTGGCCCAGCGCCGCCGGGCCAAGCAGCCCCTGGAGTACCCCAGCGCGGGCAGCACCTTCAAGCGGCCGGCCGGCCACTTTGCCGGGGGGCTGATTGAGCAGTGCGGCTTGAAGGGGACGTCGGTGGGCGGCGCCCAGGTGTCGGAGAAGCACGCGGGTTTTGTCATCAACACCGGCGGGGCCACCTGCCGTGACATTTTGACCCTCATCCGTCTGGTCCGGGATACGGTCCGTCGGGAGACCGGCGTGGAGCTGGAGCCCGAGGTCCGCCTGCTGGGCTGCACCTTGGAGGAACCATAACGCAAAGGAGACCTTGACCATGAGCGACCATTTTTTTGTGCTGATGTATGCCACCAGCGGCGAGGAGCGCAACGTGACGCACTTTGCCAGCTACCACAACGTGCAGGACGTGGTGGCGATGGTGAATGACTGGCTGTCCAAGTCCTGCTGCATGGATTGCTACCGCCCCGGTCCGGAAGAGGAGGCCCTCCGGGCGGCCAACGGCGGCCAGCTGCCGGAGACCGCCTTCCTGTGCCCGGAGGTCAACGAGCCGGCGGACTTGGTGAAGTACAACGGCTTTTACGACTACGAGAGCCTGGGGATGTTCAACCTCTTCCTCACCCCCGTCTACGACACGGAGACTGCCAAGCGCTTTCGGGGAAGCATGAACAAGGAGTTTGAGATCGACAAGGAGTACAGCCCCCGGGCCGACCGGATGATGGCCCACCTGGAGACCTTCGTCAACTCTTTCTCTGACCCCAGCCTGGACTACAGCCAGGCCGAGGAGACCATCCGCACCTTCCTCATCCAGGGGGGCTTCCCCCTCTTCGACCCCGAGGAAGAGGAGGAAGGCGCCTCGGACATCTTCGTCATCCCCGCCGGCGGCTTTGCCCCCAACGACGACCCCACCGTCTGACCCAGACACACCCAGCCCCGCGCCGGTTTCCCGGCGCGGGGTTTTCTTTTGCCTGGCCGGGGACGGGTTCTGCCCCCGCCCCCTCCGGTCCCAAAATTTCCCCTGTTGCATAGGATGGGAGCGGAGGGAGGATGGTCTATGGAATGGATGGATCGAGAACGTAATTTTTGGCTCGTGGGCGGCGACGGCCGCCAGCTGGCCCTGGCAAAACTGTTGGAGGAGGAGGGCCACACGGTCCACGTCAGCGCCCTGGAAGGGGGGACCTTGGTCCCGGAGCCTCTGGGCCCCGGCCTGACCCTGGCCCACTGTGTGATCTTGCCCCTGCCGGTGACCCAGGCCGAGGGGCTGCTTCACACCCCTCTGAGCGGGGAAAAGCTTCCCCTGTCCACCCTGCTGGCCCACCTTTCCCCGGGGCAGATTCTCTGCGGCGGGCTGGTGAAAGACGCCGACCGTCAAGCGGCGGAGGACCGGGGCCTGCGGGTCTTTGACTACTACGCCCGAGAGGAGTGCATGGTGGCCAACGCGGTGCCCACCGCCGTACCGATGGGACCGGCAGAGGGGAGAGGGCTCGCCGCCCATCCCCAAAAAAGTTTTCCTGGGAGTGGGAAAAGCCCCCGCTTATCTGCTATAATAGCGGTGGCAGACAGGAGAACGTTGCCAAAAGAGAGCGTATTTTTGACAATAGGAGGCACAAAACATGAACGAAGCGCTGTTTGACCAGAGCGAGCGCACCTTGGAGACCATCCGCCGGCGACAGGAGACCGCCTGGCAGAATCCCCGCTGGCTGCCCTTCGATCTGGTGCGGGGCCTGTGCGACCTGGTGGTCTCGGAGCAGGACATCGCCGATGCCGAGGCCCGCCTGAGCCGGTTTGCCCCTTTCCTCCGCCGGGCCTTTCCTGAGACCCGGCCGGAAAACGGCCTCATCGAGTCCCCCCTGGTGGAGATCGAGGCCATGCGCCAGGCCCTGGAGCAGGCCGGAAGCGGCCCTATCCCCGGCCGGCTGTTTCTGAAAAAGGACAGCCACCTGGCCATCGCCGGGTCGGTGAAGGCCCGGGGCGGGATCTACGAGGTCCTCCAACACGCCGAGGAGCTGGCCCTGGCTGGGGGCATGCTGGCCCCGGGGGAGTCCTATGAGAAGTTCGACACCGACCCAATGCGGGCCTTCCTGGGCCGGTACACCGTCCAGGTGGGCTCCACGGGCAACCTGGGCCTGTCCATCGGCATCATGAGCGCCGCCCTGGGCTTCCGGGTGATCGTCCACATGTCCGCTGACGCCAAGCAGTGGAAAAAGGACCTGCTGCGCAGCAAGGGGGTGGAGGTCATCGAGTATGCCCAGGACTACTCCAAGGCCGTGGAGGAGGGCCGCCGCCAGTCCCAGGCCGACCCGGCTAGCTACTTCGTGGACGACGAGAAGTCCGTCCCCCTCTTCCTGGGCTACGCCGTGGCCGCCGGCCGCCTGGCCGGCCAGCTGGCCCAGCAGGGGGTGACGGTGGACGAACAGCACCCTCTGCTGGTCTACATCCCTGCCGGGGTGGGTGGCGCCCCCGGGGGGGTCACCTACGGCCTGAAGCGGCTGTACGGGGACCACGTCCACTGCTTCTTCGTCGAGCCGGTGGAATGCCCCTCCGTCCTGCTGGGGACGGCCACCCAGCGGTTTGAGAAGGCCAACGTCCGGGACTACGGCCTGACCGGCAAAACCGAGGCCGATGGCCTGGCCTGCGCCAGCCCGTCCAGCTTTGTCACCCGCATCATGACCAACCTGCTCTCCGGGGCCTTTACCGTTCGGGACAGCCGGCTCTACGACTACCTCCGCCTGCTCTATGGCACCCAGGGGGAGCAGATCGAGCCCTCCAGCTGCGCGGCCTTCCAGGGGCCGGCGGCCCTGTGCCGGGCGGAGGAGACCCGGGACTACTGCGCCCGCCACGGCCTGACCGAAACGGTCCTGGCCAACGCCGTCCACATCGTCTGGGCTACCGGCGGCAGTTTGGTGCCCGAGGACATCCGGGCGGAGTACCTGGCCAGGGTGCTCCCAGCGGATCAGTAACCAGAGAAAGCAAAAGGGAGACAGGTTTTTCCTGTCTCCTTTTTTCTTTATGACCAGCGGTTTTTGAAATAGGACCGACTCCCCTCACATAGGGTTATAGCACAGGCCCGGCGGGCCCGGAAAGGGGAGGGGAAGGCATGGCGCACACAACGGAAAGACCAGAGGGCCCCCTGCGGGTGGCGGCCTACTGCCGGGTCTCCACGGACAAGGAGGACCAGCGCAGTTCCCTGGCGGCCCAGCAGGCCTACTTCGCCCAGTACATCCAGGGACACCAGGACTGGGCGCCGGCGGGGGTCTTTGCCGACGAGGGCCTGTCGGGGACCTCCGCGGCTCGGCGGCCCCAGTTCCGGCGGATGGTCCAGCTGGCCCTGGCCGGGGAGATCGACCTGATCGTCACCAAGGAGGTCTCCCGGTTCGCCCGGAACACCGTGGACACCCTGGCCCTGACCCGGGAGCTGAAAGCCCAGGGCGTGGGGGTGATCTTCCTCAACGACGGCATCGATACCCGCCAGGAGGACGGGGAGTTCCGCCTGACCATCATGGCCAGCGTGGCCCAGGAGGAGAGCCGGAAGATCTCCCAGCGCACCCGTTGGGGCCAGGCCCAGGCCATGAGGCGGGGGGTGGTCTTCGGCAACGACTCCCTCTATGGCTACACCCTGTCCCACGGCCGGCTGACGGTGCGGCCGGAACAGGCGGAAGTGGTGCGGGCGGTCTACCGCAAGTTCCTGGCCGAGGGGAAGGGGACCTATGTCATTGCCCGGGAGCTCACCCAGGCGGGCATCGCCCCGCCCCTGGGGCCGGGGGGTGCCTGGTCCTCCACGGCGGTGCTACGGCTGCTGCGCAACGAGAAGTACACCGGCGACCTGCTCCAGCAGAAGTACCTCACCACCGACCACCTGACCCACAAAAAAATCCCCAACGACGGCCGGCAGCCCCAGCTGCTGCTGCGGGACCACCACGAGGCCATTGTCAGCCGGGCGGACTTTCTGGCCGTCCAGGAGGAGCTGGCCCGCCGGCGGGACCTGGCGGGGGAAGGCCGGCGGTACTCTGGCCGCCACTGGTACTCCGGCAAGGTGGTCTGCGGCCTGTGCGGCAAGACCTTCACGGCCAAAACCACCCATGGGAAGCAGGGCCAGGTCTATCGGCGGTTCGTCTGCCGGGGGAGGGCGGCGGGCTGCCCGGCCAAAAGCCTGAGCGGCAAGGGGATGGAGGCCGCCGCTGCCCACGTCCTGGCACTGCTTCCCCTGGACCGGCAGGCCATCCGCCAGAGCCTTCTGGCTGGGCTGGAAGAGGCCTGGGCAGAGGAAGAGACCGGGGCAGCGGAACTGCACCGGGCTTTGGCTCGCCAGCGGGCCCGACGCCAGCGGGCCCTGGAGGCCTATCTGGACGGGACCCTGCCCAGGGAAGAGTGGGCCAGCCAGGCCGCCCGCTGCCAGGGGGAGATAGACCGCCTGCAGGCCCGCTTGGCCGCCCAGGAAGCGGCGGGCAGCCGGCTGGACCAGGCCCAGCGGGCCCGTCAGCTGGTGGACCAGGCCCTGGCCGAGGGGCCGTGGCTGCTGGATGCGGTGATCCAGCGGGTGACGGTTTTCCCCGACCACCTTCTGGTGGGGGTCTGGGAGCTACCCCTGACCTTTCGGGTGCGGCTGGAGAGCCAGGGGTCCGGGCGGAGCCATCGCGTGGAGGTGGCGGACTGCCAGGTCCTGCCCCAGGAGGAGAGAGAGGGGGGCCCTTTTCCAGCCGGCGGGTGAGAGGGCGGCCCTCCCCTGGCGGCCCTGCGTCCGAAAGAAAATTTCCCCCAAACGCAAAAAGAGGCTTGACAAGCGAGGGGAAGTACGCTATGATCTATACGGTTAGTGGCAGCTAACCTTTTTCTTGACCTAAGAGTTGTGCTTTGCTAACTGCAAGGCACACTGGAAAACGGAGGGGAGGCAGGTGAGAGCGATGACACTGGCAGAAGCCATGGAGGGAAAGGAATACATCATCCAGGGGATCGAAACCGACGATGAGGAGCTCAACGCCTTCCTGTTCTCCCTGGGCTGCTACGAGGGGGAACCCATCACCGTGGTGGCCCGCCGCAGGGGAGGCTGTGTAGTCTCCATCAAGGACGGCAGATACAATATCGACCAATGCCTGGCGGTGGCCATTTCCATCTAGGTCCCGCCGGGATTTGGCAGGGGATTACTGCGCCCTGGTGTTAGCATAGGGTAACTTGTGGGCGTTTTGTAATAGCGTTTGAGAGACCGACAGACAGAGGAGGAACTACTATGAGAATTGCCTTAACGGGCAACCCGAACTCCGGCAAGACCACCATGTACAACGCCCTGACCGGGCGCAACGAAAAGGTGGGTAACTGGGCCGGGGTGACGGTGGAGAAAAAGGAACACCCCATCAAACAGGCCTACCATAGCGGGGGAGAAGCACTCCTTGCGGTGGACCTGCCTGGCGCCTATTCCATGTCCCCCTTCACCTCGGAGGAGAGCATCACCAGCGCTTACGTGAAGCACGAGAAGCCGGACGTGATCGTCAACATCGTCGACGCCACCAACCTCAGCCGCAGCCTCTTCTTCACCACCCAGCTGCTGGAGCTGGGCATCCCCGTGGTGGTAGCCCTGAACAAGAGCGACCTGAACGCCAAAAAAGAGACCAAGATCGACACCGCTGCCCTGGCCCAGAAGCTGGGCTGCCCGGTGGTGGAGACGGTGTCCACCTCCGCCGCTGGCCTGAAAAACGTGGTGGAGGCCGCCCTGGCCCAGAAGGGCAAGGGCCAGAAGGCCCCCTACACCCAGGGGGAGATCGACCTGACCGACAAGCAGGCCGTGGAGCAGGCCGACCGCAAGCGCTTTGACTTCGTCAACGGCCTGGTGAGCCAGGTGGAGCAGCGGAAGGTGCTGACCAAGCAGACCGGCACCAGCGACAAAATCGACGCCATCCTGGCCCACCCTCTGCTGGGTATCCCGATTTTCGCCGGGGTGATGTTCCTGGTCTTCCAGATCTCCCAGGTGTGGGTGGGCCCCTGGATCGCCGATGGACTGGAGCTTGCCAACGGCACCACCATCCCCGGCCTGGTGACTTTGATCGAAGGCCTGCAGGAGTCCGTGACCGAGGCCCTGGCGGGGGCAAATCCCCTGCTGACCGCCCTGCTGGCCGATGGCATCATCGGCGGCGTGGGTGCTGTGGTGGGCTTTTTGCCCCTGGTGATGGTGATGTACTTCCTCATCGCCCTCTTGGAGGACTGCGGTTACATGTCCCGGGTGTCTGTGGTGCTGGACCCCATTTTCAAGAAAGTGGGCTTGTCCGGCAAGTCGGTCATTCCCTTTGTCATCGGCACCGGTTGTGCCATCCCCGGTGTTATGGCCAGCCGCACCATCCGCAACGAGCGGGAGCGCCGGGCCACCGCCATGCTCACCCCCTTCATGCCTTGCGGGGCCAAGATTCCCGTCATTGCTCTGTTTGCCGGTGCCTTCTTCGATGACGCAGGCTGGGTGAGTTTTCTCATGTATGCTACTGGTGTGGTCTTGATCTTCCTGGGGGCCCTGCTGGTGAACAAGATCGCCGGCTACAAGGCCAGAAAATCCTTCTTCATCATCGAGCTGCCTGAGTACAAGGCTCCCTCCCTGTGGTTTGCTTTCAAGGCCATGTGCGCCCGTGGCTGGGCTTACATCGTGAAGGCCGCAACCATCATCCTGCTGTGCAACACCGTTGTGCAGATCATGCAGACCTTCAACTGGAGCTTCCAGGTGGCCGAGACGGCGGACAGCTCCATCCTGGCCTCCATCGCCGGGCCCTTTGCCTACCTGCTGGTGCCCATTGTGGGGGTGCTGTCCTGGCAGCTGGCCGCTGCCGCGGTCACCGGGTTCATCGCCAAGGAGAACGTGGTGGGCACCCTGGCTGTGTGCTTCGTGGGCCTGGAGAACTTCATCGACACCGACGAGCTGGCCATGCTGGAGGGCTCCGGCGCCGAGGTGGCGGGCATCATTGCCGTCACCAAGGTGGCAGCCCTGGCTTACCTAATGTTCAACCTCTACACCCCGCCGTGCTTTGCGGCCATCGGCGCCATGAACTCGGAGATGAAGAGCAAGAAGTGGCTGTGGGGCGGCATCGGCCTGCAGCTGTGCACCGGTTACACCGTGGGCTTCCTGGTCTATCAGGTGGGCACCCTGGTCACCACCGGCGCGGTGGGTGCCGGCTTCCTGCCCGGCCTGGCGGCTGTGCTGGTGATGGCGGCCATTGTGACCTGGCTGTGCGTGCGGGCCAACCGGAACATTGCGGCAGAATATGCCCTGAGCGGGGCGAAGTAACACCGCTGCCTGAGACAGCGGGAAAGATTGGAGGAACAAGATATGATCGATTTCATTGTCATCTGCATCGTGGCTCTCGCTGTCGCCGCGGCCGGCCGGTATGTCTACAAAGCCAAAAAGAGCGGCAGAACCTGCATCGGCTGCCCGGACGGCTGCGCCTGCGGCAGCCAGAAGCACTCCGGCGGCTGCGGCTGCCAGACCCATCGATAATCGTCCCCACAAAAAAGCGTCCCTCCTGCCAGGAGGGACGCTTTTCACCGCTGGGGGAACGTGGGTTACCGGTGTTCCAGATCAAAAATGAGGTCATCCAGCTCGCTCATATTTTCCAGGATGAAGTCGGCCCCCAGTTCTTCGTACCGATGGTGGACCTTTGCCTTGCAAGCATCCTGTTCCTCGGGGGAGAGGGCTTCGTACTCCTCTTGGGACAACCCCATGATAGAGCTGCCCTCAACTACACCCACAGAGAGCAGGCCAGCGGCTTTGCCCTCTGCGATGTCTGCGGCGGTGTCGCCGATTTTCAGAGCGGCAGCGGTGGAGGAGACCCCCAGGGCCTCCAGGTTGCGGAAGACCATGTAAGGCCAGGGGCGCCCCTTACCTCGGACGGTGTCCGGGGTGAACATGGCGTCGGGGGCATAGCCCTGGGCCTGGGCCGCCGGGGCCACAATGGCCATCATCTCATCGGTGTAGCCGGTGGTGGAGCCGATCTTGATCCCTCGCTGCCGGAGCCGCTGGACGGCCTCAAGGACATAGGGCTTGGGCGTGGCGTAGTCTTTCAAAATTTTCAAAATTGCCCGTTCGCTGGTGCGGTAGACTGCCTCCACGTCTCCCAGGGTCCAGGGGCTGCCGTGGACCTCCTGCCAGGCCTGGCGGATGCGGGGCATCTGCATCATGGTGTGGATGTGGTCCCACTTGAGCATGCCCATGGGGGTGCGCACCTCTTCGGGGGTGGGGGTGATGCCGAACTGGCGGAAGCTCTCCACAAAGGCCTGCACCGGCGCCTGGGAGCCGAAGTCCACCGCAGTGCCTGCCCAGTCCAGGATAACCGCTTCGATCTTTGCCATGGTGCGCCTCCTTACAGCTCGGTCCAGGACTCGTGCATGTAGATCTCCCGCTTGGCCAGCTCGTCAAAGATGACCTGGGGCTGGAAGGCCTCTTCGGGGATCAGGATGCCCGTCTGCTTCACGGCGCCCTTGGCCAGCTGCTCGGCGGCGATGGCCAGAGGAATGGCTACGTTCCGGGTGTACGCCCGCAGACCTTCCCAGCCGGGGACACTGCCGTCGGAGGCGGGGTGGGTGTGGTAGAGAATGCCCTGCTTGCGCTGGCCGTTCTTGGTGCCGATGACCTCGATGTGCAGCGCGTAGCCGTACAGGTCGGTATGCTTGCCCTGCTCGCTGTCTACCAGATAGTCCCCGATGAGGGTCATCAGACCCACCTCGGTCTCGCCTACCTTCACCATGGGATTTTTCAGAATGCCGTAGTCATACAGGCCCCGGACTAGGTTCATGTTCTGCATGGGCCAGGTGCCCCGGACCTCGATCAGCCGCACGCCCTTGTCCTTTAGGGCTTTGGCCAGGGTGACGGTCTCGGAGTGGGGGATGATGTACTGCACGGTCTCCCCATAGGGCTCAGGCAGCAGGACCTTTCGGGGCCGGGCGAAGGGGGGCACCTGGAGGAACTTGCCATCCTCAAAGACCACCCGGCTGGGCAGGGCGGGGTCGTACTCATAGGTGGTGGTCTCAGTGATGGACTTGGAGAAGGCGATGGGCCGGAAGGAGCCGTGGGAGACGTAGACCTCCTCCACGGTGTCCAGCTGGTTGGCCAGGTGCATGGCCATCATCTGGGTGGTGCCGGGGGTCATGCCAAAGCCAGGCACGCAGGTCTTGCCTGCCTGCCGGAACAGGTCGTCCCACTGGTTCTCCTCGCCGAAGCCGTTGAGGTTGACCCCATGGCAGCCGGCCTTGGCAATGCACTCGGTGGACTTGCCGTTGAGGGTGATCTGGGTGCCGTCCATGACCACGTCATAGCCTCTCATCAGGGCGGCGGCCTCCTCGACTTGGTTTACGTCGATTTTAACCACGTTGACCCGGCTGTCGTTGAGCCACTGGGCCACTTTGCAGGCTTCCTCGTAGTTGTAGTCCCCGATGGTGATGGTGTCAAAGGACCCGTGCTGGACCAGGTCCAGAACAGCTTCCCGGCTGATGCGGCCGGCGGCGCCAAGGCAGAATACTTTCATGTTGTTACATCTCCTTAATGTCTCGAATGGTATGGATGAGGGTATGGATATCCTGGGGGAACACCTGGCCGATGTTGCCGATGCGGAAGGTGTCCGCCTGGGAGATCTTGCCGGGATAGAGCACGAAGCCACGCTGCTTCATGCGCTGATAGAAGGACAAAAAGTCAAAGTCTGGGGTGGGATATCGGAAGGAAGTGATGATGGGGGACTGGCAGGCCTCCGGCAGCAGAGGGAGAAAGCCCAGGCTGGCCATCCCCTGGCTGAGCAGCCGCTGGTTCTCTTGGTAGCGGGCGTGGCGGGCGGCGACGCCTCCCTCCTGCTCCAGTTCCACTAGGGCCTGCTGGAAGGCCCGCACCACGTGGGTGGGGGAGGTGAAGCGCCACTTGCCGGTGGGGGCCATGGTCTTCCACTGGTCGTAGAGGTCCAGGCTGTGGGAGTGGGCGTTGCCCTGGCACTGGGCCAGCAGGTCCTCCCGGGCCAGGACGAAGGAGAAGCCCGGCACCCCCTGGATGCACTTGTTGGCAGAGCTCACCAAAAAGTCGATGCCCAGGCGGTCCATGGCCAGGGGAATGCCGCCAAAGGAGCTCATGGCGTCCACCATCACCGTCTTGCCAAAGGATTTGGCGCAGGCGGCCAGGTCCTCGATGGGGTTGAGGATGCCAGTGGTGGTCTCGCAGTGGACCATGGCCACGTGGGTGATGGCGGGGTCCTGTTCTAGGGCAGCGGTGAGAGCAGCCACGTCCGGCTGGACGGTCTCGGGGAACTGCAGCAGGGTATAGGGGCGGCCCATGGTTTGCAGGAACTGGGCCATGCGCAGGCCATAGGCCCCGTTGGCCAGGATGAGCACCTTGTCCTTCGGGGAAACGGCGGTGCCCAGGCAGGCCTCTACCCCAAAGGAACCGCTGCCCTGCATCAGCACGGCGGTGTAGCCGGTTGGGTTTTCTGTGGCCAGGGTTACCAGACGGCGGCGGATGTCCTGGACCACGCCTTGGTTATAGTCCTCGTCCCAGGTGCACCAGTCCCGCAGCATGGCGGCGCGGACGCCTTTGGAGGTGGACAGGGGACCGGGGGTGAGGAGAAGATAGGGATTTTCGGGGATGTGTTCCAACATCACAAAACAGACTCCTTTCTGGAAAAACACTCAATTCTGGACGGCCCGGGCACGGCTGCGGGCGTGGAGCTTGGCCACCAGCAGCTCGTACAGGCCTCTGGCCACCACGTTGACCAGCAGGATCAGCAGGCTCATGGCCGCTGCCTGGGCAAAGTCGCCGGCCTCCTCCATGTGGGTGATGGCGATGGAGGCAATCTTGAACTTGGCGCTGTAGAGGAAGACCACCGCCGAGACGGTGACCATGGAGTTCATGAAGTAGTAGAGGAAAATCTCCAGGATCGCCGGCAGGGACAGGGGGACGGTCACCCGCAGGAAGGTCTTCCAGGGGGGCACCCGCATGCTCTCGGACACATTTTCATACTCCCGGTCCAGCTTTTTCAGGGCACTGCTGGCGGTGACGAAGGGGACGGAGTAGAAGTGGATCAGGTTGGCCAGAACCAGAATGAGGACAGTGCCGTAGATGAAGTTGAGGGGATTGTCCTTGTGATTGAAGAAAAAGATAAAGCTCAGGCCGATGACCATGCCCGGCAGCGCCAGGGGCAGGGAGGAGAGAAGTTTGCCGGCCTGCTTCAGGCCGCCGGCGCACTTGCTGCGCTCGATGAGGCAGGCATAGACAAAGACGAAGGCGGTGCCTAGCACGGCGGTGAGCAGGCTCATCCAGATGGAGTTGAGGTAGCTCTGGAAGCCGCCGGTGGACTGGTTGAAAGAGAAGTTCTCCAGGGTGAAGGACAGATCGTAGGGGTAGTAGGTGGTGAAGGCGCCCAGGAAGAGCACGGCCACCAGGGCCAGCATGCACAGGGCCACCAGGGTGCACAGCAGGAAGAAGATCCCGTCCCGCAGGGCGTTGGGCTTTACCCGCAGGGCGCTGGCCTTGGCGCTGATGGTCCCGTTGTTCTGCCGGGCGGTGATCCGGTCCACAGCAAAGCTGACAATGGCGGGGAGGAGCAGAAGGGTGCCCACCACAGCCCCCATGTTCATGTCGAACTGCCCGGCTACCTGCTTGTAGATGTCTGTGGCCAGCACGTTGTAGCTGCCGCCCAATACCTTGGGGGCACCAAAGTCGGTGAAGGCCAGGGTGAAGCAGACGAAGAGGGAGTTGATGAGGGTATAGCGCACAGAAGGGATGGTGATTTGACGGAACTTTTTCAGTGCGCCGCAGCCCATGGTGTCCGCCGCCTCGTACAGCCGCCCGTCGGCGTAGTTCAGGGAGATGTAGAACATGAGGAAGGACTGGGGGAAGGTGTAGATGATCTCCGAGAGGATGATACCCGTTCTGCCGTACAGGCCGATGTCCCAGCCCAGGTTGGTGAGGATGCCCTGGTTGCCAAAGAGATAGATGAGGCTCAGCCCGTGGACCACTGTGGGCAGGAAGAGAGGGATTAGGGCAACGTAGCGGAAGAAGACCTTCCCCCGAATCTGGGTGCGGGTGATGCCATAGGCATAGGCAAAGCCCAGGGCGGTGCCCAGCAGGGCGGAGACCACCGACACCACCACGGTGTTACGAATGGAGACCGACAGGGCGGGGGTCGAGAAATACTCGACGTAATTGGCCAGGCCGGCAAAGGAGCCGTCGGGGTTGAGGAAGGCCTTGGAAAAGAGGCTGTACAGAGGGAGAAGAAGCACGACGGCGTAAAAGACCGTCATCACCCCCATGCCCAGGGTGGCGGGCCGTGGCGGGCCCAGTGCCTTCCGCCGGGCCAGGAAGGGGGCAGACAGGGTTTGCTGGCGCGGCATATCAGACGACCTCCTGGGCGGGGTAGCGGATGATGCCGGCCTTGGGGATGTGGAAGTAGATCTCATCCTCCGGGTGCAGGCACAGGCTGATGGCTTTTTCCGAGGCCACGTCCACACAGATGGGCTCCTGGTTGTCCAGCTGGCCATAAACCCGGGTCAGGGGTCCCCGGAACTCCACCTGGGTGATCTTACCTTGCCAGTTCTCCATCTCCTGGGTCTGCTTCTGCTTGGAGATGGAGATGCTCTCCGGGCGCACACCATAGGTGCCGTCCTCCCGGCGGTACAGGTTCATGGTGCCGATGAAGTTGGCCACGAAGGCGGTCTTGGGGTGGTGGTAGATCTCCTGGGGGGTGCCCACCTGCTCCACCACGGCGTTGTTCATGACCACGATCCGGTCGGCCATGGTCAGGGCCTCCTCCTGGTCGTGGGTGACCATGATGGTGGTGATGCCCAGCTGGCGCTGGATGTGGCGGATCTCCGCCCGGAGCTTGGCCCGCACCTTGGCGTCCAGGGCGGACAGGGGCTCGTCCAGCAGCAGGTAGGAGGGCTTGAGGGAGATGGCCCGGGCCAGTGCGGTGCGCTGCTGCTGGCCGCCGGACATCTGGGCGGGATACTTTTTCCGGTGTTCCCACAGCCCCACCATCTCCAGGACCTCATGGCAGCGGGCCAGGCGCTCCTGGCGGCTGAGCCCCTTCTGCTCGTTGAGGCCAAAGAGGATGTTCTGCTCCACCGTCATGTGGGGGAAGAGAGCGTAGGACTGAAAGACAATGCCGAAGTTGCGCTTGGCAGGGGGCAGGGTAGTGCAGTCCTTGCCGCCGATGCAAACGCTGCCGGAGGTGGGAGTCTCCAAGCCGGCGATGATGCGCAGCAGGGTGGTTTTGCCGCAGCCAGAGGGACCGAGGATGCTGATGAGCTCCCCCTTTTCGATCTGCAGGGAGACGTCCCGCAGGGCGGTCTGTTGGTCAAAGACCTTTTGAATGTTTCGAATTTCTAAAAATGCCATAATGATCTCCTTTTTCCTTGTTGCAGGCGGCGCCGGAACCCGGCGCCGCCTGTGTGGTGCAGGGGCAGATCAGATTTATTCTTCCGGGGCGGACTTACCGTCGTACTTCTCCATCCAAGAGGCCAGGATGGCGTCCCGGTTGGCGGCAGCCCAGCCGGAGCCCTCCTCCGGGAAGATGACCTCCACGGGAGCACCCTTCTCCTTCTGGCTCAGGCCGGCGTAGCCGAAGCTGATGCCCACGGCGCACTCCCCAGAGGCAGCCATCTTGGCGGGCTTGGAGCCGGAGTGGACGTACTGGGCCACGTTCTCATCCAGGGCGTCCAGGTAAGCCCAGCCTTCCTCCTCCCCCATGAGCTGGAGAATGGCGGAGACGGTGAGGAAACCGGTGCCGGAGGAGTTGGGGTTGGACATAACGATCTGGCCCTTCAGCGCGGGGTCCAGCAGGTCCTGATAGGAGGTGATCTCCGGCAGGCCCAGCTCTTCGGCGGCCTCGGTGTTGACGATGATGGCGGTCTCCCAGGCGTCGATGCCCACCCAGGTGGGTACTTCCTTGTCGGACTTGAACTGGGGCAGGATGCGGTCGACCCCCTCGGGGGCGTAGGCCTTCAGGCCACCCATGTCATCCAGGACCATCATGGAGGAGGCGGCGGTGCCCCACACCACGTCCGCCTGGGGGTTGTCCTTCTCTGCCAGGAGCTTGGCGGTGATGATGCCGGTGGACTCCCGGACCACGTTGACGGTAATGTCGGGGTACTCGCTGTGGAAGGCGTCCAGATAGGCGCTGACCTGCTCGTCCTCCAGGGCGGTGTAGACGGTGATCTCTCCGGAGGTGGCCTTTTCCCCAGAGCCGGCGGCATCAGCTGTCTGAGCGGGGTCGGAGGAGGTCTGGCCGCAGGATGCCAGCAGGGACACCGACATCAGCGCAGCGGCAGACAGGGCGATGAGTTTTTTCAGGTTCATGACGATACTCCTTTTCTCGTGTTTTTCGTGGTTACTGTCTCAACGACGATTCGAGCACAGTCTAACAAGGGGATGTAAAATGAAAAACCGGAAACAGGTAAAAGATTTCGCTTTTCCTGTTTCCGGTGAAATTGTGGCGGTAAGTTTTCTACAGGAGGGGGGTCATCGTTCCAGGTTGAACACCCGGGAGACGGTGGCACTCTCCTCCAGGTGGCGGGTGAAACGGGGATAGTCGTCCACCAGCAGGCCGGTGTAGAGCATGTCCACCACAGCCAGTTGGGTGCTGCGGGAGAAAATGGCCCCGCCGTAAAAATACTGCCGGTTGCCTGTGCGCAGGACGATGTCGGCGCAGCAGTTGATGGGGGAACTGTCGGTGTTGGTGATGACCACCGTCCTGGCCCCGGCCAGCTTGGCCGAGGAGAGGGCATCAATGGAGCTCTTGGTCCGCCCAGTGTAGGAAATGGCCAGGGCCACGTCCCGGCGGTCCAGCTTGGCAGCGCCCACGCTCTGCCGGTAGGGATCTGTGTGGAAGGTGGTCTTTATCCCCAGGTAGACCAGTTTGGTGGCCAGATCCTCGGCCACGGCGCAGGAATTCTCAGCGGCAATGAGGAAGACGCTCTCCGCCTGGGCAATGGCCTGCACCGCCTGGGTCAGGGCGTGGGTGGACAGGTGCTTGAGGGTGTCCTTCAGGTGCTGGATGTTGGTGGAGATCACCTTGGCAGGGATGTCAGCCAGCTTGTCCTGGGGGGAGGTGGCAAAGGAGAGTAGGTCGCCGGGTCGGGTCTCCTGGGCCGAGGGCGCGGTGAGCAGGGCGGTTTTCAGCTGGCGAAAGCCCTCCAACCCCATGGCCTTGGAAAAGCGGATGACGGTGGGCTGGCTCACCTGGGCAGCCTGGGCCAGCCACTCGATGGTCATGGCGGAGATGTCGCTTCCGCTGTCCAGCAGGACGTCTGCCACCTTGCGCTCGGAAGGGCGGAGGGAGAGGTAACGTTTTCGGATCAGATAGTAGATGTCCGTTTCCATGGCGTGTACTTTTTCTACAGCTGGGAGCGCGGCTGCCCCCAAACTGTGGAAGGGAGTCCTCCTAATTTTTTTGGAATATTTTCTTGAGGCGGCTTTTTGTGCCCCGCTGCTCTATTTTATCATAAGGACCGTAAAATAGGGGTTAAATGCCCATAAAATTTGTCTGTAATCCCGGCGCCATTGCCGGTCCCACCGCTGCGGCGCTCCCCACCGCCGAGGGGGCAGTCCAAGTGGCCATGGAGGAGCTCCCCTTTACCTTACACAGCGCCCGGGTGCTCATCCTGGGCTTTGGACGGGTGGGGAAACTCACCGCCCACCGGATGGGTGCCTTGGGGGCCAAGGTGACCGTGGCGGCCAAGTCCTACGAGGACCTGGCCTGGGCGGCGGCCTATGGCCATGAGGCGGTCCGGCTGGAGGGCTTGAACTGCGAGCTGGGGGGCTTTGACCTCATCGTCAATACCATCCCCGCCCTGGTGCTGCCCCGGCAGCGGCTGCAGTGGGTCAGCCCCGCCGCCTTTCTCCTGGACCTGGCCTCCGCCCCCGGCGGTGTGGACCGGGCCGGTGCCCAGGAACTGGGCCTGCGGGTGCTCTCCGCCCCCGGTCTGCCCGGACGAACCGCGCCCGTCACCGCCGCGGCGGCCATTCGGGACGCGGTATATCACATTCTTTGGGAATTGGAGGCGTGAGGATGAGAGACGATCTGCGGGTGGGGTTCGCCCTCACCGGATCTTTTTGTACTTTTGAGCAGGCCCTACGGGCCATGGAGGAGACGGTCCGGGAATACCCCAATCTGGTGCCCATCTTCTCCGAAACCGCCGGCGGCACCGACACCCGCTTTGGCCGGGGGGAGGATTTTCTCCAGGCGGCGGCGGAGATCTGCGGCCACGGGGTCATCGACTCCATTCGGGCTGCCGAGCCCATCGGGCCCAAGAAGCTGCTGGATGTGCTGGTCATTGCCCCCTGCACGGGCAACACCCTGGCCAAACTGGCCAACGGCATTGCCGACACCGCCGTGACCATGGCGGCCAAGGCCCACCTGCGCAACGGCCGGCCGGTGGTGGTGGCGGTGTCCACCAACGACGGCCTGGCCGGCGCGGCCCGAAACATCGGGGAGCTGCTGTGCCGGAAGCATTTCTACTTCGTCCCCTTCCGGCAGGACGACCCGGAGGGGAAACCCACCTCCCTGGTGGCGGACATGACCAAGGTCACCGAGACGGTGACCGCCGCCCTGCAGGGAAGACAGGTGCAGCCCTTGCTGCTGGGACCGGCCAGCCGATGAACCATGGCCTCGGCCCACGGGCCGGGGCCGGTTTTTATTTTGATTGTCACCCAATAAAGCAAAAAGGTTGACAATAGGCGGGCGTGTGTGGTAGGATGGGTACCAGTTTATCCGGGAGAAGATCCCAGGAGAGGAGGAAGGCACGTGCAGCGAGAGAAAACCAGAGACCTGGTCCTGTGCGCCATGTTTGTGGTGCTCATCGGGGCGGGGGCCTTTTTGAAGGTTCCCGTGCCGGTGGTGCCCTTTACCTTACAATACTTATTTACCATGCTGGCCGGCCTGCTGCTGGGCCCCAAACGGGGGGCTCTGGCAGTGGTGGTCTACGTGGTTCTGGGGCTGGCGGGCCTGCCCATCTTTGCCCAAGGCGGGGGGATCGGCTACGTGTTCCAGCCCAGCTTTGGCTACCTCATCGGCTTTGCCCTGGGGGCATGGGTCACCGGGACCCTGGCCCGGCGAGGGAAGGGCCTGCCGGGAATGGGCCGCCTGCTGGGGGCCAACTTTGCCGGGCTGGCGGTGGTGTATCTGTGCGGCATGGCCTACTGCTGGGTGGTGACCAACTACTACCTGGATACCCCCCTGGGCCTGTGGCCCCTGCTGCTGTACTGTCTGATCCTGGCGGTGCCCGGGGACCTTTTCTTGTGCGTGGTGGGGGCCATGGTGGGCAGACGGCTGCTGCCGCTGGTGGAAAAAGAAAGGAGAGGGAAAAATGAACCTGGTACAAGCACTGGGCGACAAGGTCCTGGCGGGAGAGAAGCTGACCCGGCAGGAGGCGGAGAGCCTGTATCCGCAGCCCTTGGAGAGTCTGTGCCAAAAAGCCGATGAGATTCGGCGGCACTTCTGCGGCGACGGCTTTGACCTGTGCTCCATCGTCAACGCCAAGAGCGGCCGGTGCAGCGAGAACTGCCGCTTTTGTGCCCAGTCGGCCTGGAATGCCACCCAGAGCGCCGTCTATCCATTGAAGGACACGGCGGAGCTGGTGGAGGAGGCCAAGCGGCAGGAGGACCAGGGGATGCTGCGCTACTCCATCGTCACGGCGGGCAAGCGGGTCACCCCCCAGGAGCTGGACCAGATCTGCCGGGCGGCGGAGACCATTTTGGCAGAGACCACGCTGGCTGTGTGCGTCTCTGCCGGGCTCCTGGAGGAAAGGGAATACCGCCAGCTGAAGCAGGCGGGGGTCAGCCGGGTCCACAACAACCTGGAGACCTCTCAACGCCACTTCCCCCACATCTGTACCACCCACACCTTCCAGGACAAGTGTGATGCCATCCGAGGGGCCCAGGCCGCCGGGCTGGCCGTGTGCAGCGGGGGCATCCTGGGTATGGGGGAGACTCCGGCAGACCGGATCGACCTGGCCATGACCCTGGGGGAGCTGGGGGTGGTCAGCGTGCCGGTGAACCTGCTCAACGCCATCCCTGGCACCCCCCTGGCCCAGCTGCCCCGGCTGGGGGAGGAGGAGCTGCGGCGGACGGTGGCGGTGTGGCGCTTTCTGCTGCCCCGGGTGACCATCCGCCTGGCCGGCGGCCGGGGCCTGCTGGCGGATAAAGGCCGGGGCTGTTTCCAGGCCGGAGCCAACGGGGCCATCTCCGGGGACATGCTCACCACGGCGGGCGTCAGCGGCCGGACCGACCGGCAGATGCTGGCGGAATTGGGGTATGAAGTGAGGCGAGACCATGGCTAAGACATTGTTTGTTGTGGGTACGGGCACCGACGTGGGCAAGACCTACGTCAGCGGCCTGCTGGTGAAAGGACTGAGAGAGGCTGGCGAGAAGGCGGCCTACTACAAGGCCGCCATGAGCGGCAATCAGCGGGGCCCTGACGGGCGGCTGATCCCTGGCGACGGGGTCCAGGTGAAGACCATGGGGGGGATTTCCCAGCCGGTGGAGACCATGTGCCCCTATGTCTACGAACCCCCGCTCTCTCCCCACCTGGCCGCCCGGCTGGCGGAGGAGCAGGTGGACCTGGCCCGGGTGCGGGCAGGGTTCCAGGCCCTGGCGGCGGAATACGACTACCTGACCATGGAGGGCTCCGGGGGTATTCTGTGCCCCCTCGCCGTGGACGGGGCGCGGGAGCTGTGGCTGGCGGACCTCATCCGGGACCTGGACCTGGGCTGCCTGCTGGTGGCCGACGCGGGCCTGGGCACCCTCAACGCCATCGGCCTGACGGCCTTTTATCTCCGGGAAACGGGCATTCCCCTCCGGGGGATCGTGCTGAACCACTATGACCCGGAAAACCTGATGCACCAGGACAACCGCCAGCTGTGCCAGAGCATGACCGGGGTGCCGGTGGTAGCCTGCGTGAAGACGGGGGATCGGCGGCTGGACCTGCCGCCGGAGGCCCTGAAAGCGCTGTATGAATGAGGAAGGAGGGGAAGCCCATGCTGTGGTATCCCTATGAACAGATGAAGACCATGTCGCCCCCCTATGAGATCGTGGACGCGGAGGGGGTGTACCTGTACACCAAGGACCAGAAACTCATCGACTCGGTTTCCTCCTGGTGGAGCGTCATCCACGGCTACAAAAACCCGGTGCTGGACCGGGCTCTGGTGGACCAGGTGGGGAAGTTCTCCCACGTGATG
This sequence comes from Clostridiales bacterium, assembly GCA_004554585.1. GTDB lineage: Bacteria > Bacillota > Clostridia > Oscillospirales > Oscillospiraceae > Evtepia. The sequence goes on along the minus strand of SFLH01000001.1, from coordinate 168,229 downwards.
CTGGGAGGACTGAGCCACGCTCCCGCCCGGGATCTGGCGGACAAGCTGGCCAGCTGGCTGCCCGGGGACCTGGACTGCTGCTTCTTTTCCGACTCCGGCAGTGTGGCGGTGGAGGTGGCCCTGAAGATGGCCCTGCAGTACTACCTCAACCAGGGCCAGACCGGGCGCACAGACATCCTGGCCCTGGAACATGCCTACCATGGGGATACCTTTAAAACCATGGCGGCGGGGGACGACCCGGACTACCACTTCGTCTTGCAGGCCTATGGCCCCGATCCCCACGTCCACCACATCCCCACAGAAATCTCGGCTTTGGAGGAAGCCTTCCAGCGGTATCATCAAACCCTCAACTGCCTGATCGTGGAACCGCTGCTCCAAGGGGCCGGGGGGATGCGGATGTACGATCTCTCCTTCCTCCAACGGGCCCGGGAGCTGTGCGATCAGTATGGGGTCCTGCTGATCTTTGACGAGGTGGCTACGGGCTTTGGCCGCACGGGCCACCGGTTTGTGGCCGACCTGGTCCAGCCGGACATTTTGGTATTGGGCAAGGCCCTCACCGGGGGCTATCTGGGCCACGCGGCCACGGTGGCCAGCCGGAAGGTCTTTGCCGCCTTCTACGACGACAACCCCGACCACGCCCTCATGCATGGGCCCACCTTCATGGGCAACGCCCTGGCCTGCCGCCTGGCCCTGGCCTCCATCCAGCTGTTTGAGGAGGGAAACTACCTGGAGAAAATTCGGACCATCGAGGCCGTCACCCGCCGGGAGATGGCGGGCTTTGCCCACCCGCTGGTACGGGAGGTCCGCATCCTGGGCGGCTGTGTGTGCGTGGAAGTGACCGACCCCGCCGTGCTGGCGGGCTACCAAGCCTTTGCCTATGAGCGGGGGGTGTTCAGCCGGCCTTTCCTGAACTACCTCTACGCCATGGTTCCCTATATCATTCAGGAGGAGGAACTGGTGCGGGTGCTGGAGACCATGAAGGCGTGGTTTGCCCGCCGATGAAGAAATATCATTCTTCCAACAAGCAACGGCCAGCCTCCAGGCTGGCCGTTGCTTGTTTTTTATCGGTAATGTAGGAATACGTTATACTTTTATGTCATTCAAGGTTTGCGATGGCATAGTCCGCTTCTTCGGAGGTAAACTTTTCTCCGTATTCAGAGACAAGCTGGTCATAGACTGCCTGCTTGGACATGGCCATATCAAGGTAATATGTTTTCGCTTTTTCCAGCGCATTTGCCTTATAGTCGGCAGTAAGGTTTTCCACGGCGTACTGGGCAGCCTCTGCGGGGAAATTGTCGCCGTATTCAGATGTCAGCTGGTCATAGATTCCCTGCTTGGACATGTACATAAAATTACTGTAGTTTTCGGCAGATTTCAGAGCATTCTTCCACTCCTGGGGGACATCTTCTTCGCATCCTTGGACAGTCGCTTCCTGTTCCGGGGAGTTGGTGTCGGTCGTCTGCTCCTGCGGGGTGTCCTGCCCTGTGACGACAATGGCGGTGGTTAAGGTCTCCCCGCCACAGGCGCAAAGGACCAGGGCCAGCATCAACGTAAGCAAGACGAGAATTACTCTCTTTTTCATGAATCTTTCCTCCGCTTTTTGTTTGGGCCTTGCTGGTTACGATTATACTTTCGTAAGTGATTTTGTCAAGAATGATCACGGTGCATGTTTTCCCTTCAGCTTTTCATTTTATTCCTGTTTGCGCTGCGCTTTTGGCTTTTGAGGAAGCTATCGTATGCCAGCCACTCCAGAAGCCGCTGGGCTGTTCCAGAGGGGACAGACCGGCGGATTTTTGTCAGAACTTTGTCGAAAAGAGACTCGATTACTGTTTTTCCGTAGAAGGGGGAGTAAAATAACCATAACATAAGCAAGATACCGCATGGAAAGGGGGAACAGGAATGGGACTGTTCGATTTTTTCAGCCGGCCTAGCCTTCAGGAAGGTCTGGACCGCTGCAAGGCGGACCCCAAGGGGGTCCTGGTGGATGTACGTACACCGGAGGAATATGAGGAGGGGCACATTCCAGGCAGTCGGAACCTGCCCCTGGATGAACTGGTCCAGGCAAAAAACATGCCGGACCGGAATGCCTCGCTGTACCTCTACTGCCACAGCGGCGCCCGCAGCCGGCAGGCGGCGGCCATGCTCAAGCGCATGGGATATTGGAACGTCACCAACATCGGCGGCCTGATGGGCTACCGAGGCACCATAGAAGGAGGAACCAGATGAAAGTTGTCATCATTGGCGGCGTGGCCGGCGGGGCCACGGCGGCCGCCCGCATCCGGCGGCTGGACGAACAGGCGGAGATCGTGGTGCTGGAGCGCTCGGGCTTCGTCTCCTATGCCAACTGCGGCCTGCCCTACTACATTGGCGGGGTCATCCAGGACCGGGAGGAGCTCACCCTCCAGACCCCGGAGAGCTTTTGGGACCGCTTCCGCATCGACGTGCGGGTGGGCCACGAGGTCACCGCCATTGACCCGGCGGCCAAGACCGTGACGGGAAAGAACCTGGCCACCGGGGAGACCTTTGTAGAGTCCTACGACAAACTCCTTCTCTCTCCCGGGGCAAAGCCCCTCAAGCCTCCGCTGCCCGGCCTGGACAGCCCGCGCCTATTCACCCTGCGCACGGTGGAGGACACCATGGCCATCCGCACCTTTGTGGAGGAGCACAAACCCCGCCGGGCGGTAATGGCCGGCGGCGGCTTCATCAGCCTGGAGGTGGCCGAGAACCTGGCCGAGCTGGGGGTGGAGGTCACCGTGGTCCAGCGCCTGCCCCACCTGATGCCTCCTCTGGACTATGACATAGCCAGCTTCCTCCACAACCACATGCGGGCCAAGGGGGTCCGGGTGCTTCTGGACACCGCCGTGTCGGGCTTTTCCCAGCAGGGCCAGACCATCACCACCCTGGTGGAGGGGGGCGACCCCATCCCCGCGGACCTGGCCATCCTGGCCATCGGCGTGGCGCCGGAGTCTACCCTGGCCAAAGAGGCCGGCCTGGCCCTGGGCCAGCGGGGCGGCATCGCCGTCAACGACCGCATGGAGACCTCCCACCCGGACATCTATGCGGTGGGGGACGCGGTGGAGATCACCCACCTGGTCACCGGCGAGAAGACCCGCATCGCCCTGGCGGGCCCGGCCAACAAGCAGGGGCGGGTGGCTGCGGACAACATCTGCGGCGGTGACAGCCGCTATCCCGGGGCCCAAGGCTCGTCGGTGCTGAAACTCTTTGACCTCACCGTGGCCGCCACGGGCCTGAACGAGGGGACTGCCCAGGCCGCCGGCCTGGACTACGAGACGGTGATCCTCTCCCCCCTATCCCACGCAGGCTATTACCCCGGGGGGACGGTGATGACCATGAAGGTCCTGTACGAAAAAGGCTCCCTGCGCCTGTTGGGCGCTCAGATCGTGGGCGGCGACGGGGTGGACAAGCGCCTGGACGTGCTGGCCACTGCCATGCAGGCGGGGCTGACGGTGACTGCCCTGAAGGAGCTGGACCTGGCCTACGCCCCGCCCTTCTCCTCGGCCAAGGACCCGGTGAACATGGCCGGCTTTATGGCCGAGAACCTGGAGGCGGGCCTGGTCAAGCAGTTTACCTGGCAGCAGGTGGACAGCCTGCCCCGGGACGGCAGCGTCAACCTGGTGGACGTGCGCACCCCCGAGGAGTACGCCGACGGCCACGCGCCGGGCTTTGTGAATATCCCCGTGGACCAGCTGCGCCAGCGGCTGGGGGAGATCGACCCCAGCAAGCCGGTCTACCTCATCTGCCAGAGCGCCCTGCGCAGCTACCTGGCCTGCCGGGTTCTGGAGCAGCGGGGCTACACCGCCAGCCACCTGGCGGGGGGTTACCGCCTTTACGGCAGCGTGGCCCTGGACCGCCTGGCCAGCCAGCACGCCTTCCCCTGCGGCATTGAACTTCCTTAATGCAGCGAAAAACCGCCCTGGCCGGACGCCACAACTGTCCGGCCAGGGCGGTTTTCTGTTTGGTTCTCCTTTTCAGGCCTGCTGCGGGGGACGGAAACATTAGAGCGCTTCCCAGTGAAACTCCTCTCCTTCTAAGGTCAGCCAGCGGAAGACGCCATCCTCGTAGAGCAGACAGCTGTGGTCCGAGCGGCCCCTAGGCAGAGAGACCGAGCCGGGATTGGCACAAAAGAGGTCCTCCATCCAGCCCCAGGCGGGCACATGGGTGTGGCCGAAGAGCAGAATCTGGGCGCTGCCCCGGGGCGGGGGATTCTGAGGGCCGTACCGGTGGCCGTGGGTGAGGAAGACCGTGCGCCCCTCCCAGCAGTCTATGAGATACCCCGGGTGGCCGGCAAACCGGGGGCCCAGGGCGGACACGCCGAAGTCGCAGTTGCCCTCCACCCACAGAATCTCCCCGGCCAGGGGATTGAGCAGGCGGATGACCTCGGCCGGGTCGTATTCGTAGCGGGGGTCGTAGGAGCCGGAGTAGGCCAGGTCGCCCAGCAGGACCAGCTGCTCTGCCCCCTCCTGGCGATACAGGTCCAGCAGCTGCCGGCAGAAATGGGCCGAGCCGTGGAGATCGGATGCAATCAGTCGTTTCATGGAGGACACCTCCCGGTAGATTCTCCCAGTATATCCCACGCGGGACCAAAGGGCAAGGGATGGGAAAAAGTTTCTCTGTTCCCCAGGGGCCCCACGTGCTATAATAGAGCCGGTGCGGCCGTGCCCCCGCCCGGCGGGGGCGGCAAACACGCGCCACGGAGGTGGTTTTCTATGATCGAAGATACCAAGCGGACCATTGCGTTCCTCTGCCCGGTCTGCCGGCAGCCGGTGATCCTGGAACGGTCGGTCTTTCAACTGGCGGCTTCTGGCAGCCGCCTGCCCTGCCCCTGCGGCAAGTCCGCCATCGACGTGGCCCTCATGGGGGACCAGGTGCGGCTGACGGTGCCCTGCCTGTTCTGCGAGCAGGAGCATACGGTGACCTGCTCCACGGCAGCCTTTCTCAACGAAAAAACCCTGGCCTTTTCCTGTGCCAACTCCGGCCTGGACTGCTGCTATGTGGGCCAGGAGGAGCCCGTCTTCGCCGCCATGAAGCGGCTGGAGGAGACGTTGGACGTGCTGGAGTCCGAGGCAGGGGCCCAGGGGACCTTCCTCAACGACCTAGTGATGGAGGAGATCCTGGGGGAGCTGCGGGACATCGGCCGCCGGGGCGGCATCTCCTGCACCTGCGGCAGCAAGGAGTGGAAGCTGCAGGTGAACTACAGCTCCGTAGAGATCTTCTGCGCCCAGTGCGGCGGCGCCCTGAAGCTGCCGGCGGCCACCATGTCGGACCTGGAGGACCTGTGCTGCAAGCCCAGCCTCCTCATCCGGGGGGAGGCGCCCCCCGACGGGCGGAGCTGAGGAGAAAATTTTCCTGCCACCCGGGAAGGCACATTCAGGCACCTGTGGCATAAGATGGACTGAGATCGCCCGACGGTCTCCATCTCTCACAGGAGGTATTTGTCTATGTGTAACAACGGTTGGGGTGGCAACAACTGCCTGTGGATCATTCTGATCCTGATCCTGATCTTCTGCTGCGGCGGCTGCGGCAGCAGCAACTGCGGCGGTGGCTGCAGCTGCGGCAACAACTGCGGCTGCGGCAATGGCTGCGGCAACAACTGTGACTGCGGCTGCGGCTGCTGAACCAGGTACCATAGCCCAGCGCCCAGCGCCGGCAGCGGGCAGCCCTGGAGGACCCAGGGCTGCCCTTACGGCAGCGCGAAAACCCCGGCTCCCCTAGAACAGGGAGCCGGGGTTTTTTGTGGGAAAATCCAAAAACGCCCTGAGACCACAGGGTCTCAGGGCGCTGGTACGGCAGGAGGGACTCGAACCCCCGACCTACTGGTTCGTAGCCAGTTACTCTATCCAACTGAGCTACTGCCGCGCGTCAACTGACAGCTTATACATACTAGCACATCCAAAAGAAAAATGCAAGCCTTTTTTTCAAAACTCGGCAAAAAATTTTTGCGCCCCTTGGCAGAGCCTCATTTGCTGGCGGCAGCCCGGCGGGAGGCCGCGGCAGGCTGACGGACAGAGCTCTGGAGCAGGCGGACAAACTCCCGCTCGCTGAGCAGGGTCAGGGAGCTCTTCCCCTCTGCGATGATGGCCCTGGCCTTGAGCTCCTTGTTGCTCACGGTGGCCTGGCCGTCGGGGCCGTTGTACTGCCGGCCGATCACCAAAAAGTCGGTGCGGCGGGAGACGGCGGTCTTGATCACGGCCCCTACGTTCACCGCCCGCTGCATGGCGTCCCGCCGGTCGATGGACAGTTCGCCGGTAAAGACCAGGGACTTCTGATACAGGGGGTGGCTGGGGTCAAAGAAGGTCACCTGAGGGTGCACGTCTCTGGGGTGTACGTCTCGAGCCCGGACGGAGGGGACCCGGCGGGGGGGCTTGTGGGCCGGTTTGCCCAGCTGAGGCTGGGCAACGGGCAGGGGCAGGTCACCCACTTCCTGGATGCGGATGTGGGGCTGGGAGAAGCAAAACTCCCCCAGGTTCAGGCAGCCGGCGGCCTTGATGCAGGCGATGGCGATCTGGGCGCAGGCGGCGGCGTCGCACTCGGCGTTGTGGTGGCGCTTGAGGTCGATGCCCAGGGCCTGGGCGCAAGCGGCCAGGTTCTTCCGGCCAGGGACCAGATCCCGGGCCATGGCGATGCTGTCGATGTATTTGAACTGGGCGTATTGGCGCACATAGGGGTCGCCATAGGCGGCCAAAGAGGCCTTGATGACCGACATGTCAAACCGGGCGTTGTGGGCGATGAGGGCCTTTCCCTCCAGCATGGGGTGCAGCTGCTGCCAGACGGTGAGAAAATCCGGGGCATGCTCGGTGTCCTCGGGATAGATGCCGTGGACGTGGATGTTGCCCTGGTCATAGCGGTTGCCGGGCGGCTGGATCAGGTGGTGGGTGGTGGCGACCACCTCCAGACCCACCACAAAGGCCAGGCCCACAGCGCAGGCGCTGTTGGGATTGCCGGTGGCGGTCTCAAAGTCGATGGCCACGAAGTCCACGTGTTGGTTGGGGGAAAGGGGCAGGGGCTGACTGTCGGAAAGCGCCATGAGATTTACCACTCCGTTCTTTGGACGACTGGATACCCAATGGGTATGTTCGCGTGGGTCCCTACTTATTATAGTGACCTTGCGCCCATTGTCAAGTTGACGAAGGGAGTTTTCTGGGAAAGATGGGCGGATGGGCCGGAGAGGGAGGGGAGGAGCCTTCCCCTCCATGGGGGCCGGCTGCCCGTTGTCCGGGGCTGCCTTGCCCTCTGCTCACTGTCCCCCGGCGGCGGGAAAAGTCCCGCGGACGCGTTGAAAAAGGCGAGGGGACATGGTATAATGCCAAAATAACCAGAAGCGAATTTCGCGGCGCGGTTTTCGATGTGCCCAGAAAGGAGAGTGGAAGATGAAAAAAGTGCTTCGCAATGCCCTCGGCCTGCTGTGTGCGGTGGCGCTGTCCTTGTCCCTGCTGGTGATCCCTTCCTCGGCCACCAGCGACCTCTTCTTCCTCTCGGTCAACGACACCCTGGCCGAGCAGTCCACCCAGACCACGCCCGTGCAGTACAACGGCTGGATCTATGTGCCGGTGACCGCCCTCATCCGGAGTGTGACCGGGGTAAACTTTGGCCTTTACTATGGCCTGACCAACAATGGGGATGACCTGGTGGTCTATAACCTCTCCGGCAAAACCATGACCTTTAACATCCCCAGCGGCACTGCGGTGACTGCCAGCGGGGAGACCCCCGTGCCGGGCAAGATTCTCTATCAGAACGGGACCTACTATGTGCCCGCCTATGCCGTGTGCCGCTACTTCGGCCTGAGCTACTCCTTCTATACCACCGAATACGGCCCCCTGCTGCGCATCAAGGACGGCAACGCTGTGCTCAGCGATTCCCTCTTCCTCAGCGCGGCCGCCTCCCTCATGCGCAGCCAGATCAACAGCCAAAACCAGAGCCAGTCCCCCAACGGCGGCGGAGGGAATTCCTCCGGCAATCCCTCCACGCCCTCGGTCGACCCCAATACGCCCGTGGCGCCGGAGGTCCCAGAGGATGGGGAGCCCGCGCCCACCTTCTCCTTGTTCCTGGGGGTGCGGGCCGACGCGGACCAGGACATCACCGCCACGCTGGACGCCATCAGCGGCGTTGGAGCCAGCAGCGTGGTCTTTTTCCCGGCAGAGGACGTGGGCCAGTGCGCCGACCAGATCCGCCAGGCCGCCGGCCGGGGCCATAAAGTGGGTTTGATCCCCGCGGGGGACACCTCGGAGCAGCGGCTGGAGAGCGTGAAAACGGGCAGCAGACAGCTGGCGGCCATCCTGCGCCAGGAGACCTGGTTTGTGCTGGGAGAGGACCAGGTCCTGTCTGAGGCAGGCTACCTGTGCTGGAATCCCAGCCTGACCCTGACCAACATCCGCGACGCCACCGCGACCTACAACACCCTGGTGGACGCCGGCCAGGAGGAAACCGGCCTGCGCCTGCTGGTGAACAGCCAGAAGGCCGGCGGCGTGCTGGCTGGGGTGCTGAGCCAGCTGCGTCAGGACGGAGACACCTTCCTCACCCCCCGGGAGACCCGCTATTGAGCCATGACCTTGCCTTTCCTCCCCCCCGGCAGCGTGCTGCCGGGGGGATTGGCATATGTACGGGAAAAGTGTTGAGATATCCTGAGAAATCTCAGGGAGAATTTGTTGAAAAAGACAAAAATCTGAGAAAAGCGCACCAGGGACTTGCAATCTGCATGGGGTGTGGTATCATGTTAGTACTTTACCACGATAGAGTGTTAAACGATCGAGGAAAAAGAAAACCCAAATCTGGAAGAAATGGAGCGTTCAACATGAAAAAAGCACTTGCACTCTTGCTGGCAGCCGCCATGTGCTGCACCCTGCTGGCCGCTTGCGGCGGACAGGATACCACCACCGACACCGAAGGAACCGATAATCAGACCGAGACCACGGAAACCACTTCCCTGACCTACGCCGTGGAGGCCGGCAGCGCCGGCGAGGCCGTGGCCAAGGAGAAAGGCTGGGAATACAACTCGGTGGCTTCCCAGGCTGACGCCCTCATGGAGGTCCAGGCCGGCACCTCCGACGCCGCCATCATCGACCTGCTCATGGCCTCTTCCATGACCGGCGAGGGCACCAGCTACCCCGATCTGGTTTATGACAGCGAGGGCCTGACCACCGAGAACTATGGCATCGGCTGCCGCCAGGACTCCGACCTGGTGGACTTCATCAACTTCGTCCTGGCTGAGACCTATGCCGACGGCACCATGCAGGAAGTGGCCGCCACCTATAAGCTGGAAGGCGCTCTGCTGGAGCAGCCCGCCGCCACCGAGTTCACCCCCGCTGAGGGCGGCGACGTGGCCTACATCCAGGAGAAGGGCACCCTCGTGGTGGGCATCACCGAGTTTGCTCCCATGGACTATAAGGACGAGAACGGCAACTGGATCGGCTTTGACGCCGACATGGCCAAGATCGTGGCCCAGCGCCTGGGCGTGCAGATCGAGTTCACGGTCATCGACTGGGACAACAAGATCCTGGAGCTGGACTCCAAGAGCATTGACGTGGTCTGGAACGGCATGACCCTCACCGACGAGGTCACCAGCTCCATGGCCTGCACCAACCCCTACTGCAGCAACGCTCAGGTGGTTGTGACTGCCGCGAAGTAAGCTGCCCCCTGTGTGATATCGTTCCAAAGGCAGAGAGTCTGAGACTCTCTGCCTTTGGACAGCTTAGAAACCCATTGACTGAGGAGAGTTTTTTTCATGTTTTGGACTGTTACCCAATCCCTGCTGTCCGGCCTGGGCGCGGCGACCCAGCTGTTTGCCCTCACCCTGCTCTTTGGCCTGCCTCTGGGGCTGGTGATCGCCTTTGGGTCCATGAGCAAGTGGACCCCCTTCCGGTTCTTGCTTCAGCCCAAAAAGGGTAAGAAGAGCGAGGAACCTGGTCAGGCCGCCGCTGAGCGGGACCTTTCTGACAACCTGGCTTTGACAGAGGAGGAAAGTGGCCTGGCGGATAAGCGGGAGCCCAGCAAGTTTGTCAAGGCCCTGGCCTCCTTCCGTCCGGTGCACGCGCTGACGGATATCGTCGTCTGGGTGGTCCGGGGCACCCCGCTGATGCTCCAGCTGATGATCATTTATTACGGCCCCGGCCTGTGGTTTGACAACAACATCTGGGGCGGCGATGGCCGGATGACTGCCTCGGTGGTGGCCTTTGTCATCAACTATGCCTGCTACTTTTCCGTGATCTACCGGGGCGGCATCCAGGGTGTGCCGGTGGGCCAGCGGGAGGCGGCCCAGGTGCTGGGCTTCACCCGCCGCCAAATCTTCTTTAAAATCACGCTGCTGCAGATGATCAAGCGCATCGTTCCCCCCATGTCCAACGAGATCATCACCCTGGTCAAGGATACCTCCCTGGCCCGGATCATCGCCGTCACCGAGCTCATCAAGGCCGGCGAGTCCTTCATGAAGTCCAGCGGCATCATCTGGCCGCTGTTCTACACGGGGGTGTTCTACCTGATCTTCGTGGGCATCCTCACCATTCTTTTCAACTTCATCGAGCGCAAGCTCAGCTATTTCCGCTAAGGAGGGTCCCCATGGCGATCTTAGACGTACAGCACATTGAGAAAAGCTTCGGGGCCACCAAGGTCCTCAAGGACATCAACTTCTCCCTGGAGGCCGGCCAGGTCCTGGCTATCATTGGTTCCTCGGGCAGCGGCAAGACCACTCTGCTACGGTGCCTGAACTTTTTGGAGACTCCGGACAAGGGAAGCATCACTGTGGGCGGCGAGGTTCTCTTTGATGCCGGTGACCCGGCCACCCAGCGAGAGAGCGAGATCCGCCGCAAGCGCCTGCACTTCGGCCTGGTCTTTCAGAGCTTCAACCTCTTCCCCCAGTACACCGCCCTGGAAAACGTCACCCTGGCCCGGGAGCTCATGGCCAAGGGGGAGAAGACCGGCGAGCGCCTGGAGGACATCCGCCGGGAGGGAGAGGCCTTGCTGGCCCAGATGGGCCTGCAGGACCGGATGGGCAACTACCCCCACCAGCTCTCCGGCGGCCAGCAGCAGCGGGTGGCCATCGCCCGGGCCCTGGCCATGAAGCCGGACATTCTGTGTTTCGACGAGCCCACCTCCGCCCTGGACCCGGAGCTCACCGGGGAGGTGCTGAAGGTGATCCGGGGGCTGGCCGAGCAGCACACCACCATGATCATTGTCACCCACGAGATGGGCTTTGCCCGGGACGTGGCCGACCAGGTCCTTTTCATGGACGGGGGCCTGGTGGTGGAGGAGGGCTCGCCGGAGGAGGTCTTCGGCAACCCCCAGCAGGCCCGGACAAAGCAGTTTCTGGAGAAATACAAAGGGGACTGACCACCACAGGTGCGGCCTAAAGCGAGAGAAAAAGCAAGGAACCCTTGGAAAAGGGTTCCTTGCTTTTTTCAGTGAGATGGTCCGGGACGGTCAGAAGGTCAGCTCGTAGGTGGGGCCCAGGGACACCGGGAAGGAGGCGGTCAGCCGCCGCAGGGCGCCGGGCTGTCCCACAGCGGCGGTCTGCACGACGCCGCCGGGCTGCCGGACATCCAGCTTTCGATGGCCCTGTCCGCCCCGCAGGGCCGACCAGGCGGCTGCCGCGGCGGCTCCAGAAGAACAGGTGGGGCGGTGGCGCAGGGCGCTCTCACCGGGCAGCCAGAGGACGGGGGTCATGGCCTGGGTGCGGAAGTTCCAGCCCATGGCCCCGGCGGCGGGGCAGTCCCAGCTTTGGGCCAGGGCCTGCAGGGCAGGCAGCAAAGTCCCGTCCTCTGGAAGGGCACCCTCCTGCCAGAGGGCGTGGACGATGCCGGGAAAGACCACCACGGGGACCGTCTGCCCTAGGAAGGGGACCTTCTCCGCGCCCAGGGGGAGGGGAAGGTCTACGGTGGCATGGCCGGCCAGGGGATTGACATGCACCGTGCAGGCCTGCTCCAGGCCGGCCATCTCCACGGGCAGCTTTTTCTCCCGTCTCACCCCGCGGGCGGCGGCGAAAGAGAGGGCTCCAAAGGCCAGGGCATTGCCGCTGAAGACGCCATGGGGAGCCTCCAGGCGGATCACACCGTCCCCGGCCGGGGGAAGGAGGAAATAGACACGGCTGGCCTCCAGCTCCGGGAGGGCCATCAGCCGCTGGGCCAGGGTTTCCCGTTCCTCCTGGGGGACGGCGGTATGGACCAGAATGGTTAGGTCGCCGGCGGGGCCGGCGGTTTGAAAGGACAATTTCATGGGCAGCTCTTTTCCTTCCCCTCCGGCGGGTATTCCAGCCGGGAAAAAAGGGAAAAACTCGAAATTTGTAGCTATTGTAGCATAAATCCCCTGCTTCGTAAAGAGAAGCTTGGAGTTTCAGACAAAAAGTGTGACAATATTTTGCGGAAACTTTACAAAATAAGTGTTTTCAGAGGGAGTTGGATATGATATAATATCCTGAACTGTGTAGAAAAATGACAAAGCCCGATGACTTTTCTGTTTCAGAACAATCGTCAGGAGGATGAAAAGATGCGTTACGACGACTACAACGATTACAACAGCCGGTCCTCCCGGGGGAACTCGCGTCGGGGCTCCTCTTCCTATTCCAGCGGCCGGGATTACGATAGAGACTACGACCGGGATTACTACCGGGGCCGGGACCGGGACTATCGAGGGGACTACGGTCGGGAGTATGACCGGGATTACTACCAGCGCGACCGCTACAACGACCGTTACAGCACCCGCAGCGGCCGGGACTGGTATGATGACTTTGACCGAAGCGACTGGGAACGCACCGCCCCCGACTGGGAAGACCACGGCGGCAGCCGGAAAAAGCGCACCAGTTCCTCCGGCAGCGGCCGCAGCGGCGGACGGTCCTCCCAGGGGGGCAGCCGGGGCAGCAGCCGCGGCGGAAGCGGCGGGCGCAGCGGCGGCTCTCGTCCGCCCCAGAACGGCAGCCGGGGCGGTCGTCGTCCCTCCGACGGCCGGCGGAGCGGCCAGAACCAGCGCCGCTCCTCCAACAACCAGCGCAAGGCCCTGCAGATCCTGCCCATCGTGGTGGGCTTGGTGGTCATCATCTTGGCGGCGCTGGTGATCCGCTCCATGCTGGGGGGCAAGGGGGACTATGAGATCAAGTTCTCCACCCAGAGCATTGTGGTGGGTGAAACCGCCACCGCCACCCTGGAAGGGGTGGAGAGCGGCGCGGCAGAGCCTGCCGTGGAGTGGACCAGCAAGGACAACAACGTGGTCTCCGTAGAGGGCACCGGGGTGACGTGTACCCTGACCGCCAAGAGCCTGGGTAGCGCCACCATCGTGGCCGCCATCGACGGGGAGACCGTTGCCACCAACACCGTTCAGGTGGTGTCGACTGCGCCGGGCGTCCAGGAGATTCGGGTCACCCAGGACAGCGTGACCATCCGCTCCGGCGAAACCTATACCATCGACGCTACGGTGGTCATGGAGAGCGACGAATACAGCACACCCTCCATCAAGTGGAGCAGCAACGACACGTCCGTGGCCAAAGTCAGCGAGGACGGCGTCATCACCGCCCAGGATGTGGGCAAGGCCATCATCAAGGGTGTGGCCGGGGAGAAGACTGTGGAGATTGCGGTGGAAGTGGTGGAGAACCCCAACTCTACACCTCACGACTCCACCCAGGATGCCGGACAGAGCCCTGAGGACGGCGCTGACACCACCACCGACGGCACCGGAACGGGTACAGGCACGGGGACTGACACGGATACGGGTACCGGCACAGGTACCGGCAGCGGCACGGGGACCGGCACCGGCACCGGCACGGGTACCGATTCGGGCAGCACGGGCACCGGGACCGACACCGGCACCACCGGCACTGGCACCACCGAAACGGACAGTGAGCAATGAGCAGCACACGGGCGGGCCCCTTTTGGGGCCGGCCCGTGTTTTTACACCAAGACCAGAAAGGAGACAACAATGAAAACCATTGCGTGGATCGGGGTAGGCATCATGGGGAAATCTATGGTACGCAACCTGCGGAAGGCAGGTTTCTGCCTGCACATCTATGCCCGGAACCGGGCCAAGGTGGAGGACGTGATCGCGGAAGGGGCCATCTTCCACGACACCATCGGGGACTGCGTCCAGGGATGTGACGTGGTGGTCACCATGGTGGGTTTCCCCCAGGACGTGGAGGAGGTCTATTTCCAGCCCGGCAACATCCTGGACCGGGCGGCGCCGGGGACGTACCTCATCGACATGACCACCACCAGCCCCACCCTGGCCCAGCGGCTGTACAGCGAGGGGACGGCCCGGGGCTTCCGGGTACTGGACGCACCGGTCACCGGAGGAGACACCGGGGCCCGGGACGGCACCCTGTCCATCCTGGTGGGGGGAGAGGAGGCCGACTACCAGGCCTGCCTGCCCATTTTCCAGGCCATGGGGACCAACATCAACCACCAGGGGCCCGCCGGCTGCGGCCAGCACGCCAAGCTGGCCAACCAGATCATGATCGCCGGCACCCTGTCGGGGATCTGTGAGGCCCTCACCTACGCCCAGGCCCAGGGGCTGGACCTGCACAAGCTGGTGGCCTCCCTGGCCACTGGAGCCGCTGGGAGCAAGCAGCTGGACGCCTTTGGGGAGAAGATCATCGGCGGGGACTATGCCCCGGGCTTTTTCCTCAAGCACTTTGTCAAGGACATGGGCCTGGCCCTGGGGGAGGCCCAGGAGAAGGGCCTGTCCCTGGAGGTGCTGGGCCAGGCGCTGACCAACTATCGCCAGCTGGAGGCCCAGGGCTTTGGGGACTTGGGCACCCAAGCCCTCATCAAACACTACCAGCACTGAACCGCGCCGCGCCGAAAGGAGGCACACCGCCATATGGGGCAGAACCGCCGCGAAGCCGCCCGCCGCAGGGTAAAGAAAAGCCTGACCTTCCAAGGCCAGGTCTCCGATACCGTTCGCCTGGGCATCCTGCTGGCCCTGTCCGGGGGCCTGATGGACGCCTATTCCTACCTCTACCGGGGTGAGGTCTTTGCCAACGCCCAGACGGGGAACATTCTGCTGCTGAGCGCCTGTCTGTCCCAGGGGCGCTGGGCGGCGGCGGTGCAGTATGCTGTGCCTGTGGCGGCCTTTGCCACGGGCATCCTGACGGCCTTCCTCATCCGCCAGCGGTTTCAAAACCGCAGCGAGAGAATCCACTGGCGGCAGATGGGGGTACTGGGAGAAATCCTGGTGCTCACCGCGGTGGCCTTCTTGCCCCACCAGGTGGACCTGCTGGCCAACAGCCTCATCTCTCTGGCCTGCGGATACCAGGTGGAGGCCTTCCGCAAGATCCACGGCAACGCCATCGCCACCACCATGTGCATCGGCAATCTGCGGGCGGGTCTCCATGCGGCGGCGGCCTATGCCTTTTCCAAGCAGCGGGCGGATCGAAACCGGGCCGTGACCTATTTCATCGTCATCCTGGCCTTCGCCCTGGGGGCGGTGCTGGGCAACCTGGCCATCCAGCGCTGGCAGAATCTGGCCATCCTGGGCAGCAGCCTGCTGCTGCTGGTGTGCTTTGGACTGATGTTTGTCCGCTCCCGGGAGGAGGAAGCATAGGGAGTGGAAAGGAATCCAGAAAATGGATTCTAAAGAATAATTATCCAGGTTGTCCTCCGAGGCTTTCCGCAGAAAAGCGCCGGTCCGCCGAAGAGGTTCGGCGGACCGGCGCTGGTGTTTTTGCAGGGGAAACCTGGGGCGGCTCAGCCCCGGAAGAACCCCACAGCGGGGTTGGTCAGGTCAAAGACCACCAGGAAGATCAGCACCAGGGTGAGCACGCAGCAGCAGACGAACAGCCGGTGGATCCACTGGTTTTTGGAGGCGATCATGGACTCGTATAGGGAGAGGATCTCTTGGTTGGCCCGGACCTTTTTTTCCGCATTTTCGTCGGGGGTCTCCTTGATGCCCACGATCTCATCCAGGGAGCCGTCCATGGCCAGGACCATGTCGCAGACAGTTTGGAAACTGGGGTTGTCGGTTTGCCCAGAGAGGATGCGGTTGATGGTGCCCACCGGCACGCCGGAGAGGTCGGAAAGCTGCTGGTTGGTGAGCTTTCGCTTCTCTTTCAGGATCTTTAACTGGGTGGAAAGCATGTATTATCACCTATGCATGTAGATTTTATCAAATATGGGTGAAGAAAAGGAAGGACAATTATCCCTGCCATTGACGAATGATGTCGAACTGGCTACTATGATAGAGGAATTCATCGACGAACCTAGTATACCTTACAGGCCACAAACTGTAAAGGAAAACTTTCCGGCGGTGAGAAAGGAGAGGACGATATGAGAGAAAACAGACTGCTTCCGGGCGGCGGCGCTCTGCCTGGAATGGAGACGTTTCCTGCCGTGCGACAGGTCCGTTATCAGACGGTCTGCTCCGTGGTCCAGAATGAGCCTGAGACCTACTACACCTATGGCCTGGAGTGCCTGGGGGACTGTGCGGGCACTTGGGTGCAGATGGATGTGATCGAGGACGTCTCTCCCAGCCGGGAGAGTGTGCTGTCCCTGGCCAGCCGCTTCAACAATCTGGCGCTGTCTCCCATCCATTTCCGGGATGCGGTGCTGGACAGTGTGAATGCATAATCGAAGCATTCATGAAAAAATAAACAGGATCGATGCGAGGGTCCCACCAGCGGGGACCCTCTTTTTTTGTCCCAAAAGGGGGAACGAAACCCGTCCCCGCCGCCCCTCCATCTGACCTTTTTTGTGGGGGCGGCGGCTCTATAATGGGGGCCAACGACGGCGTGGGAAAGGGGGCGGCGCGGTGTGCGGGAGATCTATCTGGATCTCTTTCTGGTGCTGAACTTCACGGTGAACTATCTCCTGCTCTCTTGCGCCGCCAAGCTGGACGGGGGCGGGAACCCCCGGGGGCGGATGGCCTTGGCGGCGTCCCTGGGGGCAGGATATGCGGCACTGGCCCTGCTGCCCGGATGGGCCTTTTTGGAGCATCCGGTGTGCAAGGGGGGTGCGGCGGTGGGAATGCTTCTGGCCGCCTTTGGGCGGTCGGAGCGCCTGGTCCGGCGGGGCGGGCTCTTTCTGGTCCTCTCCTGCGCCTTCGGGGGTGCGCTGCTCCTGTTGTCCATGGCCCGGGGCGGCGGTGGCCTGGCCGGGGGACTGCTAGGACCCTCCTTGGGCATGCGGGGGATCCTGATCGCGGCGGCTGTCAGCTACGGCCTGCTCTCCCTGCTGCTGGGGCGGCAGTTCTCCCACACCAGAGGCGGGGGAGAGCTGCAGGAGCTCACCCTAGCCCGCCAGGGCCGGTCGGTGAAGCTACTGGCCCTGCGGGACACGGGCAACACCCTCCGGGATCCCCTCACCGGCTCTCCGGTGGTGGTGGTGGAGGGGGAGAAGCTCCAGGCCCTGCTGCCAGAGCTGCCCCGGCTGGACCGGCAAAGCCTGTCCCGCCCGGTGGACCTGCTGCGCCAGCTGGAGGGCCGGACCGAGGGCCTGCGCCTGCAGTTGCTGCCCTACCGGGCAGTGGGGGTGGAGTGCGGCCTGCTGCTGGCCCTGCGGGTGGACCGAGCCTGCTGGGGCCGCCGGGAATACCGGGACTGTTTGACGGCCCTCTCGCCCACCCCCCTGTCCGATGGGGGCGGCTACTGCGCCCTCATCGGCGGGGACCGGGACTGAGGGGAGCACAAGGGGCCGGGAATGGAAACATGGGAGGAATGTCAGAATGAAGGATCGCTGGAGGTCTTGGTATCGGGCGCTGCGGCAGTGCCTGGCCCGGCGGGGAATCTGCCCCCCGGGGAAGATCATGTACATCGGGGGCAGCGATGTCCTCCCGCCGCCCCTGAGCCGGGAGGAGGAAGGAGAGCTCATCGCCCGTCTGGCGGCAGGGGATGAGAGCGCCTCGGCTCCCCTCATTGAGCACAACCTGCGCCTGGTGGTCTACATCGCCCGGCGGTTTGAGAATACGGGGATCAACATCGAGGACCTGATCTCCATTGGGACCATTGGCCTTATCAAGGCGGTGGGTACCTACCAGCCGGCCAAGAAGATCAAGCTGGCCACCTATGCCTCTCGGTGCATTGAAAACGAGATTCTCATGCACCTGCGCAAGACCGCCAGCCTGAAAAGCGAGGTCCCCTTCGACGAGCCCTTGAGCACCGACTGGAACGGCAACGAGCTGCTCCTGTCGGACATCCTGGGCACTGAGAGCGACCTGGTGATGAAGCCCATGGAGGAGGATGCCGACCGACAGCTGCTGGCCGACGCCCTGGCCAAGCTCCCGGACCGGGAGCGGGAGATCATCACTCTGCGCTTCGGCCTGGGGGGCCGGCGGGAGCACACCCAGAAGGAGGTGGCGGACAGAATGGGGATCTCCCAGTCCTACATCTCCCGGCTGGAAAAGCGGATCATCAGCCGCCTGAAGCGGGAAATTTTAAAGGTGATGGAACTGCCCTGAGGGCAGGCCGGTGGAACAGGGGAAACGAAGGGAGCAATCCGTTTCGTTTCCCCTGTTCCCGTTTGAGGCATTGACAAGGGGGAGAGGCGGGGATACAATAAAATTTACGTTTTTCGCACAGACAAGGGGGAAGAACCATGGAAGCATACACCCAGGACCAGTGGGTTCTGCTCTTTTTTCTCTATAGTGTATTGGGCTGGGTTTGGGAGTCCTGCTATGTCTCCCTGAAAAGCCGCCAGTGGGTCAACCGCGGCTTCCTCCACGGGCCCTGGCTGCCCATCTATGGCTCGGGGGCTGTGGTGATCCTTCTGCTCACCCTGCCTGCCCGTGGTCGCCCGGCCCTGATCTTCCTGCTGGGCATGGTGGGGGCCACCGTGCTGGAGTACATCACCGGCGCGGTGATGGAAAAGCTCTTCCACATGCGCTATTGGGACTATTCGGACAAGCCCCTGAACGTCAACGGCCACATCTGCCTGCCGGTGTCCATCGCCTGGGGCGGTTTCTCCCTGCTGCTGATTTACCTCCTTCATCCGCCGGTGGAGGACCTGGTTTTCTGGCTGCCGGGGGCGGTCACGGAAAAGGTATGCCTGTGCCTGGCGGTTCTTTTCGCCGCGGACACGGCCCTGTCGGTCCAGAAGGCCCTGGACCTCAAGGCGCTGCTCACCAGCCTCAGCGCCACCAGCCAGCGCCTGCAGGCTCTGGAAGAAAAGCTCAAGTCCGCCGCTGGACAGCTGGGCATGGAGCTGGAGGGCGGCCGGCTCTCCCTGTCCTCGGAGCCTGGCCACCGGGCGCGGGAGTCCCGCCGGGCCTATCTGCTGCGCAGACTGGAGGAGCGCCGGGACCGGACCTCCCGCCTGCTGGACAGCCTGGATCGGAAGAGCCAGGCCGTTCTGGCCAAGGTGGACCAGCGCTTGGCCGCCGCTTCGGAGGACCGGGAGCGCCAGCGCCTGGAGGACCTGCGTGCCTTCCTGACGGGCGTGGACGAGGGCATCCGCAAGACCAAGGAAGAGGTCTATGCCCGCCGGACCCGAGACTTCCAGCGGGCGGTGGATTTGCTCTACCGCAACCCCTCCGCCACTTCCCGCCACCACGTCAAGGCATTCCAGACCCTCTCCGCCCTCAAGCAGAGACGGGAAGGGAAGAAGTAAGGCGGGCCTCTGGCCTACCATGGGGACCAGGAGCAACGGACAAGGCCAGCGGCCTTGTCCGTTTTTGTATGCTTGGGAGAGTCTGCCTTCATTCCCCACAAAAAAGCAATAGTTTCGCTGCGGGCTTTGGGAGTTTTTGGGATAGAAGCCCGCGGCCGGCCATGCTATAATACAACCAAATTCCCACCGCGCGGCGGTCACCTGGAGGGCGCCATGTCTCGTTTTCAACACAACCGGATCAAACCTGCACAGGTGGTGATCCTGGGCTTTCTAATTCAGATCCTGGTGGGGGCCTGCCTGCTGACTCTGCCCGTCTCCACCCAGTCGGGGGAGGGGGCCTCTTTCCTGGACGCCCTGTTTACCGCCACCTCGGCCACCTGCGTCACTGGCCTAGTGGTCCAGGACACCGCCCAGTTCTGGTCGCCCTTCGGCCAGGGGGTCATCCTCCTGCTCATCCAGATCGGGGGCATGGGAGTGGTGACCATGGCCGTGGCCATCTCCATCTTCTCCGGCCGGAAAATCGGCCTGCGGGAGCGTTGGGTGATGCAGGAGTCCATCTCGGCACCCCAAGTGGGGGGCATCGTGCGCATGACGGGCTTCATCCTCAAGACCGCCCTTGCCATCGAGGCCATCGGCGCCCTGGTGTTGGCCCTGCGGTTCTGCCCGGAGTTCGGTTTGGGCAAGGGGATCTGGTATGGAATCTTCCACGCCGTCTCTGCCTTCTGCAACGCGGGCTTTGATCTGATGGGGGATAAGGCCGCCTTTTCTTCCCTGACCGATTACACCGGCGACCCGGTCATCAACGCCGCCGTCTGTCTGCTCATCGTCCTGGGCGGCCTGGGCTTTCTCGTCTGGCAGGACGTCGCCGCCCACCGCTGGCACGTGAACCGCTACCGCCTGCAGAGCAAGCTCGTCCTGAGCACCACGGCTCTTCTGCTGGTGGGGGGCGGGCTGTTTTACGGCCTGTATGAGTTTGCCCAGCCCCAGTGGGCGGACCTGAGCGGCCAGGAGCGGGGGCTGGCGGCCCTGTTCCAGTCGGTCTCCCCCCGGACGGCGGGGTTCAACACCGTGGACCTGACCCTGCTCAGCGCCCCCACCCTGCTGGTGACCATCCTGCTGATGCTGGCTGGCGGCTCCCCGGGGTCCACGGCGGGCGGGTTTAAGACCACCACTCTGGCTGTGCTCTTTCTGGCGGTGCTGGGGGTGTTCCGGCGGCAGAGCGGAGCCAGCGCCTTTGGCCGGCGGCTGCCGGAGGTGGTCATCCGCAACGCCTGCGCCCTGTTCGTGCTCTACCTGACCCTCTTTCTCACCGGGGGCCTGCTGCTGTGCTGCGTGGAGGGCATCCCCCTCATGAGCGCCCTGTTTGAGGCGGCCTCGGCCATCGGCACGGTGGGCCTGACCCTGGGGGTGACCACGGAGCTGTCCTCCTTCGGCCAGCTCATCCTCATTTTCCTCATGTACTTTGGCCGGGTGGGAGGCCTGACCATGATCTACGCCATGACCGCCCGTCCTGGGGGCCCCGCCTCCCAGTATCCCCAGGAACAGGTGACAGTGGGGTGAGTCTGCCCCAGAAAGGAAAGCGAATTCCCATGAAATCGGTATTGCTCATCGGCCTGGGCCGTTTTGGCTGGCAAATGGCCGAGAAACTGCAGGAACTGCGCCACGAGGTGCTGGCGGTGGACCGGGAGGAGAGCAGGGTCAACGACATCCTCCCCCTGGTGACCAACGCCCAGATCGGTGACGGCACCAACGAGGCCTTCATCGCCTCCCTGGGGGTGCGCAACTTCGACCTGTGCGTGGTGGCCATTGGCGACGACTTCCAGAGTTCTCTGGAGACCACCGCCCTGCTGAAGGAATACGGCGCCCCCTTCGTCTTGGCCCGGGCCTGCAGCCAGGTCCACGAGAAATTCCTCCGGCGCAATGGGGCCGACGACGTGGTCTACCCGGAAAAGCAGATGGCCCGCTGGGCCGCCGTCCGCTACAGCTCGGAGCATATCTTCGACTACATCGCCATGACGCGGGAGCACTCCATCTTCGAGACCCAGGTTCCCCCTTCCTGGGTGGGCAAGACCATCGTGGAGCTGGCGGTGCGCCAGCGCTATCATATCAACATCCTGGCCATCAAGACCGGCGAGCGCATGAAGTTTCTTCCCGGACCCGACCACCAGTTCCGGGAGGGGGAGAGCATCTACATCTTAGGCGAGAACAAGGACGTGCAGAAGTTCCTCAAGTGACCCCCGAACCCCCACAAAAAATCCCCGGCCTTCTACCGAAGGCCGGGGATTTTTGCACACAGAGGGGAGGGGCTTACTTGCCCACGGCTTCGAACTCCTCCACGATCTCCTTGGCAGGGGGCGCGGTGGCCAGGGAGACCACCACGATCACCAGGCAGGAG
Organism: Clostridiales bacterium; assembly: GCA_004554585.1. Classification (GTDB taxonomy): domain Bacteria; phylum Bacillota; class Clostridia; order Oscillospirales; family Oscillospiraceae; genus Evtepia. The sequence goes on along the minus strand of SFLH01000001.1, from coordinate 146,305 downwards.
ACCAGGAAGGCGGGCAGCAGCTCGTAGATGGACCAGGCGCCGCCCAGGGGGGCCACCAGGTACTTCCACACGAAGACCATCACGCCGCCGGCGATCATGCCAGCGATGGCGCCGGCCTTATTGGTCCGCTTCCAGAACAGGGAGAAGAGGACCAGGGGGCCGAAGGCCGCGCCGAAGCCGGCCCAGGCGAAGGAGACGATGTTGAACACGGAGCTGTTGGGGTTCCAGGCCAGGAAGATGCCCACCACGGCGATGGCGATGACGGTGGTCCGGGCAGCGGTCATGGCAGCCTTGGGGTTGAGCTTGACCCGGAAGAAGTCCTGGATCAGGTCATGGGACATGCTGGAGGCAGCCGCCAGCAGCTGGGAGTCGGCGGTGGACATGGTGGAGGCCAGGATGCCCGCCAGCACCAGGCCGGCCACGATGGCGAAGAAGACGCCGTACTGGCTGAGCAGGTCGGAGAGCTTGATGATGATGGTCTCCGCCTCGGCGTTGGTGCCCAGCAGGGGGATCTTGCCCGCCTTGGTGACGCTGTAGCCCACGATGCCGATGAAGATGGCGATGAACATGGAGAAGACCACCCAGATGGTGGCGATGCGCCGGGAGGTCTTGAGCTTGCTGTCGTCCTCGATGGCCATGAACCGCAGCAGGATGTGGGGCATGCCGAAGTAGCCCAGGCCCCAGGCCAGGGTGGAGGCGATGCTCAAGGCCCCATAGGTGGAGGCCTGTCCGGTGACCACGTCAAAGCCCTCGGTCATGTTCAGGTAGCCGGGCAGGGCGCTGGCGTTGGCGGAGATGACATCCAGCCCGCCGGCCTGGCCCACGGCGAAGAAAACGATGAAGATCAGGGCAAAGGTCATGATGATGCTCTGGATGAGGTCGGTGGTGGACACGGCCAAAAAGCCGCCCAGCACCGTGTAGCCGATGACCACGATGGCGCCCACGATCATGGCCCCGTGGTAGTTGACCCCGAAGAGGCTGTTGAAGAGGGTGCCGATGGCCTTAAAGCCCGAGGCGGTGTAGGGGATGAAGAAGATCAGGATGAACACGGCGGCAATGCAGGAGAGGGCATTGCGCTGGTCCCGGTACCGCCGGGAGAAAAAGCTGGGGATGGTGATGGCCCCGATGTGGGCCGAGTACCGGCGCAGACGCTTGGCCACGATGAGCCAGTTGAGGTAGGTGCCGATGGCCAGGCCGATGGCAGTCCAGCCCACCTCGGCCACGCCACTGATGTAGGCCAGGCCGGGCAGACCCATGAGCAGGTAGCTGCTCATGTCCGAGGCCTCGGCACTCATGGCGGTGACGATGGGGCCCAACTTGCGGCCGCCCAGGTAGAACTCGTGGGAGCTGGAGCTCCCGCCCTTGCGGCTGCAGTAGACACCCACCAGCACCATAGCCACCAGGTAGACCACGATGGTGGCGATGATACAGAATTGGGATGTTGTCATGGGGATCTTTCCTCTCTTCGAAAATGACCGGGCCGCCCTGGAAGGGGGGATTTCCCGTCGGGACGGACCAGAATGCTTGGAAGTTTATCATAACACGACGAAAGGTAGAACGCAACACAGAACGCGGTATAGACTAAAGTCTATACCGCGCGTTGTAAAACGGGAAAAACCTTTTTTATATCAGTTGTTTTCAGCAGAACGTGTATTAGACGAATCGTCGGGGAAAAAGTCAGAGAGGAAAATGGGCATCTGCCGTGCGGCGTACTCCCGCAGGGGATATTCCCCGCCGCACAGACACCAGTCATACAGCAGAGCCCGCTCGCACAGGGCGTAGATCTTCACCATGTCGTTCACGCTCCGGGCTTGGGAGAGCTGACCGGACTCCTGGCCCTCGGCGATGATCCGCCGCAGCAGGCGGTAGTAGATCCGCTTGTGGTCCAGTAGGTGGCGCTCGCCGTTGGTTACCAGCTGGGTGGACAGCAGCCGGGCCAGCAGGTCCATGGAGACGCTGTTTTCGATCATGCGGAAGAGCTCGCCGTTGAGGTAGAGGAGCTTGTCCATGGCGGGCATGGCCGGGTCCATGGCCTCTTGGAGGTCCAGGTATTTCTGGTCAAAGAGGTCACTGAGGGTGCTCAGCAGGGCGTCTTTGCCGTCAAAGTAGTGGTAGAAGGAGCCCTTGGAGGTGCGGGAGGAGTCGATGATCTCCTCCACGGTGGTGTCTTCATAGCCCTGCTCGTAGAACAGCCGCCAGGCGGCCTCCACGATCTTGCCCCGGGTGTTCCGGGCATTTTTTTTCGCCATAGGGGCCTCCTTTCCCGGCGGTCACTGGAAATAAGCCAGGATGGCCGCCCGGCTGGCGGTCACCGAGCCCTGGATCATGGTGGGCTGGCCGCCCCCCTTGCCGCCCAGGGCCTGGTTGATCTCCTTGGCCTTGGCCCGCAGGTCCACGGCCTGGCTGCCCATGACGTAGCGGTAGCCCGCCAGGTCTGAGCCGGTGAAGACGGCGCAGATGCCGCCGCACACTTCCATGCCTGCGTTGGCCAGGGCGCGCAGGCTGGCCGCGTCCAGGTCGTCCTCAAACAGGCACAGGTTCCCCTCGGTCTGCGGCAGGGCCTTGGCCTTTTCTGCCATCAGGGCCTGCCGGGCCTGGTTCAGGGCAAAGGTGACCTGCTCCAGCTCGGCTTTCATCCGGGCCACCCCCTGGGCGGCCTGGGGCTGCTGGACCGACAGGGCGGCGGAGATGGCGGCGATGTTCTCATGCTTGGTGCGGTAATCCTCCAGGGCCAGCCGGCCGGCCACCATCCACAGGCGGATGCCCCCCCGGTGGCGCATGGTGTTCACGATCTTCACCAGGCCGATCTCTCCGGTCTGCTTCACGTGGGGGGCGCAGCAGGCGCACACGTCACAGCCGTCGATGGTGACGATGCGGACGTTTTCCGTCAAGTCCAGCTTGCTGCGGTAGTCCAAGTCCGCCAGGACTTCCGGGGCGGGGTAAGCAGCGGTGACGGGGCGGTTTTCGGTGATGATCTGGTTGGCCAGGTCCTCGATGTGGGCGATCTGGTCGGGGGTCAGTTCCTTGTCAAAGTCCAGGATCACGGCATCCTCCCCCATGTGGAAGCCCACATTGGTGCAGCCGTAGAGACTGTGGGCCAGGCCGGAGATCACATGCTCCCCGGAGTGACACTGCATCCGGCCAAAGCGCAGGGCCCAGTCCAGTTCCCCCTGGACAGCGGCGCCGGGGGAGAGGGGCGCGTCGGTGATGTGGACGATCTCCTCACCCTTCTCCCGCACGTCCAGGACGTGGACTTCCTGGTTCAAGGTGCCCTGGTCGGCGGGCTGGCCGCCGCCCTCGGGGAAGAAGGCGGTCTGATCCAAAACGAGGTGCCACCGCTCCGGCCCGCCAGGGGTGCAGGAGAGGACAGTGGCAGAAAAGAAACGGCAATGGCTGTCCTGGTCGTAAAGTTTGATGGTCATGGTGTGGTGTCCCTTTCTTTATGGGTTCTTTTTCTCTTCCTTGGTGATGACGTTGTGTTTCACCAACAGGTCTTCGATGGCCTCGTCCAGCAGGCGGGTGGCCGGGATGCGGCTGGTTTCAGAGAGAAGCCGCAGCTTTTCATACAGATCTTTGTCAATGGCTGTTGACCATTGCTTTCGGTTTCGATAAACGCTACTCATAGGGTGCCTCCTTGATATATCAAGACAGTTCTTTATATATCAAGATCATTATATGAGATTGCAAACATGTGATGCAAGACCTTGACGAATAGTGATATATCATGATATATTGTGACGCGAGGTGATAACAATGTATGAGAGCAGTTTTTTTGACCGGGTACATATACAGCAGGTCTGCGAGTTTTTCCGCACAGGCGGGGAGAAGACCCCCGGCACGGAGGAAGAGGGGAGTTTAAACGACCGCCTCCGCCGAGCGGAGCAGAGCTGGCGGCAAGCGATGGTCAATTACCGCAAAAACATCCTGGCGGCAGACTGGGAGAACAAGACCTTAACCGAGCAGAGCTTTCTGGACGAGGAGCTCCAACAGGATATCTTAGGCGCCGAGGAACGACAGAAGGCAATCTCCTTTGAAGCGGGTTTTCTGGCAGGTCTCCGCCTGGGCTGGGAACTGTCCGCCGGGCGGGCGCTGCCCTGGAAAAACCAGAACAGCCGATAAAAAAACGGCCCCCAACAGGGGGCCGGTGGTTGTATCACGTGGGTTTTGCAGAAACTTAGAGCAGGATGATCCCCGCGTCGTGGCAGGTTTCGATGGTCTCGTCGTCCCAGGTGGAGGCCTGGACCTCGCCGATGTGGGCCTTGCCCAGCAGGAACATGGACAGGCGGGACTGGCCGATGCCTCCGCCGATGGTCAGGGGGAGCTTGTCCTCCAGCAGCAGTTTGTGGAAGGTCAGCTGCCGACGGTCATCGCACCCAGCCACGGTGAGCTGCCGGTCCAGGGCGGCTGCATCCACTCGGATGCCCATGGAGGAGAGCTCGATGGCCTTGCCCAGCAGCTCGTCCCAGAGCAGGATGTCCCCGTTGAGGGTCCAGTCGTCGTAGTCGGGGGCCCGGCCGTCGTGGGGCTTGCCCGACTTCAGGGCGCCGCCGATGCCGATGAGGAAGGTGGTGGGGTATTCCTTCACCCAGGCGTCCTCTCGCTCCTTGGCGGTCAGGTCGGGGTAAGCGTCCTCCAGCTCCTGGGAGGTGACAAAGGTCACGGTGCGGTTGATCTGGGGCAGGACGCTCAGCTGGGGGAAGACCGACTGGAGGGTCTTCTGGGTGTCCGCCATGGCGCTGACGATGGCGTTAACGGTGTCCTTCAGAAAGTCCAGGTTCCGGTCCCGGGGGGCGATGACCTTCTCCCAGTCCCACTGGTCCACGTAGATGGAGTGGAGGTTGTCGGGGACCTCATCCCGGCGGATGGCGTTCATGTCGGTCACCAAACCCTCTCCCACGGGGAAGTGGTAGTGATACAGAGCCATCCGCTTCCACTTGGCCAGGGAGTGGACCACCTGGGCGTCCCGGCCGGCGGCGGGGATGTCAAAGGAGACGGGGCGTTCCACCCCGTTCAGGTCGTCGTTGAGGCCGGAGGAGGCCTCCACGAACAGGGGGGCGGAGACCCGGCGCAGATGGAGGTTGCCGCACAGGGTGTCCTCAAAGACCCGCTTGAGCAGGCCGATGGCCTTCTGGGTGTCGTAGAGGTTGAGCAGGGGCGCGTAGTGGTCGGGAATGTAGGTTTTGGTGGACATATGATAGGACTCCTTTCGGATGGATTGTCAAGACAGACCGGTCAGCCGTGGTAGAGGTTGGCATTCTGGTATTTGGGCTCGCTGGTCAGGCGGACCCCCAGGCGGCGGAAGCTGTCCTCGTCGCCCTCGGAGAGGATGACGGTGGTGTGGGCCTCACAGCCCCGCAGCTTTTGCAGCTGCTGGACCGCCCGCTTGGCGTTGGGGTCGGTGACGGCGCAGATGGACAGGGCCACCAGCAACTCGTCGATGTGCAGCCGAGGGTTCTTGTTGCCCAGGACGTTGACCTTCAGGTCCTGAACGGGCGCGATCACCGACGGGGAGATCAGCTGGACCTCGTCGGGGATGCCGCCCAGGTACTTCAGCGCGTTGAGCAGCAGGGCCGAGGAACAGCCCAGCAGCTCGGAGGTTTTGCCGGTGAGGATTTTGCCGTCGGTCATCTCCATGGCGGCGGCGGGGTCGCCGGTGCGCTCGGCCACTTCCAGGGCGGGGGCCACCACGCTGCGGCTGAGGGGGCTCAGGCCCAACTGCTTCATGAGCAGCTCGATCTTATACACCGCCGTGCCGTCGGTGCGGCCCCGGCGGTGGCGGCACTGTTCGTCGTAGAACCGGCGCAGGATCTCCTCCTTGGAGGCCTGGCAGACCGCCTCATCGTCGATGATGCAGTAGCCGGCCATGTTCACCCCCATGTCCGTGGGGGACTGGTAGGGGGAGGTGCCGGCAATGCGCTCAAACATGGTTTTCAGGACGGGGAAGATCTCCACGTCCCGGTTATAGTTGACAGTGGTGACCCCGTAGGCCTCCAGGTGGAAGGGGTCAATCATGTTCACGTCATTTAAGTCTGCGGTGGCCGCCTCATAGGCCAGGTTCACCGGGTGGCGCAGGGGGAGGTTCCAGATGGGGAAGGTCTCATACTTGGCATAGCCGGCCTGGATGCCCCGCTTGTGCTCGTGGTAGAGCTGGCTCAGGCACACGGCCATCTTGCCGCTGCCCGGGCCGGGGGCGGTAACCACCACCAGGGAGCGGGTGGTCTCCACAAACTCATTCTTGCCGTAGCCTTCCTCGCTGACGATGCGGGGGATGTCGTAGGGGTAACCCTCAATGGAGTAGTGGCGGTACACTTTCAGGCCCAGGGCCTCCAGCCGCTGCTGGAAGATCTCTGCGGCGGGCTGGCCGCCGAAGCGGGTGAGCACCACGCTGCCCACCTGGAAGCCAAAGCCCCGGAAGGCGTCGATCAGCCGCAGGGTGTCGGTGCCGTAGGTGATGCCCAGGTCCCCCCGGACCTTGCTCTTTTCCAGGTCCATGGCGGACACGGCCACCACGATTTCCACCTGATCCTTCAGCTGCATGAGCATGCGGATCTTGGAGTCGGGGTGAAAGCCCGGCAGCACCCGGGAGGCGTGGTTGTCGTCAAAGAGCTTGCCGCCGAACTCCAGGTAGAGCTTCCCGCCGAATTGGCCGATGCGGGAGCGAATGTGCTCTGACTGCATTTCCAGATACTTATCGTTGTCAAACCCTAGTCTTTCGATCATCGTCTCTCTGCTCCCTCTCGTTTTTTCTCTCTTCGGCCGATGTGGGCCGGAAACAACCAATAACCTGGAAATAATTTACCAATGATTGTATGAGAAGTCAACAGAGGGAGAAGAATATTGTAGAACTTGACGAAGATACTCCCGGAAGAAAGAAGCAGGTGGCAGGGGATGCTGTGCAAGCTGACAGCGAGAAAAGCGGCGCTGGATATTGCCTGAACACAAAATATATGGTATAATTTGACGTTCCGTAGGGACAGCGATCCCACGAGAACCCATGGTATGATTACAATAGCGACAAGGAGCTATGCGATATGCTGGAACTGAAAGGACTTTCCTATCAGGTGGAAGACAACGGAGGGCAGACAGACATCCTTCGCGGCATCGACCTGACGATCCCGGACAACAAGTTCGTGGTCATCACCGGCCCCAACGGCGGCGGCAAGACCACCCTGGCCAAGGCCATCATGGGCCTGGTAAAAACCAACGGCGGCCAGATCCTCTGGAACGGCACGGACATCACGGACCTGTCCATCACCGAGCGGGCCAAGCTGGGCATCAGCTACGGCTTTCAGCAGCCCCCCCGGTTCAAGGGGCTGAAGGTACGGGACCTGCTGGAGCTGGCCTCTGGCAACAAGAAGCTCACCCGGGACGAGTGCTGTTCCTACCTCAACCGGGTGGGGCTGTGCGCGGCGGACTACGTGGACCGAGAGGTGGACGCCTCCCTGTCCGGCGGCGAGGTCAAGCGCATCGAGATTGCCACCATCCTGGCCCGTCCCGGCGGCCTGCTGATCTTCGATGAGCCTGAGGCGGGCATCGACCTGTGGTCCTTCGCCAAACTCACCGAGACCTTCCGCATCCTCCACGGCCGGGGGGAGAACACCATCATCGTCATCTCCCACCAGGAGCGGATCATCGACCTGGCCGATGAGATCGTCATGATCTCCGGGGGCAAAGTGGTCCGCCAGGGCCCCAAGGAGGAGATCATGCCCCACATTTTGGCGGACACCGGCGGCATGTGCAGCTTCCTGCAGCCCCAGACGGAAAACTGTCGCCAACCCAAGGAGGAGTGAGCCATGAACAAAGTAGATACCCGCCTGCTGCGGGAAATTGCTGACTTGGAGGGCACCCCCAAGGGGGCCTACAACATCCGCAAGAACGGCAAGCTGGACAGCCGGGGCAACACCGCCAACATCGAGATCGTCACCAAGGAGGACAAGCCCGGCATCGACATCCACATCAAGGCCGGCACCAAGCACCAGTCGGTTCACATCCCGGTGATCATCACTGAGGCCGGCCTGGACGAGCTGGTCTACAACGATTTCTTCATCGGCCCGGACTGCGACGTGGTCATCGTGGCCGGCTGCGGCATCCACAACGACGGGGATAAGTCCTCCCAGCACGACGGCGTGCACACCTTCTATGTGGGGGAGAATTCCAAGGTCCAGTATGTGGAGAAGCACTACGGCGAGGGCGAGGGCACTGGCGAGCGGATCATGAACCCCCAGACCATCATCTATCTGGAAAAGGGCGCCTCCATCCAGTTGGACACCACCCAGCTGCGGGGGGTGGACTCCACCAAGCGCTACACCAAGGTGGTGGTCAAAGAGGGGGCTGAGGCCATCGTCAACGAAAAGCTCCTCACCCACGGCAAGCAGAAGGCCGAGTCGGAGATGGACGTGATCCTGGCTGGGGAAGGGGCCAGCGGCCGGGTGATCTCCCGCTCGGTGGCCCAGGATGAGTCGGAGCAGATCTTCTATCCCCGGATGATCGGCGACGCCGCTGGCTTCGGCCACGTCCAGTGCGACTCCATTCTCATGGGCAAGGCCAAGATCCAGTCCATCCCTGCCCTGACCGCCAACCACCCCGACGCCCAGCTCATCCACGAGGCCGCCATCGGCCGCATCGCCGGGGACCAGATCCTCAAGCTCATGACCCTGGGCCTGACGGAGGAAGAGGCGGAGGAGGAGATCCTCAATGGCTTCCTGGGATAAGCTGGAGAAACAGGGCCCCTTCTATTACAAGGATCACCCCCAGCTGGGGAAGATCCGGGGCCTGGACCCCTGGGCGGTGGACAACGGCATCCACCTGATCCGCATGGAGCAGGACGCCGCCGAGGGGATCATGATGGTGGACGAGAGCAACCAGCAGCAGTACGGCACCGTCCACGGCGGCATGCTGGTGGCCTTTGCCGACACCATCGGCGGCCACAGCCTGGTGGCTCACGGGCGCATGTGCGTCACCCAGGGCAGCACGGTGAACTTCATCCGGCCGGCCTCGGGGGCCTACCTCTTCTGCCGGGCCAAGCCCCTGCAGGTGGGCAGCCGCATCTGCGTGGTGTCCGTGGAGCAGCGCAACGACCGGGATGAGCTGGTCACCACGGCGCTGTTTACCTTTGCTGTGGTGAAGAAAATGGACCCCATCCTTCTGCCTCCCAAGCACCCCAGCCTGACCTTTTGACCGGTCTGGCACCGGCGCGTAAAGAAAAAAGCCGGAGCGGCAATCCGCCGCCCCGGCCTTTCAGCACAAACTGGAGATCAGATGTCCCAGTCCTCAAACTCGTCTTCGCCCTGGTCCATTCCGGGACAGGTGCGGCAGATCAGCTCTTTCTTGGCCTGGACCTTGGCCCAAAGGGCGGCCAGCCAGTCAGAGATGCGGTCCATGTTGGCCATGATTAGGCAGATGATGGCCGCGGCGGCAAGGATGAGGGCGGTGATCTTCAAGATAAGTTCTGTGATCTTCATAAGAAAAACCTCCAAGTTACAGTTGCGCGCACGGGTTGGTGTATGTTAGTATTTTACATGATAGGATGGGAAAATACAATGTGAAAATGTATTTTTTACCCAGTTTTTTTAGAACAGGGCCGGCACGCCCCGCGTCCGGCGAGGAAAGGAATGGTATCAACGTATGCGCTTACAAAATGAGAAGGGCGAGATCCAGATCAGCAGTGAGGTCTTCACCACCATCACCGGCGCGGTGGCTACCAGCTGCTTCGGCGTGAAAGGCATGGCGGCCCGGTCCAAGAAGGACGGCCTGGTCCACCTGCTGCGCAGCGAGTCCATGGCCAAAGGGGTGCGGGTCATCTTTGAGGAGGACGACACAGTGTCCATCGAGCTGCACATCATCGTCGATGCCGGCGTGAACCTGGCGGCGGTGAGCAGTGCCATTATGGGCGAGGTCCGCTACGCCGTGGGCAAAATGACCGGTGCCCAGGTGCGTGCCGTGGACGTCTATGTGGACTCCATGCAGATCGACTGAGAGGAGAGAGAAGAGGAATTATGGTACAGTCCGTTGATGGAAAAACACTGGCGGGGATGCTCATTCACGCCTCCGCTTCTCTGAACGCGGAAAAACAAAAGATCAATGAGCTCAACGTCTTCCCCGTTCCCGACGGGGACACAGGGACCAACATGAGCCTGACCATTGGCACCGCCGCCGGGGAGCTGCGGCAGAAATCCCCCGACACGGTGGGCCAGGCCACCGCCATCTGCGCTTCGGCCATGCTCCGGGGGGCCCGGGGCAACTCCGGGGTCATTCTGTCCCTGATCTTCCGGGGCTTTTCCAAGGTGATGAAGGATAAGCAGACCATGGATGGCATCGACCTGGCCGATGCCCTGAACGCCGGGGTCATCGCCGCCTACCGGGCGGTGATGAAGCCCGCTGAGGGCACCGTGCTCACCGTCTCCCGCCTGGCGGGGGACCGGGCTGGCCGGGCCGCTGAGGAAAACACCGCCTTTGAGTACGTCCTGGAGTCGGCCATTGACCGGGCCCGGGAGGCCCTGGCCGACACCATCAACCAGAACCCGGTGCTGAAAAAGGCCGGGGTGGTGGACGCCGGCGGCATGGGCTTTGTGGTCATCCTCCAGGGTATGCTGGACGAGCTGCGGGGCATCCCCGCTCCCGATCAGGAGACCGGTGCCCCCATGCAGGAGAAAGCGGACTTCGGCGCCATGGCCGACGAGGAAATCACCTTTACTTACGACACTGTTTTCATCGTCCGCCGGACTGCCCAGAAGCCGCTGTCCGAGTTCCGGGCCTGGCTGGAGACCATTGGCGACAGCCTGGTCATCGGCGAAGGGGACGAGGAGTTTAAGGTCCACGTCCATACCGATGACCCCGGCCTGGCCCTGACCAAGGCCCAGGAGTACGGCACTCTGGAGCTGGCCAAGATTGAGAACATGCGCACCCAGCGGGATGAGCTGGCCGCCGGCCGCAAGGCCCAGTCTACCGACGACCTGGAGGCCGTGGAGGAAGAGCTGGAGGCCATGGAGCACCAGGATGCCCCGCCGGAAAAGAAATATGGCTTTGTGGCCGTGGCCGCCGGAGAGGGCCTGGCCAAGGTCTTCTTTGACCTGGGCGTGGACGGGGTCATTAGCGGCGGACAGACCATGAATCCCTCCACCGAGGACATTTTAAAGCAGATCCGCAAGACCCCTGCGGAGATCGTCTACGTTCTGCCCAACAACAAGAACATCATCATGGCCGCCCAGCAGTGCGTGGATCTGGTGGAGGACAAGAAGGTCATCGTCCTCCAGGCCAAGACGGTGCCCCAGGGCATTTCCGCCATGATCGCCGTCAACCCCGACGGGGAGGAGGCGGAGAACACCGCTGCCATGGAGGAGGCCATGGGCCAGGTGAGCACCATGGAGATCACCTACGCAGCCCGGGACTCCGAGTTTGACGGCACAGCCATCCACGCCGGCGACTACCTGCTGCTGGTGGACAACCAGCTCTTCGGCACGGAGAAGGACCTGCACGTGGCCCTGGAAAAGCTGGCCCAGGAGAGCCAGAAGCGGGGCGGCGAGTTCATCAGCATCTTCTACGGCGAGGGAGTCCAGGAGGCGGACGCCCAGCAGGCCCTAGCCCAGTTCCAGGAGGCCTGTCCCGAGGCGGAGATCACCGTCCTGGAAGGCGGCCAGCCTGTCTATCACTACCTGATTTCGGTGGAGTGAGACACTACCCCAAACAGCCCAAAGGGCGGGAGACCAAGGCCTCCCGCCCTTTTTGCGTCCGCTTGGACAGACAGGTCCCCTCAGGACCCTTTGTACTTCCGTCTGGTGGCGATGCCGCCCCGGATGTGCCGTTCGGCTTTGTTCAGGTCCAGTACCTCCTTGACCTGAAGATACAGGGCCCGGTTGAAGGCCGGCAGCCGCTGGGACAGGTCTTTGTGTACGGTGGACTTGCTGATGCCAAACTGCTTTGCTGCCCCTCGGACGGTGGCCCGATGCTCGATGATGTAAAGGGCCAGGTCACAGGCTCTCTCTTCCATGTCAGTCCGCAAAGTCTACCACTCCCCACGTTGTCCGTGTCACCACTGTATGCGCGGACAGGGAAGAATAGACCAGGGGACAGTGCCTCAGGAGAAGAACAGGGAGACGGCGCAGTAGACCAGCAGCAGAGCCATGATGGTGTTGACCACCCGGGCATGGCGGGAGAACAGCCAGCGAAACACTGAACCAAAGGCCGACCAGCACAGGGTGAAGAGAAAACCGATGAAGGCAAGCAGCAGGGCGAAGGCCGTCAGGATCAGCGGCTGGCCCTGGTAGAAGGGGAGGATGTAGGCCTGCATGGACAGAATACAGTAGAGATAGATCTTGGGGTTGATGAACTGCAGCAGCAGGCCGGAGAGAAAGCCGCTGCGGCTCTCCCCTTCCCCCAGCTTCCCGGTGTCCCGGAAGGTGTGCCACGCCAGATAGAGCATGTAGGCAGCGCCCGCCACCAGCATGGGGAACTTGATCTTGGGAATCAGCGCCGAGAGCACACTGCAAAACAGTGTGCACAGGAGCATCACCACCGCAAAGCCCACAAAGATCCCCCAATTGAAGGGCAGGGCCCCGCGAAAACCCTTCCGGCTGCCGTTGGACAGGGAGAGAATGTTGTTGGGGCCGGGGGTAACGGCGGTGACCACGGCGTAGGTGAGAAAGGAAAACCAGGGAAACATGGTTGACAACACCCCTTTGGCATGATAGGATATCGACGAAAAAATACAAGATATAGGATTTACTATAATATACTATTCATCCGATATATTGTCAAGCGAGGAGGCGGACCAATGGATGTGACAAGAATTGTCGCAGAGAACGTGCGGCGGATTCGAGAGGAGAAGAAATTGACCCTGGACGGGGCGGCGGCCCTGACGGGGGTCTCCCGAAGCATGCTGGCCCAGCTGGAGAAGGGGGAGGTCAACCCCACCATTTCGGTGCTGTGGAAGATCGCCAACGGCTACAAGGTCTCCTTCACCACCTTGGTGGAGCCCCAAGACCGGCAGGTCGCCCTGCTGCGCCAGGGGGAGCCCCTGCGAGAGGACGAGGGGCGGTATCTGAACTATCCGGTCTTTGCCTTTGACGAGCAGAAGCTGTTTGAGACCTACCGCATTGTGCTCCAGCCGGCAGGCAGCCTGACGGCCCAGCCTCACCTGAAGGGGGCGGAGGAGTACTTGACGGTGTTCCAGGGGACCCTGGAGATCACCGTGGCCGGGGAGGTGTTCCGGCTGGAAAAGGGGGACTCCCTCCGCTTCCGGGCAGACGTGGCCCACGGCTACCGCAACGTGGGACCAGGGGAGGCGTCCATGAGCATGCTCATCTATTACGGTACCACTGCGCCCCGGCCGTGACGTGGCGGGGCAGCGGCACAGACAGGGGGAACTTCCTGCTGGCCGTGAGAGAGGCGGCGAATGGGGATGGAGGAAGGTTCAACCCATCGGCCAACCCGCTGCAATAGATTGGTGAAAATTGTCTCCCGATACCCCCGGCTGTGCCGGGGGATTTTTGTTTGCGTGCGTCCTTTTTGTCAAAAGGAAAGGAATTGTCGCTTTTTGCTGAAAATAGTAGAATATACTATTTGGAATTGGTATACTATTCTAAGATATCTTTGCAAAAGGAGGAACGCACCATGAAAAACCATCGAAAACGGACCGTATCTCTGTGCTTGACGGCTTGCCTGCTCTGGGGCCTCTTGGGCGGGGGCGTCTCCGCGGCAGAGACAGGAATCAGTTTGGAAAACGCGGAAATTGAGGTGCAGACCAAAACGTACACAGGAAACCCAGTGGTACCCGGTGTAAAAGTGAAAATTAATGGGGAGACGCTCCAGCAGGGAAGTGACTACACTGTGGTATTTGAGAACAACGTGGATGCAGGGGAGGGAACGGGCAAGGCGATCATAACCGGGGAAGGATCGTATTCAGGCATTCAAACGGTCTCTTTTACGATTTCTCCGGCAAAATTGACAGAAAGCGCGATACAAATAAAATCTTGCATCAAAGAGTACGATGGGGCCACCACCGCGAATCCGACGTTTTCGGTGCACCCCACAAATTCCGCAGATACGGTAGAAGTGCTCTGTGACGCGGCGTACGACGACCAGTACGCCGGAAGTAAGAAGGTGGTAACAGCCTCCAACTTTCGCTTCGGCGGGCCAGATGGACACAACTATGTGCTGGAAAACCCAGAGCTGGAAGTGACGTACAGCTCTGGACAGATTATGGCGCGGGAGCCCGACCTGCCAGAGGCAGTCGAGGTGCTCCAGGGAGAGGAAAAGGACCTGAAAACCGTCATCCCGGAACCCTGGCAAGAGGGGGCGGCGTTCTCCGTGGACAGCGAGGCTCAGGAGGATGCGGCGCAGCTGGGCTGCACGCTGGACGGGTTCCTTCTGACCGCGGGGGAGGAAACCGGGTCCTTTTTTGTCAATGTGGAGCTGTCGTCTGTGGACCTGAATGACGATGGACAGGCAGAGTATGACAACGCGGCGAAGGCTCTGCGGATCCATGTGGTGGAGCGGGCGTCCCAGCCGCCTGTGAGCGGCGGCGAAGGGGACGACCCGTCTCAGCAGCAGGCCTTCACCCTCACCGGCCCCAAGGAGATGACCTATGGGCAGTCGGTCCAGATGACCGCCGCCGGGGGCGCTGGCACCGGCCAGGTGACCTACTGGGTGACCACCCGGGGCGCCCGAGGGCAGGCCGTTATCGACAGCCAGGGCAAGCTGACGGCCACCCAGGCGGGCACGGTGCTGGTGTACGCGTCGAAAGCCGGGGATGACCGCTACCAAGCCGCCAAAGCCGACCCGGTGGAGGTGACCATCCATCCGGCCCAGTTGACCGTCCAGGTCCACGACAAAACGGCCCTGGTGGGGCAGGAGGTCCCCGTGCTGGGCAAGGAGGACTACACCGTCTCCGGCCTGGTGGGGGAGGACGTCCTGGTCACAGAACCCACCCTGTCTTATGCCTCCCAGCCAGATATGTCTCAGCCAGGTCAGGCAGCCATTCAGGCGGCAGGCGCGGCGGCGCCGGCCGGAGGGAATTACAGCAGCCAGATCACCTATCAGCCGGGGACCCTGACCATCCAGGCTGTGCCGGTTTATCCCGTGACCCTGACGCCGGCGGACCACGGGACCGTCACCGCCAGCTGTCAGCAGGCGGCCTCCGGGACGGAGGTGATGCTCACCGCCGTCCCGGAGGAGGGCTTCCTCCTGGAAAAGATGACCGTGAGCAGCGCCACGGGCCTGCTCTCCCTGTGGCAGGGGGAGGATGGGACCTACAGCTTCGTCATGCCGGAGGAGGAGGTCACCGTCACGGCGGTTTTCGCCCAGGAGATCCCTGCCCCGGAGCCGCTGCCCTTCCTGGACGTGCAGGAGAGCGACTGGTATTGCAAGGACGTGGAATACGTCTACCGCCTGGGGCTGATGGAGGGCACGGGCATGGGCCTGTTCTCCCCCAACGGGACCACCACCCGGGGCATGCTGGTGACCATCCTCTACCGCCTGGAGGGGGTGGAAGAGGGCACCGGCTGGACTCCCTTCCAGGATGTGGAGACGGACGCCTACTACAGCGCCCCGGTGGGCTGGGCGGCCTGGAACGGCATCGTCAGCGGCTATGAGGACGACACCTTCCGGCCCAACCAAGGGATCACCCGGGAGCAGCTGGCGGTGATCCTCTACCGCTACGGGTGCTACAAGGGGTGGCCGATGGCGGAGCGGGGGGATCTGTACCAGTTCTCCGACTGGAACAGCTGTCACGACTACGCCTGGACCGCCCTGAGCTGGGCGGTGGAGACTGGCCTGATCCAGGGCAAGGACAGAAACCGCCTGGACCCCTTGGGCCAAGCCACCCGGGCCCAGGTGGCCGCCATTCTCCACCGGTTCCACCAAACTTTCCTGGCCGAGCCGGAGGCATAAAGCGAATCCTTTCTCCTGCTGGGGCCCCTTTTGCGGGGGCCCCGGCAGGAGGAAAAAAGTTTTTAAGAAATGTGAAAAAATGCTTGACAATTGGAAAAAGGATGCTATAATCTATCTTGTTCGCGTGAGAGCTCCGCCGACGGCGGAAGGGAAAATAACGCATCCATAGCGGGATTGTGTAAGGGTAGCACGACAGACTCTGACTCTGTTTGTGAGGGTTCGAATCCTTCTCCCGCTGCCAAAAAAGGCCTGAAATCGAAAGATTTCAGGCCTTTTTTCTATCTCTGGGAAAACCACTTCCCAGGGCTCTTTTTTTATACATCCCCATGGACGTGGGGTCACAGCAGGCCCTTCCGGCCCAGCACGGCGATGACCTCGTCCCGCTTTATGGGACGCTCGGGAGCCGAGCCGTCCACCACTCCTTTCGCGGTGGCGTTCTGCCAGTGTTTTTCGTTTTTGCTCCAGTCGGGCTCAGGCAGGGCAGCGGCGTAGCGCTCGGCCTTGACCATGAGCTGATAGGCCTGCTCGTCGGTGAGCTGGGCCAGCAGAGCGTCAATGTCCATTGTCTCCTCCTCCTTTTCGCTTCCGGCTAGGAGCCGGTTGACTTGGTCAGCAATGTCGCCGTGGTGGTCATACAGATAGTTACCGGGGCAGGCCTTGGCGGCGAACCACCGGTGGACGGTCATATTCTGCTGCTGGACTTGGCCAACCAAATGCTTGTCGCCCTTCCAGCGCAGCCGGCCGATGCCGGGGTTGCGCCGGCAGATGTCCGCCAGCAGCTGGATCAGGGACTCATAGGCTTTGGCCGACACCGGCCAGTCCGGGGCGCCGCCGTTGTTGGCCACCTCGATGGTGATAGCCCGGTGGTCGTTGTCGGCGTTGGAGGTGCACCAGCTGCGGTTGGCCTCGTCCACATACAGGGCAATTCGCCCGTCGCTGCCGATGCCGTAGTTGCTGCTGGCCTTCCGGGCCGGGTCGGCGAAGATGGCCCCGCAGGTCTCCACGGTGCCGTTGCCCGCCATGCAGTGGATGGAAACGGTGTCGATGGCGTGCCTGCGCTTGCCCGAGTGGTTGGGGGAGAGCTTGGTGTAGGTCACCAGGGGGCTGTTACTCATCCTCTCCCGCCTCTCTTCCGTCGGTGAATTCCTCCAGCATGGCGGGGGGAATGGGGTCGGTGGGGGCCAGCACGGGGATGGCGGTGCCGCCGCTCTGTGCCGGGTGTTCTCCGGCTGGCTGGGTCGGAGTTTGAGTCTGTTTCTCCATAAAAATTCTCCCTTCCGTCGATGGTATCCTCACTTGTCGATGGCTTGCTGCTCTACTTCCGGCAGCCCTGCCACGTTGGTCAGCAGGGAGACCAGGCCTGCCAGCACGGAGGCAGAGCCCACCATGGGCCAGTTGACGTCCCCCAGGGCCGCCGCCGCGCCGATGCAGCCCAGGGCGGTCTGGGCTATGGTCTTCACGGCCCGGATGGCGGCGGCCTGCCAGCGGATCTTCCAGGTTTTGCTCATGTTCCTCACCTCCTTTCCTGTCCCCTTCACCTGCCGGGACAGGCTGCCGGCGGCAGGCGGGAGGATTGTCGTTCCCTGTCATCTTACGTTCCCGCCGGCGGGGGATGTGCCTGTCCGCCGGGCAGCTGGGGGTCATTTCTCCGGGGGCTTGGCGTTGTCCCCCTGTTCCTGTAGGGCCTGCAAAGCCCGCCGGAGGAAGGCCGGGAAGGGGACCCCCATGAGCCCCAGGTTCTCCAGCAGGGACAGCCCCTCGTTGCCCACGAAGAACAGCACCACCGCCGTGCGCACATATCCTGCCCCCGCAGCCCGGTCCAGCAGGACACCCAGCCACACCAGCAGCAGAATCATGCCCTTTTTCACCAGGCCCTGGAATCCTGCCCGGCTGTCCAGGGCGCCGGAGGCGCTCTTATCCGAGCGCTGCCACACCGCCGCCACCAAGACTCCCGTCAGATAGTCTGCCGCCATGAGGGCCACCAGCAGAGCCAGGGGGGCATCCCAGCCGCCCAGGCCGCCGGCCAGAAAAGCCCCCGCCGCTGCCAGAATGGCCAAGATGCCATTTTTTGCCTCCATTGCAGTCATTGTCTCGCTCCTTTCCTTTTTTGCCGTACGAAAAAAGCCCGGTTTGTCGGGTCAGACAAACCGGGCGGGGCGGGGCTGGTGTTCGGCAAGGCCGTCCAGGTTCCCCGTGCCCCACTCTATTGGTGCCGCGCCGTCTCCCGAGGGGAGACGGCTCTTTCTCCCGTTCCACAGGCGGAAATGGAAAAGGAGTTGCCTTTATTGTAGAACGTGCGTTCGAATCGAGCAAGAACGGCAGCGTCGTTGCCACCGTTGCCGGAACCCAATTTGGGACCTATGGGCCGGGGGTGACAAAAAGCGGTCCGCCCGAGGAAGGGCGGACCGCCTGGTAGGGGTCACAGCTTTTTGTATTGTCGGTAGAACAGGGTTCCGGTGGTGCTGACGGCCACAAAGTCGGCCACCGGCTCGGCCAGGAAAACGGCCATGACCTGGTTGGCAAACAGGTGGGGCAGCAGATAGATGAGAGGAATGAGGAGCAGAACCTTTCGCAGTAGGGCCAGAAAGACCGAGGTTTTGGCGTTGCCCAGGGCGATGAAAGTCTGTTGGCAGGCAATTTGGATGCCGAAGAGCAGGGCCACTGCCATATAGATCCGCATGGCCCAGCAGGTGAAGTTGGACAAGGCTGGGTCGTTGGTGAAGATCCCCACAAACACCTGGGGGAAGAACATGCAGATCACCCAGATCATCCCAGCAAAGAGCATGCAACACAGCAGCAGCAGCCGGAAGGTCTGCTTGACCCGGTCTCCCTTGCCCGCCCCATAGTTGAAGCCCACAATGGGCTGGGCGCCCTGGGTAAGGCCTTGGAGGGGGAGCATGCAAAACTGCATCACGCTGGCCAGAATGGTCATGGCGCCCACAGCAACGTCCCCGCCGTATTGCAGCAGACTGGTGTTGAAGCAGACGTTGAGGATGCTCTCAGTAAACTGCATGATAAACGGAGAGATGCCAAGGGCCAGACAAGGCAGGATCACGGCCCGTTGCAGCCGGACCTGGCGCAACTGTAAGCGCAGGGTGGTTTGCTTCCCCGTGAGAAAGCGCAGAATCCACAGGCAGGAGATCCCTTGGGCCAGGACGGTGGCCAGGGCGGCGCCCTGTACCCCCATGCCCAGAGCAAAGATGAAGATGGGGTCTAGGATGATGTTGCTCACTGCGCCGATGGTAACGGTGAGCATGCCGGTTCTGGCAAAGCCCTGGGCATTGATGAAAGCGTTGAGTCCCAGAGAGAGCTGGACAAAGAGGGTGCCCAGGCTGTACAGGCGCATGTAGGACCAGGCGTAGTCGATGGTGTTGCCGCTGGCCCCGAAAAGAAGAAGGAGCTGGCGGCCGAAGAGCTGAAGGATCGCCGTAAGAACCAGGGCGGTGAGCACCAGCATGGCGGTGCAGCCGCCCAAAATCCTTTCAGCTTCCTTCGGCTCCCCTTTGCCCATCATGATGGAGGCCCGGGGGGCGCCCCCCATGCTTACCAGGGCGGCAAAAGCGGAGATGCACAGGATCAGGGGCATGGTGACCCCTACTCCCGTCAGGGCAGCCGCGCCAATGTCCGGGATGTGGCCGATGTACATACGGTCGACCATGTTGTAGAGAAGGTTGATCAGCTGGGCCAGAATGGCCGGCAGGGCCAGACGAAACAGGAGCGAGGGGATCTTCTCCTGCCCTAGGTCGGCCCCTTGGTGGTGGAGTTCGTGCAAGGGAATCCCTCCAGTGGGTGAGTTTAACAATCGGGATACAAGAAAGTATAGCACAAAAGAGTCAGGGAGGAAAGTCTCTGCCGATTCTTGACTAGACAGGGCGGGTGTGGTATCCTGAAAACAGACCCGCCGCCGGGTGGGTTTGACGCGTTTGATTCTGTGCCGGTAGGCCTGAGAAGGCACAGAAGCAAAGGCGTTTTTTGTTTTTTCGGCGGAGAAAGGAGACGATAGAATGGCATGGGTTTGTTTGGTGGTGGCCGGCTGCCTGGAGATGGTGTGGGTGACGGCCATGAAGCTGTCGGCGGGGTTTACCAAACTGGGATGGTCGGCCCTCACCCTGGCGGCCATGGCCGCCAGCGTCTGGCTGCTGGCCCAGGCGGTGAAGCATCTGCCCATGGGCACGGCCTACGCTGTGTGGACGGGGATCGGTGCCTTGGGCGCGGTGATCCTGGGCATTTTGGCCTTTCACGAGCCTGCCACGGCGCCGCGGCTCTTTTTTGCTGCCCTGCTGCTGGTGGGCATCCTGGGGCTGAAGCTGACTGCGTAGGAGGAAAAGGGTGCCGCCCCTGGATCAGAGGATCCAGGGGCGGCGGGAAAGAAAAAAATTATGGATTTCATTCAAAGGAAAGGGGGAGGCTGGGCTTTCAAGCCCGGCCGAAGGGATGCCGCCCGGCACCGTGTACCGTTTTTCTGTCCCGACACGGAGCGCGTTCGTTTCCTTGGGGGAAACCCTGCATCTCCGGCGGACGGGGATAGGAAGGGGACGGCCCCTTCTCCCGCAGAGGTTTTCTCTTTGCGGGCGGCGGAGGAAAGGAGTGTGAACAGGATGTCTTTCCTTTTCACCGCTACACTAGAATAGCACAATGCAAGAAAAATTGCAAGACTGACTGGGGAGAAATGTTGTACAAAATATGAATGTGAAATTATGCAAAACAGAGATTTCCTCACAAGTTATCTGAGGAAATCCCCTCAAAAAAACGAGCCCGCCGGAATTCACCGGCGGGCTCGAGGCGAATATGGGGGGAGGATCTTAGGGGCAGATCAGTCGGCGTAGTTGCCCTTGCCGTCGTTCCACTGCCAGTCGCGGATCTCGGGCAGGTCCAGGCCGTATTCGGCGATATACTGCTTGTGCTCCACCAGCTTGTCCTGGAGCTGCTGGATGAGGAAGGCACCCCGAGTGCCCAGCTTTTCGGGCAGCAGATGGATGACATCCATGGTCAGGTGCCAGCGGTCCAGGTTGTTGAGCACCCGCATGTCGAAGGGGGTGGTGATGGTGCCCTCTTCGATATACCCCCGGACGTGGAGGTTCTTGTTCTTCCGGCGGTAGGTCAGCTCGTGAATGAGAGAGGGATAGCCGTGGAAGGTGAAGAGGATGGGCTTGTCCTGGGTAAAGAGCATGTCATACTGCTGGTCGGACAGGCCATGGGGATGCTGAGTGTTGGCCTGCAGACGCATCAAGTCCACCACGTTGATCACCCGCACCTTCAGGTCGGGGAAGTAGTGACGCAGAATGGTCACCGTGGCCAGGGTCTCCAGGGTGGGAGTCTCGCCGCAGCAGGCCAGGACGATGTCGGGCTCGCAGCCCTGGTCGTTGGAGGCCCACTGCCAGATGCTGATGCCCTGGGTGCAGTGCTTGACGGCCTGCTCCATGGTCAGCCACTGAGGGCGGGGATGCTTGGAAGTGACCATGACGTTGACGTAGTTCCGGCTGGAAATGCAGTGGTTGAAGCAGGAGAGCAGGCAGTTGGAATCCGGGGGCAGATAGATCCGCACCACGTCTGCCTTCTTATTGACCATATGGTCCAGGAAGCCGGGGTCCTGGTGGGTGAAGCCGTTGTGGTCCTGCTGCCAGACGTTGGAGGAGAGGATATAGTTCAGGGAGGCGATGTCCTGCCGCCAGGGCAGCTCGTTGCAGGTCTTGAGCCACTTGGCATGCTGGGCGGCCATGGAGTCGATCACGCGGATAAAGGCCTCGTAGCTGTTGAAGAAGCCGTGACGGCCGGTGAGCAGATAGCCCTCCAGCCAGCCCTCGCACATGTGCTCGGAGAGCATAGAGTCCATTACCCGGCCGCTGTGAGCCAGGAACTCATCGCCCTCGGCGCTCTCGGCGTTCCATACCCGGTTGGTGGCCTCGAACATGGGGGTCAGGCGGTTGGACTTGCTCTCGTCGGGGCCAAAGACCCGGAAGTTCTTGGCGCTCTCGTTCTCCCGGATCACGTCCCGCACAAAGGTGCCCAGCACCAGCATGTCCTGGGCCTCCACGGCGCCGGGGGCGGGTACGTCCAGGCCGTACTCCCGGAAGTCGGGCAGTTTCAGGTCCCGCAGCAGCTTGCCGCCGTTGGCGTGGGGGTTGGCACCCATCCGCCGGTCCCCCTTGGGGGCCAGGGCCTGGAGCTCAGGCAGGAGCTTGCCGTCGTCGGTGAATAGCTCCTCGGGCTTATAGCTGCGCAGCCATTTCTCCAGCAGGGCCAGGTGGCCGGGCTGGGACATGTCGATGGGCACCTGGTGGGCCCGGAAGGAGCCCTCGATGGTATTCCCGTCTACTTCCTTGGGGCCGGTCCAGCCCTTGGGGGTGCGCAGGACGATTACGGGCCAGATGGGCCGGCTGTCGTCGCCGGTGGTGCGGGCGTGGGCCTGGATGCGCTGGATCTCCCGCACGGCCCAGTCCAGGGCAGAGGCCATGGTCTGGTGCATGGTGGCGGGGTCATCCCCCTCGACGAAGCGGGGCTCCCAGCCGCAGCCCCGGAAGAAGCTCTCTAGCTCGCTGTGGGGGATGCGGGAGAGGATGGTGGGGTTGTGGATCTTAAAGCCGTTGAGGTGGAGGATGGGCAGCACGGCGCCGTCGCCGATGGGGTTGAGGAACTTGTTGGCCTGCCAGGCGGTGGCCAGGGGGCCGGTCTCGGCCTCGCCGTCGCCCACCACGCAGGCGGCGATCAGGTCGGGGTTGTCCAGTACGGCGCCAAAGGCGTGGGCCAGGGAGTATCCCAGCTCACCGCCCTCGTTGATAGAGCCGGGGGTCTCCGGCGCCACATGGCTGGGGATGCCGCCGGGGAAGGAGAACTGCTTGAAGAGTTTCTGCAGGCCTTCCAGATCCTGGCTGACGTTGGGATAGACCTCGCTGTAGGTCCCCTCCAGATAGGTCTGGGCCACTGGGGCGTTGCCGCCGTGGCCGGGGCCGGAGAGGTAGATCATATTCAGGTCGTACTTGTTGATGATGCGGTTGAGGTGTGTATAGATGAAGTTTTGGCCGGGGACGGTTCCCCAGTGGCCGACGATCTTTTTCTTAATGTGTTCCGGGCGCAGGGGCTGCTGGAGCAGAGGGTTGTCCAAAAGGTACAGCTGGCAGGCGGACAGATAGTTGGATGCGCGCCAGTAGGCATCGATCTTCTCCAGCTGGGCCGGGGTCAGAGCGGCCCTCCGGGACATCCGGGCGGCGGTTTTTGCGATGGGTTTGGATTGTCCCTTCGGTTTTCTCGGCATAGAAAAAACCTCCTTTTCGTAATCTGTTCTCTATTATAAACCATTTGGGGAAATAATCAACAAGATTTCCAAACGAAATCCCAACAAAAATCTGCGTTTTCCAGAAAAAAGGGGAAACATGGGGGATTAATGTTCCAGTTGATGGGAAATAAGGAAAGGATTCTTTTCTAAGCAAAAAGAAAAAGAGACGCTCCGGGGGAACAAAACCCGGAGCATCTCTGAAAAAGACGGTTACGGATGGCCGGCGGCCGCAGGGTGGCCGGCATGGGCGGCCTCCGCTTTGGCCAGGCGCTTGGCGTTGGCCAGCATGAGCTTAATGCGGTTTTCCTGGTTGATTTTGGTGGCACCGGGGTCGTAGTCCACGGCCACGATGTTGGAATCGGGATAATCGTCCTTCAGCACCCGGATCATCCCCTTGCCCACAATGTGGTTGGGCAGGCAGCCGAAGGGCTGGGCGCAGACGATGTTGGGGGTGCCCGAATGGATGAGCTCCAGCATCTCGGCGGTGAGCAGCCAGCCTTCGCCCATCTTGCAGCCGTCGTTGAGATAGCCGCCCACCAGCTTATGTAGCTCCTTGAAGGGGGCGGGGGCCCGGAAGCCGGCGGCGTTCAGGGCGGCGATCATGTCCAGCTGGCACTTCTCCACATACCCCATGAAGAAGCGGCACAGGGCCTCCTTGGCAAGGCTCCCGCCGAACATCTCCACGTCGGAGACCCGGTTGTAAATCTTAAAAATGAGGAAGTCTGTCAGGCCGGGGACCACGGGTTCAGCCCCCTCTTCCAGCAGGAACTGCTCCAGCTGGTTGTTGCCCAGGGAGGAGAACTTGATGTAGATCTCGCCTACGACCCCCACCCGGACCTTTTCCTCTCCGGCGGTGGGGATGGCCTTGAAGTCGGCGCAGATCTCGTCAAAGATGCCCCGCATCTTCTTGCGGGTCATGCCCTCGCCCTTGTCAAAGCGGTTGAGCAGCTCTCCGGTCCAGTAGTCCACCTTGGCGTTGGTGTCCCCTTGGGTGACCTCGTAGGGGCGGACCTGGTTGGCTACATTCATGATCAGGTCGCCGTACATCATCCCGTAGATCAGCCGGCGGATGAGCCCCAGGGACCAATGGAAGCCGGGGTTTTTCTCCATGCCGAAGGACAAGGAGATGACGGGGATGTAGTCCAGCCCCGCCTTTTCCAGGGCCTTGCGGAGCATGTGGATGTAGTTGGAGGCTCGGCAGCCGCCGCCGGTCTGGGTGATGAGCAGGGCCACCTTGTGGGGGTCATAACCCCCGTTCTGAATGGCGTCGATCATCTGGCCAATGACCAGCAGGGCGGGGTAGCAGGCGTCGTTGTGGACATATTTCAGGCCGCTGTCCACCACGGACCGGCCGTCGTTGTTGAGGATGGCCACCTGGTACCCGGTGCGCTCGAGAAGCTTGGCGAAGAAGCCGAAGTGGACTGGGAGCATCTGGGGGATGAGGATGGTGTATTCCTTCCGCATCTCCTGGGTAAAGAGGAGACGGCCGGTGGCGTCGTATTCCAGTTTTGCCATGGCTTACTGGCCTCCTTTCTCGTCTTGGTTGTCCCGGGCTTCCAGGGCGGCGATGAGGGAGCGGATGCGGATGCGCACAGCACCCAGGTTGGAGATGTCATCGATCTTCAGCTGGGTGTACAGCTCCCCGGCGCCCTCCAGGATGGAGCGCAGCTCGTCAGTGGTGATGGCGTCCACCCCGCAGCCGAAGGAGACCAGCTGGATGAAGGCCATGTCCCGCTGGGTGCACACGTAGCGGGCGGCGTTGTACATCCGGGCGTGGTAGGTCCACTGGTTGAGCACGTGCCGGGGCTGTTTGTCCATGTGCTGGAAGACGGCGTCCTCGGTGACCAGGACAAAGCCGAAGGAGGTGATCAGGTCGTTGATGCCGTGGTTGATCTCCGGGTCCATATGGTAGGGCCGGCCGGCCACCACTAGAATCTTCCGGCCGTTGGCCCGGGCATAGGCGATGTACTCCTCTCCCTTCCTGCGCACCAGCTGGCGGAAGTCTTCGTAGGCGGCGTAGGCCTTGCGGATGGCGCTGACCGCCTCCCGCTTGGGCACCCCGAACTCCTGCAGCAGGAGCTGGGCTCCCTTCTTCTCAAAATCCTTGGGCCGGTGCAGCCCCAGGTTGGGGTGGATGTAGTGGATCTTCTTTAGGGCGGGGATGTTCACCCCCAGCAGGTCGGGGTAGTAGGCCACCACGGGACAGTTGTAGTGGTTGTCGGCCAGGTGCTCGTCGAAGTTGTAGGACATGCAGGGGTAGAAGATGGTGTCAATGCCCTCCTCCAGCAGGGCCATGATATGGCCGTGGAGGAGCTTGGCCGGGTAGCAGACGGTGTCCGAGGGGATGGTCTGCTGGCCCTTGATGTACAGGCTCCGGGTGGACTCGGGGGAGAGGACCACCTCAAAGTTCAGCGCCGTGAATAGGGTATACCAGAAGGGGAGGTTCTCGTACATGTTCAGCCCGAAGGGGATGCCGATCTTGCCCCGGGAGCCGTCCCCCTGGCCCTTGCCCTGGAGGGAGCGCAGGTACTCGTATTTGAACTTCATCAGGTCGGGGACATCTGCCTTTTCCCGGCCCAGGGGGCGGGAGCAGCGGTTGCCGGAGATGAACTTCCGGCCCCCGTCGAAGCGGTTGATGGTCAGGGAGCAGTGGTTGGTGCACAGCTTGCAGGTGGCGGGCTTGGCCTCATGGGTGAAGGTCTCCAGGTCCTTGGCGGAGAGCAGGGTAGAGCGCTCCAGCCGGGCCTCTTTGGCGGCCAGGGCGGCGCCGTAGGCCCCCATCATGCCGGCGATGGTGGGTCGGGTGACCTCCCGGCCGATCTCCAGCTCGAAGGAGCGCAGCACCGCGTCGTTGAGGAAGGTGCCCCCCTGGACCACGATGTGCTTGCCCAGGTCGTCGGCGCTGGCGGCCCGGATGACCTTGTAGATGGCGTTTTTCACCACGGAGATGGACAGGCCCGCGGAGATGTCCTCCACCGATGCCCCGTCCTTCTGGGCCTGCTTGACCGAGGAGTTCATGAACACGGTGCACCGGGAGCCCAGGTTCACCGGGTGCTTGGCGAACAGGCCCATGCGGGAGAACTCGGAGATGGTGTAGCCCAGGGCCTTGGCGAAGGTCTCGATGAAAGAGCCGCAGCCGGAGGAGCAGGCCTCGTTGAGGAGGATGGAGTCCACCGCGCCCCCCCGAATCTTGAAGCACTTCATGTCCTGGCCGCCGATGTCGATGATGAAGTCCACCCCGGGGTTGAAGTGGCGGGCGGCGTTGAGGTGGGCCACGGTCTCCACCAGGCCCAAGTCACAGGAGAAGGCGTTTTTGATCAGGTCTTCGCCGTAGCCGGTGACAGCGGCGCCCTGGATGGTCACCCGGTCGCCGCACAGGGCATAGAGCCGGCGCAGCTGGGGCAGAACGATGCTGACGGGGTTGCCTTGGTTGGAGTGGTAATAAGAGTAGAGGATGTTGCCCTCCGGGTCAATGAGGACCATTTTGGTGGTGGTGGACCCAGCGTCGATGCCCAGATAGGCCGGGCCGGCGTAGTCCTCCAGGTCCACCATGGGCACAGTCATGGACCGGTGCCGGCGGGAGAAGGCCTCATACTCGGCCTGAGAGGTGAACAGGGGGTCCATGGTGTCCACCGGCGAGGAGACGGTGGCCGCGTGCTCCAGCAAGTCCAACAGTTCTTCAAAGGGCTTTGGCTGGTTGTCCTCGGTGCACAAAGCGGCGCCGATGGCGGCGAAGCAGTCTCCGTCCTGGGGGAAGATGGCGTGGTCCTCGTCCAGCTTCAGGGTCTCCACGAACCGCTGGCGCAGGCCGGCCAGGAAGTGGAGGGGACCACCCAGAAAGACAATGGTGCCCGTGAGCTCCCGGCCCTGGGTCAGGCCGGCTACGGTTTGGTCCACCACTGCCTGGAAGATGGAGGCGGCCACATCCTCCTTCCGCCCGCCCTGGTTGAGGATGGGCTGGATGTCGCTCTTGGCGAACACCCCGCAGCGGGAGGCGATGGGGTAGATCTTCTCGTGGTGGAGGGAGAGTTCATCCAGCTCGTCCACAGTTACGTTGAGCAGGGTGGCCATCTGGTCGATGAAGGCCCCGGTGCCGCCGGCACAGGAGCCGTTCATCCGTTCCTCCAGTGTGTTGCCAAAGAAGATGATCTTGGCGTCCTCGCCCCCCAGCTCGATGACCGCATCGGTGTTGGGGATGAATTCCCGCACGGCGGCGGCGGTGGCGTAGACCTCCTGGACAAAGTCCAGGCCGGCGGCCTTGGCCACTCCAAGCCCTGCCGAGCCAGTGATGAGCAGCTGGACCTCTTGGCCTCCCAGCAGCCCCCGCAGACCCCGCAGGGTCTCGCAGGTGCGCTCCCGGGTTTTGGAATAGTGCCGCTCGTAGGAGCGGAAGAGCAGTTTATTTTGTTCATCCAACACCACCACCTTGACGGTGGTGGAGCCGATGTCGATGCCGATGCGCAAAGCCATGACGTCACCTCGAAACATTGCACAAGTTCAGCCCCTGAAAAAGAGAGGGATGTCCCATTCTATTGCAGAGGTTCCCAATATTATAACGTATCCCGTGTCGAAACACAACGGAAAACTTGTGTCATAGGTGACAAAAGATGGCTGGCTGGATTTGGAAAAAAGCCCAAAGACGTACCCTGGCGGGACAAAGAGCCTCCGTCAGGACAGGGGGGACAGGACCAACTGGTCGTCCTGGGCCTCCAGATAGAGGGTCTCCCCGGGGGCCACGTCCTGGCGCAGCAGCAGTTCAGCGGCAGGAATCTCCACCTGGCTGCGGATCAGCCGCCGCAGGGGCCGTGCCCCATAACGGGGGTCCAGACCCTTTTGGGCTAGCAGGCGGATGGCCCCGTCGGAGGGGAGGAAGTCCACACCCGCCTCCGCCAGGCGCTGGGCAAAGGAGGTCAGGTATTTCCGGGTGATGGCGTCCATCTCTCCCTGGCCCAGGGGCCGGAAGGAGATGATCTCATCCAGCCGCCCCAGAAATTCCGGCCGAAAGACCTGGCGCAGTTCCCGCTGGAGGATCTCCGCCTGGGCGCTGGCGGGGTCGCTGCCGGCGGAGAAGCCCAGGGGGGTGCCCGAGGTGGTTCCCCCTACGTTGGAGGTCATGACGATGACCGTGTTGCGGAAATCCGTACGCCGGCCCTGGGCGTCAGTGAGGACTCCGTCCTCCAAGATCTGCAACAGCAGGCCCCACACCTGGGGGTGGGCCTTTTCCAGCTCGTCAAAGAGCAGGACGGAATAGGGGCGGCGGCGGACGGCCTCGGTGAGCTCCCCGCCCTCCTCGTGGCCTACATAACCAGGCGGGGCGCCGGTCAGGCGGCTCATGGTGTGTTTTTCGGCAAATTCTGTCATGTCGAACCGGAGCAGGGCGTCCTCGCTGCCGAAGAGGGCCTGGGCCAGGGCCCGGCATAGCTCGGTCTTGCCCACGCCGGTGGGGCCCAGGAAGAGGAAGGCGCCCACCGGTCGGTCTGGGTCCTTCAGCCCTGCCCGGCCCCGGCGGATGGCCCGGGAGACGGCGGCCACCGCCTCCTTTTGGCCGGCCACCCGGCGGCCCAGCTGGTCCTCCAGGGCCAGCAGCCGGGCCCGCTCGGACTGGGTCAGGGCGGTCAGGGGGATGCCTGTCCACTGGGAGACCACCTGGGCCACCTCCTGACTGGTGACCACTGGCTCGGGCTGGCCCTCCTGCCACTGGCGCAGAGACTGGTCCAGCTCCCGGCGGAAGTCCTCCTCGGCGTCCCGGCACCGGGCGGCGGTCTCGTAGTCCTGGGCGGCAATGGCCTCGTCCCGCTCCCGGGCGGCGGTCTGGACCCGGCCCTCCAGAGCTTTCAAGTCCGCTGGGGGCTCCAGGGCCTGGAGGCGGGCCTGGGAGGCGGCCTCGTCCAGTAGGTCGATGGCCTTGTCCGGCAGCCGCCGCTGGGGCAGATAGCGCACGGACAGGGACACGGCGGCCTGGAGGGCCTCCGGCTGGAAGGTCAGGCCGTGGTGGATGCTATACCGGGGGACCAGGGAGCGGAGGATGGCCAGGGTGGTCTCCTGGCTGGGCTCGGCCACCTGGATGGGCTGAAAGCGCCGCTCCAAGGCGGCCTCCTTTTCGATGGTCCGGCGGTACTCCTGGGTGGTGGTGGCGCCGATGAGCTGGAGCTCCCCCCGGGCCAGGGCGGGCTTGAGCAGGTTGGCGGCGTCGATGGCTCCCTCGGCGCTGCCCGCCCCCACGATGGTGTGTAGCTCGTCCAGGAAGAGGATCACGTTGCCTGCCTTGACCACCTCGGCCAGGATGTTCTTGATCCGCTCCTCAAACTCCCCCCGATACTTGGTGCCGGCGATGACCGAGGGTAGGTCCAGGGCCAACAGCCGCTTGTGGCGCAGGGCGTCGGGGACCAGGCCCCGGGCCATGCGCTGGGCCAGGCCCTCGGCCACGGCGGTTTTGCCTACGCCGGGTTCGCCCAAAAGGACGGGGTTGTTCTTCTGCCGGCGCAGGAGGATCTGGATGACCCGATGGATCTCCTCGTCCCGGCCGGTGACTGGATCGTAATGGCCCTGGAAAGCCAGACGTACCATGTCCCGGGCGTGCTGGTCCAACAGCCGGGTGGCGGGGGAGGAGGCCGTGGGGGAGTAGCCCCCCTCCCCCTTGGACCGGGGCGAGGGGGAGGAGCCCCCCAGGGCGGCCTTGGGCCGGATAAGGAGGGGCTTCATGGCTTTGCCTCCTTTCCCTGGACACTGGTCTGGGCGGGGGGCGCGGCGAGGACGGGGCCGGTGCGGGTGGCGTGGCTCAGAGAGCGGGGCGCGCCCTCCAGGTCGGGCACCATGGTGCCGGCGGTGGCGGGTTCGGATGGTTGTTTCATGGTCGTGTTCCTCCAGAAATGTGTCTTGGATGAAGTTCTCATCCAAGATCATGCCCCAAAAGCGGCGATTCTAACCGGCGCGATTGGGCAGAAAAAAGGACCCGCGGCGTTCTGCGCCGCGGGTCCCCAGGGAGAGAGCGGGGCCGTCAATGGCAGGACGACCCCAAAGGCCGCGTGGCCCTTTTGGGGAGGGAAAAGGTGAGTTTGAGCAAAATGGGGGTCAGGATGGTGGTGGCCACCACCACCAGAACCACGGCGGAGAAGAGCTGGGTGCTCAGCATCCCCAGGGCGATGCCCTTGGAGGCGATGATCAGGGCCACCTCACCTCGGGAGACCATGCCCACCCCGATCTGCAGGCTCTGCCGCCGGGAGTACCGGCACAGCCTGGCCCCCAGACTGCAGCCGACCAGCTTGGTCAGCACGGCCACCGCCGTGAGGGCCAGAACGAAGAGCCAGAGGGCGGGCTCCAGGCTCTGCCGGGTGACGGTCAGGCCGATGCTGGCGAAGAAGACGGGAGAGAGGTAGACCATGGAGACCGTGTCCACTTGGCGGGTCAGACGGGCGTCCTCCCCCTCCAGGTTGGACAGGCACAGGCCAGCCACGTAGGCGCCGGTGATGTCCGCCACGCCGAACCAGTGCTCGGCGCCGAAGGCGAAGAACAGGCACAGGGCCACGGCCAAGACCACCAGCAGGGAGGTCTGGAAGAAAGGCCGGGCGATGAGCTGGCGAAAGACCTTCCGGCTCAGCCAGCCGGCGGCCAGGGCGGCGACGAAGAAGAGAAGGATTTTGCCGCAGACGGCGGGGATGCTGGCCTGGGCCCCGGAAAAGCTGGTGACGATGGTCAGACCGAGGATGCCCAGAATGTCGTCGATGATGGCCGCGCCCAGGATGGCGCTGCCCACCTTGGACTTGAGCTTGCCCAGCTCCCGCAGGGTCTCCACGGTGATGCTCACCGAGGTGGCGGTGAGGAGGGTGCCCAGGAAGATGTTCTGCAGCAGCAGGCTGCAGGAGGCGTCGGAGGCGAGGATGTCCGGGCGGTTGAAGAGAAAACCCACCCCAAAGCCTCCGGCTAGGGGGACCAGTACCCCGGCCAGGGCGATGACGAAGGAGGCGCCGCCGCAGCGTTTGAGCTCTTCCAGATCGGTCTCCAGGCCGGAGGTGAACATGAGGAAGAGAACGCCGATGCTAGCGGTGCAGGAGAGGAAGTCGGAGGGGTGGACCAGGCCCAGCACGGCGGGCCCAATGAGCAGGCCGGCCAGCAGGGCCCCCACCACGCCGGGGAGATAAAAGCGCTGGGAGAGCAGGCCCAGCAGTTTCGTGCTCAGCAGGATCAGCAGAAGATCCAGGATGAATTGATAGCTGTTCATAAGAAGATGACCTCGGGAAAAGATGGGAGATGGCAGGGAAAGAGAGGGAAGGCGGCAGGGGAGAAGAGGGGGTCAGCGGGCGTAGACCGTTTTGCCGCCCAGGACGGTGCGCTCCACCTGCAGGTCCAGCAGTTCCTCCGGCGGCACGGCCAGGGGATTGCGGTCCACCACGATGAAGTCGGCCAGCTTGCCGGGCTCCAGGGTGCCCTTGTCCTGTTCCTCGTGGGTTAAGTAGGCGCCGTAGAGGGTGTAGGTTTTCAGTGCCTCCTCTGGGGAGATGGCCTGGCTGGCCTCCAGGGGCGTGCCCTCTTTGGTCACCCGGTTCACCGCTGCGTACAGCCCCGGCCGGGGGTCCGGAGGGGTGACGGGGCAATCCGAGCCGTTGCCGGGCAGCAGGCCTTTGTCTAGGGCTGCGCGGAAGGGATACTGGGTCTTGCCCCGCTGGCCGTAGTGGGTGATGTGGGACTGGCCGAAGTACCAGTGGAGGTTGGGGTTGAAGAGGGGCCAGACCCCCTCCTCCGCCATGCGCCCCAGCAGGGCCTCGTCGGCGAAGGCGGCGTGCTCGATCCGGTGGCGGATGTCCGGCAGGGGCAGGCGCTGCTGGGCTTTGCGATAGGCGTCCAGGGTCATGCGGATGGCCTGGTCCCCCATGGCGTGGGTGGAGATTTGGATGCCTCTGGCGTGGACCTGCCAGACCAGGTCGTCCAGCTCCTCCTGGCTGTGGTGGTAGATGCCATAGCCCCCTTCGGCGCTGGGTTGGCTGGTGCCGGCGGTGCCGCCGCCCACAGCCCCATCCACGAAGAGCTTCCGGCCCGCCACCCGGTACAGGTCATCCCCAAAGGGATAGGGCAGGTCCGTTCCGTCGTAGACCGCGAAGGCCGGATCCATCAGGTAGGAGGACACCCGCAGCGTGAGGTACCCCGCCGACCGGGCCGCCGCCCACACCGACAGCAGGGGGGGCTCCTCCGCCCGGGACCCCATGTCGGCGATGCTGGTCACGCCATAGGCATTGTAGGTCTGGCAGACGGTCTGGATGGCCTTGGCGATGGTCTCCACCGAGGGGGCGGGGACCAGGGTGTCCATGGTCATCTTGGCGTTCTCGTCCAGGCGGCCGGTGAGGCGGCCGTTGGCGTCCTTGCCCAGGCTGCCGCCGGGGATCTGGGTGGTCTCGTCCCAGCCCACCCGGGCCAGGGCCGCGCTGTTGACCACCGCGGCGTGGAGGCAGTAGCGGGTGACGAAGAGGGGGTGGTCTCCCACGGCTGCGTCCAGAGCGGCCAGGTCGGGCTCTCGCTGCTGGGGGAAGGCCATCTCGTTGTAGCCGTAGCCGAAGATCCACTCCCCCGCCGGGGTGACAGCCGCCCGGTCGGCCAGCCGCTGGAGGAAGTCCTCCTGGGTGGTCACGTCGCTCAGGTCCACTTTCAGGAAAGAGTCGGCGTAGGCCAGGGGGTGGCAGTGGTTGTCGTTGAGGCCGGGCAGGATGGTCCTGCCCCCCAGGTTTTCCCGGCGGGTCCCGGGGCCGGCCAGGCTCTCCAGCTCTTCCGGGGTGCCCACCCCCAACACCCGGCCGCCCCCCACAGCCAGGGCGGTGTGGGGCGTTGGGGAGGCCAGGGTCAGGATGTTGGCGTTTTCTAAGATGTAATCGGCAGATCGTTTCATGGCTGCTGTGCGCTCCTTTTTTCTTTTTTGGTGAAAATGCAGAGGGGATGGCGGGGGAATTTTTTCCAAAATCCGTCAAAAGGGGAAGTCATATTTGGGTCACCAAGTCACCAGTGACTTACGGTTTCGCCGGTCTCAGACAGCCGACCAGGTGTTGCGCTTCTGGTTCAGGCGGAAGGCCAGCAGACGGATCAGGGCGCTGACCACCACAAAGACGGCGGCAATGACCCAGAAGGTGACGTAGCTGCCGGTGGCATCGTAGACCCGGGCGGCGATCATGCCGCCGAAGGCGCCGCCGATGCTGGTGGCGGTGTTCATCACGCCCACGATGGTGCCGTAGTCCTTTTCCCCAAACAGGCCGTTGACGGTCAGAGGGGGCACAATGGTGATGGAGGGGGCGCCCAGGCAGTAGGTGACTACCACGGCATAGACCAGGGCGGGCAGCACGGGCAGGGAGGAGAGGCTGACGAAGACGGCGGCGAAGATGAAGGTAGAGATAGTAGAGCCGATCTTGATGCCCAGCTTGTCGATGAGCATCCCCATGAGGGGTTTGCCGATGACCATGGAGCCCAGCATAATGCCGTGGATGCTGGCTGCGCGGGTGGAATCCATGCCGCACTCCACATAGAACGACACGTCATTGGCCAAAATGGCACTAGAGGCAAAGACTACAAAGACGGCGGACAGGGCGGCCAGCCAGAGCTCGGGGGTACGCAGGGCTTGCTTCAGGTCCAGGCCAGGGTGGGAGACTTCGCCGTCCCCGGGGGCGACAGCGGCCTCGCCGGAGAGCTCGCCCATGCGGGTAAAGCCCTTGTCCTCCGGGCGTTTGACGTACAGCAGCAGGGTCAGGGGCAGCAGGATAACCAGGAAGACGCAGCCCAGGACCACATAGCCCACCCGCCAGCCGAAGTGTTGGATGACCGTGTTGAGGATGGGGGAGAGGATGGCGCCGCCAATGCCGCTGCCAATGAAAGCGATGCCGGTGGCGGTGCCCCGGACCTTGCCGCCGAACCAGCTGTTGATCATGATGGAGACGGGGGCGGGGGCAGTCATGGCGAAGCAGACGCCCAGGATCAGGGAGAAGAGATAGAAGGCGGTCAGGGAAGAGGACTGGGAAAAGCCCAGGTATCCCAGAAAGCCCATCACGCAGCCGATGGCCACGACGATCTTGGGATTTTTCTTCTGCATGGCCTTGCCGGCGAAGGGGGAGACCACGATGCAGGCCAGGGACAGCAGGGTCACGTAGGTCATAAAGGCGCCTCGCTCGAGCCCCAAGTCCTCTGTGACCGGCAGGACAAAGATGCTGGTCAGCGAGACGCAGCCCACATAGGCGAAGGTCATCAGCAGGAATCCCAGCAGGGTGATGACCCAACCGTAGTAAAACCTTCCGTTCTGTTTCAGCTGCAAGTTTTTCATAGTGAGTACCTCCTTTTTTTCTTGCGTGGCTGTGTGCGGCCTGACGGCGCAGGCTTCTGCCCTACTGTAAAAGCAA
This sequence comes from Clostridiales bacterium, assembly GCA_004554585.1. Taxonomy (GTDB): domain Bacteria; phylum Bacillota; class Clostridia; order Oscillospirales; family Oscillospiraceae; genus Evtepia. The sequence continues at coordinate 111,781 of SFLH01000001.1, read as the reverse complement.
TTTTTGTGCCAAAACGGGAGAAAACGAGAAAAAATCGAATTTTGTAGAAAACCTGCTGAAAAAAAGGGGGCCTACTTGCGGCCAACGCACAGAAACGTATAATAAAATCATCACAGGTCAGGACAAAAAAGCGCGCGGCCAAATGGGCCGCGCGGCGCTGGGAAGGGAGCGAAACGGGATGAGGGATCTCCACGAACGATATTTTCATAAGTTGGCGGTGCTCCTGTACGACGAACCCGCCGGGCGGCCTCGGCAGGCGGACGAAGCCGGCTGGGAAGCCCTGCTGGCCCGGCTGGCTGCGCTGAAAAAAGACGACCAGATGCTCAACACCGCCCTGGACCACTGTGTGGACAGTTTTCATCTGACGGATGGACAAGGGATCGTCCTGCGGGTGAACCGCGCCTTCTGCCAGCGGACCAACGTGACCCGGGAGGAGGTGGAGGGCAGGAGCGTGGAGGAGGCCGTGAGGCGGGGCCTGTACAAGCCCGCCATGACCTATGTGGTGGCCCGGGAGAAACGGCAGATTACCTACCTCCAGGAGGGCCCCTACGGCGGCCCCACCATCACCACCATGACCCCCATTCTGGACCAGGAGGGACAGGTGGAATATATCGTTAGCAACGCCCGCTTTTTGGCGGAGCTGGACGCGCTGCAAAGATACTATAAGGAGTGCAGCGCGAAGAAACAGGAGCAGCCGCAAGAGGCCCAGCCCATGCTCTTCCATGCCCCGGCCATGAAGCAGATGTGGGAGCTGGCCGCCCATGTAGCCGCCTCGGACAGTAGCATTCTCATCACCGGCGAGACAGGCACGGGCAAGAGCTTTCTGGCCCGGCAGATCCACGCCCACAGCCCCCGCAGCAAGCGGCGCTTTGTGGAGATCAACTGCGCGGCCATCCCCGAGAGCCTGATGGAGTCGGAGCTGTTTGGCTACACCGACGGAGCCTTCACCGGGGCCAGACGGCAGGGGAAGAAGGGGCTGATCGAGCTGGCGGACAAGGGGACACTGTTTCTCGACGAGATCGGCGACATGCCCCTGGCCCTCCAGGCCAAGCTCCTGCAGGTGCTGCAGAACCGCACCATCACCCGCATCGGTGGTGAGCGGGAGATCCCCGTGGATCTGCGCCTGATCACCGCCACCAACCAGGACTTGGAGACCTTAATCGACGGAGGCAAGTTCCGCCGGGAGCTGTATTACCGCATCAACGTCATCCCCCTGGAGATCCCGCCTCTGCGCCGGCGGCGAGAGGACATCCCGGTGCTGCTGGAGAGCTTTCTGCACAAGTTCAATGAGAAATACCACTCTACCATCATCATCAGCAACGATGCCCTGGCCCGTCTGCAGCAGTATCCCTGGCCGGGCAACGTGCGGGAGCTGGAGAACATGGTGGAGCGTCTGGTGGTGACCAACCGCAAGGGGATCGTGGAGGAGGAGGATCTACCCAACACCATCCTGCTCAACACGGCCTCCCAGCTGGAGACGGTGTCAGTCAACCGCATCCTGCCCCTCCGGGAGGCCCTGGAGGAGGTGGAGCGGCAGCTGGTCCGGGAGGCCTATGAGCGCTACGGCAGCAGCTACAAGGTGGCCCAGGCCCTGGAGATCAGCCAGTCCAGCGCCAACCGGAAGATCAGCAAATATCTGGGCGGCGGCCCGGTGTGAGGGGGCGGTGGAAAATGACGGAAATATTTCGCGTCCGCCTGCTCCCTGGGCCGGTCTTCGGCGGCCCAGGGGCAAAAACCCCCTCAGCGCCAGTGGGCTGAGGGGGTTTCCTTTCCTTTGACAGGGGGTTTCCTGGCGAAAGTCCATAAAAAACATGCCTGAAAACCATGAAAATAAACAACGGATTTCTATGATTTTAGAATTGCATTTTCAAAAAAATGTGGTACAATGTAAGCCGCTAAGAAAAAAATACTGGAGGTACCTTACCATGTATGCGATCAATCCTGAGCTGTGCACCTTCTGCAAGAAGTGTATCGAAGAATGTCCCACCGGTGCCATCGTTGAGGGCGCTGTCGACGGCAAGGAAGTCTGTGTTGTGACCTCTGAGTGCATCGACTGCGGCGGCTGCGAGGACGCTTGCGAGACCGATCCCAAGGCTCTGGGCTACAAGGAGTAATTCGGATACTCCCCCACAAATGATGAAAACGAGCGCGCCGAGATCATCCCGGCGCGCTCGTTTTTTCTCTGCCTGCTTTGAACGGCGGCGGTTTTCCACAAAGTCTGGGGGGCGGTTTTGGTTGAGATTTCCGTTCGGCTGTGGTATAATTCTTAAAATGTACCCAAAGTTTGCCTGGGGCGCCCAGGGACCCTAACAGTCTCCGCTTTGGGGGGAAGGAGAACCTATGAAGATCGTTGTGTTGGCCGGGGGCCTGAGCCCCGAGCGGAACGTGTCCCTGTCCTCGGGGACCATGATCGCCCATGCCCTGCAGCGGCTGGGCCACCAGACCGCCCTGGTGGACCTGTACTTCGGCTTGGAGGATTACGACGGCCCGGTGGCCGACTATTTTCACCAGCCCATTACCGACCGCTGGAAGCAGATCGATCCCCAAGCCCCCGACTTGGAGAAGATCCGCGCCCAGCGAAAGGACCAGAGCCCCAGCCAGTTCGGTCCCGGGGTGCTGGAACTGTGCCAGCAGGCCGATGTGGTCTTTTTGGCCCTCCACGGCACCTGCGGCGAGGACGGCCGGGTCCAGGCCGCCTTTGACCTGCTGGGCATCCCCTACACCGGCTCGGGCTATCTGGGCTCGGGCCTGGCCATGGACAAGGACCTGACCAAGCGGCTGATTGCCCACCTGGGGGTGGACACCCCCCAGTGGCGGCGGGTGAGCTACACGGAAAAAGAGGTGGACAGCCTCACCAGCACCACCCGGGTGCCCTGCGTGGTCAAGCCCGTGGCCAGCGGCTCCTCCATCGGCGTGTCCATCGCCCAGACCAAAAAGGAACTCCACGCGGCCCTGCTGGAGGGGCTGAAGTTCGGCGGTGAGTGCGTGCTGGAGCAGTACGTGGCCGGCCGGGAGATCCAGGTGGCCCTGCTGGGGGACGAGGCCCTGCCCTCCATCGAGATCATCCCCAAAGAGGGGTTTTACGACTACGCCAACAAGTACCAGCCCGGCGCGGCGGAGGAGGTCTGTCCCTCTCCCATCCCGCCGGAATGGGAAAAGCGGGTGGGCCAGGCGGCCCTGACGGTCTACCGAGCCCTGGGGCTGGCGGTGTATGCCCGGGCGGACTTCATTGTGGATGAAGCCGGCACCCCCTGGTTTTTGGAAATCAACACCCTGCCCGGCATGACCCCCACCAGCCTGGTGCCCCAGGAGGCCGCCGCAGTGGGGATCGATTATGACAGTCTGTGCCAGCGGATCATCGACGAGTCCCTTCGCATCCGCGGGCGGCAGTGAGACAAAGGAGAAGTACCATGGAACCTATGACAGTCAGAGAGCTTCTGGAAGCCACTGGCGGCCGGCTGCTGGCCGGCCGGGAGGAGGACACCATCACCGGTGTGGAAACCGACAGCCGGGCCGTCCATCCGGGAGACCTCTTTGTGGCCCTGCAGGGGGAGCGGACCGACGGCCACCGGTTTGTCTCCGGCGCGCTGGAGACCGGCGCGGCCGGCTGCCTGGTGGAGCAGGTGCCTGAGCAGATGCGCCAGGACCGGTTCTACATTTTGGTGGAGGATACCCTCAAGGCGGTGGGGCAGGTGGCCAAGGCCTACAAGGCCAGGTTCCCCATCCCCGTCATCGCCGTCACCGGCAGTGTGGGCAAGACCACCACCAAGGACATGGTGGCCAGTGTCCTGGGCCAGCGGTTCCGCGTGCTCAAGACCGAGGGCAACTTCAACAATGAGCTGGGTCTGCCCCTGACCCTGTTCCGCCTGAACCGCCAGCACGAGATGTGCGTGCTGGAGATGGGGATGAACCACTTTGGAGAGATCGACTATTTGACCCAGATCGTCTCCCCCCACGTGGCGGTGATCACCAACATCGGCGATGCCCACATCGAGAACTTGGGTAGCCGGAAGGGCATTTTGCAAGCAAAGAGCGAGATCTTCCACACCATGGGACCGGAGGACCTGGCGGTGCTCAACGGAGACGACCCCCTGCTGCGCACTCTGGACGGGCAGATCGCCCCCCAGATCATCTTCTGCGGCGCCGACCGCCAGCCCCCTTATGAAGCCAAGGAGATCCGCCAGCTGGGGGCCAAAGGTATGGCCTGCCTGGTGAAGACCCCCCAGGGGGAGTTTTCCGTCACTGTGCCCGCCCTGGGCGGCCACATGATCTACCCCGTCCTCATGGCCTGCGCCATTGCCGAGCGCTATGGCATGGGTCAGGAGGAGATCAAGCGGGGCATCGAGGCCTTTGTGCCCACGAAAATGCGCATGAACGTCATCCGCCAGGGGGAGGTCACCATCCTGGACGACGCCTACAACGCCAATCCCCAGTCTATGCGGGCGGCCCTGGAGGTCCTGTCCCAGACCGAGGGCACCAGCCGGGTGGCGGTGCTGGGGGACATGTTCGAGCTGGGCGATCTGGGCCCGGAGCTCCATCGGAGCATGGGCGAGTGTGCCGGAGCCCTGGGCAACATCGACAGCCTGCTGGCCGTGGGCGACTTGGCCTGGAACATCTACGACGCGGCCGGCCAGAGCGGGGTGGCCAACACCCTGTATGCCAAGGACTGCCAGGGGGCCAAGGCCCTGCTGGCCAACCTGGTCAAGCCCGGCGCGGTGATCTTGGTCAAGGCCTCCCGGGGCATGGCCTTTGAGGAACTGACCCGGGAGATTCAGCGCCTGGCCCCCAAAGACTGAGAAGACAAAAAACTCTGCGGGGCATCTGCCCCGCAGAGAAACGCCTGGCCGCCTTTCTGCCGCCGGTAGGCGGCGGAAAGGCGGCCAATGAAAGAGAAATTTTTTGCCGGCCCTGCCGGGGAAACATTTCTTAACCGCAGACGTGCGGCCCCGCCGGCGCCCTGCGGGCAGTCGGCAGCGGCCCCGAATTTTTGAGGCCCAGGAGAACTGGGTCAAAAATTCCTCACTTCATCATTTCGTCGAAGTTGATGATGGTTTTGCGGGGGGTGTGCTCCACGAGCTCTACAAGGGTTTCCTCGTAGGGCGCGCAGGCGATGTTGCGGTCGGTGATCATGCCGGTGATGAGGAAGGCGGGCACCACGTCATAAGCCGGGGTCCAGCCCTGGGCATCCCCGCAGGCCAGGCCAGCGGTCACCGCAGCGGGGTCGCCCTCTTCCTGGGCGAAGGCGCTGCCGTCGGGGAGGGTCAGGTCCACGTCATCGGCGTGGAGCACCGCGTAGAAGGGGATAGAGTGGAAGTAGCAGGAGATGGCCAGTTCATAGGCCCCCACCGGGGCCTTCAGGTCCCCGTTCTTCGCGGCCAGGATGCCGTCGGCCAGCACCATGTGGGCCCCCTGGCGGGCCAGGAAGGTGGCGGCGGCGTGGTCGGGAATGAGAGTGCAGGGGACCTTTTCCTTGCTCAGCTCCTGGGCCAGCAGGGTGGCGGCGGCCAGAGAGGGGCGGCCCTCACAGAGGGTGAGCTGCTCGATGTTTCCCCGCTTGACGCCCCGGCGAACGATACCCAGGGCTCCGGCGGGAGAGGCGGAGTGGAAGGCCCCCCGGTCGGTGCGCACCAGAACCCGGGTGCCCTGGCTCATCAGGTCCGTGCCGTTGCGGCACAGGTTCCGGTCGGCCACCACCAGCTGCCGGTCAAAGGTGACGGCGGTGGCCAGGAGGGTGGTCAGCCGATCCACGTTTTTGGTGTAGGCCTCCGGCGGATTCTCCATAAAGCTCAGGGCCATGGCCATGTCCCGGCTGCCAGGGCGGCTGGCCAGAAGGAGCTCTTTGGCCTGGTCCAGAGCCTCCTGGAACGCGGGGGTGTTCAGCTCCGCCTGGTGGGCGATGGCTGCCTGGCAGTAGCCATAGGCCCCGGCCACGGCGGCGATCTTCTCCTCCAGGATCTTGCCGGAGGAGAGGGCCTGGGCGGTCTCCTCCACCGTCCGGCAGGTCAGCCAGGTCTCTTCCTGGGGATAGGCTTTCTGGTCCAAAAGGGACAGGACCCCGTCCTGCCACTGAATTGCAATCATACGTCATGCCTCCTGTTTTTTAGCGTCCCCCGGTGGGGGGCGGGTCGCTTGGCGTTATCATATCACACTTCGGGCCTCGGCGCCACTTTTTGTGGGAAAAACTTCGCCGGGACCCGCTACAAAGGAAACAAGACCCATGATCGACATCGCGGTACGAGACTTAGAAAAAGAATACCAAGTGGGTCAGCCCGTCTTAGACGGCCTGACCTTTCAGGTGGACACCGGGGAGCGGGTGGGCATCCTGGGCCGCAACGGCGCAGGCAAGACCACCCTCTTCCGCATCCTCACCGGCCAGGAAGAGGCCGACGCCGGCACGGTGACCATCGCCCCGGGCAAGCGCCTGGGGCTCATCTCCCAGATTCCCGTCTACCCCGCCGGCTACACCGTGGAAGACGTGCTGGAGACCGCCTTTGACGATTTGCGGCGGATGGAGCGGGAGCTCCACGACCTCTCCCAGCGCCTGGCGGAGGGAGACAAAGCCCTGCTGGACCGGTACGACCGTCTCCAGGCGGCCTACGAGACCGAGGGGGGCTATGAGATCACTACCCGGCTGGAAAAGGTGTGCGCCGGCCTGGGGCTGGAGCGGGCCTTTCGGGACAAGCTCTTTGCCGACCTGTCCGGGGGGGAGAAGACCCGGGTGAACCTGGCCAGGCTCATCCTGGTGGATACGGAGATCCTGCTGCTGGACGAGCCCACCAACCACCTGGACTTAAACGCCACCGTCTGGCTAGAGGACTACATCAGCCACTATAAGGGCACCGTCCTGGTCATCTCCCACGACCGCTACTTCCTGGACAAGACCATTTCCCGGGTGGTGGAGCTCAAGCAGGGCAAGGCGGAGTTTTACGCCGGTAACTACTCCTTCTACGCCCTGGAAAAGGAGCGGCGCTACCTGGAGCAGCTGCGCCGGTACAAAAAGGAGCAGGCGGAGCTGCAGCGGCTTTCCGATACCGTCCGCTCCATGCACGAGCACAACACCGAGCACCTGCATAAGCGGGCCTTCTCCATTGAAAAGCGGATGGAGCGCCTGCAGACCACCGGCCGGCCGGAGGCCCGAAAGCGGCTGAAGGTGAAGTTTGCCCAGGCCGAGTTCCGGGCCGACGATCTGCTCACCCTCAAGCAGGTGGGCAAGGCCTTTGGGGACCAGACCCTCTTTGCTGGGGTGGACCTGCGGGTGGAGCCGGGGGACCGGATCGCCCTGCTGGGGGACAACGGCACAGGAAAGTCTACCTTATTAAAAATTATTCTGGGGGAGGAACCCCAGGACACGGGAAAGGTGGAGCACGGCCTGACGGTGAAGACGGGCTACCTGCCTCAGCAGATCCGCTTTGCCCACCCCGAGCGCACCTTATACGACACCATGCTCTACGAGGCTGGCTGCAACGCCCAGCAGGCCCGGGACCGGCTGGGGCGGTTCCTCTTCCAGGGGGAAGACGTGTTCAAACCGGTCTCCGTCCTCTCCGGTGGGGAGCAGAGCCGCCTGCGGCTGTGCATGCTCATGGACGAGAAGGTGAACTTCCTCATCCTGGACGAGCCCACCAACCACCTGGACCTGGACTCCCGGGAGTGGATCGAGGAGGCGGTGGAGGAGTTCGAGGGGACCTTGCTCTTCGTCTCCCACGACCGCTACTTTATCGACCGCTTCGCCACCCGGATCTGGACCCTGGAGGGGGGCGTCATCACCGACTTTCGGGGGGACTACCAGGCCTACCTGGCCCACCGGGAGAGGCTCAAGACCCTGGCCCCGCCCCCCAAGCGGGAGGAAAAGCCCAAGAAGGAGAAGCCCAAGCGCCCCGGCGGCACCAAGCAGCTGAAAAAGGACCTGGCCGCCGCGGAGAAGCGGATGGAAAAACTGGACCAGTTGCTGGCCGACCTGAACCAGCGCCGGGAGGAGGCCGCCTCGGATTACCAGGCCCTTCAGGCCATGGCCGAGGAGGAGGCCGCCTATACCGAAGAATACGACCAGCTTATGGAGACCTGGGAGCAGCTGTCCGAGGCCATTGCCGCCGAGGAGGGCTGAGCCCCTGTCCCACAGAGACGCCCGGGCCTCGCGTGCTCGGAAGAGACCCCAAAATCTTGTTGAGAAGGAGAACGAGACCATGTCTGAGAAGGAAACCAAGAACCAGTCCACCGAGGACAAGATGCAGGAGCTGTTCCAGCTTATGGACGAGAAGGCCGCTGCCGGGGAGCTGGTGGAGACGGAGGAGGATCTGTCTGCCCCGGAGGAGCCGGATACCTCCCCTCTGTCTGAGTCGGAGACGGCTGCCTTTGAGTACAACATGATGATGATGCAGTACGAAGCCATGCTGCTGGACTACCAGCGCCGGGAGGCCGAGGAGGAGGCCCAGAAAAAGGCCGCCCAGCAGGTTGAGGAAAAGGACGGCCAGGACTGATGGAGGAAGCGCTGCGTCGGGCGGCCCTGCGCCTGGAGGAGGTGGAGACACAGCTGGCCCAGCCGGAGACCTATGACGACCCGGCCTTGGTGGCCAAGCTCAACCGGGAGCAGAAGGAACTGACCCCCCTGGTGGAGACCTACCACCGCTGGGAGAAGGCCAAGCGAGACCTGGCGGGGCTGGAGGAACTGCTGGCCGACCCGGAGTGCCGGGACCTGGCGCAAGGGGAACTGGCCCCGGCCAAAGCGGCGACGGCGGAGCTGGAGGACACTCTGCGCGCCCTCCTGCGCCCCCGAGACCCTATGGAGGGCAAGGATGTCATCCTGGAGATTCGGGCCGGGGTGGGCGGCGAAGAGGCAGCCCTCTTTGCCGCCGATCTCTACCGCATGTACGCCATGTACGGCGAACGCCAGGGGTGGCGCCTGGAGCTGGCCAGCGTCAGCCACACGGAGCTAGGGGGGATCAAGGAACTCTCCTGCCTGGTCTCCGGCCCGGACGCCTACCTGTGCCTGTGCCAGGAGAGCGGGGTGCACCGGGTCCAGCGGGTGCCCGAGACCGAGTCGTCTGGGCGCATCCACACTTCCACCTGCACCGTGGCTGTGCTGCCCCAGGTGGAAGAGGTGGAGTTTCATTTGGACCCCGCCGAGCTGCGCATCGACACCTTCCGGGCCTCGGGAGCCGGGGGACAGCACATCAACAAGACCGAGTCCGCCATCCGGGTTACCCACCTGCCCACGGGAACGGTGGTGGAGTGCCAGGACCAGCGCAGCCAGTACAAGAACAAGGACAGGGCCCTGTCCATCCTCCGCTCCCGGCTGTACGAGCGGGCCCGCCAGGAGCAGGCCCAGGCCGTGGCCGGCCAGCGCCGCAGCCAGGTGGGCACCGGCATGCGCAATGAGCGCATCCGCACCTACAACTTTCCCCAGGGCCGGGTCACCGATCATCGGATCGGCCTGACCCTGTACAAATTGGACAGCGTGTTAAACGGCGAGCTGGATGAGCTGGTCCGCCCCCTCATCCTGGCCCGCCAAAGGGAAGAACAAAAAAAGGAGTGAACCGGAAATGCCCGTTTCCAGAACCAAACGCTATACCATTGAGGACATCGAACCCGCCGCCACCATGCTGAAGAAGGGCGGCCTGGTGGCCCTGCCCACCGAGACCGTCTACGGCCTGGCCGCCGACGCGGAGAACAGCGGAGCGGTGATCCTGCTCTTTGAGATCAAACAGCGCCAGCGGGAGCAGCTGCTCTCGGTACTGGTCACCGGTATGGAGATGGTGGAGAACTACTGCCAGAACATCCCTGCCGCCGCCTATGCCCTGGCCGAGAAATACTGGCCCGGCCCTCTGACCATGATCCTGGAGGACAAGGGCGTGGTCTCTGCCCTGGTCAACGACGGGGGAGACACCCTGGGGGTGCGCTGCCCGGACCACCCGGTGACCATGGCGGTCATCGAGAAGAGCGGCCACGCCCTGGCCGCCCCTTCGGCCAACATCACCGGCCAGCCCAGCCCCAAGACCGCCCAGGAGGTGCTGGACTATTTTGACAACCACATCGAGGGTATTCTGGACGGCGGCCCCTGCCAGCTGGGGGTGGAGTCCACCATCGTGGACCTGACCGGCGAAGGCCCCAAGATCCTCCGGGAGGGGGCCATCCCCGGCCAGGAGATTCTGGCCTTCCTGGAAGGGCTGGGCTGAGCCGTGGTCGTCATCGGCATCACCGGCCCCACCGGGGCGGGCAAGACCACGGCCCTGAACGCCCTGACGGCCTTGGGCGGCAGAATCATCGACGCCGACGCCGTCTACCACCAGCTCACCGCCTCCTCCCCCGACCTGCGCCGGGAGCTGGAGGCGCGGTTCGGCTCCGTCTATGATGGGGGTGACCTGGACCGAAAGAAGCTAGGCCAGATCGTCTTTCAGGACCCCCAGGCCCTGGAAGACCTGAACGCCATCACCCACAAATACGTGGCCCAGGAGACCCAGCGCCAGATTGACCAGGCACGGCGGGAGGGAGCCCCCGCCGTGGGCATCGACGCCATCGCCCTGCTGGAAAGCCCCCTGGCGGCCTATTGCGACCGCACCCTGGCCATCACCGCCCCGGAGGAACTGCGGGTGAAGCGGATCATGGCCCGGGAGGGGATTTCTGAGGAGTACGCCCGCCTGCGGGTGGCCGCCCAGAAGCCCAGCGCCTGGTTCCAGGAACACTGCGACGACACCTTAGAGAGCACCGAGGCCGACACCGTGGAGACCTTTGGTCAAAAGGCCCGGGCGCTCTTTGCCAAGCTCATCAAGGAGGCATGACCCAAAATGGAAGAAAAGAAAGAAGAAACCCTGCTCCAGCAGCGCAAGAAGGCCCTGTGTTTTGCCCCCCAAAACGGCTACGACCGGCTGGAAGAGGGGGAGACGGCCAAGATTTCCGCCTACTGCGACGGCTATAAGACCTTCCTGGATGAGGGGAAGACCGAGCGGGAGTGCGTAGACTATGCCATCGCCCTGGCCCGGGCAGCGGGCTTCCGCCCCCTGGTCCGGGGGGAGAAGCTCCAGCCCGGGGACAAGGTCTACCGCAACAACCGGGGCAAGTCCCTTCTGCTGGCGGTCATCGGCCAGGAGAGCCTGGACAAAGGGGCCGTGATCGGCGCGGCCCACATCGACTCCCCCCGGCTGGACCTGAAGCAGAACCCGCTGTATGAGGAGAAGGAACTGGCCTACTGCAAGACCCACTACTATGGGGGCATCAAGAAATACCAGTGGACCACCATCCCCCTGGCCCTCCACGGCCTGGTGGTCCGGCGGGACGGCACCCAGGTGACCGTGCGCATCGGCGAGGACCCCGGGGATCCCCAATTCACCGTGGGGGACCTGCTGCCTCACCTGGCGGGGGACCAGGCCAAGAAAACCATGGGCGCCATCGTCTCCGCCGAGCAGCTCAACCTCTTTGTGGGCAGCCGCCCCTTTGGCAGTGAGGAGGGAGGCGACCGGGTGAAGGTGGCCATCCTGGACCTGCTGCACGAGAAGTACGGCATGGTGGAGGAGGACTTCCTGTCCGCCGAGCTCATGGCCGTGCCTGCGGCCAAGGCGGTGGACATCGGCCTGGACCGGTCGGTGATTGGCGCCTACGGCCAGGACGACCGGGTGTGCGCCTATGCCTGCCTGAAAGCCCTGCTGGACCTGAAGCAGACGCCCCGCCGCACCGCCGTGTGCGTGCTGGCGGACAAGGAAGAGGTGGGCTCCCTGGGGGTCACGGGCATGCAGTCGGCGGCCTTTGACATCTTCATGAGCGACCTGTGCCAGGGCCAGGGAGTGGCCTTGAAGGCCTGCTACGAGACCTCCTTCTGCCTGTCGGCAGACGTCACCGCCGCCTATGACCCCAACTTTGCCGAGGCCTATGAGGTGCGCAACAGCGCCTTCTTCAACTACGGTGTCTGCGTGAGCAAGTACACCGGGGCCCGGGGCAAGTCCGGGGCCTCCGACGCCTCGGCCGAGGTGGTGGGCCTGGTGCGCCGGGTCTTTGGAGACAACGGCGTGGTCTGGCAGCTGGCCGAGCTGGGCAAGACCGACCAGGGCGGCGGCGGGACCGTGGCCTGCTACATGGCCAACCGCAACATCGACACCATCGACGCCGGGGTGCCCGTGCTGTCCATGCACGCCCCCTTTGAGACCACCGCCAAGCTGGACTGCTACATGGCCTACAAGGGCATGCTGGCCCTATACCATCACTGACCGCATAACGAGAGAAAGAGGTCGATACTTTGAACGTCCTGTCATCCATTTTCCTGGGGCTGGTCCAGGGGGTCGCGGAATTCCTGCCCATCTCCAGCTCGGGACACCTGTCCCTGTTCCAGTATTTCTTTGGGCTGGCCTCGCCGGAGGAGACCTTGTTCTTCGACGTGCTGCTCCACCTGGGCACCCTCATTGCCGTCTTTGTCTACTACTGGAGAGACATCGTGGCCCTGTGCAAGGAGTTTGTCCGTCTGGTCTCCTGCCTGTTCTCCAAGGAGAAGCGCCGGCAGATGAAGCGCCTGCCGCCCAAGGGACGGCTGATCCTGATGATCGTAGTGGGCACCCTGCCCCTGTTCGTGGTCCTGCCCATCAAGGGACTGGTGGAGGGACTGTATGGCAACGCCACCTTTGTGGGCTTTGCCCTGCTGGCCACCGGCTGCCTGCTCTACTTCTCCGACCGGATGAAGCGGGGCAAGAAGGGACCCAAGTCTGCCACCATGCTCGACGCCCTGCTGGTGGGGGTGGGGCAGGCCATCGCTGTGATCCCCGGCCTGTCCCGGTCTGGCTCCACCATTTCCGTGGGCATGATGCGGGGCTTTCACCGGCGCTTCGCTGTGCGCTTTTCCTTCCTGCTGTCCATCCCCGCGGTGCTGGGGGCCAACATTCTGAGCATCGGCGAGGCGGTCCAGCAGGGGATCGATGTGGCGCAGCTGCCTGCCTACATCGTCGGCACCATTGTGGCGGCGGTGTCCGGTTTCTTTGCCATTCGTCTGGTGAACATGCTGGCCGACAAGGGGAAGTTCGGTAACTTCGCGTATTACTGCTGGGGCATCGGCGCCGCGGCAGTGGTGGCCAGCCTCATCTTCCGCTGAACCCAGTGAGCAATACCCAAGGAGGGAAGTATGGCTTCCACGCAAAATCGACAAAAGCAAACCACCAAGTCCGCCGCCGGCAAAAAGGACAGCGGCAAAAAGGATAGTGGGAAGAAAGACAGCGGGAAAAAGAAGACCGGGGGACGGACCGTCCCCTTGCCTGAGCCCTACCGGCCGGACATGCTGGCCCGGGGGATCGGGACGGCGGTCTGCCTGTTTCTGGCTCTGGTGATCCTGCTGGGGATCTTCGGGGTGCGGGGGATCGTGCCCGACCTGCTGTGCCGGGGCCTGAAGGGCCTGGTGGGCAACGGCTTCTGGTTTGCCGTCCCCGCTCTGATCTGGGCGGCGGGGGTGCTGCTGCTGTGCCGGGAGCGAGGGCCTGCCCTGCGCCTTTGGTGCCTGGGTCTGTTGCCAGTGGCAGGGGGGGCCTTCCTCCATGTTCTGCTGGCGGGAGACACCCTTCCCCTGGCCGCCGGCCTGGTGGGTAACCTGTGGGACCAGGGCGTCCAGGGACCTGGCGGCGGCGTACTCAGCGGTGGGCTGGGCGTGCTGGGCGCCATGGGCTTTGGCCGGCTGGGCGCGGGACTGATCTTCGCGCTGGTTCTGCTGGTCTTGCTGGCCGGGGCTGCCCGCCTGACCCCCCGCAAGGTGAAGGAGGCCTTCGCCCGCTGGCGGGAACGGCGGGAGAACTGGTATGAGGAGGACGAGGAAGAGGACGACTACGATGGGTATGACGCGCCCCCCATCCACGCCCAGAAACCCCTTTACCGCGAGGTCGAACCGGAGACCGCCCCCCAACGGGAGCGGTCCTCCCTCTGGCCCGGCCGGGGCCGGAAGCGGGCCCCGGACCTCCCCCTGGACGACCCCGCCCCCCGGCGCAAGAGCCGGCAGCAGGAGCCCAAAGAGGAGACGCAGCCGCCCAGGGAGATGCCGAAGGACGCCGCTGCGGCGGCCGTCTCTCCGGCGGCCCAGGTCCTCAAGGGAGAGAAGGATCGCTTCTTCGATTCCCACACCCACGTCAAGCGCCCAGACCAAGTGCTCACGGACCTGACGCTGGAGGAGGGCCCCATCTGGCAGAGTACGGGCCACACCCCGGCGGCAGAGCCCCCAGCGGCTCCGCCGCCCCAGCAGACCAAGGCCCAGCGCCAGGCGGCTATCCAGCAGGAAGCCCAGGTGGTGGAGCAGACCATCCAGGCCAGCTTGGCGGAGGAAGAGGAGCAGACCTACCATTATCCGTCTCTGGACCTGCTCACCCCTCCCAGCGGGGAGAGCACCCAGGCAGCCCACCAGGAGCTGGAGGGCACCCTGCAGCGCCTGGGCAGCGTGCTGACCTCCTTCGGCATCGACGGCCGCGTCACCGGGGCCGTCCAGGGACCGTCGGTCACCCGCTACGAGGTGGCCCTGGAGCAGGGGGTGCGGCTGAACAAGCTCACCAACCTCTCCGATGACGTGGCTCTGGCCTTGGGGGTCTCCAGTGTGCGCATCGCCCCGGTGCCGGGGAAGATCTCCGTGGTGGGCATCGAGGTGCCCAACAAGGTGGTCATTCCTGTGGCCATCCGGGAGGTGCTGGCCTCCCCAGCCTTCCAGCGGCACAAGTCCAGCGTGGCCTTTTCTGTGGGCAAGGACATCGGAGGCAACTACATTGTGGGAGACTGCTCCAAGCTGCCCCACATGCTCATCGCCGGCACCACCGGTTCCGGTAAGTCGGTGTGCATCAACTCCCTGCTCATCAGCATGCTCTACAAATCCACCCCCCAGGAGCTTCGTCTGATTATGGTGGACCCGAAGATGGTGGAGCTGGGGGTGTACAACGGCATCCCCCACCTGCTCATCCCTGTGGTCACCGATCCGAAAAAGGCCGCCGGTGCTCTGCAGTGGGCGGTGACGGAGATGATGAAGCGCTACCGCCTGTTTGCCGAAGAGGGGGTGCGGGACCTGGCCTCCTACAACCACTGGGCTGAGAGCCAGGAGGGAGCTGAGCCCATGCCCAAGGTGGTCATCGTCATCGACGAGCTGGCCGACCTGATGCTGGTGGCCGCCAAGGAGGTGGAGGAGTCCATCTGCCGGGTGGCCCAGATGGGCCGTGCCGCCGGGATGCACCTGGTCATCGCCACCCAGCGTCCCTCGGCGGACGTGATCACTGGCCTGATGAAGGCCAACATCCCCTCCCGGGTGGCCTTCGCCGTGGCCTCCAGCCTGGAGTCCCGGATCATCCTGGACAACACCGGCGCAGAAAAGCTGGTGGGCAAGGGGGACATGCTCTGGTACCCCCTGGGAGCAGGCAAGCCTCTGCGGGTGCAGGGCTGCTTCATCTCCGACGAGGAGGTGGCGGCAGTGGTGGAGAGCGTGAAGGAAAACGCCGCCGCCGACTACGACGACGAGGTCATCGAGCAGATCGAACAGCACGTGACCGAGTCGGAGAAGAAGGGCAAGGGAGGTTCCTTCCCCGCCGGGGATGGCCCCGGCCAGGAGCAGGACGAACACTTCGAGGAAGGGGTGGAGGTCATCTTGGAACTGGGGCAGGCTTCGGTGTCCATGCTCCAGCGGCGGCTGAAACTGGGCTACGCCCGGGCGGCCCGCCTGATGGACCAGATCGAGGAGAAGGGGATTGTGGGCCCCTCCGAGGGGGCTAAGCCCCGGCAGATCCTCATCACCCGGGACCAGTGGGAGGCCATGAAGGCCGGCGGCCAGCCGGCGGAAGAGACCGCCCCGCCCCCGGTGGAGGAGGAGATCCTCACCTTCGATCCCATCCCCCCGAAGTATGAACCTTGAGACCAAGCAGCCGGAGGCAAAGCCTCCGGCTGCTTTTGTTTGGGGGAAAAGACGATATTTTTTCCTGAAAACCTCTTTCCAGCGATTGAAGAAGCGGGGGACAGCTGATATAATAAGTCATATACCCTGGAAACCCTGCGAAGATGAGGCCTGAACCATGTGCTTTAACGACCCGATCTATCTGGACCTGGGCTCTTTCGAGGAGTTGATGGTCGATACCGATCAGCACAGGATCTGTTGGATGTACCACGACATATTGTCCCATCCCCAAATTGCCTGGATGTTCGACAAATATGCCGGGAAAGGGACACCCATCCGCGAAGCGTGGACAACCATGGCCTGGGTGGCCGCGGCCAACCAGGAGGATAGCTTTTATCTTCTCTTCAAATGGTACGAGGATTTCTATGGTCCGCCCCAGCGCAGCGACCTGTATCTCATCGAGCGGGAGGAAGGGGCCGAGGGAGAGATCCGGGTGCGTTTTCTCAACCGGGACTTCCAGCAAAAGCTGGACAACCGGGGCCAGGAGTGGTTCAACAGCTTCCTGATCCGGGTCAGCGAGAACGCCAGTTTCTTCTTCGGGGAAAGTGACTTTGAGAGCAACCCGGTGGGCCGCCTGATGCGCCTGCTGGAGAACAACCCCGGCCGGGAGCTGGAGTGCCTGGACTGGCACTTGGGCCGCCGCAGCGACCGGGAGAAATCCCTGCTGTGCGCCACCGTGTCGGCCTACTTCCGCAGCGTCCAGGCCATCCGGGAGATTCTCTTCAGCCTGGTGGCCAGCGACGGGCGCTGGGGGCCGGAGAACGGCCACATGCCCGCCGGAGAACTGCTGGACCTGCTCCGGACGGTCTCCGCCCGCATCGACGGGGAGCGGCTGCCGGAGCTGGGGGACCAGTTCCAAGAGCTGGCCGACGGGTTTTACGACGACCCCGTCCTGGCGCCCTACCTCAACCGGGGCTCCGGCCGGGTGATGACCGACATGACGGAGAGCGGCGAACTGCGCTGGCTGCGGCTGGAGGGCCGGAACGCCCGCCTGCTGCTGCGGGACCTGTACCACCGCTGCTCCCCCCGCCAGATGTGGGATGTGTTCCACCGGTGGCAGGGTGAGATCTACGTCACCGTTCTGCGCCGGCCCCTGACCCGGGACCTTCACCGGGGGGTCTATCTCCTCTCCCGGTTTGAGGACCAGACGGGTCTGGATGTGACGGGGATGTTCTGGCTGGAGAACGTCTCGGTGGGAGTGGCCCACTTGTGCCAAGGAGAATTTTTCGAGGAGCTGCTGGACCTGCTCCTCTCCCAATATACCATGCAGGGGACCTTGTCCCACACCCGCTTCTGGGGGGAGGACTTGGTGGGGGGCTACAGCCACCTGCTGAAAGAGGCCTTTGACCTGTACAGCCGGGGATATGGCTGAAGCCGGCCCGGCGGATGCGCGGACCACCCCAGGCGCGAAGAATAAGGTGTGTTAGCAAAGCTTATGAACATCGTAATCACGGACATTCGCTATAAAATGGCGCTGGCCCCCCTGTGGAGCCTGGAAAGGGCGGGTCATACGGTTTTCTGCGGAGAGTACGCAGACATCCCCGACACCCACTGCCTGGGCTTTTACAGCAAGTACTGCGCCCAGACCCTGCGCTGGCCCCGAGACCAGCGGGGCGCCGCCGCCATCACGGCGGCCTGCCCGCCGGGGAGCGTCCTGCTGCCGGTAGGCCGGGACACCCTGCGGGCCTTTGCGGCCCAGCCCCAGGCAGCCACCCAGGTCCATGCTCTGGTCTCGCCCCTGGACGTGCTGGACCGGGCCGACAACAAGCAGGCGGTGGGGGAGCTGGCCCGCTCGTTGGGCATTCCCACCCCGGAGACCTGGCAGCGCCGGCCGGGGGAGTCCCTGGAGGAGCTGGCCGGGCGCCTGCGCTACCCGGTGATCCTCAAGCACCGCAACGGAGAGGCCCTGGGCCTGAAGTCCTGGCAGCGCTACCGCATTGCCCGGCGGCCGGAACAGTTTCCTGCCCTGTACGAGGAACTCTCCGCTGCTGCCGAGCGCCCGGTGGTTCAGGAGTACCTGGAGGGCCGGGATGTGGGGGTGGCCATGGTGATGGATCGCCAGAGCCGCCCCGTGGACTTTTTTTGCTATGAGAGCCAGCGGGAGTATCCCCTGTCCGGGGGACCCACCTGCCTGTGCCAGACCATTTTTGACCGGGAGCTGGTGGATTGCGCCGCCCGGCTCCTGACTGCCCTGGGCTTCCAAGGGCTGGCCATGCTGGACTTCAAGGCCGGCCCGGCCGGCCCCCGTTTGCTGGAAGTTAATCCCCGCCTGTGGGGGAGCGCCGCCCTGGCCACAGCGGCCCAGGCGACCTTGTATGAGAGCTGGGTGGAGGCCTCTCTGGGCACCCATACCCCCCTGGACCTGGCCGCCTGCGCTCCCCGCTATCAGGTAGGGACACGGATGAAGTTCTCGCCCCACTGCCATATGGCTGCGCTGAAGGAGCTGCGCCAGGGAAAAGTAGGAGCCTTTTTCCGGGACGCTTGCGCCGCCCTGCACCCGGGCATCCCCGACGGGGCCTGCCTGCGGGGGGACCGCCGTCCTGCTCGGCGCTACCGCAGAAATCTGCTCGGAGGGATCGGATGAGCAGAAACATCGTGAAAACCACCACGGTGGTGGCGGCAGCCATGCTTCTGTCCAAAGTCCTGGGCTTTTTCCGGCAGAGCATTGTGGCCAACGTCTATGGGTCCAATACGGCCACGGACATCTACTTTGTCTCCAGTGAGTTCATGATCAACCTGGCGGCGGCCTTCACCACCGCCCTGACCACCGCTTTGGTGACAGTATACATCTCCATCGCCCTGCGCCAGGGAAAGCAGGCGGCGGGAAAGGTGGCCTCCCGAGTGCTCACCCTCTTCCTGCTGGGGGCCCTGGCGGCGGTTTTTCTCCTGGACCTCTTTGCCCCCCAGGTGGGATGGCTGCTGGCCCCGGCCTATGACCAGGGGCAGCTGGAGCTGCTGGCTCACTACCTGCGCCTGTTCTCCGCGGCCTTCCTGTTCTCCGCCTTTCAGTCCATCTATGCCGCCGTGCAGAACGCCAACGACATCTTCGTACCCGGCAAGCTGTATGGTGTGATCTACAACCCCGTGGCCATCTTCTTCATGCTGGTCCTAGGGGAGAAGCTGGGGCTTTCGGCTCTGGTCTGCGCCTACTATATCGCCAATGTGATACAGGTGGTGCTCCTCCACCTGCGCTGTCGGGGCCTGTATCGCTTTGTGCCTACCCTGCGCTTTTGGGATGAAAACGTCAAAACGGTCTGGCGCTTGGCCTTGCCGGTGCTCATCAGCAACGTGGTCATCCAGCTCAACGGGGTGGTGGACAAGGCCATCTGCTCCTACCTGGGAGCGGGCATGGCCTCGGCCTACACCTACGCCAACACCTTGGAGCAGTTCGTCACCGGCACCTTCACGGCTACCTTGAACCTGATCCTTCTCAGCCGCTTCGCCGAGATCGCCGCCGAGGGGGACCGGGAGCGGATGATCCGCACCCTTACCCAGGGCGCCACGGCCATGATCCTTATTTTGGCCCCGGTGGCCCTGATCGCCGTGCTCAGCGCGGGAGACATCGTCTCCCTGGTCTACTACCGGGGGGAATTCACCTTAGAAAACGTACACAGTACCACCTTGGCGCTGGTGGGCTTCGCCGTGGGCTTTCCCATCATTGCCCTGCGGGAGCTCTTCATCCGGGTGTACTTTGCCTATCAAAAGACCAAGGCCCCCATGGTCATCAGCATCGCCTCCGTGGTGTGCAACATCGCCCTGAGCGTCCTGCTCAGCCTGGTGATGGGCATCCTGGGAGTCACCCTGGCCACCAGCCTGTCGGCGGTGCTGTCGGTGGTCTTGCTGGACCGGGGGGTTCGGAAGATGGTGCCGGGCTTCCGGCTCTTTTCCCAGGGGAAAAGTTATGGGAAATGCGTTTTGGCTATGGCCCTGGCTGCTGGGACCGTCCTGGCCGTGGGCCAGCTGGGGATCGCCAGTGTGCTGGTGCGAACGGCGCTGAAGCTCTCGGCGGGCTGTGCCGTCTACGGCCTGGCCATCGCGGCCCTGCACCGCCGCCAGACCAAGCAGCTCTGGCAGAGCTGGCAGGACCGCCGGGGAACACATCGCAACGGATAAAAAAGAGGAGAAGATCATGTCTTTGATTGTAAAAGCGGGAAAGGCGGGAAAGCGAGTGCTGCGCAAGTTCCTGCCCGAAGAAAAGCGGCATGTGAGCTATACCCGCCGGATCGAGCGGGTAAAGACCAGCCAGCGGGTGGTGGCCATGACCTTTGACGACGGCCCCATGGACCTGCCCGCCAGCCCCGACAAGTTCGGCGGCCAGTCTCTGACGGATGTGCTGCTAGACACCCTGAAGGACTACGGGGCCAAGGGGACCTTTGACGTGGTGGGGGACACCGGGGAGAACTACCCGGACATCGCCGGCCGCGCCGGCCAGGCCGATTGGGGAGGCGTAAAATACGACCATTACCCCGACATCAACCAGGACGAGCGGGGGGGCGCGGCCCACAACCCCCGGCTGATGCAGCGCATCCTGGCGGAGGGCCACCAGGTGACCAATCACAGTTACCGCCACATCTTATACGGCAAGAAGCCCTTCGTCTATGGCAAGCGGGAATACTTTACAGACCTGGACCAGGTGGTGGCCGACCTGAAGCGTCTGCACAGCCTGCTGCGGGAGACCTACGGCTATGAGATCACCATGGCCCGGCCCCCTCACTACGTGGACCGGATCGCCGGAGGCTATACCAGCTACGACGCCTACGACCAGATGGGCTACCTCTATCTGGCCGCCGCTTTTGACGGGGCGGGGTGGCTGCCCATCCGCCACAGCACCGTCCAGGACAGCCTGAAGGCCGAGGTAGAGGCCATGACTGCTCCCCTGAAAAAGGCTCTGGCGGAGAACCCTGACGCCCTGGCCGGCCAGATCATCTTCCAAAAGGACGGCTACAACATGGATCGCCGTACCCCCGTGGCCTTCGGCCTGCGGGAACAGCTGGCCATTCTCCACGCCTATGGCTACCGGGTGGTCACCGTCAGCGAGCTTCTGGAGGAGAGCCCCTTTGCTGACCTGGGCCGGGAGGACCCGGCCTTTGCCAAGCTGGCCCAACTGCAAAAGAAGCAGGCCATTGTCTTCTCCGACAACCGCCTGCGGCTGGAGGCCCCCATGACCTGGGGCGAGCTGGCCATGCTCCTGGCCCCCCGCCAGCAGGCCGTCAGCCGCCGCCTGGCCCGCATCCGGGAGACGGGCCAGCCCCAGCACGCCAACTGGGGGGCCATGGACTGGTGCGCCGAGCAGGGGATCTTAAAGTACGCCATGGACCCCGACGGGCTGGTGACCTCCCTGCCCCGGGAGTTCTTCGGCCCGGTGAAAAACCACACCCGCCGGCAGGTTTACGAGGCCTACCTGGGGTGAAGACGTCCCCTGGGACGCCGGAAAACCCATAGAAAACAAAGGACAGTGGTCCGAGAGGAGGAAGCGCTTGTGGAGCTTGTGAAATTGCAGTTGGATGCCCCCTTTGCGGTGGTGACCATCGACCGCCCCGAGTGCCTGAACGCCCTGAGCAGCCAGGTCTACCGGGAGATGATCGCCATCCTGCGCCAGGTGGAGGCCATGGATGAAATCCGGGTGGTCATCCTCACCGGCGCCGGGGAAAAGGCCTTCGCCGCCGGGGCAGACATCGCCCAGATGGTGGGGGAGAATGCCATCGCCGGCCGCCGCCTGTCCGGCCTGTGCCATGAGACGGCGGACCTGCTGGAGAACATGCGCCAGGTGACCATCGCCGCCGTCAACGGCTACGCCCTGGGGGGCGGGTGCGAACTCACCCTGGCCTGCGACCTGCGCCTGGCCTCGGAGAACGCCCGCTTTGCCCTGCCGGAAGTGAGCCTGGGCATCATCCCCGGCGGCGGCGGAACCCAGCGCCTGGCCCGCCTGATTGGTGTGGGCCGGGCCAAGGAGATGATCTTCACGGGAGACCAGATCGACGCCCAGGAGGCCTATCGCATGGGCCTGGTCAACCACGTGGTGCCCCGCGACCAGCTGATGTCCGCCTGCCGGGCCCTGGGAGAAAAGATCGTCAGCCGCTCCGGCTACGCGGTGGCCCTGGCCAAAAGCGCCGTCAATTCCAGCATGGACATCGACCGGCGCAACGGGGCCGAACGGGAGAAGGATCTGCTGGGTTTGGCCTTCGCCACCCGGGACAAACAGGAGGGAATGGAGGCCTTTTTGGCCCGCCGGACCCCGCAGTTTGAGGATTTTTAAACCGCTTTAAAAATCTTGCACAAAGGAAAATCCCTTGTCCATCAAGGGATTTTTCTTTTTTTGTCCGTTTTGACGGAAGGGGTGGGGGGAGATTTTGTGAAGAGTAACGAAACTGTGTCCAACGATTTACAAAACGGTAACAAAATCAAACGAAATAGTGACAACGCGGATAAACATTTGGGCTTGACCCGGGGGAAAATTGTGCAAAACATAAAAGACATCGGAAAAATCCCTGCGTTTTTCCCTTCCAGAGGGGATTTGCCAAGGACGGCGGTGTTGTGTATAATGCCCACAGCAAGCGTCGCCGGGGTGCTGAGAGACCGCCCCGGAGGAAGAAAACGCCAGGAAGTCCTTCCGGCACTGCTGCCGCCCAAGGACGCTTGCCCCGGCAGAGACAGGAGGGGCTTCCACGACGAGACGACAGGAGTTTATGATGAAAAAGTTTTTGACCGCGACCCTGCTGTGCATGGCGCTGACCGTGACCATGATCCCCGTGGCCTTCGCCGCTGAGAGCACGGACAGCAACTACACCGAGTGCATGGCCGCCATCCAAGACCAGCGGGACATTCAGGACCAGGCCCATCAGGCCGCCGAGGCCCTGCGTGCCCAGGGCTACACCGACGAGTGTGACGGCATCCAGGCCGCTAAGAGCACCTGGCACGCTGCCCAGGACCTCATCGTGGGCTACCAGAAGCTGGCCAAGTACACCGACGAGGACATCCGCATCCTCACCACCACCGTCTTCAACGAGGCCGGCCACACCACCGACCAGCTGCGGCAGTATGTGGCTCAGGTGGTTCTCAACCGCGTGGCCGACAGCCGCTTCCCCGACACGGTGAAGGGTGTCATCACCCAGCGCGGCCAGTACTCCACCCGGTACGCCACCGAGGCCGCTGCTCAGAAGATCAAGGACACCGACGCCGCCAACGGCACCTACTACTACGCCATCTGCGAGGAGGCGGTGAAGGCGGCCATGATGGGCCAGGTGGATATGCCTTCCAACGTCGTTTACCAGGCCAACTTCGTCCAGGGCAAGGGCGTTTGGCAGTCCGTGTATTTCAACAGCGGCTGGTACGCCAGCACCAGCTACTTCTGCTACGGCTGAGCCCGGGCAGATCCCCTGCATAAGAAAAAACAGACCGCCGCGGGATTTCCGCGGCGGTCTGTCGGCGTTTTGGGGCTCATTTGGGGGGCAGGATCTCCAGAAGGTGCCCGTCGGGGTCCTGGATGAAGTAGATGCCGCTGGGCAGCTCATCGCAGATGAGCCCGGCCTCCCGGTGGCGGGCTTTGCACTGGGGAAAGTCTTGGGCGGTCAGGGCCACGTGGGGGGTGTCGTCCCCCAGATGATAGGGCTGGGTGCGGCCGGTCTCCCGGCACAGCTCCAGCTGGAAGGGAGTCTGGCCGTCCCCCAGGAAGCGCAGCTGCCAGCCCCGGTCGGGCATGTCCAGCTCCCGCTGGACGGTCAGGCCCAGGTGTTGGCGGTAAAAGGCGGTGCTGCGCTCCAGATCCAGCACCCGCAGGCAGACATGAGACATGGTGGTCATGGGCGGGTCTCTCCTTTTTCTTTGGCGTGGTTTGGGTGTCTGTATTCTATCATACCCCTGGCACGGGGGCAAGAAAGGCCGCAAATTTTCCCCAAAAGGTCGAAGCCCCCTATGCAAAAGAGAGAAAATAGGGTATGATAGTTGTATCACGACTAGGCAACCGCTCCGCCGGCCTTTGTCCGGCGGAGAAGAATAGAAAGGGAGGGTATCCCCATGAAACTGACCTTTTTCGGCGCGGCCAAGGCCGTCACCGGCAGCTGCCACTGTGTGGAGGTGGCGGGCAGGAAGATTCTCATCGACTGCGGCCTGCAGCAGGGCCGGGACGAGCGGGACAACGCCGCGCTGGATTTCGCTCCCAACTACATTGACTATGTCATTGTCACCCACGCCCACATCGATCACTCCGGGCGCATCCCCCTGCTGATCAAAGAGGGCTTTCAGGGCCAGATCTTCACCACCCGCCTGACCGGCCAGCTGCTGTCGGTGATGCTGCGGGACTCGGCCCACATCCAGGAGATGGACGCCCAGTGGAAGAACCAAAAGGGCAAGCGGGCCGGCCGGCCCCCGGTGGAGCCCCTGTACACCGTGGAGGACGCGGCCCGGGTGGAGGAACACCTGGTCACCGCCGAGTACGGCCAGGTGGTGGAACTCTTTGAGGGGGCAAAGCTCCGCTTTGTGGACGCCGGCCACCTGCTGGGTTCAGCCAGCGTGGAACTGTGGCTGACCGAGGATGGGGTGGAGAAGAAGATCGTCTTCTCCGGGGACATCGGCAACATCAACCAGCCGGTGATCCGGGACCCCTCCTTCCTCACCGGGGCGGACTATGTGGTCATGGAGAGCACCTATGGCGACCGCAACCATGAGCCGGTGGACTCCTACGAGGAAGCCCTGGCCCAGATCATCGACGAGACCTTTGCCAAGGGAGGCAACGTCATCATCCCCTCCTTCGCCGTGGGCCGGACCCAGGAGCTGCTGTACTTCATGCGGGAGATGAAGAAGGAGGGACTGGTGAAGAGTTGCCCCGACTTTACCGTCTGTGTGGACTCCCCTCTGGCCAACGAGGCCACCAAAATCTTCTCTGGCGACCTGCGGGGCTATCTGGATGAAGAGGCCATCGAGGTGGTGCGGGAAGGAGAGCGGCTGTTCACCTTCCCGGGCCTGATGATGACCGAGAGCAGCGAGGAGTCCAAGATGCTCAACCTGGACAAGACCCCCAAGGTCATCATCTCCGCCTCCGGCATGTGCGATGCCGGGCGCATCCGCCACCACCTCAAGCACAACCTGTGGCGGGAGGAGTGCGCCATCGTCTTTGTGGGCTACCAGGGTGAGGGCACCCTGGGCCGCCACCTGCTGGACGGGGCCAAGCAGGTGAAGCTGTTTGGGGAGGAGATCGCCGTCAACGCCAAGATCTACAACTTTAAGGGCCTCTCCTCCCACGCCGACCGGGACCACCTGATCGACTGGGTGGACCACATCCAGGACCCAGCCCCCCAGCAGATCTTCGTGGTCCACGGGGACGCCCAGGTGACGGAAATCTTCGCCCACACCCTGCGGGAGAAGGGCCTGCCCGCCCACGCGCCCTTGTATGAGGAAGTCTTCGACCTGGCCCGGAACGTGATGCTGGCCGCTGGGGTGGAGATCGCCCCCAAGAAGACCTCCTTCGAGTCTACCGGCCGGCCCTCCACGGCCTACCACGAGTTGGAGCTGGCTGCCATGGACCTGCTGGCCCTGGTGCGGGCCAGCAAGGGCGGGGCCAACAAGGACCTGAAGAAAATGGCCGCCCAGCTGCGGGCAGTGGCTGCCAAGTGGCAGGACTGAACGCACCTTATGGACCAACCGACGGGCGGGCCGCTCCCCCTGGGGGAACGGCCCGTCCTTTCGATTATCCTGGAAAGGGAGGAAGCGCCCATGAAAAAGATTCTTATGATTGGCACCGGCGGCACCATCGCCTCGGAGATGACCGAGGCTGGCCTGGCCCCTGGCTTGACGGGGGAGGCCTTTTTGGACTACGTGCCCGGTGTCAGGAAGCTGTGCCAGGTGGACTGCGTTCAGGTGTGCAACATTGACTCCACCAACATGACCCCCGACCACTGGCTGGCCATTGCCCGGGCGGTGGAGAAAGGGTATGCCGCCTACGACGGCTTTGTCATCTGCCACGGCACGGACACCATGGCCTACACCGCCGCGGCTCTGAGCTATCTCATCCAAAACAGCCCCAAGCCCATCGTCCTTACCGGCAGCCAGAAGCCCATCCATGTGGACATCACCGACTCCAAGACCAACCTCTTGGACGCCTTCACCGTGGCCTGCGACGGCCGGCTGGCAGGGGTGACGGTGGTTTTTGGCGGGGCGGTGATCCTGGGCACCCGGGCCCGGAAGACCTATTCCAAGAGTTACGGGGCCTTCTCCAGCATCAACTACCCCGTCCTGGGGGTGATTCAGGAGGGGCGGCTGGTGCCTTACATCCAGCTTCCAGCCGGACCGACGCCCCGGTTTTACCATGGGCTGAACCAACGGGTCTCCCTGGTCAAACTCATCCCCGGCCTGCCGCCGGACTACCTGGCCTTTGCCCTGGCCGAGAGCGACGGGGTGCTGGTGGAGAGCTTCGGCGTGGGCGGCGTGCCCGCCGGGGACGAGGGGAGTTTCTATCCCCTGCTCCGTCAGGCGGTGGACCAGGGAAAGGTGGTGGTGGTGACCACCCAAGTGCAGAACGAGGGGAGCGACCTGGCGGTGTACCACGTGGGGCACCGGCTGAAAACCGACCTGGGGGTGCTGGAGTGCTACGACATGACCACCGAGGCAGCTGTGGCCAAACTCATGTGGGCCCTGGCCCAGAGCCGGGACAGCGGGGAAGTGGGCCGGCTGTTCTATACCCCCGTGGCCCAGGACATCCTGGGCCGGCCGGACTGAACTTGACGGAGAAATTTTCGCTGCCCGGAGGGCAGAGCGGCGGCCTTCCCCAGGGCCGGCGTTTTTTGGACACAAAAAAGATCCCCTCGGGGATCTTTTTTATGGGCAATTTTAGGTTGTTGGGGCAGACTGGAAAGGGGAATCAGGGCAGAATCTTCTCCAGACAGACCAGATTTACCCCAGGAATGCCGTTGAAGGAGCAGGGGACGACGGAGACCTCAGTGTATCCCAGCCCCTTGTACAGGGCCCGGGCGGCGGCGTTGCGCTCGTTGGTGTCCATGCGCAGGCAGCGGCAGCCGTGGGTCCGGGCATAGTCCTCGTAGAAAGCCACAAACCGGGTGCCCCGTCCCCGCCCTTTGGCCTGGGGATCCACCACCAGGGTGTGCAGGACCATCACTTCTTCCGGTGGCGCGTCCACGGTCCAGGCGGCCTGGTCGTACTCGGGCACCTGCTCCTGGTTGATCTTGGCGGCGGCTACGATGGTCCCGTCCTCCTCGGCCACGAACATATCCCCGGCCTGGATGGCGGCGGCTGCCGTCTGTTCCGTGGGGTAGATCGCCCGGACCCAGCCCACGGTGGACCGGCCGGCCTCCTCCTCGGTGTGGATGCGGTCGTAGATGGCGGCGATCTGCGCCAGATCGCCGGGCAACGCTTTTCGAAACATGGGCGCGTCCTCTCTTTCTCTGTACTTACCTCCGATTGTACCATCCTCCCGGCCTTTTTTCAACGGCCGCCGTCCGCCCTTTCTTTGACGGGAAGGGCCAGAGGGAATGTGCTAAACTGAGGCGTCCCACGGGACTGAAAGGAGAGGCAGCAATGAAAATTACCGTGCTCCATGGACAGAGCCACAAAGGCTCCACGTACCACATGGCCCAGTTCTTCTGCCGTCAGCTGGGGGGTCAGGTGACGGAATTTTTCCTGCCCCGGGATTTCGGCGCCTTCTGCGTGGGCTGCACCCGGTGCTTCACCCAGTCAGAGGACCTCTGCCCCCACGCCGCGGCCCTCCGGCCCATCACCCAGGCTCTGGATGAGGCCGACGTGATCGTCCTGGCCAGCCCCGTCTATGTTTACCACGCCACTGGACCCATGAAAGCCCTGCTGGACCATTACGGCTGGCGGTGGATGATCCACCGTCCCCAGGAGAGCATGTTTACCAAGCAGGCGGTCTGCCTGTCCTCGGCTGCCGGAGCGGGCACCAGACGGACCAACCAGGACCTGGCCGACAGCACCTTCTTTTGGGGAGTGGGCAAAACCTACTGTTATGGGGCCAACGTCCGGGCCACTTCTTGGGGGGAGATCACCCCCCGGCGCAAACAGCGCATCCAAAAGGACCTGACCGCCCTGGCCCGCCAGGTGGAGAGGAAGGTTGGCAAGGTGCGGCCTGGCTGGAAGACCAGGGCCTTTTTCTCCCTGGCACGGCAGCTGCAGCGGCGGGGCTGGAACGAGGCCGACCGGGCCTACTGGCAGGAGAAGGGATGGACCGAACGGGCCCGCCCCTGGTGGTGAGGGGGCCCCGTCCCTCCCCACAAACCGGCGCCTTTCGGCAAAAGATGGACAAACAGGACCGTTTGTGCTACAATAACACGGATTATATGCTTCTCCTGCCCTGCGGGGGCGGGGGAAGCGCATGGGAGATGCATGCGCGTGCGAAAAGAAATCATGGGGGTGGGGTTTGACGACCTGACCCTGGAGGAGGCGGTGGCCGTTGGGGAGACCTTGGCGGCGGGACCGGATTTCTCCTACGTGGTCACCCCCAATCCTGAGATCGTAAATATGGCCCGGCAGTCGCCGGATTACCAGCGGGTGATCAACCAGGCTGCCCTGGTCCTGCCCGACGGCATCGGGGTGATCCATGCCGGGCGCATCCTGGGCACGCCGCTGAAAGAGCGGGTGCCGGGGATCGACTTTGCCGCCGGCCTGCTGACCCGGATGGCTCAGACCGGCGGTCGGTTGTTCCTGCTGGGGGCCAAGCCTGGGGTGGCGGAGCAGGCCGGGCAGCGGCTGTGCGAGCAGTACCCCGGCCTGTGCCTGTGCGGCACCCATCACGGGTATTTTACCGACGATGCCGCTGTGGTCCAGACCATCCGCCAGGCCCAGCCCGATGTGGTCTTCGTCTGTTTGGGGGCCCCTAAGCAGGAGCTGTGGATGGCCCGCTTCGGCCCGGAGACTGGCGCCCATCTGATGGCCGGCCTGGGCGGCGTGCTGGATGTGTTCGCTGGAAACGTGAAGCGGGCTCCCCAGGCTTGGCAGAAGTTGGGGCTGGAGTGGTGCTACCGTCTGCTCCACCAGCCCAGCCGGCTGGGCCGGATGGCCAAGCTCCCCCTGTTTCTGGTCTCCGCCGCCCGGGAGAAGGGAAGGCGGGAGAAGGCATGAAGCGGGGACGTTTGATTGTGTTGGAGGGCACCGACGGGTCGGGAAAATCCACCCAGTTTGCCCGCCTGTGCCAGCGGGCCCAGAAAGAGGGCATCCCCTTCCGGCGGCTGATCTTCCCCCAGTACCAGGAGGAGTCCTCCGCTCTGCTGCGGATGTACCTGGGGGGAGAGTTCGGTAGCCGGCCAGAGGATGTGAACGCCTATGCCGCCTCCACTTTCTTCGCCGTGGACCGCTACGCCTCTTGGAAAAAAGTCTGGCAGGGATGGTATGAGAGTGGCGGCCTGGTGCTGGCCGACCGCTACACCACCTCCAACGCGGTTCACCAGGCCAGCAAGGTCTCTCCCCAGGAGCGGGAGGGGTTCTTCCAGTGGCTGTTTGACTTTGAGTACCGCCGCTTGGGTCTGCCGGAACCCGACCTGGTCCTCTACCTGGACATGCCCACGGACCAGGCGGTGGCCATGCTCCGCCAGCGGGAGGCGGCCACCCACACCCAGGGCGACATCCATGAGACCGACACCGCCTATCTGGCCCTGTGCCGGCAGACTGCCCAGCAGGCGGCCGGCCAGTACGGCTGGCGGCGGATTCCCTGCCTGGACCAGGCAGGGCAGCTGCGGGGGATCGAGGAGATCCACCGAGAGATCTGGCAGGCGGCCCTGCCCCTGTTGGAAACAAAGGAGTAAGACACTATGGGAAAAGAAGTTGCCGAAGTGAAGAAGATCCTGCGCCAGCAGATGCGCCAAGCCCTGGCGGAGCTGAGCCAGCAGGAGAAGACCTGGTCGGACGGGGAACTGATCCAGCGCTTTCTGGAGCATCCCAAGCTGGCTGAGGCTAAAACCGTTCTGCTCTACTACGGCGTGGGCCAGGAGATCGAGACCAAGGGCCTGATCCAGACCCTGCTGGACCAGGGCAAGACTGTCTGCCTGCCCAAATGTCTGGAAGATCACCAGATGGAGGCTCGGGTCATCACCAGCCTGGACGACTTGGCCCCTGACGCCTATGGCATCCCTGCGCCAGGAGACCACTGTCCGGCCTTGGAGCGGGAGAAGATGGACCTGATCCTGGTGCCTGGCCTGTGCTTTGACAGCCGGGGCAACCGGTTGGGCCAGGGGGGCGGCTATTATGACCGCTATCTGGAAGACTACGAAGGGGTTACCATCGGCCTGTGCCGGGAGGACTTCTTCCAGGTCAACCTCCCCCGGGAACCCTTGGACGCCTGGGTGCGGATCGTGCTGACGGAGGAGGGCCAGGTCTGGCCCATGACCCAACCCATCGAATAAATCACCAACCTGCGGGGCGCTGCCCCGCCATGAGGAGGCAGGATATGCAACGCGACACCAGAAAACGACGGCCGGAGGAGCCCGAGCGCCGGGGAACCACCCAGAGCCGGAAGAAAAAGAAACGCTCCTCTATGTCCAGCTCCATGGTCTACATCGTCACGGTCTGTGCCATCTCGATGGTCTTGGCCGCCGTGGGCTGGTCGCTGGCCAACGACATGCTGGCTCTGAACAAAGAAAACACCACCGCCACCATCGTGGTGGAGGACGAGAACGACTTTGGCAGCGTGGTGGACCAGCTCAAGGACAACGACATCATCAATTATAAGGGGCTCTTTACCCTCTTCTGCGTCTTCTCTGGCTCTACGGACAAGATCGCTCAGGGTACCTATGTCCTGGACTCGGACATGGACTACCGGGCCATTATCAACAGCCTTGGCGCCAGCTCGGCCAACCGCAAGGCGGTGACAGTGACCATCCCGGAAGGCTTGACGGTCAAACAGACCTTCCAGATGCTGGAGGAGCAAGGGGTCTCCACGGTGGAGAAGCTCAACGACATGGCCGCCAACCACGACTATGCCTTCTCCTTCCTGCAGGATATCCCCCTGGGAGATCCCAACCGGCTGGAGGGCTACCTCTTCCCCGACACCTATGAGTTCTACATGGGCGAGGATCCCAAGTATGTCATCAACAAGATGCTGGTGAACTTTGACGCCAAGGTCACTGACAGCATTCGCCAGCAGATTCTGGATACGGGCTACTCCATCAACGAGATACTCACCATCGCCTCCATGATCGAAAAGGAGACCGACGGCACCGACCGGGCCAAGATTGCCTCGGTCATCTACAACCGTCTGAACAATCCCGGCGGCGGCACCAACGGCTACCTCCAGATCGACGCCACCATCCAGTACGTTCTGCCCGAGGGAGAGATCGTCAGCGAGGAGGATTACCAGACCGTGGACAGCCCCTATAACACCTATCTGAACAAGGGCCTGCCCCCTGGACCCATCGCCAACCCCGGTATGGAGTCCATCATGGCCGCCCTGAATCCCGAGAGCACCAACTACTATTACTATGCCCTGGGCGACGACGATCTGCACCACTTCTTCAGCACCTACAGCGAGCACCAGGCCTTCCTCAACAGCTGAAGATGACTATGGCACGAAAGAAATTGGAACTACTGTCCCCGGCAGGGGACTGGGAGCGGTTGGAGATGGCTCTGGCCTATGGGGCGGATGCGGTCTATCTGGCGGGGGACACCTTTGGCATGCGCTCCTTTGCGGGGAACTTCTCCCGGGAAGAGCTGGCCAAAGCTGCCCAGCTTTGCCGGGCGCAGGGGGTGGACCTGCACGTTACGTGCAACACCATGCCCCGCAACGACGAGGTGGCCCGCCTGCCCCAGTGGCTGTCCTTTCTGGAGGAATGCGGCGTCACCGCCGTCATCCTGGCCGACGTGGGGGTGCTGGCCCTGGCCAAACGCTATGCCCCCTCGGTGAAGATCCACATCAGCACCCAGGCCAGCATCGTCAACTACCAGTCCGCCCGGGCCTGGCACGACCTGGGGGCCGACCGGGTCATCCTGGCCAGGGAGCTTTCCCTGGAAGAGATCGCGGAAATTCGCGCCAAGACCCCCAAGGAGCTGGAGATCGAGACCTTTGCCCACGGGGCCATGTGCGTGTCCTACTCCGGCCGGTGTCTGCTGTCCAACTACATGACTGGACGGGACGCCAACCGGGGGGCCTGCGCCCAGCCCTGCCGCTACCAGTACGCCCTGGTGGAGGAAAAGCGGCCGGGGGAGTATTTCCCCATCGAAGAGGACGGCCGGGGGACCTATATCATGAACTCCCGGGACATGTGTATGATCGACCACCTGCCCGACTTGCTGGCGGCGGGGGTGGACTCGGTGAAGATTGAGGGCCGGGCTAAGTCGGCCTACTACGCTGCCATCGTCACCGGCGCCTACCGCCATGGCATCGACGCCGCCCTGGCGGGGGTCCCCCTGGACCCGGTGTGGCGGGATGAGGTGGAGAAGGTCAGTCACCGCCACTACTCCACCGGCTTCTTCTACGGCCAGCCAGGGCAGTTCACCCAGGACGCCCGGTACATCCGGGACTGGCAGGTGCTGGCGGTGATCCAGTCCTGCGACGAGAACGGCCTGGCCACCGCCTCCCTGCGCAACAAGTTTGCCCAGGGGGATGAGATCCAGCTGGTGGGCCCCGACGTGGCCCCGGTGACCTTCGCCGCCCCCTTGATGGCCGACGAGAACGGGGAGGCTCTGGTGGAGCCCCGGCATCCCCAGATGACCTTCCAGATCCAACTGCCCCGGTACGCCCCCCCGCTGTCCTTCCTGCGGGCCTGCCGGGAAAATTCGTAACACAACGACCGCGGCCCACCCCGGATGGGGTGGGCCGGTATTTTTGGTCCGCCGGAACCGGCGGAGAAAGGAGCAGACCATGGAGAACAAGGAACTGGACGCCCTGCTGGCCGCCTGGCCCGTCCGGGTGGCGGACAGCCGCCGGGATGAGGAGGACATCCGCCGCCGGTTTTACGCGGCCAAGGGGGCCGCAGCGGTGAAAGCGCTGGAGAGGAACGGCTTTGCCGCCCAGTACTGCCCCAGCCGCCAGGAGGCGGCCCAGGCGGTGCTGTCCCTGATTCCCCCCGGCGCCCGGGTGGGGGTGGGGGACTCCCACACCATCTACGCCCTGGAACTGGACCAGGCCCTGGCGGACCGGGGCTGCCAAGCCATCCCCGGCCAGGCGGCCATGAGCGGCACCAGCTACGATCTGGACCCGCCCGGCCACTATCGGGCCCCCAGCCGGGACCTGGCCCGGGCCATTCTGGCCGCCTATCTCACAGCCGACGTCTTCCTCCTGGGGGCCAACGCCGTGACCATGACCGGGGAACTGGTGAACGTGGATGGCGTGGGCAGCCGGGTGGTGGGGGGCATTTACGGCCCCGATCGGATCGTGGTGGTGGCGGGGGTGAACAAGCTGGTCCCCGACGAGCGGGCTGCTCGGGAGCGCATCTCCTTCATCGCTGCCCCCATGAACAACTTGAAATACCACCGGGAATGTGCCTGTGTTAAGCAGGGCACCTGCCCCAGCTGCGGGGCTCCGGACCGGATCTGCAACGTGACCACCATCCTCCACAAGCGCCCCATGCGGGCCGACTACCACGTGATTTTGGTGGGGGAATGCCTGGGTTTTTGAGGAGGGAAAAGGCAACTTGACAGGTATGATATAATTAGCAAAAGCTAAGTTCCAGGGGGAAGGAGGGGACCCATTTATGACCAGACCGTGGAAGACCAGAGGGGCTGCTCTGGCGCTGCTGCTGGCCCTCACCCTGGCCTATCTGGGCGCCTCCGCCCTGGTGGAGGCCTATGCTGACCATGCCTGTGACGACCCCCAGCACTGTACTGTTTGCCGGATGCTCCACTGGGCCCGGCAGGCACTGGAGGGCACGGCGGCAGTGGCTGCGTCCGCCGCCGCTGCTGTCTGCCTGGCGCGTGCGGCGAGGGAAGAGGTCCTGTCGGTGTGCCGCCGGGCAAGGGGGTCTACCCTGGTGACTCTGAAGGTGAAACTGACGGATTGAGCGGGCAGAGAAATGGAGACGGGACGTGCACCGGCTCCATTTCATCCCGCCATCCACGTCACACTTAGGAGGAACGTATGAAGACCCTACAACAGAAAACGGCCCTTTGTCTAAGCTTGGTGATCCTGTGTTTGCTCATTTCCCCCCTCTCCGCCCTGGGGATCAGCCAGCAGGAGATCGACGCGCTTGCAGCCCGGCAGGAAAGCCTGCGGCAGCAGCGGGCCGGCCTGGAGGACCAGTTGTCCGGGCTGGCCCAGGATGAGGCCAAGGCCGTGGACCAAAAGGTCCTGCTGGAGCAGAAGATTGATGTGCTGGACCAGCAGATTCAGCTCTCGCAGCAGACCATCCAGGCCCTAGATGAGCAGATCGGCGAGAAACAGACCGAGCTGACTCGGGCCCAAGAGGCCGAAGCTGCCCAGCGGGAGCGATACGAGGAGCGGGTCCGGGCCATGGAGGAGCGGGGCAAAGTGTCCTATCTCAGCGTGCTCTTCCGGGCCTCCAGCTTCTCCGACCTGCTGGACCGGGTGAGCATGATCGGGGAGATCATGGCCTACGACAACCAGGTACTGGAGGAGATGGCCGAGGCCTGCCGCGCGGTGGCCCAGGCCAAGGCCGCCCTGGAGGAGAGCCAGAGCCAGCAGCGGGAGGTCTTGGATCAGCAGCGGGACCAGCAGGCCCAGCGCCAGGCGGAACTGGCCCAGGCCGAGACCGTGCTGGCCCAAATCCAGAGCCAAACCAACCGCTACGGCCAGGACCTGGCGGCCCTGGAGGCCACCGAGGACCAGGTGGCCCAGGAGCTGGCCCAGGCCGAGGCCGCCTATGCCCGCCAGTTGGAGGCCCAGCGCCAGGCGGAACTGGCGCGGCAGGCGGAAGCCGCCCGCCAGCAGGCCGCCCAGCAGCAGGGTCAGGGCGGGGAGGAGACCGGCGATGTCCAGCAGGGCAGCGGCCTGCTCTGGCCGGTACCCAGCTCCCACCGGGTGAGCTCCTACTATGGACCCCGGACCCATCCTATCACCCACCGGCCCAATTTCCACACGGGCATCGACATCCCCGCTGCCTATGGAGCGGCGGTGCAGGCCAGCCTGAGCGGTGTGGTGGTCCTCTCCCAGTACCACTCGTCCTATGGCAACTATGTGGTCGTTGCCCACGGCAACGGCATGCGCACCCTCTATGCCCACCTGTCCGCCCGGCTGGTCTCCCCCGGCCAGACAGTGAGCCG
The DNA here is from genome assembly GCA_004554585.1 of Clostridiales bacterium. GTDB lineage: Bacteria > Bacillota > Clostridia > Oscillospirales > Oscillospiraceae > Evtepia. Next base: position 76,737 of record SFLH01000001.1, on the reverse strand, counting down.
AGGTCAGACCATCGGCAGCATCGGCTCCACAGGTAGCTCCACAGGCAACCACCTGCACTATGAGACCTGGACCGGCAGCAGTTCTGCCAGCCGGACCAATCCTATGAACTATTTTTCAGAGGATCCCACCAGGTCCTCCTGGCCTTTTTCCGAGGCCAGGAGGACCTGGATTTCTGTAAGGAACTCCTCTGGCCGGATGGTGTCCCGGTTGTCGATGGCATAGAGTTCAAAGGGGGTGCCCGCCAGGACCAGCCCCCGCTGGGCCGCCCAGTCCAGCAGCTGCTGGACCTTGGCCCGATTTTGCTCATAAGGTCCCTGGTAAAAATAGGAGAGGTAGGTTCCGCCGGGCAGGGTGAAGTCGCAGGCCGCCCCCTCTTCCAGCACGGAAAACACGCCGTCGTAGACGTTGGGGGTGCCCGCCAGCAGCTCATCCATGGCCAGAAAGGCCCCAAAGACCTGGTTGCCAAAGTCCCGAATCTTATCCTCGTGCTGGCGGTGGAGCTTTTTCATGACGAAGTCCATCTCCTCATCTCGGGTGATGTGCTGGGTGAAAAGCACGCAGGGTCGGGGAGGCAGGACCTTGCGCTGGATTATCCCGGGGACGGTGGCCTGGGCGGCCTTCAGATCGGCCAGGCGCTGGGCCAGCTGAACGGCCTTTGCCTGAAGCTCCTGGAGCTGCCGGGCCACCAGGTCTGCCTCCTGGTCCAGCAGGCGAATGGTGTTGTCCACCGTCTGTTCGTCCAGATAGGCCCGGATCTGCTCCATGGAAAAGTCCAGCCGGCGCAGGTCCCGGATGAGGTTGAGCTTGTACATGTCCTTTAAGCTGTATAGGCGGTAGCCGTTGCTCTCCCGCCGGGGCTGGAGGATGCCCAGGCGCTCGTAATAGCGCAGAGAGTCCACCCCGATGCCATAGAGGCGGGCAATCTCACTGATTTTGTAGTAATCTTTCATCATTTCACCGGATCATATTTGGTTATTTTGTTGGGATAAAACCCCTTGACCCTGGTATTATACCAGAGTTTAAGATGGAGGCCAAGGAAGGAATTTTGATTGCTGCAAAGCAGAAAGTGAGGAACCATACCATGACCAATCCAAACCAAGTGATTCAGGATCTCAAGCGTGTCGTCTCCCTCATCCGCACCGACGCGGCTGACCTGTCCGCCCAGGAGAAGGAGAAGATGGCCCAGGAGACCATCGAGCATTTCAACCACTACGTCAGCCCCGGCTGGCTGCAATACCGCAAATCCGTCTCCTCCGACACCGACAGCGGCGCAGTGCTGGAGTGGCAGGACGAGGGGCCCTACTGCTATGGCCTGAACGGCGAGAAGTTTATCGACTGTCTGGGCGGGTTCGGCATCTACACCTGCGGCCACCGCAACCCGGAGATCCTCTCTGTGGTCAAGGCCCAGCTGGACCACCAGGCCCTCCACTCCCAGGAGCTGCTGGACCCCCTGCGGGGCTACCTGGCCAAGGCCATGGCGGACATTACGCCCGGGGACCTGCAATACTGCTTCTTCACCAACGGTGGCGCCGAGGCGGTGGAGATGGCCCTGAAGCTGGCCCGGATTGCCACTGGCGGCCGGTGGGTGATCTCCACGGTGGGGGCCTTCCACGGCAAGACCATGGGCGCCGTGTCCATGGGAGGCAAAGGGACCTACCGCACCCCCTACCTGCCCATGATCCAGCAGGTGCAGCACGTGCAGTATGGGGTGGCCGAGGACGTGGAGAAGGCCATCCGCAACCTCCAGGCGGTGGGGGAGAGCGTGGCCGCCGTCATTCTGGAGCCCATCCAGGGGGAGGCGGGCATCATCGTGCCCCCGGCCGGCTACCTGCAGCGGGTGCGGGAGATCTGCGATGAGACCGGCGTGGCCTTGATTTTTGACGAGATTCAGACGGGCATGGGCCGCACGGGCACCATGTGGCGCTGCCAGGCCGAGGGGGTCACCCCCGACATCATGACCTACGGCAAGGCCTTCGGCGGCGGTATCCTGCCCATCACCGGCATCATCTGCAAGCCCAAGATGTGGGTCCAGGAGCTCATCGACAACCCCTGGCTGCTGGGCTCGCCCACCTTCGGCGGCAACCCGGTGTGCTGCGCGGCGGCCATCGCCACCATCCAGTATATGCTGGAGCACGACGTGCCCGGCCAGTGCCGGGACAAGGGAATCCTCCTCAAGGCTGGCCTGGAGGAACTGGCGAAAAAGTATCCCAAGGTCATCCAAGACGTGCGGGGCATCGGCCTGATGCTGGCAGTGGAGTTCCACACCAGCGAGCTGGGCTACCAGTGTGCCAAGGGGATGTTTGCCCGGCGTGTGCTTACCGCCGGCACCCTGGTCAATGCCAAGACCATCCGCTTTGAGCCCGCGGCAGTGATCTCTCACCAGGACATCCAGGATGTCCTCCAGCGCATGGATGAGGCCCTGGCCGAAACCCAGGAAGTCTTTGGCCTGTGAGGCGGTTCCCCCTTGACAGGGACAAAATCCGTGATAAAATGGTACCGTTAGTAATTATGGCGATGAGGAAGCCCATGCGTCCAGGCCGCCCAAGCGAGAGGGGAGACGGTGCAAGCCCCTTGGCCTCAGCCGGACGCAAAGCCACTTCCAGAGCCGCCCGGGAGGACCGGGCCGGGCCGTTCCCGTTACCGAACGAACTGAGATGCAAAGGGCATGGGTCCCTTTGTCAATCAGGGTGGTACCGCGAAGTGTGTTCTGCTCCGCCCCTGACCTGTGGTCAGGGGCGGGCTTTTGTTTTTTCGTCCCGCCACATCCCAGAGAGAGAAATTGAAATTTCGGAGGTATGTTTTATGCACAAGTATTACGGACTGAATGAACTGCGGGAGATGTTCCTGACCTTCTTCGAGTCCAAGGGCCATCTCCGCCTGCCCAGCTTCCCCTTGGTGCCGGAGAATGACCCTTCCCTGCTGCTCATCAACGCCGGCATGGCCCCCATGAAGCCCTGGTTCAAGGGCGAGGAGGAGCCCCCCCGCAAGCGGGTGTGCACCTGCCAGAAGTGCATCCGCACCGGCGACATCGAGAACATCGGCCACACCGCCCGCCACGGCACCTACTTTGAGATGCTGGGCAACTTCTCCTTCGGCGACTATTTCAAGCACGATGCCATCCAGTGGACCTGGGAGTTCCTCACCGACCCCAAGTGGGTGGGCCTGGAGAAGGACCGGCTCTACCCCTCGGTCTACTTAGAGGACGACGAGGCCTTCAACATCTGGCGAGACGTGGTGGGCATCCCCGAAGACCGCATCTACCGCATGGGCAAGGAGGACAACTTCTGGGAGCACGGCTCCGGCCCCTGCGGCCCCTGCTCCGAGGTCTATTACGACCGAGGCGAGGAGTTCGGCTGCGGCAGCCCCGACTGCAAGCCCGGCTGCGACTGTGACCGCTACATGGAGGTCTGGAACAACGTCTTCACCCAGTTTGACAACGACGGCGAGGGCCACTACACCGAGCTGGCCCAGAAGAACATCGACACCGGCATGGGCCTGGAGCGTCTGGCGGTGGTGTGCCAGAACGTCAATTCCCTGTTTGACGTGGATACCGTCATGAACATCACCAACAAGGTCTCCGAGATCACCGGTGCCCACTATGGGGACAGCGTGGCCAGCGACGTCTCCCTGCGCATCATCACCGACCACATCCGCTCGGCCACCTTCATGATCTGCGACGGCGTGCTGCCCTCCAACGAGGGCCGGGGCTACGTCCTGCGCCGCCTGCTGCGCCGGGCCGCCCGCCACGGCAAGCTCCTGGGGGTCAACGAGCCCTTCCTGTATCAGATCATCGACACCGTCATCCACGAGAACGAGGGCGAGTACAAGGACCTGCGCCAGAAGCAGGACTACATCACCAAGGTCATCCGCACCGAGGAGGAGAACTTTGCCAAGACCATCGACGGCGGCATGAAGATCTTCGCCGAGCTCCTGGCCGAGCACAAGGCCAAGGGAGAGACCGTCTTTGCCGGTAAGGACGCCTTCAAGCTCTACGACACCTACGGCTTCCCTGTGGACCTGACGGAAGAGATGGTCCAGGACGAGGGCATGACCCTGGACCGGGCGGGCTTCGATGCCGAGATGGAGGAGCAGCGGGTCCGGGCCCGGAAGGCCCGGGAGGCCCTGGGCGACCTGGGCTGGTCCGGTGTGGAGTTCGGCAAGGAGGTCCCCGCCACCCACTTTGACGGCTACGACAAGACCGAGCTCTCCGGGGCCAAGGTGGTGGCCATCGTGGCCGAGGAGCAGCTGGTGGACGAGATCATCCCCGGCGTGGAGGCCATCGTGGTCCTGGACACCACCCCCTTCTACGCGGAGATGGGCGGCCAGGTGGCCGACCACGGCGTGCTCACCGCTGAGGGTATGTCCTACACCGTCACCGATGTGCAGAAGAACAAGGGCGGCAAGTACATGCACTACGGCAAGCTCACCCAGGGCAGCCTCAAGGTGGGCGACACCGTCACCGCCACCATCGATGCCGACCGCCGCCATGCCATCATGCGGGCCCACACCGCCACCCACCTGCTGGACAAGGCCCTGCGCACCGTCCTGGGCGACCACGTCCACCAGGCCGGCTCCCTGGTGGAGCCCGACCGGCTGCGTTTCGACTTTACTCACTTCTCCGCCATGACCCCCGAGGAGCTGGCCCAGGTCAGCGCCATGGTCAACGAGGCGGTCCTGTCCGGTTACGGGGTGGACACCGAGGAGCTGCCCATCGAGGAGGCCAAGAAGAAGGGGGCCATTGCCCTCTTCGGCGAGAAGTACGGCGATATCGTTCGGGTGGTGGACATGGGCGAGGGCTACTCCGTGGAGTTCTGCGGCGGCACCCACCTGCCCAACACTGCCATGGTGGGGGTGTTCCACATCAGCAGCGAGTTCTCCGTGGCCTCTGGCGTGCGCCGCATTGAGGCCACCACCGGCAAGCTCTCTCTGGAGGTGATGAACCGCAACCAGGCCATGCTCTTCGAGGCCGCCGCCGCCCTGAAGGCCAAGCCCGGCGAGCTGCGGGAAAAGGCCAAAGCCGTTATGAGCGAGATCAAGCAGCTCCACCAGGCCGTGGAGAAGTTTGAGGCCCAGGCCTCTCTGGGTCAGGTACAGCAGTTCCTCACCGCTGCCAAGAGCGTGGGGGATCTGAAGGTCCTCACCGCCCAGCGCCCCGGCATGGATGCGGCTACCCTGCGCCAGATGGGCGACTTCCTGCGGGACAAGGAGCCCAGCGTGGTGGCCGTGCTGGCTTCCACCAACGAGGACAAGATCTCCTTCCTGGCCGTCTGCGGCAAGCAGGCCATTGCCCAGGGCATCAAGGCCGGCGACCTGGTCAAGAGCGTCTGCGCCATCTGCGGCGGCAAGGGCGGCGGCAAGCCCGACAGCGCCATGGGCGGCGGCAAGGACATGCTGAAGCTGGACGATGCCCTGGCTTCTGTAGACGACTTTGTGGCCGTGAAGCTGGGCCTGTAACCGGCAAGGAGAGTACACCATGCAAATTTCTTTTGACAAGATTCCTGTGGAGACCGTCCCCCACATGCGCGGGGGAGAGAAAGAGGTTTTTCTGCAAAAGTTTATCCACGGGCCCATGAAGGTCCTCCGGGGGGTCCTGCCCCCCGGGGCCACCATCGGCCCCCACGTCCATGAGACCAACAGCGAGGTCATCTACATCCTCTCGGGCACGGGCAAGGTCCTCTTTCGGGACACCTGGGAGCCCCTGGCCCCCGGGGCCTGCCACTACTGCCCCAAGGGGGAGAGCCACAGCCTGGTCAACGACAGCGGCGAGGCGCTGACATTTTTTGCCGTGGTCCCCGAGCAATGAACGCTGCGGCGGGAAAGGAGCAATCACATGAGCGACTGTTTATTCTGCAAGATCGTGGGGGGCGAGATTCCCTCCAAGAAGGTCTATGAGGACGAGCTGGTCTACGCCTTTTACGACATCGATCCCCAGGCGCCCACCCACTTCCTGGTGATCCCCAAGGAGCACATCGCCTCCTGCGGGGCGGTGACGCCGGAGAACTCCGCCGTGGTGGCCCACTGCTTTGAGGTCATCGCCAAGGTGACCAAGGACCTGGGCATCGAGGAGTTCCGGGTGGTTTCCAACTGCGGCGCGTCTGCCGGCCAGAGCGTGTTCCACCTCCACTTCCATGTTCTGGCAGGCCGTGATATGACCTGGCCGCCCGGCTGAGGAAGGGCGGTTCCCCTTCGGGAAAAAACGGTATCTGAGAAAACTTGCAAAGCCCCCCGGTTGCCTTTTGGCATCTGGGGGGCTTTGCGTTGGAGAAAGAGGGCCCTGCCAAGCGGGCCCCCCTTTTTCCCTGCCCGAGCGCGGCGAATCCCTGGGCGGGGTGGAGAGACTGGAAAAAAGGGAAAAAAGACGCCTGCCATCTGGCAGGCGTCTTTCGGCTATGGTTTTGGATTATTCCTCGCTGGGGGCCTCGGGGGCTGGAACCTCCTCTGCGGGGGCTTCAGGGACCTCTACCTGCAGGCGAGCGCCGCACTGGGAGCAGAAGCGGTCTTCTACCGCCACCTCCCGGCCACAGTTGGGGCAGCTGGGAGCGGCGTCACCGCTGTCGCTTTGGCGGTTGGCCTCAATGTCCGCCCGAGCCTGGGCGATGACCTGACGGCAGGCCTGAATGGCGGCGTAGAGGGCTTTGATCTCGTCGTCCTGGGGGTCCTGCCCGGCGTCCAGCTGATCCAACAGCAGCTGGCCCAGATTCAGGGTGTAGGCGTCGATCTTCTTTTCCTCGCCGCTGATCTTCAGGTTCAGCCGGCTGTTTTCAATGGCGGCGTTGGCCTTGCTGGCGGCGCCAGCGGCCAGGGTGTTGGCCCTGCTGGCAGCCTCGACGGCCAACGAGTTGAGTTTTTCGCGCAGTGCCATGGGGTTCTCTCCTTCCGGAAACGAACGCGGGCGGCAGTGTAGTCGGTCCGCGAGAGGGGATGGTTTAGAAATAAGCCTTCATGGCCTCTGTGGCCAGGGCAATGTCGGCGCTGATGGTGACGGTGAATTTCACGCCGTTCTCCTCAGAGAAGCGGTCCAGCCAAGCCAGGAACTCTTCCACCTCGGGGGAGTCGGGCTCGGAGGGGATGATCTTGCACAGGCTGTCGATGAACACGTGGGTCAGGTCGTAGTTGGAGGCGTACATCCCGCTGATGAAGCCCTTGAAAAAGGTGAAGTTGTCGGCAGCAAAGTCGCTGGATTCTACCAGACGAACGTTCCGGCTGACATCATAGACCAGTTTCTTGCCCACTTCCACACAAACCACGCTGCCGCTCTCGTTTTCTGCGGCGTGGTTAATCATTTCAATCATCTGCTTGGTCTTGCCGCTGCCTTTGGCACCCATAATCACTCGAACCATGATATAATCACTCCTTCTTGATCCAGAAAAGATATGTAAATCCTTGTTAGCTTCTTCTCTGTTGGCCTTATGTTACCATACCAACGAAAAAACTGCAATAAGATTTATCGAATTTTTATAAATTTATGGGCGGGAAGGGATGGTTTTTGTGTTCCTTTCCGCCTGGGGCCTTCGGAGACTTACAGTAGGCCTTGGTCGGCCAACGCCTGCCGTTGCCCCTCATGGCCGGGCTTGCCCAGCAGGGCAAACATGTTGGTTTTGTAGGCCTCCACCCCGGGCTGGTTGAAGGGGTTGAGCCCCGACAGATAGCCCGAGAGCCCGCAGGCGTACTCAAAGAAGTAGACCAGCTGCCCCGCCCAGAAGGGGGTGCGCTCTCCAGCGGTGAGCAGCAGGTTGGGTACCCCCCCGGCCACGTGGGCCAGAACGGTGCCCCGACGGGCTTGCTCGTTGACGTAGCGCAGGTCCTTGCCCCGCAGGTAGTCCAGGCCCGAGCCATCCCCGGGCTCCGGGTCCAGCAGGCAGGAGGACAGGGGATAGGTGAAGCGCACCACCGTCTCAAACAGGTCACGGGTGCCCTCCTGGATGTACTGGCCCATGGAGTGCAGGTCAGTGGTAAACTCCACGCTGGCCGGGAAGACCCCCTGGCCGTCCTTGCCCTCGCTCTCGCCGAACAGCTGCTTCCACCACTCGCCAAAGGAGCGCAGGTGGGGTTCGTAGCAGGCCAGCAGTTCGATGTTCTTCCCTTGGGCATACAGGGCGTTGCGGGCAGCGGCATACTGCCAGGCAGGGTTGTCCTGGCCGGGCTGGCGCAGAGCGGTCATGGCCTCGGCAGCGCCGGAGAGCATCTCCCTGATGTCTAGGCCCGCCACGGCCAGGGGGAGCAGCCCTGCCGCCGTCAGGGCGGAGTAGCGCCCGCCGATGGACCGGGGGATGGAGAAGGTGGCGTAGCCCTCCTGGTTGGCCAGGGCTCGGAGGCTGCCCTCCTTGCGGTCGGTGGTGGCGAAGATCCGGTCCCGGGCGCCCTCCCGGCCATACTTCTCCTCCAGTAGCTGCCGGAAGAGGAGGAAGGCCACCGAGGGCTCGGTGGTGTTGCCCGACTTGGAGACCACGTTCACCGAGAAATCCTTCTCCCGTACGTAGTCCAGCAGCTCCGTCATGGCGTCGGGAGAGAGGGTGTTGCCGGTGAAGAAGATCTGAGGGGTCTTTTTGCACAGCAGGTTGTAGTTGGGGGAGGTGAGCAGCTCCAGCATGGCCCGGGCCCCCAAATAGGACCCGCCGATGCCGATGACCACCAGCACCTCCGACTGGCTCTGGATGATCCGGGCGGTGTGGAGCAGCCGCTGCATCTCCCGCTGGTCGAACTGGGCGGGCAGGTTTACCCAGCCGGTGAACTCCCCGCCCAGGCCATTGCCCCGCTCCAGCAGGTTCCGGGCATCAGTCAGGCCGTCCAGCCGGGAGGAGAGCCAGTTTTTGGGCAGGAAGGGCAGGGCGTGGGTCACATCAAATTGCAGCAAAGGGGAAACACCTCCTAAAAAAGGAACGTGTGGGTCAGTTTTTCAGGCTCTGCATGGGCGCCGGGATGCGGCCCCCGCGCTGGATGAACAGAGCGCTGGAGAAGGGGTGGACGGGGATCACCGGGGCGGAACCCAGCAGGCCGCCGAACTCCACCGTGTCGCCCACCTGCTTGCCGGGGGCGGGAATCAGGCGCACGGCAGTGGTCTTGGCATTGACCATGCCGATGGCAGCCTCGTCGGCGATGATGGCCGACAGGGTCTCGGCGGAGGTGTCCCCGGGCACGGCGATCATGTCCAGGCCCACCGAGCAGACGCAGGTCATAGCTTCCAGCTTATCCAGGCCCAGAGCCCCCTGCTGGGCAGCGGCGATCATGCCCTCGTCCTCGCTGACGGGGATGAAGGCGCCGGACAGGCCGCCCACGTGGTTGGAGGCCATGACGCCGCCCTTCTTCACTGCGTCATTGAGCAGGGCCAGGGCGGCGGTGGTGCCGTGGGTGCCGCAGACCTCCAGGCCCATCTCCTCCAAAATCCGGGCCACCGAGTCCCCAATGGCGGGGGTGGGGGCCAGGGAGAGGTCCACGATGCCAAAGGGCACGTCCAGCCGGGCCGAGGCCTCCCGGGCTACCAGCTGGCCCATGCGGGTGATGCGGAAGGCGGTCTTCTTGATGGTCTCGGCCACCACGTCGAAGGGCTGGCCTTTCACCTGCTGCAGGGCGTGGTGGACCACCCCCGGGCCGGAGATGCCCACGTTGATGACGCACTCGGGCTCGCCCGCCCCGTGGAAGGCACCGGCCATAAAGGGGTTATCCTCCACGGCGTTGGCAAAGACCACCAGCTTGGCGCAGCCAAAGCCCCCGGAGGAGGCGGTGAGGTCGGCAGTCTTTTTGATCACCCGGCCCATTTCTGCCACGGCGTCCATGTTGATGCCGGCCTTGGTGGAGCCCACGTTCACCGAGGAGCAAACCAGCTCGGTGGTGGCCAAGGCTTCGGGGATGGAGGCGATGAGCTTCAAGTCCGACTGGGTGGCCCCCTTCTGCACCAGGGCGGAGAAGCCGCCGATGAAGTTGATGCCCACGGCCTTAGCGGCCTTGTCCAGGGCGGCGGCAAAGGGGACGTAGTCGGCGGTGTCGCTGGCGGCGGCCACCAGGGAGATGGGAGTGACGGAGACCCGCTTGTTGACGATGGGGATGCCGAACTCCTTCTCGATGGTCTGGCCCACGGCCACCAGGTTTTCGGCCCGGCGGCAGATCTTGTCATAGATCTTCTGGCAGGCGGCCTTCGGGTCGGGGTGGGCACAGTCCAGCAGGGAGATGCCCATGGTGATGGTGCGGATGTCCAGGTGCTGCTGGTCGAACATGTGGATGGTCTGAAGGATCTCAGAGGAATTTACCATAGTGAAACAGACCCTCCTTCCTCAGATCCGGTGCATGGCCTGGAAGGTGTCCTCCCGCTGGGCCCGGATGTCCATGCCCATCTGCTGGCCCAGTTCGGCCATCTGGTCGGCCAGTTCGCCGAAGGGGATGCTGGCCTGACCGGCATCCACCAACATAACCATGGTAAAGAAGTCCGGGGGCAGGATGGTCTGGGTGATGTCCAGGACGTTGACGTTCTGCTTGGCCAGGGCCTGGGTGACGTTGGCGATGATGCCCACCCGGTCCTTGCCGGCAACGGTGATGACTGCGCGCATAATCGTGATACCTCGCTTGTTTTATTTTTATTGTATGACGGTAGAACACAGGTCAGACCTGGTCAGCCTGAGCCTGCAGCTCATCCAAGGTGAGAGAGAAGGCGGGGAGAAACTCCGCCAGGAAATAGTCCAGCTCCGGCAGCTGGTAACTTTGCAAAGCTGCCATGGTCTGCTGGGCGGCGGACTGGAACTCCCGGTTGCCCGCCTTGAGTTCCTCCAGGCACTTTAGGTGGGCCGAGAGCTTGTCGGCGGCCTTCACCAGGGCCAGGACCTCCGGGTCCTCCTCCTCCAGCAGGCCGGCAAAAGCCGGGCGGAGGCTTTGCGGCAGCATGGCCGTCAGGCGGCGGGCCGCGTTGTTCTCCACGGCCTTATAGGCGCTCTGGATGGCGGGGTTGGCGTACTTGACGGGGGTGGGCAGGTCGCCGGTGAAGATCTCCGGGGCGTCGTGGTACAGGGCCACGGCGGCCACCCGGCCGGGGTCGATGGTCCCGCCGAACTGGTCCCGGCGGATCACCGCCAGGGCGTGGGCCAGCACTGCCACCATGTGGGAGTGCTCCTGGATGTTCTCCGGCATAGTGTTGCGCATGAGCCCCCAGCGGCCGATGTATTTCATGCGGGCAATGTAGGCGAAAAAGGGGTGGGCCATAACGTGCCTCCTGATCAAACGGGGACGGGCGGCGGAGACAACGGGGGAACTACCCGAAGGATGTCCCGCAGATTTTCCTTTACCCCACCCCAGGTTTGTGCTAACATGTGGTCATGAGTATGTTATTATAGCAGATTTTTTCCCAAAAGGAAAGGGTTTTTGCGGAAGAGGAGAGAGACCATGCGCGTTGCCATCCACACCTTGGGCTGCAAGGTCAACCAGTACGAGAGCCAGGCCATGGAGGAGCTGCTGCGGGCCCGGGGCCACACCCTGGTGCCCTTTGAGGACCAGGCCGACGCCTACCTCATCAACAGCTGCACCGTCACCGCTGTCAGCGACAAGAAGTCCCGCCAGGCGGTGCGTCAGGTCCGCCGCCGGGCGCCGGAGGCCCTCATTGCCCTGTGCGGCTGCTATCCCCAGGTCTCCCCGGACCAGGCCGCGGCGCTGGGAGCCGATCTCATCGGGGGCACCGGGGACCGTGTCGCCTTTCTGGACAAGCTGGAAGCCCTGGCCCAGGACAAGGTGGCCCCGGCGGAGGTCCTGCTGGACGACCCCTTCCGGCGGATGGACTTTGAGGTCCTGCCCGCCGGAGGATTAGCGGGGCGCACCCGGGCCATGCTGAAGGTGGAGGACGGCTGCACCAACTTCTGCACCTACTGCATTATCCCCTATGCCAGAGGCCGGGTGCGGTCTCTCCCCCTGGACCAGGCGGCGGCGGAGGCAGCTCGGCTGGCCAAGGAGGGCTATCGGGAGCTGGTGGTGACCGGCATTGAGCTCTCCGGCTATGGCCGGGACCTGCCGGGGCGACCCTCTCTGGCCCAGCTTATCGAGGCCGTCTGCCGGGCGGCCCCCGGCTTGCGGGTACGCCTGGGCTCCCTGGAGCCCCGGACGGTGACAGAGGATTTTTGCCGTGCCCTGGCAGAGCTGCCCAACCTGTGCCCCCACTTCCACCTCTCCCTGCAAAGCGGGTGCGACGCCACCCTGGCCCGGATGGGCCGGAAGTACACCGGGGCGGACTACGAGGAGACGGTGGCCCGGCTGAACCAGTGGTTTGACCGCCCGGCGGTGACCACCGACCTCATCGTGGGCTTTCCCGGGGAGACCGAAGAGGAATTTGCCCAGAGCCTGGCCCTGGTCCAGCGCTGCCGCCTGGCCCGGGTCCACGTCTTTCCCTACTCCCGTCGCCAGGGCACCCCGGCGGCGGCCATGCCCGGCCAGATCCCCAACGCCGTCAAGGCGGACCGGGCCCACCGGGCCGGGGAGGTGCTGAGCCAGGTCCACACTGCCTGGCTGGCTGGCTGGGTGGGCCAGACCATCCCGATCCTCTTTGAGGAGGAAAAGGGGGGCTGGTGGCGGGGCTATGGCCCCCAGTACATGGAGGTGCGGGTGCAAGGGGAGGACCTGCACAACCAGCTTCTCCCCGTGACCATTACCGACTTTGACCGCGAGGTGCTGTACGGACAGTGCCGGAAGGAGGAACCATGAGCAGAGCAGACGACCTGTTTCTTCAAAACTGCCGGGACATTCTCGCCAAAGGGACCTGGGACCGGGACCTGCCCGTCCGCCCCCGGTGGGACGACGGCACCCCCGCCCACACCATCAAGCTCTTCGGCATCGTCAACCGCTACGATCTGCGCCAGGAGTTTCCCATTCAGACCATCCGGCGGATGTATCTGAAAAGCGCCGTGGACGAGTTGCTGTGGATCTGGCAGAAAAAGTCCAACAACGTCCACGACTTGTCCTCTAATATCTGGGATGCCTGGGCTGACGAGACTGGCTCCATCGGCAAAGCCTACGGCTATCAGCTGGGGGTGAAGCACCACTACCCCGAGGGGGAGATGGACCAGGTGGACCGGGTCCTCTATGACTTAAAGCACAACCCTTCCTCCCGCCGCATTCTGACCAACCTCTACAACCACCACGATCTGAGCGAGATGGCCTTGTACCCCTGCGCCTATTCTATGACCTTCAACGTCACCGGCCGCACCCTGAACGCCGTGCTCCACCAGCGCTCCCAGGACATGCTCACTGCCAACGGCTGGAACGTGATGCAGTACGCGGTGCTGGTTCACTTCCTGGCCCAGGTTTCGGGATTAGAGGCCGGGGAGCTGGTCCACGTGATCGCCGACGCCCACATCTACGACCGTCACGTGCCCATTGTGGAGGAACTGCTCACCCGGACGCCTTACCAGGCCCCCAAGCTGTGGGTGGACCCCTCTGTGACGGATTTTTATGCATTTACAACGGATAGTATCCGCCTGGAGAACTACCGCTGCCATGAGCTGGCGGAGAAGATCCCCGTGGCGGTGTAAGGAGGAAGAACCATGACAGCTATCGTGATGGTGGACGCCGCCTGGGCCATCGGCCGGGACGGCGACCAGCTGTGCTACATTCCCCCGGACCTGAAGCGGTTCCAGCGGCGCACCACCGGCCACCCGGTGCTGGTGGGGCGGAAGACCCTGGCCACCTTTCCCGGAGGCCGACCCCTGAAGAACCGACGCAACCTGATCCTCAGCCGGGATCCGTCCTTCGCCCCGGTGGGGGGGGAGGTCTACGCCAGCCTGGACCAGGCCCTGGCGGCCGCCCCGGCGGACACCTGCGTCATCGGCGGCGCGTCCATTTATCGGCAGACGCTGGAGAAATGGGATAAGGTCTATGTGACCAAGGTACACACCGCCTTCCCGGCGGCGGACACCTTCTTTCCCAACCTGGACCAGGACCCCGCCTGGCAGGTGACTGAGACCGAGGGACCCTATGTGTGGGGGGCGCTAGCCTATACCTATTATACCTACGAGAGAACCGCGGACCAACCCCAGCAGTGAGGGGGGCTTCCCAGTGCCGGGTGTGGGAAGGGCGCGTCTCGGCGGCAAAGAAAGAGAAAATCCCCCCCGCTGCGCAAGGGCAGCGGGGGGGATTTTCATGGTGTTGCGAATGAATCGGAAGACAGGGAGAATGTGGTTAGGCGTCCCGATGACGCAGGGTGGGAGCAACCGAACTGGTATCGTTTTTGTGGGCATTTTCCGGCACCAGACGGCCGATGAGGAAGGCTGCCACGAAAGCGATGGCCATGGGCAGCAGGATGGACAGGATGGCAAGGCCCGGGCTCTGGCTGGTGAAAAGCCGGTAGTAAATCAGGCAGACGCAAAACAGGTCAACAAGGCCGAGAAGGATAGCAAGCATGGTTTTCATGGTAGTGTCTCCTTTTTTAAAGTTTTTTATTTGGATGGCTGTTTTGCCGGCAACTCATTGGATCTGTCTGTATCATACGGGAAAAAACTCCTGTTTTCAATGACAAAAAGAGAGGGAAATTCTTCTGAAGTTGCAGTAGATGGTATAAAAAGAAGTAGTTGGTAATATTAAAAATAGGTAGAAACTATCCCAAAGAGGAAGATAGCCCATTCACGTGCTTGGTGAAGAAAATGGAAAAGTACCTTTTGGAAAGCGATTAAAACATAAAAAATGAAGACGGTTTTCCCTGGTAGGATACGGTGCGGAAAGTCCTTGCTTTCTGTAGCAAAGCAAGGTACAATCAAGAAAATCCCCCTTTGCCAGGAGGCACTTATGGAAAAGAACGATTTTTTGCTCTACAACGAAATCATTTACCACATCCATACCTGCAAGGACATGGACGACCTCAAGCGGTCCATCCTGGCCCAGATCAAGTTCCTTGTGCCCTACACCTATGCCAGCCTCATGGAGGTGGAAATTGACCCGGAGACCCGGACCATTTACCACCGGGATCCCTTCTGCCTGCCAGAGAGTTTTGCTGCGCTGGAGGAGGCCTGGATTGCCCGAGATTACCTGGATGAGAGCTTGTGGGTCAGCCATGCCCCCGAGTCTATCGTGGTGCGCAGCAGCGACCTGATTGGCGAGAGCCGTCTGGACAGCCCCCTGTTTCGGGGAATGTACCAGCAGTATAACATCTACGACACCATGAGCATGAACGTGGCCTACAACCACCAGGTGATGGCGCTGCTCACCCTCTACCGTACCCGGGCTGACGGGGTATTTACCGATGAGGAGGCCTTTTATTTGCGTTCCCTGGCCCAGCACATCAACTATGCCTACTACACCATTCGCCAACGGGACGGCCAACAGGTCCGCCAGGCCCGGACCATGGAGGAGATCATTGAGACCTATGCCCTCACCCGCCGGGAAGCTGAGGTGCTGAAGCTGGTGTTCCAGGGACGAAACAACCAAGAGATTCTAGATCAGCTCATGGTCTCCCGCCACACCCTGCTCAAGCACTTGCAAAATCTCTACCGCAAATGCGGTGTCTCCTCTCGGTGGGATTTGCTGAAGTTGAAAAATTTGAATACGAATGAATAAACAAACAGCGTCCCTCGGTCAAAATGACCGAGGGACGCTGTTTGTTGAGGGAGCGAGAAGGTTACAAAGTCTGGCTGCCCAGGGACCAAACGTGGTCCTCTGTGGCAGATGCTGCGGTGTTCTGCGCCATGACTCCCACCAAAGGGTGAGGGCGACAGAGGGATTCTAGATAGGCGATTTCCTCTGCGCTCCCCTGGATGTGAGGGAGCTTGGCGCACCCTACCACCGGCACGGCCGCCTTGGTCAGCAGCCAGGCCATGCGTCTTCACAGAGGCAGCCGTTCGGCCCAGGCTTTCAGGGCCTGCTCGGACAGCCGGCCGTTGAGCAGGCGTCCCTCCAGAAACTTGGCGCCGGGGGCGCTGGACTTTAGAGCGGCAGTGGCTCGCTCCAGCCCACTGCCGCCGGAGGTGGCGAAGGGGACAATGGTTTTGCCGGAAAAATCATAGCGTTCCAGGAAGGTGTGGACAAGGGTGGGGGCCACATACCACCAGATAGGAAACCCCAGGAAGATCACGTCGCAGTCCCCCACAGGGGCGTCGGCGTCTGCCAGGGCCGGGCGGGAACGTTTGTCTCCCATCTCCTTGCTGCTGCGGGAGTTCTTGTCCATCCAGTTCAGGTCCGCGGCGGTGTAGGGGACGGCAGGCTTGATCTCGTAGAGCCGGGCTCCCACCGCCTTGGCCAGCATCTTCGCTGCCTGCGCGGTGGTGCCGGTGGCAGAAAAATAGGCGACCAGTGCATGGTTCATGGTGAATACCTCCTTAATCACGCAGGGCTCTGCCCCATTGGTAAGCCATCTGAGGGAACTTGCTCCCTTTCGTTTGGGCCACTGTGCCGCAACCAGTGCCCAGAAGCATCCCCTGATCCCGAAACTGCAAATACCGGCACAGGGTCTGGTAGTGGGAAGACAGGTCCTTCATGGTCCAGTCGTTGTTGTCCCAAGCGGCGGCGATGAGAGCGGTTTTCAGCTTCCTGGCGGCCAGCTGTCCCGTAAAGCTGTAAAACCGGTCGATGACGGTTTTGAGCTGGGCGGACATGCCAAAATAGTACAGGGGCGTCACGAAAACGACGAAATCTGCCTCCAGCAGCAGGTCCCGGAGGACGGGCATGTCGTCCGCTTGGACACAGGGCCCCGCCATGCCGCAGGCGTCGCAGCCCAGGCAGGGGTGGAGATCCGCCCGAGCGGCGTCGAAGACCGCCGTCTGGTGGCCGGCCTCTCGGGCCCCTGCCAGGAATCGCTCCGCCAGGAGATTGGAAGAGCCGTGCTTGTGGGGGCTGCTTTCGATGGCTAAGATCCGCATGGTGCGATCCCTCCTTTGTCCCCATTGTATCCTCAACACCTAAAAATGTAAAATACCTATTTTCTATCCGAAATTATTCATAAAAAGCATTTCTCTCTTGCCGGCCTTTGCCCGCTCTGGTAGAATGGCGGGAAAGGAGGCAGAGCGATGGAACTGCGTGTTTTGAAATACTTTCTGGCCGTGGCCCGGGAGGAGAACATCACCCGGGCGGCGGCACTGCTTCACCTAACCCAGCCCACCCTCTCCCGGCAGCTGATGCAGTTGGAGGAGGAGCTGGGGGTGAAGCTTTTCCACCGCAGCCGGTACCGCATCGTGCTCACGGAGGATGGGATGCTTCTGCGCCGGCGGGCCCAGGAGCTGGTGGAGCTGGCGGAGAAGACCACCCAGGAGTTTCGCCGCACCCCGGAACTGCGGGGGACGGTGGCCATCGGCGGGGGCGATTTGGAGGGGATGGGGCTGCTGGCCGGCCTGTTGGCCTCCTTCCAGCGGGAGCATCCCCAGGTGACCTATCGGATTTACAGCGGCAACACGGATCACATCAAAGAGCGCCTGGAGGGAGGGACCTTGGACCTGGGCCTGTTTTTAGAACCGGTGGACATCAGCAAGTACGACGTTTTCCGCCTGCCGGTGCAGGAGCAGTGGGGGGTTCATGTCCCCGAGACCTGGCCCCTGGCCCAAAAGCAGGCGGTCACCGCCCAGGACCTTGCAGGGGTGCCGCTGCTGCTCACCGCCCGGGGAGCCATTCAACAGGAGCTAGCGCGGTGGTTTGGACCCTATGCACAGCGCATCCAGGTGGCGGCCACCGGCAACCTTCCCCACAACTTGACCCTGCTGGCCCAGGAGGGCATGGGGGCTTTCCTGACCATCCGGTTGCGCAGCCGCTACGAGGGCCTGCGCTTTCTGCCCCTCTCGCCCCCTTTGACCTCTGGCACCGTGCTGGCTTGTAAAAAGACGGAGGCCTTCCCGCCGGTGGTGGCGGCGCTGCTGGAACACATCAAACAATGCCTTTTCCCGGTTTCTGCTGATGGTGATGATGGGAAATAGACATTAGACAGAAAGATGTCGGCGTTTATACACGGCAGGTGTCCATTCAGGACGCCTGCCGCTTCTGGGAAAGAGTATAGTCCATCAGAGAGTGCGTGCGCGGCTGGATTTCCCGAGATCTTTCGCAGGAGCATCGCCGCCGATACGCCCCAGGAAGATATGGCTGCCTGGGTGGAGACGCTGGACCTGCCTCTGGCTGCCGCCGGAGCATGATCCGGCCACGGCACGCCCTTTCCTCGACGGATCTCCCAGGCCCGCCGCCTGCCCCCCGGCAAAAAAGCGCCGCTCTGTCGTCTAGGCAGAGCGGCGCTTTTCACAGCGGAAGGTCAAAAGGATGCGGCGATCTGCCGCCAAAAAGCCGCCCCCTTGGCCAGGATGGCTTCGTCGAAGGAAAAGTCGTCGGCGTGGAGGGCAGGGGAGGGGCCGCAGCCCAGGAAGAAGAAGAGGCTGGGCAGGTGGCGCTGGTACCAGGAGAAATCCTCGGAGATCATCACCGGGTCCGCCAGCTCCTGGAAAGCGATGTCCTTGGCCCGCACCTGGTCGTACAGGTCGTCGGGGTTCCACACGGCGGGGTAGCCGTCGTTGGTGTGCACGTCCACGGTGCAGCCGGTCTCGGCCTGGACCTCCTGGGCGATCTTGCGCAGGCCGTCCTGGAGGGAGAAAAAGACCTCATCCTGGAAGGCAGGGCGGCCTCCAGGGCCACCGCCCGGCGGTAGAATTCCACCCCGGCGGCCAGGGCGTCCAGGCCCTCCTGGGCCTTGGCGATGTGGCTGGAGCGGCCGGTGACGGTGACGGAGACCTCGCAGGAGCGGCTCATGAGTTCCCGTTTCCGGCTGGCAATGACCCCGGCGGGCAGCTCCGGCCACAGGTGCAGGCCAAAGACGCACTGGACGTGGTGGGCCTCCAAAACGCCGCTCTGGCACAGGTCCTTTGCCCCGCCGGTGGTCTCCTCCGCCGGCTGGAAAAGGAGCAGGACGTTGTGGGGCAGGTCCCGCTGGCCGGCCAGCCACACCGCCAGGTCCAGAACCATGGCCATGTGGGCGTCGTGTCCGCAGGCGTGCATCCTGCCCGGGTGAGTGGAGGCGAAGGACAGACCGGTGCGCTCCTGGATGGGCAGGGCGTCGGCGTCGCTGCGAAAGGCGATGGCGTCGGCTTTGCCAAAGTCAAAGAAGGCGCACAGGGCCCCGGGGATGGGGGTGGAGAGGGCGCAGCCCAGAGGGGCCAGCACGCGCCGCAGATAGGCCATGGTCTCGGGCAGGTCCCGGTCCAGCTCAGGGATCTGGTGGAGAGCCCGGCGGAATTGAATCACTTGTTCTGTCATGTCATACAACCTTCCTGCCCCTGTGGGGGCCTGGTGTGGAGAAAAGGGTCCGCCGCCCGCTTGCGCGGTGGGGGAAAAAATGGTATACTGCCTGCATCTTGAACCGTAACAAAGGAGGCCCCTGCCATGAACGCACAGGAGATCATCGAACGTATCCGCACTGCGGAGAAGAAGACCCCCGTCCGGGTGTTTCTGAAAGAGACCCGTCCCGTGGACTTCCCCAAGGCCACCGTCTTCCCCTGCGGGGAAACCAAAATCGTTTTTGGGGACTGGAAGGACATCCAGCCCGTCCTGGAGGCCCATAAGGAGGATATTGCCGACTTGGTGGTGGAAAACGACTGCCGCAACTCCGCCATCCCCCTGCTGGATCTGAAGGGGATCAACGCCCGCATCGAGCCCGGCGCGGTGATCCGGGAGAAGGTGGAGATCGGCAACAACGCGGTTATCATGATGGGGGCCGTCATCAACATCGGCGCGGTCATCGGCGACGGCACCATGATCGACATGGGGGCTGTCTTAGGCGGCCGGGCCATCGTGGGCAAGAACTGCCACATCGGCGCCGGCACCGTCCTGGCCGGGGTGGTGGAGCCCGCCAGCGCCGTGCCGGTGGTCATTGAGGACGACGTGGTCATCGGGGCCAACGCCGTGGTCCTGGAAGGCTGCCGGGTGGGCAAGGGGGCCGTGGTGGCCGCCGGTGCCGTGGTGGTCAGCGACGTGGCGCCGGGTACTGTGGTGGCCGGCATCCCCGCCAAGATCCTCAAGGACAAGGACGGCAAAACCGCCGAGAAGACCGCCTTGGTGGACGCCCTGCGCACCCTTTGAGCGAAGGCCGGACAGCCCCCCTGGTCCAGCGTTGGACCAGGGGGGCTCTGCTTTTTGGGGGTTGCCCGGCCGGTGCGGAACTGTTAGGGCAGGACAAGCTCCTCGTCGAAGATCTCTCCCTTGGCCACCAGGTTGGTGGGGCCGGTGAGGTAGAGGCCTGTGACCTGGTCCGCGGTTCGCTCCACGTCGATGGTGAGCACGCCGCCGTCCATGGTCACCTGGACTTCCTGGCCGCTGACCTGGCCCAGCAGGGTCAGCACAGTGACCACGCTGCCGGTGCCTGTGCCGCAGGCGTAGGTGAAGCCCTCCACCCCCCGCTCATAGGTCAGCTCCAGCACCTGGTCCTTCCCGGTGACCTCGTAGAAGTTCACGTTGGCCCCCTTGGGGAAGGCAGGATGATAGCGCAGGGCACGGCCCAAGGCGAAGAGCTCCTCCCGGCTGGCCTGGGCCAGGCCGGGGTAGGGGACCACCGCGTGGGGCAGGCCGGGGTTTCCCAGCTCCACGTAGGCACAGGGCCAGGCCTTGCCGTCCACCTCCACGCTGCCCTCCAGGCGGATGGTGGTGGGGTCGTTCAGGCGCACCCGATAGTGCCGCTGGTCTAGGCGGTCGCCGTAGACCAGGCCCGCCGTGGTCTCCACGGCCTGGCGGGGGCCGGACAGGCCGGTCTCATAGCCGTAGCGGCAGATGCACCGGGCGCCGTTGCCGCACATCTCCCCCACGGAGCCGTCGCTGTTGAAAAAGAGCATTTTAAAATCCCCGGCGCCCTGGGCCTGTTCCACCACCATCAAGCCATCAGCTCCTAGGGACAGGCGGGGGGTACACAGGGTGCGGGCGATGGCGGGGAAGGCGTCCTCAGGCAGGCTCTCCGCCCGGTTGTCCAGGATGATGAAGTCGTTGCCCGCGCCGTTCATTTTCCAAAAATTCATGGCGCATCTCCTTTCCGAATGAAACCAGTTTCACTCCCTATTGTCTAACAAACAGGGGGAAAAATCAAGGAGAGGATCGAAAAAAACCAGGGGCTGCCCTTGACAAAATGCCCAACGGATGCTACCATAAAAAAGTAACAAATAGCTGTTTCGCTGTTTTAAACGGAGGAGAGCGGTGCCCCCGCCCTCAGGATCTGTTTGAAAGCCGGCAAATGGGCGTGGCTGTTCACGCATCCATTGTCGGCTTTTTTGTGTGTTCAGCGGGAAAAGGAGTGTATGTTCATGCAGCTTAGCGGGATGCACGTGGTGGGCCTGGCGGCCACCATTGCCCTGATCATCGGCATCGGGGTCTGGTCCGGGCGGAGGGTTTCCTCTGCGGCAGATTTCTCCAGCGGCGGCGGAAAGGCTGGGGCCTGGATCGTCTGCGGGGCCATCATGGGTACCCTGGTCAGCGGCCAGGCCACCATCGGCACGGCCCAGCTGGCCTTCAGCTTCGGCATGTCCGCCTGGTGGTTTACCCTGGGTTCGGGCATCGGGTGCCTGATTCTTGCCATCGGTTACGCCGCCCCCTTCCGGCGCAGCGGGTGCTCTACCTTGCTGCAGATCGTCTCCCAAGAGTACGGTCCCAAGGCCGAGACCTTCGGCAGCGTCTTCTGCTCCGTGGGCATTTTCATCAGCGTAGTGGCCCAGGTTCTCTCGGCCACGGCCCTGCTGAGCACCATCTTCCCCATCAGCCACCTGGCCGCCGCCCTCATCTCGGTGGTTCTCATGGCCTTTTACGTGATCTTCGGCGGCATGTGGGGGGCCGGTATGGGGGGCGTGGCAAAGCTCATCCTCCTCTACGGCACTTCCATCGTGGGCGGCATCCTGGTCTATGCCCTGGCCGGGGGCTTTGGCGGGCTCATGGACAGCCTGGAAAACCTGCTGGCGGGCTCCGCCCTGGGGAGTGTGAGCGACCTGGTCACCGTGGAAAACGTCCATGAGCGATTTACCTCCCTGGTGGCCCGGGGGGCCTCCAAGGACATCGGCTCCGGCCTGTCTCTGGTGCTGGGGGTCCTGTCCACCCAGACCTATGCCCAGGCCATCTGGTCGGGCAAGAGCGACAGCGCCGCCCGGAAGGGCTCCCTCCTCAGCGCCCTGCTCATCCCCCCCATCGGCATCGCCTGCATCCTCATCGGCCTGTACATGCGGGGCCACTGCATCACCGCCGACGAGGTGGCCGCGCTCCAGGCCATGGGCCAGGCCATCCCGGAGGGGATGATCCAGATTGACTCCACTGCCCAAGTCTTCCCCGTTTTCGTCACCACCTTCATGCCCCACCTGCTGGGGGGCGTGGTGCTGGGCACCCTCTTCATCACCGTGGTGGGGGGCGGCTCGGGCCTGGCCCTGGGCATGGCCTCCATTCTGGTCACGGACATCTTCGCCCGCAAGAGCCAGCGGGTGCGCCAGTCTAAAACCAACCTGCGGGTAACCCGGGGGACCATTTTGGTGATCCTTCTGGCCGCCGTGGTGGTGGCCGTGTCGGTGCCCGGGGCCATGATCAACGACCTGGGCTTCCTGTCCATGGGCCTGCGGGGGGCCGTGGTCTTCCTGCCCATGTGCGGCGGGCTGTGGCTGAAGGGGAAGATCCCCGCCCGCTATGCCCTGGCCTCCATCCTGGCCGGGCCCATTGCTGTGCTGGCGGGGAACTTCATGGGCCTGCCCTTCGACTCCCTCTTCCTGGGCATGGCGGTGTGCCTGGTGATCCTGGCGGTGGGCTATGCCGCCGGCCGCAAGCAGACCCCTGCCGTTCCCACCTGACGATATTTCCATCCAACCATAGGAGGTTTCAACCATGTTAGGAGCCCTCATCGGCGACATCGCCGGCTCCCCCTACGAGTGGAGCAACTGCAAGAGCAAAGACTTCCCCCTTTTAGAGCCCCGCTGCCGGATGACCGATGACAGCGTCATGACCGCCGCGGTGGCCTCGGCAGTCCTCATGGGGGACTTGGAAAACCTGGACGCCTTCCGCCAAAACGTCATCACCGAGATGCGCCGCCTGGGCAATCGGTTCCCCGGCCTGGGCTACGGCCCCCGGTTTGAGAGATGGCTGAAGGCGGAAGACCCCCAGCCCTACCACAGCCTGGGCAACGGCAGCGCCATGCGGGTCTCCCCGGTGGCCTGGGCGGCGGAGAGCCTGTCCCAGTGCCTGTCCCTGGCCAAGGCCTCGGCCGAGGTCACCCACGACCACCCCGACGGCATCGCCGGGGCCTGCTGCGTGGCCGGGGCGGTGTACCTGGCCCGGACAGGGGCGGACAAGGAGGCCATCCGGGACCACGTCACCCGGTACTACCCCCTGAACTTCACCCTGGACGAGATTCGGGAGGCCTACCAGTTTGACGTCTCCTGCGCCGGCAGCGTCCCCCAGGCCATGGAGGCCTTTTTGGAGGCCGCGGACTTTGAAGATGCCATCCGGGGGGCGGTGTCCATCGGTGGGGACAGCGACACCATCGCCTGCATGGCCGGAGCGGTGGCGGCGGCCTTTTACGGCATCCCCCGGGACATCCGGGAGGCGGCCCTGCCCTTCCTGGAGGGGGAGGTCCGCAACATCTTTGACCGGTTCATCCAGGTCTACTGAGAGGAGGCGGACGCCATGTGGAACACCACCCTGTGCTACATCGAGCGGGAGGGGCAGTATCTCATGCTCCACCGGGTGAAGAAGGAAAACGACATCAACCACGACAAGTGGATCGGCATCGGCGGCAAGTTTGAGGACAAGGAGAGCCCCGAGGAGTGCCTGGTGCGGGAGGTCCGGGAGGAGACCGGCCTGACCCTCACCGACTACACCTACCGGGGCCTGGTGACCTTCGTCTCCGACCGCTGGGTCACCGAGTACATGCACCTGTTCACCGCCCGCACGGCGGAGGACCCCACCGTGGTCTGCGACGAGGGAGACTTGGAGTGGGTGGACAAGGACAAGGTCAAGGACCTGCCCATCTGGACGGGAGATAAAATTTTTCTGGACCTGCTGGCCCAGGACGTGCCCTTCTTTTCCCTGAAACTCTCCTACGTGGGGGACACCCTGGTGGAGGCGGTGCTCAACGGCAAGCCCATCCCCACGGAAGTCTGAGAAAAAGGTCAGGCCCGCCCCGCAGGGCGGACCTGACCGCTGTGACGTACCATTGCCTTGACCGAGGGGCAGGGCCCGCCTATTGTCCTGGGAAGTTCTCCCGCCGGGCGGCTTGACCCTCTCAAAACCTCCCATGTCCCGGCCTGCGGCCCTCCCGCGGCCGGGGCCGGCGCGGCGGCCTCGATGCAGCTGTGCTCTGCCGCGCCCGTCTCTTTTCGGCGGCCCGCGGACGGGACGCCCAGGGGCGGCGCGCTGCCCCTCGGTCAGGGCAGCGATGCGTTCTTTCCCCGTGCCGCCTGCCCAGTGGCAGGCGGCGCGGCATCCCCGCGGAGGGCGGGGGATGGTTTTAAATGCTGAAGAAGAAGGGGCGCTCGTCCAGCAGCTCCCCAATTTGGGACTCGCCATAGATGGTCAGTCCCTTTTTTTTCAGCAGCTGGGCGGTCAGTCCGTCCCCCTCCACCAAGGTCTTGGTGAAGGTGCCGTCGTAGATCTGGCCGCTGCCGCAGGAGGGGCTGCGTTCCTTGAGCAGGGCGGCCTTGCAGCCGTAGAGGTCGGCCAGGCGCAGCACCTCCGCCGTGCCCCGGACGAAGGCGTCGGTGACATCCTCGCCGTCGCGGTTGATGACTTTGTTCCCCCGGCGCTCGGCGGGGACCCGAGGGGTGGGCAGCCCCCCGAAGAGCTCCGCGCACACGGGGATACAAGTGTGCTTTTTCATCAGTTCCGCCAGCCGGGGGATCTGGTTGCTCTTTCCGTCGTACCGGCAGCCCACTCCCAGCAGGCAGGCGCTCACCAGCAGTTTCATGGCGGCTCCCTCAGCGGCCCAGGGCGGCGGCCCAGGCCTCTTCCTGGAACCCCACCAGGACGCTGCCGTCCTCTTGTACCAGAATGGGCCGCTTGACCAGCAGACCGTCGGAAGCCAGCAGGGCATACTGCTCGGCCTCGGTCATTTCGGGCAGCTTTTTGCTCAGCCCTAAGGAGCGGTAGAGCTGGCCGCTGGTGTTGAAGAACTTTTTCAGGGGCAGCCCGCTGGCCTTGTGCCAGGCCTCCAGCTGGTGGAGGGTGGGGTTGTCCTCCTTGATGTCCCGCTTTTCATAGGAAATGCCCTGCTCGTCCAGCCACTTCTGGGCTTTGCGGCAAGTGGAGCATTTGTTGTAGCAGTAAAAGAGCATGGGATCGACCTCCTGTCGTTGGGTTTTGTATTTCTTTATCCTAGCCGACCCCGGGGAAAATTGCAAGCCCACAGGGAGCAAAGATTGCATTTTCTCGGAAAACTTGCTACAATAACCTATTATGTCAACAGGCGGGGCCTAGCCCCGCGGCAAAGGATGTGACGGGATGAAACTGCTGGTGATCGACGGCAACTCCATTGTCAACCGTGCGTTTTTCGGCATGCACGAGCTGACCAATGACGAGGGCTTTCCCACCCACGCCATATACGGCTTTTTGAACATTCTCCGGCGCCTGGAGCAGGAGACCGACCCCGACGGGGTGTGCGTCACCTTCGACCGCAAGGAGCCCACCTTCCGCCACCAGGCCTACGCCGGCTACAAGGCCCAGCGCAAGGGGATGCCCGAGGAGCTGGCGGTGCAGATGCCGGTGCTCAAGCAGGTTCTGGAGGCCATGAACATCCCCTGCTATGAACTGGCCGGCTGGGAGGCCGACGACCTCATCGGCACCATCGCCCGCCAGTGCGAGCAGGCCGGCTGGGACTGCCGGGTGGCCACGGGAGACAAGGACTCCCTCCAGTTGGTCACTGACCGGACGTATGTGGAACTGGTGACTAGCCGCCTGGGCAAGACCACCACCAAGGAGGTGGACCCGGCGACCTTCCGGGAGACCTACGGCATGGAGCCGGCCCGGATGGTGGACCTGAAGGCCCTCATGGGGGACTCCTCGGACAACGTGCCGGGGGTGCCCGGGGTGGGAGAGAAGACCGCCCTGACTCTCCTCCACGGCAACGGGGACCTGCAGACCATATACGACCGCCTGGCGGCGGACACCCTGGAGGCCAAGCCGGGGGTAAAGAAGAAACTCACCGAGGGACGGGAGAGCGCCTTCCTCTCCTACGACTTGTGCACCATTCACCGGGACGCCCCCCTGGACTTCGATCCCCAGGAGAACCTCCGCCGGCCTGTCAACGCCGGACTGCTGCGGGAACTGTTCCAGCAGTTGGGCTTTAAGAAGCTCCTGGAGCAGATGGGCCTGGATCAGGACGCCCCTGCCCCCGTGACGGAAAACCCGGCTCCCGCCCCCACCGCCGGGGAGCAGGTGACCCAGCGGGGCCGGTGGCAGGCCCTGCTGGAGACTTGGCAGGGCCAGACCGTGGCGGTGCTGGCTCTGCCCGATCTCTCTGCCCTGGGGGTGTGCCAGGGGGAGGAGGTTTTTCTCTTCCGCCGGGAAATGACCGAGGGTTACGACGACTTCCTCCGGGGGCTACTGGCCCCGGAGATCCCCAAAGTGGGCTACAACATCAAAGACGTGATGAGCCGGGCCCTCACCCTGGGTTTTGCCGCCGAGGGCTTCCTCTTTGACGGGGCCCTGGCCGCCTATCTGCTGGCTCCCACCGACGGCAGCTACGAGCTGGACAAGGTGGCTGCCCGCTACTTCTCCGGCACTTTCCCCCCCGCCAAGAACTACCTGGGTACCAAGGTGTGGCAGAAGGAGGAGACCGTCCAGACCGCCCTGGACACCTTGGCCCACCACACAGCCCTGTTGCAGGCCCTCTGGGGCCTGCTGTCCCAGCAGCTGGAAGAGCTGGACTTGAAGCGGGTCTATGAGGAGATCGAGCTGCCCCTGTGCCCCGTCCTGGCAGAGATGGAACAGGCGGGGGTGCTGGTGGACGTGGCGGCCCTGGAGCAGTTTGGCCAGACGCTGCGGGCGGGCATCGCCCAGCGCCAGCAGGCGGTCTTCGACCTTGCCGGGGAGGAATTCAACCTCAACTCCACCCAGCAGCTGGGCCAGGTCCTCTTTGACCACCTGGGGCTGCCCCCGGTGAAAAAGACCAAGACGGGCTACTCCACCAGCGCCGAGGTGCTGGAAAAGCTCCGGGACAAGCACCCCATCGTCGACCAGATTTTGGAGTACCGGCAGCTGACCAAGCTCAACTCCACCTATGTGGAGGGCTTGGAGAAGGTCATCGCCCCCGACGGGCGCATCCACACCTGTTTCCAGAACACCGTCACCGCCACCGGGCGGCTGAGCTCCACCGAGCCCAACCTGCAGAACATCCCCGTCCGCACCCCCCTGGGGGCCCAGATGCGCACCATGTTCATCGCCCGGCCCGGCTGGGTGCTGGTGGACGCGGACTATTCCCAGATCGAACTGCGTCTGCTGGCCCACATGGCCGGGGACGAGAAGATGATCGCCGCCTTCCAGTCGGGCCAAGACATCCACGCCCAGACGGCCAGCCAGGTCTTCGGCCTGCCGCCGGAGGAGATCACCGGGGAGCTGCGCCGCCGGGCCAAGGCGGTGAACTTCGGCATCGTCTATGGCATCTCCGGCTTCTCCCTGGCCCAGGACATCGGGGTCACCCGCCAGGAGGCAGCGGACTATATGGAAAAATACCTGGAGACCTTCTCCGGGGTCAAGCAGTATATGTACCGCGTGAAGGAGCAGGCCCACAAGGACGGCTATGTGGCCACCCTCATGGGCCGCCGCCGGTGGCTGCCGGAGCTCAAGTCCTCCAACTACAACCTGCGCTCCTTCGGGGAGCGGGTGGCCCTGAACATGCCCATCCAGGGCACCGCCGCGGACGTGATGAAGCTGGCCATGATCCGGGTGGCCCGGCGGCTGAAGGCCGAGGGCCTGCAGGCACAGCTTATCCTTCAGGTCCACGACGAACTCATCGTGGAGTGCCCCCAGGCCGAGCAGGAGCAGGTGAAGGCCCTCCTGGCCGAAGAAATGCAGGCCGCCGGGACCTTCTCGGTTCCCCTGGTGGCCGAGGCCGGGGCCGGCCGCAGCTGGGCTGAGGCCAAGGGCTGAGAGAAAGGGGAGAATGGGATGGAAGAATACAAGCTGGTCCCCATGGACCGCTCCCACCTGGCCGGGGTGGCGGAGCTGGAGCGCCTGTGCTTCACCGTGCCCTGGACCGAGGAAATGCTGGCCGAGGAGCTCTACAACCCCACTGCCTCCTTCATTGTGGCCGAGAGTGCCGCGGGGGAGGTGCTGGGCTACGCCGGCCTGCACGTGGTGCTGGACGAGGGCTACATCGACAACGTGGCTGTCCGCCCCTCCTGCCGCCGGCAGGGGATCGCCCACCGGCTGCTGGACACCTTCTGCCGCTTTGGCCAGGCCCACCTGGCCTTCCTCACCTTAGAGGTCCGGCCATCCAACACCGCCGCCGTGGCCCTGTACCAGGCCCACGGCTTCCAGGAGGCCGGGCGGCGCAAGGACTATTACGACAACCCCCGGGAGGATGCCCTGCTGCTCACCCGGACCTTCCGGGAGGGAGAGGCATGAGCCTGGAACTGCGGCAGCTGACCCTGGAGCAGCTGCGTACCCTTCACGCCACCGAGCTCCATGAGGCCTTTCCCCCTGAGGAGCTCAAGCCCATCGGGGCCATGGAGGAACTCCTCCGCCGGGGGGCCTACCACCCGGTGGGGGCCTGGGAAGGGGAGGACCTGGTGGGCTACGCCCTGCTGTGGACGGGCCCCGCGTCGGGCTACGTGCTGGTGGACTATCTGGGGGTCACTGCCCTCCGGCGCAGCCAGGGGCTGGGAAGCCAGATCCTCCGCCTGCTGGGCGAGACCTTCCAGGATCGAGACGGCATCCTAGTGGAGTCCGAGGCCCCCCAGGGAGGGGAACAGGACGCCCTGCAGCGGCGGCGGCTGGCCTTTTACGCCCGCTGCGGCTTTGTACCCCTGTCCTATGACTGCCTGCTCTTTGGGGTCCACTATCGTACCTTTCTTCTCTCTCCCAATGGGAAGGGGACGGAAGCGGCCGCCCTGGCCGCCCATCAGGCCCTTTACGCCGCCCAGTTTCCCCCCGAGGTGCTGGCGCGGTACATTCAGATCCCCCGGGACCCGGCGGCCCCTCTGGCGGCGCCCGGTTCTTGGGCGGGCAAGATCCACCTCCCCGGCTGGGAGGAGAAAGGCGTGAGCGTATGATTATTTTGGCTGTGGAATCTTCCTGCGACGAGACCGCTGTGGCCCTGGTCCAGGACGGCCGCACCGTCCTGGCCGACTGCATTGCCTCTTCCGTGGAGATGCACAAGATCTATGGAGGCGTGGTGCCCGAGATCGCCTCCCGGAAGCACATCGAGGTCATCGTCCAGCTGGCCGACCAGGCCCTGCAGACCGCCGGCCTGACCCGCCAGGACATCGACGCGGTGGCGGTGACCTATGCCCCCGGCCTCATCGGGGCGGTGCTGGTGGGGGTGAGCTTTGCCAAGTCGGTGGCCTATGCCCTGGGGGTGCCCCTCATCCCCGTGCACCACGTGCGGGGGCACATCGCTGCCAACTACATCGCCCACCCGGACCTGGAGCCTCCCTTTGTCTGCCTGTGCGTCTCTGGGGGGACCTCCCTCATCGTGGACGTAAGGGGCTACACGGACATGGCCATCCTGGGGTCTACCCGGGACGACGCGGCGGGGGAGTGCTTTGACAAGATCGCCCGGGTCATGGGGCTGGGCTATCCCGGCGGCGCCCCCCTGGACCGAGCGGCCCAGACGGGGAACGACCAGGCCTTTGTCCTGCCTCGGGTCCACATCGAGGACGCCCCCCTGGACATGTCCTTCTCGGGCCTGAAGACCGCCATGCTCAACCTGATCCACAACGCCCAGCAGAAAGGGGAGGAACTGCCGGTTTCGGACCTGGCTGCCTCCTTCTCCGCCGCCGTCAGCGACGAGCTGGTGCCCCGGACCATGGCCGCTGCCGCCCAGACGGGCTACGGCAAGGTGGCGGTGGTGGGGGGCGTAGCCGCCAACTCCCGCATCCGCCGGGACCTGGAAACTGCCTGCCAGCGGCAAGGAATTTCCCTTTACATGCCCCCCCTGAAACTGTGCGGGGACAACGGCAGCATGATCGGCAGCCAGGGCTATTACGAGTACCTGGCGGGCACCCGGGCAGGGTGGGATTTGAACGGTTACGCCAACCGGGACATCTCCCTGACCTATGGGGACAAGTGAGGGGAAGTTTCCCCATTGTGGAAAAGTCGGTGGAAAGTGTGAACAACTCTTTGTAGAGTTTTTTAACCAGAAAACCGTCGGGACGGAGAGAAGCCTTGCAAACAGGGCACTCCGCTCCGACGGCCCCATATACAGGATGTATAGCAAAAAATTCTTGACTTTCCCTATGGCCTGTGATATACTACCATTTGCGAATTTGTAAAAACGCACCCCCTTTGCTACTGTGGCTCAGTTGGTAGAGCAGCTGATTCGTAATCAGCAGGTCGCCGGTTCAAGTCCGGCCAGTAGCTCCAAAAACGGGACACGGCGGAGGCCGTGTCCCGCTTTTTGTATTTCGATCGAGTGGACTGCCATGTTTTTCAGATGGGAATGGTATCCTCAAAACGAAAGTGGCTGTGCCGTTTTTTCCAGGTGAGATCCGGCGGCGTTGACGTCATATTTTAGTCAAAACGCCAATTGTCGTCGTCTACAGTTGTGGAGACAACAGGGAGAGGAAGTCTGGGTAGATTTTTCTCCGGGGGCTGTGGTAGACTGTACCCATAGAAAACATCCGAAGGGCCGCCGGCAAAGCCGGCAGCCTTTTGCTGCCCTTTGGGGCGAGGAGACCAGAGAGAAAAGAGGACCGACAATGAACGACATGGACATGGTGCGCAAGGTAGAACAGGGCATCGCCCAGCAGAGCTTTGGCCGTCTGCTGGGCCTGACGGTGGAGGAGGCCGAGGCCGGCCGGGTGGTGATTTCCTGCCGCAAGCGGGAGGACCTTTTGCAGCAGACGGGCATCCTCCACGGGGGTGTGATCGGGGCGTTGTGCGAGGCCGCTGCCGGCTACGCCGCTCTGAGCGTGCTGCCCGAGGGGCAGTCGGTGATTGGGGTGGAGTACAAGATCAGTCTCCTGCGGGCCATCACCACCGATAAGGCGGTGGCCGTGGCCCGGGTGATCAAGAACGGCCGGCGGCTGATGGTTATGGAGGTGGACGCCTTCAACGATGGAGACGACAAGGTGGCGGCCAAGATGATCTTCACCGGCATGCCCACTGGAGCCTGACGACAGGGGAAACCAGCCTGCCGCCGGTGTAACCAGCCGAGGGTAGACTTTGCCCCTGCCTTAGAAGGGGGTTGACAGGGCAGGAAAACAGCCGATACAATAAACGCAGAGCCCCATCTCCCGCCGACAGAAAGAGAGGTGTAGGACATGTTGATGCTTTCCCTGGCGAGCATCTACGCTGTGGTCAGCGGCGCGTTGAAACTGGCCGCTCTGATTCTGGTGATCCTGGCTTGCATAAAATACCTCCGTTCCCGCTAAGAGAGAAAGAAGACCGCCGTCTGTCCTTTGGCAGACGGCGGTCTTTTCTATAAGGGGGTATCAAAAAGGAGGTGTGGTTGGCGGTGGGAAAGGGGCTCAAGCCGGGGGATTGCCGGTGTAGAGCTGGTAGTACCGGCCTTTCTTCTCCATGAGCTCCTCGTGGTTGCCCCGCTCGATGATCCGGCCCTGCTCCAGGACCATGATGCAGTCGGCGTTGCGCACGGTGGACAGCCGGTGGGCGATGACGAAGGTGGTCCGGCCGTACATTAGGCCGTCCATGCCCTGCTGGACCAGCATCTCCGTGCGGGTGTCGATGGAGGAGGTGGCTTCGTCCAGGATGAGCACCGGTGGGTCGGCCACGGCGGCCCGGGCGATGGCCAACAGCTGGCGCTGGCCTTGGCTCAGGTTTGCCCCGTTGCCAGTGAGCCAGGTGTTATAGCCCTGGGGCAGGCGGCGGATGAAACCGTCGGCGTTGGCCAGCTGGGCCGCGGCGATGCACTCCTCGTCCCGGGCATCCAGACGGCCATAGCGGATGTTGTCCATGACGGTGCCGGTGAAGAGGTTGGTGTCCTGGAGAACGATGCCCAGGGACCGGCGCAGATCGGCCTTCTTGATGTGGTTGATGTTCACCCCGTCGTAGCGGATCTTGCCGTCCTGGATGTCGTAGAAGCGGTTGATGAGGTTGGTGATGGTGGTCTTGCCCGCCCCGGTGGAGCCCACGAAGGCGATCTTCTGCCCCGGGGTGGCAAAGAGCTTGATGTTGTGCAGGACCATCTTCTCGTCGGTGTAGCCGAAGTCCACGTCGTCGAAGGTCACATCCCCCTCCACCTTGCGGTAGGCGATGGGCTGGTCGCCCCGGACGGGCCGCTTCCAGGCCCAGAGGTTGGTGCGCTCGTCTGTTTCGGTGAGCTGGCCGTCGGGGCCTTCCTTGACGTTGACCAGGGTCACGTCGCCCTCGTCGGTCTCAGGCTCCTCGTCCAGGAGTTTGAAAACCCGGTCGGCGCCGGCCAGGCCCATGATAACGGCGTTGAGCTGCATGCTGATCTGGGCAATGGGCATGTTAAAGCTCTTGTTGAAGGTGAGGAAACTGGCAAGGCCCCCCAGAGTGAAGCCGCCGATGCCCCCCAGGGCCAGGATGCCGCCTACGATGGCGCAGAGCACATAGCTGACGTTACCCAGCTGGGCAGAGACGGGCATAAGCATGCTGGCGAAGGTGTTGGCGTTCTGGGCACTCTGGAACAGGCGCTCGTTGCGGCGAGTAAACTCCTCTACGCTCTTGTCCTCGTGGCAGAAGACCTTGACCACTTTTTGCCCCTCTATCATCTCTTCGATGAAGCCATTGATGCTGCCCAGGTCTCGCTGCTGAGCCACGAAATAGCGGCCGGAGAGGGCGGAGAACTTCTTGGTGGTCAGCAGCACTACGCCCACCATGGCCAGGGTAAGCAGGGTCAGGGGGATGTTCAGCACGATCATGGACACCAGGACGCTGACCACACTGATGATACAGTTGAGAAGCATGGGCAAACTCTGGCTGATCATCTGGCGCAGGGTGTCGATGTCGTTGGTGTAGACGGACATGATATCCCCGTGGGCGTGGGTGTCGAAGTACCGAATGGGGAGGGACTGCATGTGCTCGAAGAGGTCGTTGCGCAGTTCCCGGAGAGAGCCCTGGGTGACATAGATCATAATCCGGGACTGGACAAAGCTGGCCAGTACGCCGCAGCCATAGAAGATGGCCACCCGGGTGATGGCCTGGATCAGGCCGCTAAAGTCCGGGGTGCCGCCGGCTTGGGCGGTCTTGACCAGGGGGAGGATATAGCTGTCGATGAGGGTCTTGGTGAACATGGTGCCCTGCACGGTGGCCAGGACGCTGACGAAAATGGCAATGACCACCACAATCAGGTGGGGCCAGTATTTTTTGCCCACCACTTTCAGTACCCGGCCCAGGGTCTGCATGGGGTGCTCCAGCTTGGGCTTGGGGCCATGGCCACGGGGGCCGACGGTTCTTGCGCGTTCTTCTGCCATCAGTCGTCACTCCCTTCGTCAAAGTCGCCGTTGCCGCTGGTCTGGGACTCATAGACGTCCCGATAGATCTCGTTGGTTTTCAGCAGGTTCTCGTGGGTGTCAAAGCCGCTGATCACCCCGTCGTCCAGCACCAGGATTCGGTCGGCCCCGGCCACGCTGGCCACCCGCTGGGCGATGATGAACTTGGTGGTCTCGGGGATCTCCTGGGCGAAGGCCTGGCGGATGCGGGCGTCGGTAGCGGTGTCTACGGCGGAGGTGGAATCGTCCAAGATGAGCACCTTGGGTTTCTTCAGCAGCGCCCGGGCGATGCACAGCCGCTGGCGCTGGCCGCCGGAGACGTTGGTGCCACCCTGCTCGATGTAGGTGTCATAGCCGTTGGGCAGGCGCTGGATGAACTCATCGGCGCAGGCCAGGCGGCAGGCCCGCTGGCAGTCTTCCAAGGTGGCGTTCTCATCGCCCCAGCGCAGGTTTTCCAGGATGGTGCCCGAGAAGAGGACGTTCTTCTGCAGCACCACAGACACCTGGTCCCGCAGGGCCTCCATGTCGTACTCCCGCACGTCCCGGCCGCCCACCAGCACTTGGCCGGCGGTCACGTCATACAGGCGGCTAATGAGGCTGACCAAGCTAGTTTTGGCGCTGCCGGTGCCGCCAATGACCCCGATGGTTTCCCCGGAGCGGACGGAGAGGTTAATGTCCCGCAGGACGGGCTTGTCGGCGTCCTTGCGGTAGGCGAAGTCCACATGGCGGAACTCCACGGAGCCGTTGGGAACCTCGTAGATGGGGCTTTCGGGGTTCTTCAGGTCGGGCTCTTCGTTGATGACTTGGCAGATACGCTCGGCGCTGGCGGTACTCATGGTGACCATGACGAAGATCATGGAGAGCATCATCAGGCTCATGAGGATGTTCATGCAGTAGGTCAGCAGGTTCATGAGCTCGCCGGTGGTCAGGCTACCGCCCACGATCATGTTGGCACCCAGCCAGCTGATGAGTAGGATGCAGGTGTAGACGGTGGCGTTCATGAGAGGGGAGTTCCAAGAAAGAATCTTTTCGGCGGACAGAAACATTTTATAGATGTTCTGAGAGGCCTTGTGGAACTTCTTGATCTCATGCTCCTCCCGGACATAGGCCTTGACCACCCGGATGCCGGTGACGTTTTCCTGGACACTGGCGTTCATGTCGTCGTACTTCTGGAAGACCTGTTTGAAGTACTTCACCGCCCGGCTCATGATGAAGAAGAGCAGAAGGCCCAGGATGATCACGGCCACCAGATACACGCTGGCCAGCTTGGGGCTGATGACGAAGGACAGGGCCATAGCCACCAGCATGGAGGCGGGAGCCCGGGTACACATGCGCAGGATCATCATGTAAGCGTTCTGGACGTTGGTCACGTCGGTGGTCAGACGGGTAATGAGGCTGGCGGTGCTGAATTTATCAATGTTAGAGAAAGAGTAGGTCTGGATCTTTTCAAACATGGCCTGGCGCAGATTTTTGGCCAAGCCCGCCGAGGCCTGGGCGCCGAAGCGGGCGCTGAGCAGGCCCAAGGTCAGGCTGATCAGGGCCATAACGAGCATCCATCCCCCCACATATTTGATGTGGTCCACGTTGCCGGCTGAGACGCCGTCATCGATGATGGAGGCCATGAGCAAGGGGATGATCATCTCCATGATGACCTCTCCCAGCATACACAGGGGGGTGAGAATGGATACCCGTTTATACTCTTTGACTTGGGCTAGGATGGTTTTTATCATGGGCATGGGCACACTCCTTCTGGGGATTGAGATTGTTGTGGATGTGGTCACACAGGGCCAGGAAGGTGTCGACCTGCTCCTGGGTCAGACCCTGGATGGCCAGATCTTCCACCTGGTGAAAGGCCACCCAAGCCTCCTTACAGGCTTGGGTACCAAGATCTGTGAGGAAAAGCTCTTTCAGGCGAGCATCCCCCGGAACGCTTCGTCGGTGAATGTAACCTTTGCGCTCCATAAGCTGGACAACACCTGTTACCGACGAGCGGGTAATGTGGAAGGTCTCCTCCAGATCCTTTTGATAGACCGGCTGGCCTTTTTCGCCGCAGCGGTAGAGGTAGCCTAAAATTTGGCCGTGCATGATGGTGACCTCATCCACCCCTCCGGCCCGGGCAAGCTCCAGAAACTTGCGGGTGAAGGCATGGGTGAGAAATTTCACCCGGGGGCCAATGTAATACTCCGGTGGCTCCAATGGCATGGAACTCCCCCTTTTTAAAATGTTCGGACACAAACTGTTCGGTAACGTACATTGTAGGAAAGGGACTTTGCGATGTCAAGGAAAAAGTTTGACAAAGAAATGAGAAGAGGAAAGGGAACTTTTTGCGCCCATTGACATTTCCGCTGAGCTGAGGTACTCTTTTGACAAGATTCGAGTGTTTACTCGGAGAACTGGAAAAAGGGGAGCTGACCATGGGAAACTGGAAGAAACGCCTGGCTGCCGGCCTGCTGGTCCTGGTGCTGTGTGCGAGCCTGATGCCGGGGGCCTTTGCGGCCTCCGCCTACGACCGGCCGGGGCAGAAGCTGGCCGCCCTGACCTTTGACGACGGCCCGGGGGCCTATTCCAACGCCATTCTGGACGTCCTGCGGGACCATGGGGCCAAGGCCACCTTCTTTGTCAACGGCTATAAGGTGGGCACCTATACCGACCAGGTCCGCCGAATGGTGGCCGAGGGCCATCAAGTGGGCAACCATACCTACGACCACCCCTATCTGGCCAACAGCAGCAACGCCGCCATCCGCCAGCAGATCAGCGCCACCGCCCAGGCCATCACCCAGACCACCGGGGTGTGGGGCACGGGGGAGACGGGCTTTTATCTTCGGCCCCCCTATGGCAGCTGGAACAGCCGGGTGCTGGCCCAGGCAGGGGTGCCGGTGATCTGGTGCACCGTGGATTCGGGGGACTGGAAATACCAGAACGCCGACCGGCTGGTGCGCTATGTGGGCGACACCCTCCGGGATGGGGACATCGTCATCATGCACGAGACCCACAAGAGCACCGCCCAGGGCCTGGACCGGCTGCTGGACCGCCTGGACGCCCAGGGGTTTGAACTGGTGACCGTGGAAGAACTTCTCTGGCGCCGGGGCATCACCCCCCAGCCCGGCCAACTCTATTCCTCTGCCAGGAATACCGGCGTGGAGCGGTGCCCCCGGGCCCTCTGGTTTGACGAGAGACGGCTGGACACCCACTGGGCCTATCCCGCCATTGCCTATGTGACGGAGAAGGGGCTCATGGTGGGTAACGAGTACGGGGAGTTTACCCCCAACTTCCCCCTGACCCGGGGCATGTTTGTGACCATTCTGGGCCGCCTGGCTGGGGTGCCGGCGGAGGCAGTTTCGTCGGGCTTTGCCGACATTCCGGACGGCCACTACGCCGCGCCCTACGCCGCCTGGGCCCGGGAGACCGGGGTGATGACCGGGGTAGGCGGGGACACCTTCGGGGTGAACAGCCCCCTCACCCGCCAGCAGATGGCCGTGGCTCTGGCCCGGTACGCCGCCCTTCAGGGCGCCCAGGCAGGAGACTTTGACCTGGGAACCTATGCCGACGGCGCCGCCATCGCTGACTGGGCCCGCCAGGGGGTGGAAGCCTGCTCGGCCTTGGGCCTGCTCAACGGCTCCGACGGGGCCTTCCGCCCCAACGACACCACCACCCGGGCCATGGGCGCCACCGTCCTCCAGCGTCTGGCCCTCTACCCCTGGCCCGAGGTCCCCACCGACCCGGACACGCCTGCGGACCCCGAGGTGCCCACCAACCCAGACACGCCCACCGAGCCTCAGGTGCCCACGGACCCGACCACCCCTCCTACACAGGAAGCATAACCAAAAACGCCAACACGCCCCGGCTTCTCACCACAAAATGAGAAGCCGGGGCGCATAGCAAAACCCAGCGTCGCAGACTTCCAGCGCCCGCAGGCGCTGGAACAAAATCCAATGCATTTTTCCCCGGCTCCGCCGGGGAAAAATACTTCTCAGCCCACAAGTGTGAACTCCCCGGCCGCAAGCGGCCGGGGAGTTTGCGCGCAGGGGGCTGTAATCCCTCAATTTTTGAAGCCCAGCGCAGCGGGTTCAAAAATTATTCAGCGTAATTGGTGAAGTAGTTCTGAATGACAATGAAGGGGGTGCCCTTATCGCCGGAGCCGGAGGTCAGGTCGCACAGGGAGCCCAGCAGGTCGGTGTACTGCCGGGGAGTGGTGCCCTCGGAGCTCATGTCGCCCACCAGGTCGGCGTTCTTGGAGCGGATCTCCTGACGGATGGCCTCCTTGAGCTCCTCGCCGGACAGGTCGGCAAAGTCGTTGTCGGCCAGGAACTTCAGCTTCAGCTCGTTGGGCTTGCCAGCCAGACCGGCGGTGTAGGCGGGGGAGACCACCGGGTCCGCCAGCTCCCAGATGCCGCCCACGGGGTCCTTGAAGGCGCCGTCGCCATAGACCATGGCCTCCACGTGCAGGCCGCGCTCCTTCAGGATGCGCTGCTGAATGCCGTCCACCACGGGCTGGCAGTCCCGAGGGAAGAGCTTCAGCTTCTCCTCAGTGGCCTTGTTGGAGCCCAGCATGCCGTATTTGTCGTGATAGCCGCTGCCGTCCACAGGAGCGGACATCACGTCGGCCAGGGTGAAGACGGTCTTGCCCATGGCCTGGAGCACGTCCCGGGTCTCGTTGCGGGTGTGGATGTCGCAGCAGAGAATCTGGTCGCAGAAGCCGGCGATATACCGGCAGTCGTTGGAGAAGAGGAAGGTGGCCTTGGCCCCCTCTTCCTCGATGACCTGGCGATAGAAGTCCAGGTAGTTGACCCCGGTGAAGGGGTGGACGGGGGAGCCGAAGGTCTTGACGAAGTCGGCCTCCTCAAAGTCATACACCCCGCTGTAGCGGTTCTTCAGATAGGCCTGCCGGAGCATGAGGGGGTTGCCCACCTCGTCGTTGGGATAGCTGAAGAGGATCACCACCTCGTCCATGGCCCGGGCGATGCCCTTGAGGCACATGGAGAACCGGTTGCGGCTGAGGATGGGGAAGACCAGCCCCAGCTTCTTGGCGGGGAACTTGTTGCGGATATCCTGGGCCACCTGGTCCACAGTGACATAGTTGCCCTGGGCCCGGGCCACCACGGACTCGGTCACGGCGATCACGTCCCGGTCCTGGAGGGTGTAGTTGTCTGCTTTTTCGGAGGCGTAGACGCTCTGCACTACGATGTCTACGATGTCGTCGCCCTCGCGGATAATGGGGCCCTGAATGCCTCTGGAAATAACGCCTGCCATGGTCAATGTCCTCCAATATTTAAAAAGTGTCAAAATGCATATGCTGAAAATTACCGCAACTATTATACAGGCTTTGGGATGGATTGGCAAGAATTTTTTTCATCTCGTCTCATTTGTTTGGGGATTCCTGCCGGGAATGTGAGGTCCTCACTTGCCCCGGGCGGTTCCATCCTGTATAATGACCCCAAAGATTTCTCAAAGGAGGACCCTGCCTTGCAGAAGATCCAACCCTACAGCGGCTTCGAGCTGGGGCCCATCCGGCCCCCCAGCGAGGCCTACAGCCTGCTCCTGCGCATCAACCGGGGCTGCGGCTGGAACAAGTGCCGCTTTTGCGGCTTTTACCGGGACGTCCCCTTCAGCATCCGCCGGGCGGAGGACGTGAAAAAGGACATTGACCTGATCCGCTTTTGGGTGGATGTGATCCAGGGCAAGCAGCCCCCCCGCCAGGCCAGGGACGACGGGGACTACGAGGCCCTGTCCATGGCCTACCACTGGGTCCAGAGCGACATGCGCTCGGTGTTTTTCCAGGACGGCAACAGCCTGCTCATGCCCCCACAGGAGCTCATCGAGGTGCTGGAATACCTCAACGCCGCCTTCCCCCAGATCCAGCGCATCACCACCTACGCCCGTTCCGACACCATCAACCGCATCGACCCGGCCCGGCTCAAGCGGTACGCGGAGCTGAAGCTCAACCGCTTCCACATCGGTCTGGAGACGGGCAACGATGAAATTTTAAAGCTCATGCGCAAGGGGACCACCAAGCAGGCCCAGATCCAGGCGGGCATCAAGGCCATGGCGGCGGGCATCGAGATCAACGAGTTCTATATGCCCGGCATGGGCGGCCGGGAGTACGCCCGTCAGAGTGCCCTGGACACCGCCGACGTGATGAACCAGGTGGACCCGGATTTCATCCGCATCCGCTCCATGGCCCTGGCGGAGAACCTGGAGATGTATGAGGATTACGAAAAGGGCATCCTCACCCGCCCCAACGACATCGAGACCATCGGAGAGATCCGCCTTTTTATTGAGAGCCTCCACGATATCCACAGTTGGGTGGACAGCGACCACATCCTGAACATCCTCCTGGAGCTCAAGGGCCGCCTGCCCCAGGACAAGGAGAAGATGCTGGGGCTCATCGACTATTTCCTGGACCTACCGGAGGATCAGCAGAACATTTTCCGGTTGGGCCGCCGGTTGGGTCTCATGGGCCAGCTCAGCGACCTGCGCAACCATGTGCTGGTGGACAAGGTCAAGGAGACCATGGACCGCTCTCACATCGACAAAAGCAACATCGACATGGTCTGTGACCGGCTGATGATCCGGGCAATCCCAATATAAGAATTTTTGAACCCGCTCCGCTGGGCTTCAAAAATTGGAGATGCAGCCGACTGCGCGCAAACCCCCGGCCACAACGTGGCCGGGGGTTCACACTTGCGGCTGAGAAGTATGTTTTCCCCGGCGCATGTCCGTGGAAAAAATAAATTGGAATTTGTTCCGGCCCTTGCGAGGGCCGGAAGTCTGCGACGCTTTTTGGGAGCTTGAGGAGAGGGAGGGGAAGTCTGCGACGCGTTTTGCCGCTGGGGCGGCGGGGGAGGGGAGGGAAATTTGCCAAGAAAACTTGGCGAAAAGACTTGACAAGAAAACTTGGCAATGGTATGCTGAGAGTGCAAAGAAAACTTGGCAAAATGAGAAGGAGGAATTCCCGTGGATCGAGAGGAAATTTTGGCCAAGAGCCGCAAGGAGAACGACCTTTCCGATGAGCGCACAAAGTACATTGGCCTCAAAGGGGCCAACTTTGCCATCACCATTCTCATTCCTTTGTGGGTGGTGCTGTCGCGTCTGGCACCCTTGGAGGACACGGCGGATTACACAATGGGACTACTGGTGACCACCACCTGTTTTGCCAACTTCGTCTATCAGTTCCGGTACAACCGGACCAAGACCGTCATCTTCTTTACCGTCCTGTTTTTCCTCATGGCGGTCTTTTATCTGGTGCTCTTTTTGAAATTTGTCCTCCACGTTTTTTGAGAAAAGGGAACAGATCGAAGGAGGTATTTCCATGAACCGCGAAGAGATTTTGAAGAAAAGCCGCAGGGGAAACAACTGTTCGGAGGAATGGGAAAGGCATCTCTGGCTCCGAGGGCTCAGTTTTTCGCACTATGTGATGCTCGCCGTGTGGGTCCTGACCATGCTTTTGACCAAGGATCTGCGGATCAACGCCGCAGTAACTCTGGTGGTCTGGACGACCATTACCGCAAACTATACCTACCAATTTTTCAAAGATCGGCGAATTGGTACATTGATTCCGTTTTTGCTGTCTCTGCTCATTCTTGTTTTCTGGAACCTCCCTGATTTCCTTCCGTTGGTGGCCAGATAAGGGGAGTGATGACCGTGGACGACAGCTTGATTTTAAGAAATCGCCTAAAAGAGATCCGGGCGGAACAAAAACTCTCCCAGGCCGACCTGGCCAAACTGGTGGGCGTTTCCCGCAACACCATTAGCTCCATCGAGACCGGCCAGTTTAACCCCACCGCCAAGCTGGCCCTGGTGTTGTGCATTGCCCTGGAGAAAAAATTTGAGGAAATCTTCTATTTCGATTGATCGAAAGCACAAAGTGGGCAGGGGACCCCTTAGGTCCGCTGCCCGTTTTGACACAGAAAAAGCCCCCTGTCCCGATGGGACAGGGGGCATAAAACACGGTATGAGGAAGAATTACTTCAGCTCGACCTTGGCGCCGGCCTCTTCCAGCTTCTTCTTCAGCTCCTCGGCCTCGTCCTTGGAAACGCCTTCCTTGATGGCCTTGGGAGCGGCCTCGACAACAGCCTTGGCGTCAGCCAGGCCCAGGCCGGTGATCTCGCGGACAGCCTTGATGACCTTGATCTTCTCGTCGCCGAAGCTGGCCAGCACGACGTCGAACTCGGTCTTCTCAGCAGCAGCCTCAGCAGCGGGAGCGGCAGCGGCGGCAACAGCAACAGGAGCAGCGGCGGAAACGCCGAACTCGTCCTCCAGAGCGTGAACCAGCTCGGACAGCTCCAGAACGGTCAGGGCCTTAACTTCTTCGATCAGAGCAGTGATCTTCTCGCTTGCCATGGTAATGTACCTCCATTAGTAAAGTAATCAATGTTTTTTGTTTTTTGGGAATGGTGCCGGACCGGCGGGCTTAGGCGCCCTTCTGGTCGGCGATGGCCTGCATCACGCGGGCCAGGCCAGAGATGTTGGCG
The DNA here is from genome assembly GCA_004554585.1 of Clostridiales bacterium. Lineage (GTDB taxonomy): Bacteria > Bacillota > Clostridia > Oscillospirales > Oscillospiraceae > Evtepia. The sequence goes on along the minus strand of SFLH01000001.1, from coordinate 34,759 downwards.
TCCAGAACGGTAGCCAGACCTCTGACGGGAGCGATAAGGGTACCCAGAACGGTGGCCACCAGGACCTCTCTGCTGGGCAGGTCGGCCAGGGCCTTGACCTCGTCCACAGAGATCACCTTGCCGTCCACGAAGCCAGCCTTGATGGTGAACTTCTTCTGGTCAGCCAGCTTCTTGGAGAACTCGGCCACCACCTTGGCAGCAGCCACGGGGTCACCCTCGCACACGGCGATGGACGTGGTGCCCACCAGCACGTCACACAGTTCATCCAGGCCAGCGTTCTTGGCGGCGAAGCGGGAGAGGGTGTTCTTCATGACAAAGTAGTCCACGCCGTTCTCACGCATCTTGGCACGCAGCTCGGTGTCCTCGGCCACGGTGATGCCCTTGTAGTCCACGATGACGCCAGCGGCGGCCTTCTGGAACTTCTCGGTCAGCTCAGCCACAATGGCCTGCTTTTCGCTGAGGATCTTTGCGTTAGGCATTTGGTTGTTTCACCTCCAGTGAGAGACTTTGAACCAAAGAAAAAACGTCCTTCCGGCCAAAAAGACAGAAGGACGTGAGGCAATCAGCTGGATATTCGCCTAGGGCGAATTCCGGTCACTGCATCCTCGGCAGGATTTATGGTGCACCTGCTGTCTTTGGAACGCGGAAATATTTTATCATCCCGGGAAGGCGCTGTCAAGCGCCTTCCCGGAAAATGACAACATTTTTTTGCGCCGGATGGGCTCAGCCCAGCTTGGCGGCGTTGATCTTGATGCCAGGGCCCATGGTGGAAGCCACCACGCAGCTCTTGACATAAGTGCCCTTGGCGGCGGCGGGCTTGGCCTTGATGATGGCGCCCATGAGGGTGCTGAAGTTCTCAGCCAGCTTCTCGGGGCCGAAGGAGACCTTGCCGATGGGGCAGTGGATGATGTTGGTCTTGTCCAGACGATACTCCACCTTACCGGCCTTGGCTTCCTGGACAGCGCCAGCCACGTTGGGGGTCACGGTGCCGGCCTTGGGGGAGGGCATGAGGCCCTTGGGGCCCAGGACCTTACCCAGACGGCCCACCACGCTCATCATGTCGGGAGAGGCGATGACCACGTCGAAGTCGAACCAGTTCTCCTGCTGGATCTTCTGGGCCAGATCGGCCTCGCCCACGTAATCGGCGCCGGCTTCCTTGGCGGCGTCGGCCTTGTCGCCCTTGGCGAAGACCAGCACGCGGGGCACCTTACCAGTGCCGTGAGGCAGAACGATGGCGCCACGGACCTGCTGGTCAGCGTGACGGGAGTCCACGCCCAGCTTCACGTGCAGCTCCACGGTCTCATCGAACTTGGCGGGAGCGGTCTTGACAATCAGATCCATGGCCTCTGCGGTGTCATACAGGTTGGCCTTGTCGATCTGCTTTGCGCTGTCCTGATACTTTTTTCCTCTAAACATATCTCTTACCCTCCTGCCTTACTCGCCAACGACAACGCCCATGGAACGGGCGGTACCGGCAATCATGCTCATGGCGGCCTCGATGGAAGCGGCGTTCAGGTCGCGCATCTTGGTCTCGGCGATCTTGCGCACGTCTTCCTTGCTGATGGTGGCGACCTTCTCCTTGTTGGGCACGCCGGAGGCCTTCTCGATGTTGCAGGCCTTCTTGATCAGCACGGCGGCGGGAGGAGTCTTGGTGATGAAGGAGAAGGAGCGGTCGGCGTAGACGGTGATGACCACGGGGATGATCAGGCCGGCGTCGTTCTTGGTGCGCTCATTGAACTCCTTGGTGAAGGCGGCAATGTTGATGCCGTGCTGACCCAGAGCGGGGCCAACAGGGGGAGCCGGCGTTGCCTTGCCGGCGGGAATCTGCAGTTTGACGTATCCAGTTACTTTCTGTGCCACTTAGAGCACCTCCATTTTGAAAATGTGGTTGGACGGAGCGGTCTGCCGCTCCTCCCACGCCCGCGGGGATTTCCGCGGGGTCAGATGGACTCGATTTGATCCAGGTCCAGCTCCACCGGGGTCTCCCGGCCGAACATGGACACGACCACCCGCACCTTCTGGCGCTCGGTGTCGATTTCTTCCACGACGCCCAGGAAGGATTCCAGGGCACCGTCGGTGATGCGGACGTTGTCGCCCACTTGATAGGTCACCAGGACCTCCCGCTTCTCCACGCCCAGGGAGGCGATCTCCGCCTCGGTCAGGGGGATGGGTTTGTTCCCGGAGCCGACAAAGCCAGTCACCCCTCGCACGTTGCGGACCAGGTGCCAGGTTTCGTCGGTCATGACCATCTTCACCAGCACATAACCGGGAAAGACTTTGCGTTCCACGGTCTTGCTGCCGGAGTCAGTGATCTCAGTGACCGTTTCCATGGGGATGGAAACCGAAAGGATCAGGTCTCCCATGTTGCGGTTTTCCACGGCTTTTTCAATGGTGGCTTTTACGGTGTTTTCATAACCCGAATAGGTGTGTGCCACATACCATTTTGCTTCTTCAGCCATTGTCGATCACCTTGCCTCAGCTGCCGAAGAGGGAGAGGAGTGCGTCGATGACGGCGCTTGCAATGCCATCGAAGATCCAGACGATGACGCCAACGACGATGACGCAGAGGATGACGATGCCCGTCTTCTTCAAGGTGTCGCTGCCAGAGGGCCAGGCCACCTTTTTCAGTTCGGCCTTCAGCTCCCGGAAGAAGCGGCCCAGACGCTTGAAAAAGCCAGGTTTCTTTTCCTTGGCGGCTTTGGGCTTGTCCGCCTTGGCCTTTTCCGTCTTGGCGGGCTTGGTCTCCTTCGCCTGCTCCTGCACCCCGTCCTGGTTCATCTTTTCTTTTTCAGACATTCAGTTCCACCCTTCTTTCTTACAGGGAATGTGAGTCTTCATCACTTAGTCTCGCTGTGAACGGTGTGCTTTCTGCAGAAGGGGCAGTACTTGTTCAGCTCTAAGCGGTCGGGGGTATTCTTCTTGTTCTTCATAGTGTTGTAGTTGCGCTGCTTGCACTCGTTGCATCTCAGGGTGATCTTCACCCGTGCGCCGGCTTTTGCCATTTGGGGCACCTCCTTTACGATGTTCGGCCCTGGGAACACAAAAGCGCCGGGCCTCGGCCCTCGCCCTTTTCCCAGGCGATCCCGATCCCGGCGGATTCCTTTGCCCCCCAAAACAGGTATGAAAAGAAAACACGGTTGGACCGGCATCCTCTGCCTCCCTATGTCCCGTCCCGATGGGTCAAGGGTTTGTGGGTGGATACCGTAATCCGCGCACAAAAAATAAGCCCTTTTCATAGGTGGATTTATCCTATCACAGCTGCCGCACCTTGTCAAGTCCCAATTTGCGTTTTTTCATTATTATATAATGTGATCCTTGCCTGGGGGAAAGGGGCGAAAGAGAATTGACCCAGGCGGCCTTCCGTGATACACTAAAACATACAGTTTGATACGGTTTGCTGGAGGAGGCAACGATATGAAGACACAACTGCACACACTGGAGACCGTGGCAGCCAAGGGGCGGCTGCTGGGTCTGGACATGGTGTATCAGTGCGCGTCCGGGCACCTGGGCGGCTCTTTTTCCGCCATGGACATCCTGACGGTCCTGTATTTTGAGACCATGCGCGTGGACCCCGCCCGCCCCGACGATCCCGACCGGGACCGGTTCGTCCTGTCCAAGGGCCACTGCACCCCCGCCCTCTATCCCATTCTGGCCCAGCGGGGCTTTTTCCCCGAGGAGGATCTGAAACTCTTCCGCAGCGTGGACGGCCACCTGTCCGGCCACGCGGAGATGCACCACGTGCGGGGCGTGGATATGTCCACCGGCTCTCTGGGCCAGGGAATCTCCGCCGCTGTGGGCATGGCTCTGGCGGGGAAGCTGGACCAGAAGGATTACCGGGTCTACGCCCTCCTGGGAGACGGAGAGATTGAGGAAGGACAGGTGTGGGAGGCCTTTATGAGCGCGGCCAAGTACCACCTGGACAACCTCTGCGCCGTCATCGACGTCAACGGCCTGCAGATCGACGGCAAGACCGCCGACGTGATGCCCACCGAGCCCCTGGACAAGAAGCTGGAGGCCTTTGGTTGGCACGTACTGAAGGTGGATGGCCATGACCTGACTGCTGTGGCCGAAGCCTTTGAGCAGGCCAAGGGCTTGGCCGGCGCGCCCACCATGATCCTGGCCAAGACGGTCAAGGGCAAGGGGGTCTCCTTCATGGAGAACCAGGCGGGCTGGCACGGCAAGGCCCCCAACGCGGAGCAGTATCAGGCGGCCCGGCAGGAGCTGGCGGCCGCCCTGGCAGAGAAGGAGGGGAAGTAACATGGCAGAGAAGATTGCGACCCGGGCCGCTTATGGCAAGGCCCTGGCAGAACTGGCCGAGAGAGAGCCCAATCTGGTGGTCCTGGATGCCGACCTGTCCGGCTCCACCATGAGCAAGGACTTCGCCGCCGTCTGCCCCGACCGCTTTTTCGACATGGGCATCGCCGAGGCCAACATGGTAGGTGTGGCCGCGGGCCTGGCCGCCTGCGGGAAGAAGCCCTTTGTCAACTCCTTCGCCATGTTCGCCGCCGGGCGGGCCTGGGAGCAGGTGCGCAACAGCGTGGCTTATCCCCGGCTGAATGTGAAGGTGGTGGGCTCCCACGGCGGCCTGTCTGTGGGGGAGGACGGCGCCACCCACCAGTGCATTGAGGACCTGGCCATCATGCGGGCCATTCCCGGCATGACCGTGCTGTGCCCCTGCGACGCCCACGAGATGCGGGCGGCAGTGGAGGCTTTGCTGGCCTACGAGGGCCCGGCCTATCTCCGCCTGGGCCGGCTGGCGGTGGAGACTGTCACCGACCAGGTGCCTGGCTATTCCTTTGCCATCGGCAAGGGTGCCCTGCTGCGCCCGGGCACCGACGTGACCGTGGTGGCGGTGGGCATGATGGTGCAGATGGCTCTGGCCGCCGCCGAGCAGCTGGCCGGCGAGGGGATCTCCGTGCGGGTGATCGACATGCACACCATCAAGCCCCTGGACACCGAGATTCTCCTCCAAGCAGCCAAGGAGACCGGCTGCCTGGTCACCACTGAGGAGGCAAACATTGTCGGCGGCTTGGGTAGCGCGGTGACGGAATGCCTCTCCAGTGCATATCCTGTACCGGTGGTCCGTCACGGCGTGAAGGATGTGTTCGGCCGCTCCGGCGCCGCCCAGAAGGTTTTGGCGGCCTATGGGTTGACAGTGGAGGGAATTGTTGACAAAGTGAGGCAGGCGATTTCCCTAAAGAGGGGATGAGAGCCTGGGAAGATTTTGGAAAAACCCTCTAAAATTTTCCGGGAGAATCGGAAAAGAGAGGGAATCGAATGAATTAGGCTTGCTTTTTTGCAAAAACAAGATTAAAATGAATCTTGCAAAGTGAATCCCGTCAGATGAATTCCGGTTCAGGCACCGGTCCAGTCCTTCCGCATAGGATGGCACAGGGCGGCGTCTCGAACGGATGGATGACAATCTGGAGACATCTGTGAAAAACAGAGGCCGAAGGGGCATGACTAGACTCTCAGGCAAAAGGACAGACTCATAGGACGAATTTACAGCGCAAGTTTCAGCCCTATTTTTCTTGGTACTTTTGAGCGGAGTGTCGCAGTCATGCGGCACTCCCTTTTGTTTTCTGCTGGCGGGGCGCGCGCGAAGAGAATTGAGAAGAAAAGGAGAGATCTGCATGGAATTAATCGCCAGTATTAACAGTGCGATCAACAGCGTGGTTTGGGGCGTCCCCATGCTGGTGCTGCTGGTGGGCGGCGGTATTCTGCTTACCGTTCGTACCTTCGGCGTCCAGTTCCGCAAGTTCGGCTACGCCATGCGCAACACCCTTGGTAAAGTCTTTACCAAGACCGAGGCCAAGGAAGGCGAAATGACTCCCTTCCAGGCCATGAGTACCGCTCTGGCTGGTACCGTGGGCACCGGCAACATCGCCGGCATCACCACGGCCGTTACCCTGGGCGGCGCCGGCACCATCTTCTGGCTGTGGATCACTGCCCTGATCGGCATGTGTACCAAGTACTCCGAGGTGCTGCTGGCCGTCAAGTTCCGTGAGCGGAACAAGTACGGCGACTGGGTAGGCGGCCCCATGTACTACATCAAGAACGGCCTGGGCAAGAACTGGAAGTGGCTGGGTGCCATCTTCTGCGTCTTTGCCGCTCTGGCAGCTTTCGGCATCGGCAACGCCGTGCAGGTGGGCAACATCACCAGCTCCATCAACACCGTGATCGTGGCTTTTAACCCCTCTTTTGAGGGCCAGGGTACCGTCAACGTGATTCTGGGCATCATCCTGGTGGTCCTGACTGCCATCGTCATTTTCGGCGGCATCAAGCGTCTGGGCGCTGTGACCGAGAAGCTCGTGCCCATCATGGCCGTCATTTACATCGTGGCCTGCCTGGTCGTGGTCATCTACTATGCTGGCACTCTGCCTTCCGTGTTCCACGACATCTTCGTCGGCGCCTTCACCCCTGCGGGCGTCACCGGCGGCGCCGTTGGTTCCATGATCCTGGTCATCACCTGGGGCGTCAAGCGCGGCGTGTTCTCCAATGAGGCCGGCCTTGGTTCCGCCCCTATGGCCCATGCTGCTACCTCCGAGACCGACTGCGTGAAGCAGGGCCTGTACGGCATCTTCGAGGTCTTCATGGACACCATCGTCATCTGCACCCTGTCCGGTCTGACCATTCTGTGCGCTTCCAAGGGCGCCGGTCTGGACCTGAACTTCGGCACCGAGGGTAGCACCGCCCTCAACGCAGCTGCTCTGGGTACCGTCTTCACCCAGAAGGGCGGCGCATTGATCATCGCTGTGGGCCTGGCCCTGTTTGCGTTCTCCACCATCCTGGGCTGGGCGCTGTACGGCACCCGGTGCTGCGAGTTCCTGTTTGGTCCCAAGGCCATCAAGCCCTATCAGATCATCTTCCTGGTGGTCATCTTCGTGGGCGCTACCATGGACCTGGGTCTGGCTTGGAGCATCGCCGATACCCTCAACGGCCTCATGGCCCTGCCCAACCTCATCGCCCTGGTGGCGCTGTCTGGTGTGGTGGTCAGAGAGACCAAGAGACACTTCTCCGAAGTGCAGGCAAAGAAGTAAATTTCTCTGCCTGGATGGGCGAAAATCACCATCATCGCAAATCCGCGGGACAGTCTTGTCCCGCGGATTTTTTGTGCCTATGTTCCGGCAAAAAAGGAAAAATGTGATGGATCACTTGCGAAATTCCATAAAATCCCAGAAGAATCAAACATCCTGCACAGACATACTGTCAAAAAAACGCGAAAAACGATACGATTTGTGCATTGAGATTCAAAATGAGTATATAGTATACTACTGCTGAATTCGAGGGCCCCCTCAGTTTGGTGAAAATGACAAGGAGAGGGCACCCCGACTGGGGAAGGGCCGAAAAAGGGAGAATGTTATGGAATTGATTGCAAGCATCAACCAAGCGGTCAACGGTGTGGTGTGGGGCGCACCCATGCTGATCATGCTCATCGGCGTGGGCCTGCTCATGACGGTGCGTAGCCACGGGCTGCAGTTCCGCAAGTTTGGCTACACCATGCGCAACACCTTTGGCAAGCTGCTCCACAAGGGGCAGGCGGGCGAAGGGGAGATCACCCCCTTTCAGGCGGTTTCTACCGCCCTGGCGGGCACCTTGGGCACCGGGAGCATTGCCGGCATTGCCACGGCTGTCACGTTGGGTGGCCCTGGCACCCTGTTTTGGCTGTGGATGACCGCTCTGATTGGCATGGCCACCAAGTATTCCGAAGTGTTGCTGGCTGTGAAGTTCCGGGAACGCAACCAGTACGGCGACTGGGTGGGCGGCCCCATGTACTACATCAAAAACGGCTTGGGCAGGCGGTGGAAGTGGCTGGCGGCGCTCTTCTGCATCTTTGCGGCCCTGGCGGCACTGGGGACTGGTAACGCCATCCAGGCGGGCAACATCGTCGGGGCCATCAACACCCTGGTGCTCACCATTGACCCTGCTTTCACTGGCACAGAGACCCTGAATCTTGTAGTGGGCATCGTGCTGGCGGTGCTGGCAGCCATCGTCCTCTTCGGCGGCGTGAAGCGTCTAGGGGCGGTCACCGAGAAGCTGGTGCCCGGCATGGCCGTGATCTACGTGGTCACCTGTCTCTCGGTGGTTCTCTTCAATGCGGACAGACTGCCCAGTGTGTTCCACGACATCTTCACAGGGGCTTTTTCCCCTGGTGGCGTCACCGGCGGTGCGGTGGGCTCCATGTTTGTGGTCCTCAGCTGGGGGGTTAAGCGCGGCATCTTTTCCAACGAAGCCGGCCTGGGCACAGCCCCCATGGCTCATGCTACCACGTCGGAAAAGGAGCCGGTGAAGCAAGCGGTGTATGGGATTTTTGAGGTCTTCAACACTATCATTATCTGCACTCTCACAGGTCTGACCATGCTCTGTTCGGGCATTGACCTTCACTTTGGCACCACGGGGGAGACTGCCCTGGTCTCCTCTGCCCTGGGTACCCTCTTCACCCCTCAGGGCGGCGCTCTCATCATTGCCGTCTGCCTGGTGCTGTTCGCCTTTTCTACCATTCTGGGCTGGGCGCTGTATGGCTCCCGGTGCTGTGAGTTCTTACTGGGGCCCAAAGCCATCAAGCCTTATCGGGTGGTTTACGTGTTGATCACCGTAGTGGGCGCCACCACAAACCTGGAGTTGGTCTGGTCCATTGCCGACACCCTCAATGGCCTCATGGCGCTGCCCAACTTGGTCGCCCTGGCAGCACTGTCTGGGGTGGTGGTGAAAACCACCAGAGAGCACTTTGCCAAAGAGCGTGACGAAAAGGAGTCTGCCGGAAATTAAAAATTTTCCATTCTACTTGCCCTCGAGGATGTACTGCCGTCCTCGAGGGCTTTTTATGGGAGGCTTTTGACTGAATACCCGGCAGTAATGAAAGAAAAGTGGGTCAAGTCTTGCAAAAATCCTGCTTTTTCCATTAAAACAAACATCCTGCGCATACTGCCTGTCAAAAACCCTAAAAAAACGATACAATTTGTGTATTGAGCGTAAAAAGAAATGTATTGTATACTAGTTTCATTACGTTGAGATGTCTTTCGGTTGGTAGAATTTGACAAAGAGAGGGCATTCCGACCACCGAAGGGCACCGGAAAAAGGGAGAATACTATGGAATTGATTGCAAGCATCAATGCCGCGGTCAACGGTGTGGTGTGGGGTGCCCCCATGCTCATCTTGCTCATCGGCGTTGGCATCCTGATGACGGTGCGCAGCAAAGGGCTGCAGTTCCGGAAATTTGGGTATGCCCTGAAGAACACCATCGGAAAGATCTTCCAGAAGCGGGAGGCCGGGGAAGGGGAGATTACCCCCTTCCAGGCGGTTTCTACTGCTCTGGCCGGCACCGTAGGCACCGGCAACATCGCCGGCATCACTACTGCCGTTACCCTGGGCGGCCCGGGCACCTTGTTTTGGCTGTGGGTGACCGCTCTGATTGGCATGGCCACCAAGTACTCTGAGGTCCTGCTGGCTGTGAAATTCCGGGAACGGAACAAGTACGGCGACTGGGTGGGCGGCCCCATGTACTACATCAAGAACGGCCTGGGCAAGAACTGGAAGTGGCTGGGCGCCGTCTTCTGCGTCTTTGCCGCTCTGGCTGCTCTGGGCACTGGCAATGCCATCCAGGCGGGCAACATTGTCGGCTCCATTAACACCGTGGTGACGTCCTTTAACCCCAATTTCGGCGGTACGGAAATTCTGAATCTGGTGCTGGGGATCGTCTTGGCCATTCTGGCTGCTGTGGTTCTCTTCGGCGGCGTGAAGCGCCTGGGTGCCGTCACCGAAAAGCTGGTGCCTGGCATGGCTGTCATCTACATTGTGGCCTGCCTTGCCGTTATCATCTATAACGCCGGCAACCTGCCCACGGTCTTCCATGACATCTTTGTAGGCGCCTTTACCCCCAGTGGCATTACTGGCGGCGCGGTGGGCACCATGTTTATGGTGGTCAGCTGGGGCATGAAGCGCGGCATTTTCTCCAATGAGGCCGGCTTGGGTACTGCCCCCATGGCCCATGCCACCACCTCGGAGCGGGAGCCCGTCAAGCAGGCCCTCTATGGCATCTTCGAGGTGTTCATGGACACCATCATCATCTGCACCCTGACGGGTCTGACCCTGCTGTGCTCCGGCATCGATCTGAACTACGGCACCATGGGCGAGACCAGCCTGGTCTCCGCTTCTCTGGGCACGCTCTTCACCCCCCAGGGCGGCGCTATTATCATCGCCCTGTGTCTGGCTCTGTTCGCTTTTTCTACCATCCTGGGCTGGGCATTGTATGGGTCTCGGTGCTGCGAGTTCCTGTTTGGCCCCAAGGCCATCAAGCCTTATCAGGTCATTTATGTGCTGGTCATCGTGGTGGGTGCCACCACTGACCTGGGACTGGTTTGGGACATTGCCGATACCCTCAACGGCCTCATGGCCCTGCCCAACCTCATTGCCCTGGCTGCTCTGTCTGGGGTGGTGATCAAGACCACAAAGGAATACTTTGCCAAGGAAAAAAGCCTGAAGGAAGGCCAGTAACCCCCTTGGCGGGCCCTGCGGGATACGCCCTCGTCCCGCAGGGCCTTTTTTTGCCCTGTAGAAAAGAAAGAATCCACAGAGCGGGGGTGGGAAAAAAGAGAATCCTCTACAATCTATCGCTTGCGAAACGGCAACGGGTATAGTATAATAAAAGCGCAAAATCGAGAACTTTTTGTGACTGACGGAAGTGGACTGACCACAGGGAGCAAAAAGCATATTTGTGGCCGACCGTCTGGGCAGTTCAATTTTCACAAGAAGGGAATTGGACTGTCCTTTTTTCGTTGGCAAAAGAACGGATAGGATTGGACGAAACTGGAAAGAGAGGATGGTTTGCATGAAAAAAGTTGGCGTCATCATGGGCAGCGACAGCGATCTGCCCGTCGTGGAAAAAGCCATTGACAAACTCAGAGAGTACGGGGTCCCCTATGAGGTCCACGTCTACTCCGCCCACCGCACGCCGGAGCAGGCTGGGGAGTTCTCCCGCACCGCCCAGGCCAAAGGCTTTGGGGCCATCATCGCCGCCGCCGGCAAGGCGGCCCATCTGGCGGGCGCCCTGGCGGCCAACACCACCCTGCCGGTGATCGGCATCCCGGTCAAGTCCTCCACCCTGGACGGCCTGGACGCCCTGCTGTCCACCGTGCAGATGCCCACGGGCATTCCGGTGGCCACCGTTGCTATCGACGGGGCTGCCAACGCTGCCCTGCTGGCCATCGAGATTCTGGCGGTCTCCGATGAAGCCCTGTCGGAGAAGCTGCGCCAGGCCCGGGCAGCCGAAGCCAAGAAGGTCCTGGAAAAGAATGCCGGTGTGGAAGCAGAGTACAATCTCCCCACCTCCGGAAAGGAGGCATAAGTCATGGGCGGTTTCTGCGGTGCAATTTCCACCCGTGACGTGGTGCTGGACGTCTATTTCGGCACCGACTATCACTCCCACTTGGGCACCCGCCGGGGCGGCATGGCGGCCTGGGACCCGGAACTGGGTTTTCAGCGAGAGATCCACAACATCGAAAACGCCCCCTTCCGCACCAAGTTCGACGGCACGGTGGGGGAGATGGTGGGCAAGCTGTGCATTGGCTCCATCAGCGACACCGACCCCCAGCCCCTGCTGGTGCGCTCTATCCACGGCACCTATGCCATCTGCGTGGTGGGGGTCATCAAAAACGAGGAGCAGCTCATCCAGCGCCTGCTGTCCGACGCCGACGGCCACTTTGAGGCCATGAGCGGCGGCCGGGTCAACTCCAACGAGCTGGTGGCCACCCTCATCAGCCAGCAGCGCACCATTCCCGAGGGTATCCGCTATGCCCAGGAGATGGTGGAAGGGACGGTGTCCGTGCTCATCATGACCCCCCACTGCCTCTACGCTGGCCGGGACAAAATGGGCCGCCTGCCCATTCACGTGGGCCAGGATGAGGAAGGCTGCTGCGTGGCCTTTGAGTCCTTTGCCTACCAGAAGATGGGCTACCACGACGCCTACGAGCTGGGCCCCGGGGAAGTGGTGAAGATCACCGAGACCGGCTGGGAGACCCTTATGCCAGCCCTGGAGGAGATGAAGGTGTGCGCCTTCCTGTGGACCTATTACGGCTACCCCAACTCCTGCTACGAAGGGGTCAACGTGGAGGTTATGCGCAACCGCAACGGCGAGCTCCTGGCCCAGACCGACAAGGAGAAGGGCGTGGCCCAGGACATCGACTACGTCAGCGGCGTGCCCGACTCCGGCACCCCCCACGCCATCGGCTACGCCAACGAGAGCGGCATCCCCTTTGCCCGGCCTTTCATCAAGTACACCCCCACCTGGCCCCGCAGCTTTATGCCCACCAACCAGAAGGAGCGGGACCGGGTGGCCAAAATGAAGCAGATCCCGGTCCACGACCTGATCGACGGCAAGAAGCTCCTCTTCGTGGACGACAGCATCGTCCGGGGCACCCAGCTGCGGGAGACGGTGGAGTTCCTCTACGCCAACGGCGCCAAAGAGGTCCACATCCGCTCGGCCTGCCCGCCCATCATGTATGGATGCAAGTTCCTCAACTTCTCTACCAGCCGTTCCCCCATGGAGCTGCTGGCCCGGCGGACCATCTACGAGCTGGAAGGGGAAGCGGGGGACCAGTACCTGGAAGAGTACAGCGACCCGGACACCGAGCGGGGCAAAAAGCTCCGGGCTGCCATCTGCGAAAAGCTCCACTTCACCTCTCTGGAGTATCAGTCCCTGGATAAACTCATCCAGGCCATCGGCCTGGACCCCTGTAAAGTATGTACCTATTGCTGGAACGGAAAGGAATAATCGGGATGAATATGCAATCGAGATCGGACAGCTACGCCGCCGCCGGGGTGGACATCACCGCCGGTTACAAGGCTGTAGAGCTGATGAAGACCCACATCGCCAAGACCATGACCGCCGGGGCCCTGTCGGACATCGGCGGCTTCGGGGGCCTGTTTGAGCTGGACCTGACGGGGATCACCCGCCCGGTGCTGGTCTCCGGCACCGACGGGGTGGGCACCAAGCTGAAGCTGGCCTTCCTCATGGACCAGCACGACACCGTGGGCATCGACTGTGTGGCCATGTGCGTCAACGACATCATCTGCGTGGGGGCCAAGCCCCTGTTCTTCCTGGACTACATTGCCTGCGGGAAGAACGTGCCGGAAAAGATCGCCGCTATCGTCTCTGGCGTGGCCGAGGGTTGCGTCCAGTCTGGCGCCGCCCTCATCGGTGGAGAGACCGCCGAGATGCCCGGCTTCTATCCTGTGGACGAGTATGACCTGGCGGGCTTCTCCGTGGGCGTGGTGGACAAGGAAAAGGTTTTTGACAAGTCTGCCATCGTGCCCGGGGACGTGATCCTGGGCCTGCGCTCCTCCGGCGTCCACTCCAACGGCTTTTCCCTGGTGCGCAAGGTCCTGGACGTGGAGCACGCTGACCTGAAGGCCCCCATGGCCGAGTTGGGGGGCAAGAGCCTGGGCCAGACCCTGTTGGAGCCCACCCGCATCTATGTCAAGAGCATCCTGGCCCTCATGGAGCAGGTGAAGATCAAGTCCGTCTCCCACATCACCGGCGGCGGCTTTTACGAGAATATCCCCCGCAGCCTGCCCAAGGGCATGACCGCCAAGATCCGCGAGGCCGACGTGCCCGTGCTGCCCATCTTTGACCTGATCCAGGCCAAGGGGAACGTGCCCCGCCGGGAGATGTTCAACACCTTCAACATGGGCATTGGCATGACCGTGGTGGTAGCCAAGGAGGAGGCCGACCGGGCCCTGGCCGCCCTTCAGGCCGCCGGGGAGGACCCGGTGCGCCTGGGCGAGATTGTGGCCGGCGACGAGGGCGTCATCCTATGGTAAAGACAAAGATCGCCGTGCTGGTCTCCGGGGGCGGCACCAATCTCCAGGCGCTTCTGGACGCCCAGAAGGCTGGGGATCTGTCTGCTGGGGAGATCGCGCTGGTCATCGCCAGCAACCCCAAGGCCTACGCCCTGACCCGAGCGGCCCAGGCGGGGGTGCCTGCAGTGGTGTGCAGCCGAAAGGAACTGGGCAGCCAGGCCGCCTTTGAGGCGGCCATCTCCCAGGCCCTGGCCCAGCACGGAATAGAGCTGATCATTCTGGCGGGATTTATGAGCATCCTCAGCGAGGACTTCACCCGCCAGTGGCCCAGGCGCATCCTCAACGTTCACCCCTCCCTGATCCCCTCCTTCTGTGGGCAGGGATACTATGGACTCAAAGTCCATGAGGCCGCCCTGGCCTATGGGGTGAAGGTCACTGGCGCCACCGTCCATTTTGTCAACGAAGTGCCCGACGGGGGAGAGATCCTCCTCCAGAAGGCGGTAGAGGTCCTGCCGGGAGATACCCCGGAGGTCCTGCAGCGGCGGGTGATGGAGCAGGCTGAGTGGAAGCTGCTGCCCCAGGCCGCCCAGAGGATCGCGGAAGAGATCGGGAGGGAAAAAGCCCAATGAATGTTTATGAGAACCACGACCTGGCGGCCCTGCTGGCCGGCAATACCTACCCCGGCCGGGGCATCGTGCTGGGTCAGACCCCCGACGGTAAGACCGCCGTCACGGCCTATTTCATCATGGGCCGTAGCGAAAACAGCCGCAACCGGGTCTTTGTAAAGGAGCCCGACGGCATCCGCACAGAGGCCTACGATCCGGCCAAGCTGGCCGACCCCAGCCTCATCATCTACCACCCGGTGCGGCAGATGGGCCGGGGCCTCATCGTCACCAACGGCGACCAGACCGACACCATCCGGGCCTTTCTGGAAAAAGGCCTGCCCATGGAGCAGGCCCTGCGCACCCGGGAGTTTGAGCCCGACGGGCCCAACTGGACCCCCCGCATCTCCGGCCTGCTCAGCCCCGACGGCAGCTACAAGATGTCCATTTTGAAGAGCGCCGACGCCGCCGGCAGCGGCTGCGCCCGGTACACTTTTGAGTATCCCGGCCTGGCCGGGGTGGGCCACTTCCTGCACACCTACGTCTGCGACGGGGACCCCATTCCCACCTTCCAGGGGGAGCCCGAGCGGGTGGCCATCCCCCAGGTCAGCCTGGAGGACTTTGCCCAGCTGCTGTGGGACAACCTCAACCAGGCCAATAAGATCTCCCTCTACGTCCGCTTTACCGACCTGGCCAGCGGCACGTACCAGGAGACCATTGTCAACAAACATTCGTAACAAGCGGGGGAGAGAACGATGAAAGAATTGGAACTGAAATACGGCTGTAACCCCAACCAGAAGCCGGCTAGCATTGCCTGGCAGCTGGTGAAGGAACTGAAAGAGGCCACCGGCCTGCCTGCCGCGGCCTCCTTTAAGCATGTCTCCCCCGCCGGGGCGGCCGTGGGCCTGCCTCTGAGCGAGACGGACAAGGCCATCTACTTCGTGGAGCCTGACGCCCAGCTGACCCCCATCGCCTGCGCCTACATCCGGGCCCGGGGTGCCGACCGTCTGTGCTCCTATGGAGACTGGGCGGCCTTGAGCGACACCTGTGACGCCGCCACCGCCCAGTACCTGAAAGGGGAGGTCTCGGACGGCATCATCGCCCCGGACTACACCCCCGAGGCCCTGGAAATTCTGCGCAGCAAGAAGAAGGGGAAGTATAACATCGTCAAGATTGATCCCACCTACGTTCCCGCCGAGCAGGAACACAAGGACGTCTTCGGCATCACCTTCCAGCAGGGCCGGAACAACTACAAGATCGACGAGAGCCTGCTGGGCGACCTGGTCACGGAGAACAAGAACCTTCCCGACGCGGCCAAGCGGGACATGATCGTGGCCCTCATCACCCTCAAGTACACCCAGTCCAACTCCGTCTGCTACGTCAAGGACGGCCAGGCCATCGGCGTGGGCGCCGGCCAGCAGAGCCGCATCCACTGCACCCGCCTGGCGGGCAGTAAGGCCGACAACTGGTACCTGCGCCAGCACCCCAAGACCCTGGCCCTGCAGTTTGTGGACGGTATCCGCCGGCCCGACCGGGACAACGCCATCGACGTCTACCTCTCCGATGAGTACGAGGACGTGCTGCGGGACGGGGCCTGGCAGGCCGTGTTCAAGGTCCGCCCGGAGCCTCTCACTGCCCAGGAGAAGAAGGACTGGATCGCTACTCAGACCGGGGTCACCGTGGGCTCCGATGCCTTCTTCCCCTTCGGGGACAACGTGGAGCGGGCCCGGAAGTCCGGCGTGAGCTACATCGTCGAGCCCGGTGGGTCCATCCGGGACGACAACGTCATCGAGACAGCCAATCGCTACAACATGGTCATGGCCTTCACCGGCATGCGCCTGTTCCATCACTGAGGTAAGGAGGAACTTCCCATGAACATTCTCGTGGTAGGCGGCGGCGGCCGGGAGCACGCCATCATCCAGAGCCTGAAAAAGAGCCCCCGGGTGAGCACCATCTACGCCGCCCCCGGCAACGGCGGCATCGCCGCCGACGCCATCTGCACCGGCATCGGCGCCAAGGACCTGGACGCCATCACTGCCTTTGCCCAGGACAACGCCATCGACTTTGCCGTGGTGGCCCCCGACGATCCCCTGGTGCTGGGGGCGGTGGACCGGCTGGAAGCCGTAGGCATCCCTTGCTTCGGCCCCAATAAGGCCGCGGCCATCCTGGAGGGGAGCAAGGTCTTCTCCAAGGACTTGATGAAAAAGTACCACATTCCTACGGCGGCCTACGAGGTCTTTGACGACCTGAACGCCGCCCTGGATTACCTGAAAACCGCCCCCATCCCCACTGTGGTCAAAGCCGACGGCCTGGCCCTGGGCAAGGGGGTCACTGTGGCCATGACCCGGGAAGAGGCAGAGGCTGCCGTCCGGGCCTGCATGGAGGACAAGATCTTCGGCGACAGCGGCAGTCACATCGTCATCGAGGAGTTTCTCACCGGCCCGGAAGTCTCCGTCCTCTCCTTCACCGACGGCAAGGTGGTCATCCCCATGATCTCCTCCATGGACCACAAGCGTATTGGCGACGGGGACACTGGCCCCAACACCGGCGGCATGGGCACCATCGCCCCCAACCCCTATTACACCGACGAGATCGCCAAAGTGTGCATGGACACCATCTTCCTGCCCACCATGCATGCCATGAACGCCGAGGGCCGCACCTTCAAGGGCTGCCTGTACTTCGGCCTCATGCTCACGGAAGCCGGCCCCAAGGTCATTGAGTACAACTGCCGCTTCGGCGACCCGGAGACCCAGGTGGTCCTGCCCCTGCTGGAGAGCGACCTGCTGACCATCATGGAAGCTACCGCCAAGGGGACCCTGGCCGAGACGGAAGTGAAGTTCAGCGACAAGTCCGCCTGCTGTCTGGTGCTGGCCTCGGAAGGGTATCCGAAGAAGTACGAGACCGGCTATCCCATCACCATCCCCGCCGATCTGGACGCCCAGGTCTTCGTGGCTGGGGCCAAGCTGGAGGACGGGGTGCTGAAGACCTCCGGCGGCCGGGTGCTGGGGGTCACCGCCGTAGGGGACACCTTGAAAGAAGCCATCGACAAGGCGTATCGCGAGGGGGCCCGGGTGACCTTCCAGAACGCGTACTGCCGCAAAGACATCGGGGCCCGCGCGCTGCGAGCCAAGGAAGAGGGAAAGTAAATGGTATATCGGGTCTATGTAGAAAAACGCCCGGGGCTCACCGCCGAGGCCGACGCCCTGGCCAACGACATCCGCACCTTGCTGGGGATCTCCTCCCTGGAGGGCCTGCGGTTGCTCAACCGCTACGACGTGGAGAACATCACGCCGGAGCTCTTCGACTACAGCGTGAAAACCATCCTGTCCGAGCCCCAGCTGGACCAGGTGACCGACACCCTGCCTGAGGGCGGGATCGTCTTCGCCGTGGAATACCTGCCCGGACAGTTTGACCAGCGGGCGGACTCTGCCGCCCAGTGCATCCAGATCCTCTCTCAGGCCGAGCGTCCCCTGGTCCGCTCGGCCCGGGTCTATCATCTCACCGGCAAGCTCACCGCCGAAGAGGTGGGGGCCATCAAAAAATACCTCATCAACCCCGTGGAGGCCCGGGAGGCCTCCCTGGAGCCCTTCGACACCCTGGCCATGACCTATGACATCCCTGAGACTGTGGCCACCCTGGAGGGATTCCGGGACCTGGACGAGGAAGGGCTGGAGGCCATGGTGGCCGACTACGGCCTGGCCATGGACGTGGACGACCTGCGCTTCTGCCGGGATTATTTCCGCACGGAAGACCGGGACCCCACCATGACCGAGCTGCGGGTGATCGACACCTATTGGTCCGACCACTGCCGCCACACCACCTTCCTGACCACCATCGACGCTGTGGAGTTCCAGAGCCCCATCCTCCAGCAGACCTATGAGGACTATCTGAACACCCGCAAGCGCCTGAACCGCACCAAGCCTGTGAATCTCATGGACATCGGCACCATCGTGGCCAAGTACCTGAAAAAGCAGGGGAAGATGCCCCGGCTGGACGAGTCCGAGGAGATTAACGCCTGCACCGTCAAGATCAAGGTCAATACCGTCGCCGGCAAGGAGGACTGGCTCCTGCTCTTTAAGAACGAAACCCACAACCACCCCACGGAGATCGAGCCCTTCGGCGGCGCGGCCACCTGTGTGGGCGGGGCCATTCGGGACCCCCTGTCCGGCCGTTCCTATGTCTACTCCGCCATGCGCCTGACCGGCGCCGCCGACCCCCTGACCCCCATCGAGGACACCATGGCCGGCAAGCTGCCCCAGCGCACCATCGTCACCAAGGCCGCCGCCGGCTACTCCTCCTACGGCAACCAGATCGGCCTGGCCACCGGCCAGGTGGATGAGCTCTACCACCCGGGCTACGCCGCCAAGCGCATGGAGATCGGCGCGGTCATTGCCGCCGCGCCGGCGGCCAACGTCCGCCGGGAGCGCCCCGCTCCTGGGGATGTGGTCATCCTGCTGGGCGGCCGCACCGGCCGGGACGGCTGCGGCGGGGCCACCGGCTCCTCCAAGTCCCACACCATGGCCTCCCTGGAGACCTGCGGGGCTGAGGTCCAGAAGGGCAACGCCCCCGAGGAGCGCAAGCTCCAGCGGCTCTTCCGCAACCCCGAGGCCTCCCGCCTCATCAAGCGCTGCAACGACTTCGGCGCCGGCGGCGTGTCCGTGGCCATCGGCGAGCTGGCCGAGGGCCTGGAGATCGACCTGAACAAGGTCCCCAAGAAGTACGAGGGCCTGGACGGCACCGAGCTTGCCATCAGTGAGTCCCAGGAGCGCATGGCCGTGGTGGTGGAGGCCAAGGACGCCCCCCGGTTTATGGAACTGGCCGACGGGGAAAACTTAGAGTCCACTGTGGTGGCCACCGTCACCGACAAGGGCCGGTTGACCATGAGCTGGAATGGCAAGACCATCGTGGACATCGCCCGCTCCTTCCTGGATACCAACGGCGTGGAAAAGCACGTCACTGCTGTCACCGCTGCCCCTGAGTCCATCCTCAAGGACCAGGTGACGGATTTCCGCCAGGGCTATCTGGACCTGGCCGCCGATCTGAACGTATGCTCCAAGCGTGGCCTGTCCGAGCGGTTTGACTCCACCATCGGCAGCGGCACCGTGCTCATGCCCTTTGGCGGCAAGAACCAGCTCACTCCCACCCAGGCCATGGTGAACAAGATCTCTCGGGAGACGGGGGACACCGATACCTGCTCTATCATGTCCTGGGGCTACAACCCCTACATCACCGAGAAGAGCCCCTACCACGGGGCCTATCTGGCGGTGGTGGAATCCGTGTCCAAGCTGGTGGCCTCCGGCGCCGATCTGAAGGACACCTACCTCAGCTTCCAGGAGTATTTCCCCAAGCTGGGCAAAGATCCCAAGCGCTGGGGCCAGCCCCTGGCCGCCCTGCTGGGGGCCTACCGGGCCCAGAAGGAGCTGGAGATCGCCGCCATCGGCGGCAAGGACTCCATGAGCGGCTCCTTTGAGGACCTGGACGTGCCCCCCACCCTGGTCTCCTTTGCCGTGACCACCGAGGACATCCCCCACATCATCTCCCCCGAGTTCAAGGGGGCCGGCCATCCGGTGGTCTGGCTCTGCCCCGAGTACGGCCCCGACGGCCTGCCCGCCGCCCACTCCCTGAAAGAGGTCTACCGCACCGTTCTGCGCCTGCGGAAGAAGGGCGCCCTTCTGGCCGCCTACACCCCCACCTTCGGCGGGGTTGCCGAGGGCGTGCTGAAAATGGGCCTGGGCAACGGCATCGGCCTGCGCTTCGACGACGGCTGCACCCTGGACGAACTCTTCGCCTACGGCTACGGCTCCTTCATCCTGGAGCTGGCCGATGACAAGGAAAAGATCGGCCTGCCCCTGGGCGTGACCACCGACGACGGCAGCCTGGTCTGGAAGGACCAGACCCTCACCGCTGCCGAGCTCCTGGCCGCCTATGAGAACAAGCTGGAGCCCATCTACCCCTGCAACATTCCCCAGGACGGCGGGGAGATCCCCACTCTGTCCTATGAGAGCGACGCCTGGAAGCGTCCGGCGGTGAAGATTGCTAAGCCGCGGGTGCTCATCCCCGTCTTCCCCGGCACCAACTGCGAGTACGACGCGGCCAAGGCCATGGCCGCCGCCGGGGCCCAGCCGGAGATTGTGGTCATCAAAAACCTCACCGCCGCTGCCATCGCCCAGTCCATGGACCACGTGGCCCAGCGGCTGGCCCAGGCCCAGATCGTCTTCCTGCCCGGCGGCTTCTCCGGCGGCGACGAGCCCGACGGTTCCGCCAAGCTCATCACCTCCTTCTTCCGGGCCGCCAAGGTGAAGGACCAGGTCATGGACCTGCTCAAAAACCGGGACGGCCTGATGCTGGGCATCTGCAACGGCTTCCAGGCCCTCATCAAGCTGGGTCTGGTGCCCTACGGGGAGATCATCGACACCGATGAGGACTGCCCCACCCTCACCTTCAACACCATTGGCCGCCACCAGTCCCGTCTGGTGCGCACCCGGGTGGCCTCCAATAAGTCCCCCTGGCTGATGAACACCAAGCCCGGTGAAATCTATACCGTGCCCATCTCTCACGGCGAGGGCCGCTTCCTGGCCTCCCAGGAGCTGGTGGAGCAGCTGGCCAAGAACGGCCAGATCGCCACCCAGTATGTGGACCTGGCCGGCCAGCCCACCGCCGATGTGCGCTGCAACCCCAACAACTCCGTCTGGGCCATCGAGGGCATCACCTCTCCCGACGGCCGGGTCTTCGGCAAGATGGGCCACAGCGAGCGTACCGGCGCCGGCCTGTACCGCAATGTTCCCGGCGACTATGACATGAAGCTCTTCCGCTCTGCGGTGGAGTACTTTGCGTAACGCAGAAAGGAGGAGCCTCATATGGCTTATTACTATCCCGAACCCTCTCACACCTTCAGCGAGTATCTGCTGGTGCCTGGGTTCACCTCGGAGGAGTGCATCCCCGACAACGTCTCCCTGAAGACCCCCCTGGTCAAGTACCGCAAGGGGGAGGAGGAGTGCCCTCTGAGCCTGAACATCCCCCTGGTCTCCGCCATCATGCAGGCCGTGTCCAACGACACCCTGGCCGTGGCCCTGGCCAAGGAGGGCGGCATGTCCTTTATCTACGGCTCTCAGTCCATTGAAGACGAGGCGGCCATGGTCCGCCGGGTTAAGAGCAGCAAGGCAGGCTTTGTGATCTCTGCCTCCAACCTCACCCCCGACGCCACCCTGGCCGACGTGCTGGCCCTGAAGGAGAAGAACGGCTTCTCCACCGTGGCCATCACCGAGGATGCCACCCCCACCGGCAAGCTTCTGGGCCTGGTCACCAGCCGGGACTACCGGATCACCCGGATGAGCACCGACGTGCCCGTGCGGGAATTCATGACCCCCCGGGAAAAGCTCATCACCGCCCCGGCGGCCACCACCCTGAAAGAGGCCAACGACATCATCTGGGACCACAAGCTCAACGCCCTGCCTGTGGTGGATGACAACGACCATCTGATGTACTTCGTCTTCCGCAAGGACTACGCCGAGCACAAGGAGCACCCCCTGGCCCTCCAGGACGCAGACAAGCGCTATGTGGTGGGCGCGGGCATCAACTCCCGGGACTTTGCCGAGCGGGTGCCTGCTCTGGTGGAGGCCGGTGCCGATATCCTGTGCATTGACTCCTCTGAGGGCTACTCCGTCTGGCAGAAGAAGACCATCGACTTCATTCGGGAGAAGTACGGCGACACCGTGAAGGTGGGCGCCGGCAACGTGGTGGACCGGGAGGGCTTCCGCTATCTGGCCCAGGCGGGCGCCGACTTTGTGAAAGTGGGCATCGGCGGCGGCTCCATCTGCATCACCCGGGAGACCAAGGGCATCGGCCGCGGCCAGGCCTCCGCTCTGATTGAGGTGGCGGCTGCTCGGGACGAGTACTTCCAGGAGACCGGCATCTATGTGCCCATCTGCTCCGACGGCGGCATCGTTTTTGACTTCCACATGACCCTGGCTCTGGCTATGGGGGCTGACTTCCTTATGCTGGGCCGGTACTTCGCCCGCTTTGACGAGAGCCCCACCAACAAGCTCATGGTCAACGGTGCCTACGTGAAGGAGTACTGGGGCGAGGGCTCCAACCGCGCCCGGAACTGGCAGCGCTACGACCTGGGCGGCAAGAGCGACTTGGCCTTTGAAGAGGGCGTGGACTCCTACGTGGCCTACGCCGGCTCCCTCCACGACAACGTGGAGAAGAGCTTGTACAAGGTCAAGTCCACCATGTGCAACTGCGGCGTGACCACCATCCCCGACCTGCAGAAGAACGCCCGGCTGACCCTGGTTTCCGCCACCAGCATTGTGGAGGGCGGCTATCACGACGTGACCCTCCGCTCCACCGGCGGCCCGCAGTAATCGGACAAGGATTAAGATCATTCTCCCATCACGGAGTATTTTGGAAAGGAGAGGATTTCCTATGAGAAGCGATATCGAGATCGCCCAGGCCTGTAAGATGCAGCCCATCCAAGACATTGCCCGTCAGCTGGGTGTGGCAGAAGAGTATCTGGAGCCCTATGGCAACTACAAGGCCAAGGTGGACTATCGGCTCTTCCAGAACAGTCAGGCCCCCGACGGCAAGCTGATCTTGGTTACCGCCATCACCCCCACCCCCGCTGGCGAGGGAAAGACCACCACTACTGTGGGTCTGTCGGACGGCCTGCGGAAGATTGGCAAGAAAGCCGTGGTAGCCCTGCGGGAACCCTCCCTGGGTCCTGTTTTCGGCGTCAAAGGCGGCGCTGCCGGGGGTGGCTACGCCCAGGTGGTGCCCATGGAGGACATCAACCTCCACTTCACCGGCGACTTTCACGCCATCGGTGCGGCCAACAATCTGCTGGCGGCCATGCTGGACAACCACATTCAGCAGGGCAATGCCCTGGGCATCGACGTGAAGAAGATCACCTGGAAGCGCTGCGTGGACATGAACGACCGCCAGCTGCGCGACATCGTCGACGGCCTGGGCGGCCGGATGCAGGGCGTGCCTCGAGAGGATGGCTTTGACATCACCGTGGCCTCGGAGGTCATGGCAGTGCTGTGCCTGGCCACCTCCATCAGCGATTTGAAGGAGCGCCTGGGCCGCATGGTGGTGGCCTACACTTACGACGACAAGCCCGTCACCGCCGGCGACCTGAAGGCCGCCGGGGCCATGACCGCTCTGCTCAAGGATGCGCTCAAGCCCAACCTGGTCCAGACCCTGGAGGGGACCCCCGCCTTCATCCACGGCGGCCCCTTTGCCAACATCGCCCACGGCTGCAACTCCATCATGGCCACCAAGGCGGCCCTGAAGCTGGGGGATTACGCCGTCACTGAGGCCGGCTTCGGCGCCGACCTGGGGGCGGAGAAGTTCCTGGACATCAAGTGCCGCATGGCCGGCCTCCATCCCGATGCCGTGGTGGTGGTGGCCACCGTTCGTGCCCTCAAGCACCACGGCGGCGTGGCCAAGGCCGACCTGGGACAGGAAAACCTGGAGGCCCTGGAGAAGGGGCTGCCCAACCTCCTGCGCCACGTGGAGAACATCACCACCGTCTTCGGTCTGCCCTGCGTGGTGGCCATCAACCGCTTCCCCCTGGACACCGAGGCAGAGCTGGCCCTCATTGAGGCCAAGTGCAAGGAGCTGGGGGTCAACGTGGCCCTGTCCGAGGTGTGGGCCAAGGGCGGCGAGGGCGGCCGTGCCCTGGCCGAGGAAGTGGTCCGCCTGTGCGAGCAGCCCAACCACTACAAGCCCTCCTACGAGCTGGACACCACCATCGAGGAGAAGCTCCATGCCATTGTCACCCGCATTTACCGGGGCCGCGAGGTGGTGCTGACCCCGGCGGCCAAGAAGCAGGTCAAGCAGCTGACCGACCAGGGCTTTGGCGGCTATCCCATCTGCATGGCCAAGACCCAGTACAGCTTCTCCGATGACGCCTCCTTGCTGGGGGCTCCGGAGGACTTTGCGGTCACCGTGCGCAACGTGAAGGTCTCTGCCGGCGCCGGCTTCCTGGTGGCCCTCACCGGGGACATCCTCACCATGCCCGGCCTGCCCAAGGTCCCGTCGGCGGAAAAGATCGACGTGGACGAGAACGGCAAGATTTCCGGCCTGTTCTAAGGCTTCCACTGGCAAAACAGCAGCACCGGCCCCTCAAGAGGGCCGGTGCTGTTTCTCACAGAGACGGTCCGGCGGGTTCCGAGAGCCCCGGGCCGCACCCTGCCTGACGAAAGGAGAGGCACCCTATGCGCTACGCCATCGTATACAGCAGCCGCACGGGCAACACGGCCCGGCTGGCGGAGACCATCCGAGAGACCTTGGGACAGGAGACCTGTCTCTATTTCGGTCCCCCAGACGCCCGGGCCCTGGAGGCGGAGACCCTGTACGTGGGATTTTGGACGGACAAGGGGACATGCGACGAGACCATCGCCCAGTTTTTGAAGGGCCTGACCTGCCAGCGGGTCTTTCTCTTCGGCACCGCCGGCTTTGGCGGCGCCCCGGCTTACTTTGAACAGATCCTGGGACGGGTGCGGGAGCACCTGGCGCCGGAAGTGCCCGTGGCGGGCACCTACATGTGCCAGGGCCAGATGCCCCCGGCGGTCCGCGCCCGGTATGAGGCCATGGAGGACACCCCCCGGCGCAGGGCCATGCTGGAAAACTTCGACCGGGCTCTGGGCCACCCGGACCAGGAGGACCTGGCCCGGCTGAAGGCCGCCGTAACCGGCTGAGCGGTTTGGAACCCATTGACCCACAAGAAAAACAGCACCAGCCTGCAGGCTGGTGCTGTTTGCGTGGTCACAGACGGACGGGATTTTCCGTGTATTCGTTGGGTCCCGGGCTCCGGCCGAAGTCCCGTCGGCACAGGTCGTAGAGGGCAGTACACCGGGCCTCCAGGGCAAAGACCCGCTGCCCCTCCGGGTCCAGCCGGGCCGCGTGGGCGGGCTTGACCAGCACGGGCAGGGCGGCGGTGGTTTTCATCTGCCGCAGCAGAGCCTGGCCCCGTCCGGAAAAGCCCAGCACCCGCAGATAGGGCAGGGCGGCAGGGCGGTCCTGGGCGGTTAGCCCCAAGAAGGCCCACAGCACCAGCCGTCGCACCCGGGCCAGGGGATAGCGCTTGGTCTGCACCCGGGCGTAGAGATCCGGCAGGTCTTGGGCGGCCTGGACGGCGGCATACAGCCGGTGGCTGAGGCCCTCGCCGCTGTCGGGCAGCTGGGCAAAGTCCTCTTCCTCCATGGTCCGCAGCCGGGCCAGCACCCCCCGGGTGCAGAAGGAGAGGCTGGCCGGGTCCTCCCGCAGCCGGGATTCGGCCTGGGGGGACAGATAGGGGAACAGGGCGTCCGGCTCCTCCGCCAGGATGCGGCGGCGCAGCCAGGAGGCCGAGGCGTGTTCCTGGCCCGGCGCCGGGGCCTGGTCGTGGCCCGCCCCCACCCGGGGCAGGGTGTGAGGGGTAAGGGAGGCTCCCAGGGCCTGGATGGCCAGAAGGTACTCCACGCCCAGGTTGTTGTTGGGCTGGCTCAGGCACTGGGCGGCCTGCTGTCCCAGCAGGGCGGCCGCCGCCCGCTGCCGGGCAGCGGGAAAGGAGAGACCCTGATCCAGCTCCTGGTGGAGAGCCTGCTGCCAGGGGGCGGTGTGCAGGACCTGGGCGGCCTGCTCCAGCGGCTCCAGGGTGCCGGCCTCGCTGCCAAAGCTCAGGGTGTCCACCACTCCCGTGGCCGCCAGGACGCCCACCCCGCCCCGGGCAAAGGTCTCCGCCGAGGCCACCGCCCAGAGGGTGGGGATCTCCAGCACCAGGTCCGCACCGCCTTCCAGGGCCAGCTTTGCCCTCGTCCACTTGTCTGCCAGGGCCGCCTGACCTCGCTGGACCCAGTTGCCGCTCATGGCGCAGACCATGGCGCAGTGGGGGCCGAAGGCCTCGCGCAGGGCGGCAATCTGCCCGGCGTGGCCGCTGTGAAAGGGATTGTATTCCGTGACGATGCCGATTGTACGCATAGACCAACCTCACTTTGCAAAAAGTTTGAAATTTGGGGAAAAAACAGTTGTCCTTTCGGGCAAAATGGGCTAATATAAATGTGTATGAACTATTTTACCCCCTTCGGGGGCGGCAAGCAAGTACTATCGAAATGATAAACAAATAAGGAGTGGAAAATACCATGAAAATTCTGGTGATCAATGCGGGCAGCTCTTCCCTGAAGTATCAGCTGCTGGATCCGGACACGAAGGAAGTTCTGGCCAAGGGCCTGTGCGAGCGCATCGGCATCGACGGCCACATCAAGCACACCCCCACCGGCAAGGACGTCTACGACGCCGACCGCTACATGCCCGACCACGAGGCCGCCATCAAGCTGGTCATGGAAGTGTTGACCCACAACCACTACGGTGTCATCAAGGACATGTCTGAGATCGACGCCGTCGGCCACCGTGTGGTCCACGGCGGCGAGGAGTTCACCCACTCCGTCATTATCGACCGCAACGTGATGAACGGCATCCGGGCCTGCATCCCCCTGGCGCCCCTCCACAACCCCGCCAACATCACCGGCATCGAGGCCTGCAAGGACGTCATGCCCAACACCCCCATGGTGGCTGTGTTCGACACCGCCTTCCATCAGACCATGCCCCCCAAGGCTTACATCTACGCTGTGCCCTATCGTTGGTACACTGAGAATAAGGTCCGCCGCTACGGCTTCCACGGCACCTCTCACCAGTACGTCTCCCAGCGGGCTGCTGACCTGATGGGCCGCCCCATCGAGGAGCTGCGCATCGCCACCTGCCACCTGGGTAACGGCGCTTCCACCTGCTCCGTGAAGTTTGGCAAGTCCATCGACACCTCCATGGGCTTCACCCCCCAGGACGGCCTGCCCATGGGCACCCGTGCCGGCGCTATTGACGCCGCCATCACCGAGTACATCGTGGACCAGCGCGGTTACTCCGGCAAGCGCGTGGAGAGCGCCCTGAACAAGGAGTCCGGCATGCTGGGCATCTCTGGCGTCTCCTCCGACTTCCGCGACCTGGAGGCCGCTGCCGCCGAGGGCAATGAGCGCGCCCAGCTGGCCATCGACGTCTTCTGCTACAAGGTCACCAAGCGTATCGGCTCCTGCGCCGCCGCCATGGGTGGTCTGGACGCCGTGGTCTTCACCGCCGGCGTGGGTGAGAACTCCGCCAGCCTGCGTGCCCAGATCATGGAGGGCCTGGAGTTCCTGGGCCTGAAGCTGGACCCCGAGAAGAACCAGGTCCGCGGCAAGGAAGCCATCATCTCCACCGATGACTCCCCCAACAAGATCCTCCTCATCCCCACCAACGAGGAGCTGGTCATCGCCCTGGATACTGCCAGACTGGTCAAGGAGCAGCAGGCTGCCGCTGCCAGCGAGGAAGCTTGATTGTCTGCCGTTCCAAGACAGGATAAAAGGATAGGATAAAAACCGGGTCCCGCCACTTGGCGGGACCCGGTTTTTGCCGTTTGGAAGAAAAAACAGACTCGAGCCGGCGGAAAGACCGGCCGCGGGTCTGTTCATGAAAGGATCACTGCTTGGCGTGTTTGCCGCTGCGGCTGACCCGCTTGAGGAAGAGATCCAGCCCCTCCAAGGCTTTGTTCAGCAGCCAGATGACCGACGGGATGAGCAACACGAAGACCGTCAGCACCAGCACACCGCCGAAGGAGAGGGTGGTCAGGGAGAAGGCCCCGGGGATCACCAGCACGATGAACACCAGTGCCAGGATCAGCCCGCCCATCATTCCCAAATGCAGGCGATTGAGGGGCTTGGCTACCTTCCAGACCATGAAGAAGCCCACGATGGTCACCAGCAGAGCGGTGATGGTGGAGATCTCGCTGTTGCTCATCTGGAAGGCCTGCTGGAAGAGCAGCACGAAGATGATGATGAACAAGTCCGTGAAAGCCGCCGGCAGGGCCCGCAGAATGGCGTTGGTGAGAAACTTCCCGGTGACCAGGCTCTCGTTGGGCTCCAGCGCCAGGATCAGGGAGGGGATGCCGATGGCCAGCAGGCTAGTCAGGGTGAGCTGAGAGGGGGTGAGGGGATAGGAGAAGACAGCGGTGATGGAGATGATGGCCAGGATCAGAGAGAAGATGTTCTTGACCAGATACAGAGAGGCTGCCCGCTCGATGTTGTTGATCACCCGCCGTCCCTCAGCCACCACCGAGGGCATGGAGGCAAAGTCCGAGTTCATGAGCACCAGATCGGAGATCTGGGCGGCCACGTCACTGCCCGAGGCCATGGCCACGCTGCAGTCGGCTTCTTTCAGGGCCAGCACATCGTTGACGCCGTCGCCGGTCATGGCCACGGTGTGCTTCTTGCTCTGCAGGGCCTGTACCAGCAGTTTCTTCTGGTTGGGTCGCACCCGACCAAAGACGTTGTACTCCTCGCAGGCGGCCTCAATGGCCTCGTAGCTGTCTAAGGTGGCCGCATCCACGTAGCGGTCGGCCCCCTCAATACCCGCCTGCCGGGCGGCGGCGGCCACGGTGACCGGGTTGTCCCCGGAGATGACCTTCACCGTCACCCCCTGGTCGTGGAAGTAGGCAAAGGTCTCCTTGGCGTTCTCCCGCACAGGGTTGTGCAGCAGCACAAAGGCCAGGGGCACCGGGTCGGCGATGCCTCGGCCATTGGGCCCGGGCTTACAGCCGGCGAAGAGGAGGACCCGGCTGCCATCAGCCATGGCCTCTTCGGCCACAGAGCGATAAGCGGCATAGGCCTCCGGCCCCAGGATAAACTCCGGGGCCCCCAGGACATAGCACTCCTCGGGGGTGTAGGAGACGGCGCTGTATTTGGTCTCCGAGGAGAACCCCAGCACTTGCAGGGCCTTGCGGGCGGTGTCTGACTGCAGGGACTTTTGTAGGGCCTGCATGGTCTCGTTGTCTGGAGCCATATTGGAGACGAAATCCGACAGGTTCTTTTCCAGCGCGGATTCCTCCAGCTGTGTGCTCAGGGGGATCAGGCCCCGGTAGACCATCTCCGGCTGGGTGATGGTGCCTGTCTTGTCCACGCACAGCACGTCCACCCGGGCCAGGGTTTCGGTGCACTTGAGGTCCTGGACCAGGGTCTGCTTGGTGGCCAGGCGCAGCACGCTGGCGGCCAGGGCCAAGCTGACCATCAAGTACAGCCCCTCCGGGATCATGCCGATGACGGCGGCGGCTGTGGTCTCGATGCCTTCCTTCACCGACAGGCCCAGCAGGGAGGTTTGGCGATAGAAGAGCAGGCCGCCGATGGGGACGATGAGGATGCCGATGCCGATGAGCAGCCGGTTCAGAGAGCGCATCATGCCGGGCAGATGGCTTTTCTTGGACTTTTTGGCCTCATTGGTCAGCCGGGAGGCGTAGGAGTCCGCCCCCACCCGGGTGAGCACGGCGTAGCACTTGCCGGAGACCACGAAGCTGCCCGAGAGCAGCTCACTGCCCGGACCCTTGGCAATCTCGTCGGACTCGCCGGTGATGAGGGATTCGTTAACCTGCACCGAGCCGGAGACCACCTTGGCGTCGGCGGGGATCTGGTTGCCCGCGCCGAGGATCACCAGGTCGTCCTGGACCAGTTCGGCGGTGTAGATAGTGGATACCGTCCCATCCCGCACTACTTGGGTCTTGGGGGCGGAGAGGAGGGAGAGGCTGTCCAGTTTTTTCTTGGCGTGGAGCTCCTGGATGATGCCGATGGCGGTGTTGGCGCCCACCACCAGCAGGAAGATCAGTTCTCCCCAAGAGCCCACGGCGATGAGGAAGCCGGCGATGATGAAAAAGATAATGTTAAAGTAGGAGAAGAGGTTTTCCAGCACAATCTTCTTCACGGTCTTGGTGGGAGATTCCGGCGGGGTGTTCACCTGGCCGGCCTGGACCCGCTTTCGGACCTGCGCGCTGGTGAGCCCCGGCGCCTGCTGGCCGGGGGGCTGTTGCAGTGACGGCATAGACAGAGTCCTCCGATTTCTGGGTATATTGTATGAGGAAAAGCCGGAGGCCTGGGGGACATGTCCCGCAGGACCTCCGGCTTTTGCGGCCAAAAGTAGTATACTATTTTTTATGGAGAATAACAACGAATAGTTTGTAAACAATCCCATTCCCTTCTTGTCTGATCCGTGAATTTGTAAGGATGATGCGGGAATTTCACGAAGCCAGGGGAAGGCTCTTGCATGCGTTGACCTTATCCAAAAAGCAGAGAGCGTTCGCCGGACCGATTGAGAAAGAAACGTTGGCTACGCACATGTTATAGGGGTGTTTCCTCCTTTTGCAGCTGATACATCTTGCAGTACACCCCTTTTTGTTCCATTAACTGCTGATGCGTACCGGTTTCTATTAAGCAGCCATTTTCCAGGACTAGGATGTGGTCGACCTGATGGATAAGGTGACTGAATTTATGGGCGATGATGATGCCCATCTTGTCCTGGAACAGCTTTTGATACAGCCGAGAGATCTCGTAGTCAGAAATGGCATCCAGCGCAGCGTTTGGTTCATCCAGAAAAATTAGGTCCGCGCCCTTGGCAAAAGTTCGCGCAATGGCCAGCTTTTGCCATTCCCCAAAGGAAGCTTGTTTTCCATCGTCAAACCAATATCCCAGCTGCGTATCCAGCCCGAGGGCGCTTTTTTCGATGATGTGAGAGACGAGAAACTCTTTCCCCAAAGACTGAAGCTTTTCGTCCTCCTCCATCATGGACAGGTTTCCATACGCGATGTTTTCTCGGAAAGTGGCATCATATTTGATGAAATCTTGAAACAGCGCTGCGGATCGCTTGAGGTAGTGTTCGCGGTCAATGGTTCGCAACTCAATGCCGTTGATGTAAATGTTGCCTTCATATTTGTCGTATAATCCCATGAGCAGCTTGGCCAGCGTTGTCTTCCCACTGCCGTTTTTTCCCACAACAGCATAAATATTTCCTTCAAAAAATTCAAAATTCAAATCTTTTATCACATGGCCGCCGGTGTCATATTGAAAGGACAAATGCTCCACTGTGATTTTGCGGATTTTGTCGATGATGACTTTCCCTTCTTGGTTTTGGGATTCGTCGTTTTCCAGATCCAGAAAACTATAGTACTGGCCAATATAAAGGTTGGACTTTTTGATCGAAGTAATGTTCTGCAGAATGGTCTGGATGCTGCTTTGGTTGGAGATCACTGCTCTGGTGTAGGCAACTACATCACCCAACAAAATTCCTCCAGTAAATCCACAAAAAATGATGTAGGCAAAAATTCCTCCTGTGATGACCTGCTCCATCACACTGAGACTGGTTACTTTGGCGGCGGTCTCTTTGGCGATGGCGGTGTCCTGCTGATTGAACTTTTGATACAGCGTATCGTATTTGCGGATAAAGTAGCCGAGCAGGTGATAGCTCTTTAATTCCTTAAAGTGGGTTCCGTTGGTGACCAAGAAACTGTAATACCACGCTTTTCGCTCTTGATTGGTACGTGCCTTGATCATGTTGAACTGCTTTACATTAATGTGGTTGGTGATTAAAAATTTCATCACCGGCAGTACAATAACAATAAGGATCACCACATAGTGAAACCGAACCAGAATGGCCATATAGGACAAGGCGGTGATGGCTTGTCCAACTAGTGTTGAAAAGGAGGTAAACTGTGTCATCAACGTTCCGCCGTTGGCGCCTTCTGCCAGCTTAATCTTGTCGTAGGTACTGCTGTTCTCATAATGGCGCAAACTCAGTTCGCTGGCTTTTTTCATGATGAGGTCTTTGACATAGAGATTGAATTTGAGTGTAAACTTCGTGGTATAATACCCCATTAAGCCGTTGACGATGGTGGAAAGCAGATCGATGATGACATAAATTGCTACCAACTGAAATAAGAAGGTAAGGTCCTGAATTCCTTGCTGGATCAAGTTGATGATTTCCTGCATGATGAGAAGGGAGAGTGCCGGAACCAAACTTTGGATGACCGTCACCACTGAGGATACAAAGAGATATCGCTGATCCACAGCAAACATGTTTTTGAGAATTCTCGGGAAAAGGATAAAAAAATGGTACTTCTTTTCGCTCCCTTTCATATACCTCTCCCACCTTCCTTTGGAAGATATTGTATGTAAGGCACTTAGGCCTTTATTTGAGGTCAAAATACCTGTGGCTTCAATCGATCATAAGCAGCTTGGACGTTCGTGTCGATCCTCTCAATGACAATAGGGTGATTGCAACACCGATCGAGCCTGTCAGAAGGGAGAGCTCTCCCAAGTAACCTTCTACCCAAACTTTCTGATCCAGAATATCCTGGATGTTTACCTCCCGCTCGTTGCTTCTTTTATACTCTGTGATAAGTTGGCGTACATTGCGTTCCAAATTTGTGAGAAGGCCTCGGTCCCTGTAGGAAGCATACGCACAAGTTTGAAGGAAGACTAAGCTGGAGAACCCATGACAAATAGACGGACTGAACAAATTGTATTTTGCGCTGTCTTGCGCCAGCAGACTCTTCATGGCATTGATGTAGTGGCTTTCTTTTTGCTTCCATCCCATATACGTGGCAACCTTTTGCAGACCACGGATTATCCCCGCATTTCCATAACACCAAGAGGAGCAGCTGTGTAGGCGTTCCGGTTTGCAGGCTCCTTTCCAGTATTCTTCGACGGTCATCGTGCCAGGCCAACGCGGAATGTTTTCCGCATCAACCAGCTGGTATGTTTCGTACAGGCGATAGATCCGTTCGATTCCCTCCCTTAGACCAGCAACTACAACCCCCATAGAATAGGCCTTCGCCATGGCGATAAGGGGACCGAGCATCCCATGAGCCAATCCGAAGTTGAGGTTTCCGTTGTGAAAAAGTTCCTGATCAAAATTGGGATTTTGGTTGGGCTGCAAGACGTGAAAGGCAATGATGGGTTTGCCGTGGTATACGGTGTCCCTGGTGAGACCCACCAAATATTCCAGACATCGGATCAAAATGCGCTTTTCTTCTTGGCTGTTCTCAAAATCCAACAGATAATACAACGTATTGGAAACCCCGCTGATTAAGTCGTGATTGGAGTCCCGTACAGGCGCTGTTGGAAATCGTTTTAACCGTTCCTCCAGGTTAAAAAACAGCATCTGGTTCATACTGCGTGCGAAACTCGGCAAAATATTTGCCTGTTGGCAAAACGCATTGACAGCGAAACATTTAGAAGTGAATCCACCAAACACCGAGGTTTGCCTTTGATATCCATCGGTCTCCATGCTTGTTTTGAATGACCGACAGATTCGATAACCCAAATCTGTCCATGGATCCTGCGCTTCCACATAGGGCAAGATCTCTGCGATCAACAGCAGTGTGCTGTCATAAAAGTCTGGACGTAGAACCCCTTTCTTGCTTTGCTCGTCCACATAATCCATGACTTCATGAACGACAGCAAGGGTATCTGTCAAGATGGATCGATCCCAAAACAGATGCTTTCCAATCATGATAGTGTTCCAGCCTTTCTGTTGCCATGGAGCATTTTAGCATATATATCTTTCGATCCTTTCTTTTCAGTGCAACAACATACCATAGAGTCAACTCTTGGACAAATCACTTGATCTATGGTTTCAGGTGCGCTAGGAATTGCGGATAAGTAGTTGGTGACTATCCTGCAGCTAGAGCATACAACCACTGTTTATCCGGCGACATATAGGGCATTTTATTTGCAGTGACCGCTGCAGCTGGTCGTTAACCATCCACAAGTGAAACTGCAGGTATCAACATTGGGGGCGCCATTCTGGATATAATTATTTGTGAGACCTGCATTTGTGTTGTCGTTCTCTGCCTGTAATTTCTTAATGTCCAGATCAAAGTCGTTATAGTTTCCCATTGCAATACTCCTTTCGTACCGTGTTTGCCCAAGAGCTGAATCTATGGTATGTAATTGCGCTAAAGTATCAATTAGTCTTTTTGAAAGGAATGCCTTTTTCTTTTTTCTAAAATGTTTGATAATGCTTCGCTTGTGATGTTAATATACTTTTGTTCTAATGTCTTATCCCCTGTTAAACGATTGCAAAACATATGTAAAACAGCGGCAATGATGTTCTCACGGTCATTTGTTAGCTCTTTTGTTCCTAAGAGTTTATTCTTGTAGTTTTTGAGCGCTTTTTCTCTGAGTAAAAGAAGCTTTATTGTCTGTTCACTTAAGCCAGAATAATCATGGAGAAGGATTTGTTCCACTTTTTTTACATAGAACGGCTTTTTCCTTTGAAACAATTTTTTGTTTTCCTCTAACATTGACATGAGGCAAACTTGAGTGTGCATCTCTTCCAATTGGTCAAACAGAGCGGTTAACATCGTACCAATACCCAACAGGTATGCTGTTTCCAACGCGCTGTCCGTTTCTATATCGCAGTTCATGAAAAGGCTAACTACAAACTGGCTTAAGTGAACAGACAATAAAGCTTCTTTTACTCAGAGAAAAAGCGCTCAAAAACTACAAGAATAAACTCTTAGGAACAAAAGA